>NZ_JAFICR010000013.1:0-192236 GCF_017833915.1 Paenibacillus sp. 1182 | reverse complement strand
CGTCCTGAGCCAGGATCAAACTCTCCATTAAAGACCAACCGAAGCTGGTTTATAGAAAGAGCGATAAGCTCATGTTGAAACTGACGAGATAAAAATATCTCTTGTTTGATTTTGCGAACAAAATCGTTTTACTCACTCGTTGTTCAGTTTTCAAAGATCAATCATTTCCGGCCATATCAACGCCCGGAATAATAATATATCATACTTCGATGATTCATGCTACTGGTAAATAATACCTCGTAGGTAATCCTTTGAATTTTTTGAAGTCCATCTAACTATTACATCACAGCCTATCTTACGGCCGGATACATAATATATCATTTAATTTTGCTGATTACTACATGTAAATTATACCAATTAATAACCAAGTTATCAAAATCAGTTCTATAACTGTACTGCTTATACTTTCGAATTTGTTTTTCTTCATTAAAAGGTACCATGAATCTTTGACCATATCTACTGCATCCGATAAATGCATTTCATGAATAGCAGTTAGATATCTTGTGACGACTTTTTGGGCATCATGCTCTTGTTCAACAGTAGCGTCGAAAGTAGCTTGGTATTTGGCCGGCCGACACACAAACATAAGCCATATCTACTATATGATGCATCCCCCTTTCAGTTCCAAAAAAGGGACCATTAATACTGAAACATTCCAATAATTATTTGTACACATTTGGGGACGTGAAATAGACTAATTCATTATCGTTCCTATAAGCATGCTTTTGGGAACGATAATGAATTGTAATTTTTTACATTATTGAGGTATCGCCAGCAAACACGGTTTTACAACATTAAGGAGCCTTATATTGAATTTCGTAAATCCGCCTTTAATAATGGATACTAACCCACATCATTTAAGGCAGATTTATTGATCCAATCGGCCTCAACTGGTAAGTTGGTCCTACTAGCCTAACATAAAATAAAAAAAGGCTACCCCGGCAACCTTTTTGTTTCAACTAATGTACCCGTTAGCGTATCAGTGCGCATTTTAAAATTATTTGAAATACCTTTTAATAGCATTCGAATAAAAGATTTTATCCGTAGTTTTTTCATCAAACAAACGCTGAATCAATTGGATGCTCGCACATACTCAAAAGGTCTTTTTGCTCTTGAATATTATTCTAAGGTATCTGCTCCATCATAAACAGTCACTCTTCCACTCTATAAGGCTTGTAGAAGGTACGAATTTCTTGGGCTAAAAGCTCTGGCTCTTCCATGGCCGTAAAATGTCCACCACGAGCCATGGTAGTCCAGCGAGTTATATTTAAATTGCGTACTGCCCAGTCTTTTGGTGGTAATACTATATCTGCTGGGAATAATGCAACCCCAGTTGGTACTTTTATATAGCCTAATGACGGCAGAGAATGTGAATTTTCGTAATACATCTGCGTTGACGACCCGATTGTGTTAGTAAGCCAATAAACCATGATATGCGTAATGAGTTCATCTTCGCTAAATCTTTGACGGAGGTCACCCCCACAATCACTCCAAGCTCGGAATTTTTCAATAATCCAACCGGCTAAGCCTGCTGGTGAATCAGAAAGTCCATACGCAAGAGTCTGTGGACGTGTCGATTGTATCGACATGTACCCTCCCTCTAGAGAAAGCCATTCTAATGCTCTTTTCTTGTATTGAAGTTCTTCCTCTGAAAGTTTTACCTGCTCATGGGACGTAAGGAGATCTCTTATGATACCAATATCTGTTAGGTGAATCCCGAATAAAAGTTCAGGATGATTCGATGCCAGATATCTCGTAACTCCGGAGCCTATATCCCCACCTGCTGCAGCAAACTTATCGTATCCTAATTCTTTTGTCATTAATTTAGCCCACATCTCGGAAACCTGATAATTGTTGACACCAGGATGGTCAGGAGAGCTAGAGAACGCAAAACCAGGTAATGAAGGGACAATGACATCGAAAGAATCCTTAGGATCACCTCCATAGCTAGATGGATCTGTAAGAAGAGGAATAATCTTCTGATATCTAAGGTAACTATCTGGCCATCCGTGGGTTAGAATAATGGGCATGGGATTGGGACCCTTTCCGTACTCATGAACAAAGTGCACATCAATTCCATTGATGTTGCAGCGAAACTGGGAAAAACGGTTTAACTGAGATTCTTGTTCGCGCCAATCATACTGTTCTCGCCAATACGAAACAAGGGATTTTAAATAAGTTAAATCAACACCTCGATCCCAGCCTGAGTTTTCCAATTGATCCGGCCAGCGGATGTGGTGTAATCTTCTTTTCAAATCATCAAGGACTTCATCTGCAATGTGAATATGAAAACGTTCAACGGACATTCTATTTCTCCTCCTTTTTTGCGCACATCTTAATGATATCCCTTGAACTGCTGTGGTACTATGCTAAAAATCGGGCATCTTTTTCGCCGTGGAGGACTTTAGTAACCTTCCTTATCCTCAACGTTTTACAATTATCTTAATTACTTCAGCCTTTTGTTATGACTTCCAATTTCTCAACACCATAACACTTTCCGATGCGCTCCGATTTTATTTGAATGGTTTTTAGACTAATGTAAATGGCAGCCGATCTTCTGAATTAGCTGTGCCTCTATTTATTTATCGAGATTACTTCGTCACGCTATCTTGCCCGTTAGTACAACATGGCCGATCCATGCCGGTAGCCGTGTCTTAGTTGTTTATTAAGCTATCGTGTCCCGTTAGATCAATTCAAATTTCGCCCCGATCAGACTTACCCGGGCTTATCACTAAGGGAGGCCTGTTTTGGGTTAATGAATGGACAAATCGGAAATAATTCACTCATACCGTCTAAAGGAGGGAACAAATTCATGAATTCTAATGATAATCTATCAGAGCAGAATGCATATTTGAAAGAGCTGAATGCCTTATTTATCCCATTGGACGGAATGGAGAATCTAGACCGCATAGTTAAGGCCATCGGAGATGCAGATATTGTGCTGCTTGGCGAGGCGAGCCATGGGACGTCTGATTTTTACCGAGTTCGGGCCGAGCTTTCGAAGAAGCTAATTGCAAGCAAGGGATTTAACATTATCGGCGTGGAAGGAGACTGGCCCTCTGCTTATCGATTGAACCGGTATGTTAAAGGAATGAAGGGGGCCGATTCTTCGGCAACCGATGCACTGGGTGATTTTACTCGCTGGCCGACCTGGATGTGGGCGAATACGGATATTCGTGATTTCGCGGAATGGCTGAAGGATTACAATGAAGTGAATCAAGGGGGCGGCAGTGGCTGTCCCAAGGTTGGATTTTATGGCATCGATATGTACTCGTTATGGGAATCGATGGAGGCAATCATCGGTTATTTGGAGGAGACCAAGTCTCCCCAGCTGGAACAGGCCCGCAGGACATATGCCTGTTTTGATCCATATAGCAGGGACCATCAGGCTTATGGCATTGCGGCAGGATTGCTCTCGGAGAGCTGTGAGAAAGAAGTGGTTGAGCTACTGAAGCAGATTCAGAGCCGGCGCATGACGTATCCGGGAAGTGAGGAAGAGCTGAATGCGGAGGTGAACATGCTCGTCACTTCCAGTTCGGAGGCCTATTATCGTACGATGGTCCAGGGAGGCCCGCAGTCCTGGAATATACGGGACAGACATATGGTTGAATCACTGAAGCGAATCATGTCCTATTACGGCGCCTCGGCAAAGGCCATTGTCTGGGAGCATAATACGCATATCGGTGATGCGCGGGCAACGGATATGATGGCTGATGGCATGGTCAATGTGGGTCAGCTGCTGCGGGAGGATCCAGAACATCGTGTGTTTGCCGTTGGCTTCGGGACCTATCAGGGCGAGGTACTGGCCGGAAGAGCTTGGGGAGCTCCGGTTGAGAAAATGACCGTGCCGCCCGGACAGCCAGGAAGCTGGGAGTATTGCATGCACCGGGCGGGAGGCGGCCGAAATGGCGTGGTAATGCTCTCCGATGCATCTTCCATGCTGCATACGGTCATTGGCCACCGTGCCATCGGTGTTGTATATGAGCCTGCTCATGAGCGATTCGGCAATTACGTGCCTTCCAGCATGGCGGATCGTTATGATGCGTTTGTTCATCTCGACCGGACCATCTCCCTTCAGCCACTGCCTATCCTTCAGCCGGTTGCAACGGATGCTTTATTTTCAGAATAACAGCTCGCAAGAACCGTCTGTGGGATGCAGGGTAGCTTGGTATAGTTTACCGTGAGGCTCCGGATTATAATTATAAGACTGGCTCCAATATAAAACAGCGGCAGGCTCAGACTTTGTTTTTATCAGTCTGAGCCTTGGTGAAAAACGTTATCTTCTTTTGATGGAAGGTACGTCAATTCAACTGCTCCCGAATGTAAGGTCTTGGTATAGACGTGCTTAAGGGACATCGTGTTGATGTTATCTGTAAACAAACGCTTTCCACTCCCCCGTATAAACGGAAAGATCATGATCCGAAACTCGTCGACGAGATCATGCTTCATCAGCGTCCTAACTAACTCGCCTCTTCCAAGCACCAAGATGTTTCTTCCAAGTTGCTCTTTAAGGTTCAAAACTTCTTCCTCGAGATCCCCTTGAATGAGGGTTGCGTTCCAATTCATCTGGTGCTGCGTTTTCCTTCTTTAAAATGATTCGAGCAAAGAATCCAGTTTCAGAAGTGGAAATTTCTTATCACCCCATTATAATACTTTGATTCAAGAGAGACCCAATCTATTCATGTATGGTTCTCATCTGTGACAAAACTGTCGGATGCTAGTTGCTAGTTCTTCCGCATGAGTAAGGACAAGCATATGATCAGCTCCTTTGATTTCGGCAAACCTAATCTCAGGTACACGCTTGAAGTACTCGGCGATATTATACATATCCGGCCATTCTATGGTTCCTTGTATAAATAACGTACTCGCTGCAATGTTCTCTAAACGTTCAATCGAAGGCGGCTCTGGCCAAAGGACATCAAAGCTCCTCCACTCGGTAAATACCCTTGTCATGTAGTGAGTATGCATTTCACTCAAAAATCTCCGGTGGGGGCTAGCCATCGTAGCCCGATAGATCGGTCCGGCTAAAGACAACTCTACAAGTTTTGAAATATCGGGAGCGGCCGCATTCACCGATGCTATATAATTGGTAAATTCTTGCGAATATGCAAACCCCGTTAATGAAGGGGCAATCACCACTAGCCGCTCAACCATAGAAGGATATGATAACGCAAAATCAGTCGCGACTTGCCCACCGATGGAATGGCCAACAAGTGTGACAAGATCCAGTCCGAGATGTTCGAGAAGTTTGCGCAAATCCTCCACAAGTGAAGTCGGCTCTTGCATAGCAGGCGAGCGGCCGGTTCCTCGACCATCGAAGGTAATGACCTTGAATGATTTTGCCAATTCAGGCACCATATATCTCCATACCCTTGAGTCGACACCTCCCGAGTGAATCATGACTATAGGGACTCCATTCCCTTCGATTTCGTAAAAAAGTTCCACCTTGTTCCCCTCCCCAGTGAGGTAATATTTTCTTGATTAGCATTTTAATCATGACTGAACATACAGTCCATATTAAAAAAGATATCCACATCGAAAAAAAACAATATCTCATTGAATGCCGCGTGATTTGCGGCTTGGAGAGCTACTTTGCGTAAATCAGAAGTTCTTACAAGACTTAAAACACCGAAATCCTTGAGCGGGTAAAACTTACATTGATATGAAGTCACTTTGAATAACTGCCCTTTAGTTGAATAGCGGCGGATATCAAAAGCGAATTCTTCGCTATTACGTGCTAAAAAAATCGGTGATAAAGTTCTCTTTTCTGTAATGTACTCCAGTACTAGTTAATCTATCATTATTTTATATGACAATAACATCAACTTTATAAATGCTTCTTTTGATTTTATGCTTAGTAATTGAGTTGAAGATACATATTTCCTGTCTTGATGATTAATACAAGTAAATCACGTTTACAAAGGACAAAAGACAGACAGAAGATTATAAATTCACTAACAATTTAGGGTAAACGTAACCTAATTGAAACCGCCCATCCAATAACCGGATGGGCGGTTTTTACATACTACTTTCCTGCTCCTTTATCACCTGCTCAACCCCCAACAGAATCAGCTTCAATCCGAACTCAAACGCTCCGTCGGTCCCCATCAGCTCGAACAGCCCGTTCGTGAACATCCTCCGGAATAGTCCCACTTCTGTCTCGCTCATGGAATTCAGAAGGTGAATCATCTCCTCACCCGGAAGTGCTCCCTGATCCTTGAGGATAGCGGAGACATTACGCTCATGCTGATAATCGTCTAGGACGAAGTAGGAGACATAGTTCACAAGCGTAGTAACCACTTGCATTTTCTGCTCTTGCTCAAGCGGTGTCGACTCCACGCAGAGCAGCATACGGTTGGTGAACCGGATGATGTCCGGTTCGTGGGGCAGCGTCATCATCATGAGCTGCGTGGAGCAGGGGTACCGGTAGAGCACACTCCGCATCGTTACCGCAAGCCCCGTCAGCTGCTCCTTCCAGCCCCCCTCGGAATGAAACTCCTCCAGAATCATTTTCGATACCTGGTTGGCCAAGCGCTGATAGAGATTCTGCTTGCTCTTGAAGTACCAGTACAAAGAGGGAGCCTGAATCCCTAGCCGGTCGGCCAATCGTCTCATACTGAATTTCTCGATACCCTCCTCTCCAAGAAGCTCCCACGAGGCTTCCAAAATCTTATCCTCCGAAATTTGAGGCTGCTTTTTTTTCATCGGTATCCGCCCTTTTATCTAACAGTGTAAGTTTATGCTTTACAGGTTCATAGGTTCATGATATCATCTAACACTGTAAGGCACAACCTAACAGTGTTAGACTGAAGGACAAAATAAATAAAGAAAGTAGTGACTCGCATGGATGCAGAAAACCTCCATTACTTTGAAAAAGCACCGGTCGCAAAAGCCGTAGCTCACTTCGCTGTACCGATGATGCTAGGTACGTCAATGAATGTCATCTATTCCATCTTAAATGCCTATTTCCTTGGTACACTGGGCAATACTGCCATGTTAACCGCACTCGCACTAACCTTGCCGTTATTCGCGATCATTATGGCACTAGGCAACTTGATAGGCATGGGTAGTGGCACATTCATCTCCCGTTTGCTGGGAGAGAAAAAATATGACGATGTGAAGCATGTGTCTTCATTCGCCTTTTACAGCAGTTTAGTTCTCGGTCTTATCGTGATGGCGGTCGGTCTCCCGTTGATCGATCCAATCGTTCATGGCCTCGGGGCAACACCTGACTCCTTCGGATTCACGAAGGACTATGTCACGATTATGCTTATTGGTTCACCATTCGTCGTATTATTCTTCACGCTGGAGAATATTGTGCGCTCCGAGGGTGCAGCAATCACGTCGATGATCGGTATGATTCTCAGTGTTGTCGTGAATATTATTCTCGACGCGCTAGTCATCTTCGTCTTCCATTGGGGCGTGATCGGCGTTGCGTCTGCTACGGTCATCTCTAACTTGGTTGCGAGTGCATTCTACGCCTTCCATATGGGATATAAGAGCCAATTCTTAACTGTCTCCGTTAAATGGTTTAAGGCTACCACGGATATTCTGAGCAATGTATTCAAAATCGGAGTTCCCGTCTTTGTTATGAGTATCTTCTTGGGTGCAATGTCGCTCATCTTTAACCATTTTCTTGTCGATTATGGGGATCAGGCCGTAGCGGCTTACGGAATTTCATCACGCCTATTGCAATTTCCTGAGTTTATTCTGATGGGCTTATGCGAGGGAGTTGTGCCGTTGATTGCCTTCTCTTTTACAGCGAATAAATTACGCATGAAGCATACCACTGGATTTACAATCAAAGCTATTGTGGCGTTAGCAATCGTGTTTGGTGTTATCGTCTACCTGATTTCCGACCACTTAATTGGTTTATTTACGAGTGACCCGCAATTAATTGAAATGGGTAGCTACATTCTACATGTGACGTTCTTATCCTTGTTCATTACAGGAATGACCTCGCTGTTTACCGGTATCTTTCAAGCAACAGCGCAAGGAACCGCCGCGTTTATTATGTCAGTTATTCAAGGAGTTACTCTGATTCCTGTGTTGTATATTGCTAATCGAATGAACGGATTCCACGGGGTGGTCTGGTCGCTTGTCATTTCGGATGCCGTCGCGTTCCTTGTTGGTGCCATCATGCTGTATGTTCTGCGGACCAAATTGCAGCCGGATTTGGATAATTTAGTACAGTAGAAAACATATAACATGCAAGAAGGCAGGATAAGGACACTCCCCGACCCTGTCTTCTCGGTGGGGTAGAACTGTATTAACCTAAACTGCCCGTTAGTTTAACCTTCATTTGTTGTGCCTTGTTCCGACTATTCTCTACGAGCTATACGAAACCCTTGATCGGGACCAAAGCCATTCGCATCGAACTTACCTCGGAAAGATATCTCGTTGTTGCTGACGTTGCCGGACATATCGTAAATTCCTAACTCGTTGGGTTTCCGGGTACCGATCGATTTTGTTTTATTATAGTTGCTCTCTATGATAGGCCAGTTCCAGTCTCCAGATAAGTATTTGTCTCCGGCGTTTTTCCAATACCATGCGACCTCGTCGGCATTATTGCTTCCACTGTATGTGTAGCCCTTGCTCGCCTGACCTCCGCCTGCAGCATATTCCCACTCCACTTCTGTAGGCAATCGGTAACCGTTAGCTCCCTCGTTGATCGTTACTGTCCATTTTATATTATCGTTATCATTCTTATTGTTGCTATTAAAATAAACATTAATAGCTTTCTCATGGATAGATCTCCTTTAAGCTGATAGGAAAAATAGTAGGCCGTGATGGCCTGCAACTCGCCTCCAGCAGCGTCGAAGGCCGTTCGCCTGGCAGGAAACGGCCTTCAACGCATCCGCACTGACGGATAGACTGGAGGGGAACGGTCATCGGCCTGTCTACAATACTTAGGGCTCGGTGAGTCCTCCATGATCGATTCATTTAAACCCTATCTATCAGACAGCTCTCAAAACCCGCTTATCCCGTGAGACAGTCCCAATCGCGCCTGTTCGTTGAACAGCTTGCAGTTGAGTGGTTACCACACCGTTACGTTAGAGCTCCCGCTACTCTGATACCCCTCTGTCGCCAACACCTGGTAAGACCAGTTACTTCCCAGATTCATTCCTTTGCTCGCCCATGCTTTCACGTGGTTGCTGAAAGTGATTGTGGAGTTGCCCCCGGTCGGTCTCTTCGACTGTCGAACACTCCAGTACTGAATAAACGTCGTTTTTTCGCCTTCAATGGAAGGTGCGTCGTATCGCATTGTTGTGTAGATATCATATGTGCCCCCATCACTGGTCACCGTACCTTTATACGTTCCGGTAGGTCGATAAGTACCCCAGCTATCAACGACGTAATATTCGATGAGTGAGTTTCTCGTCCACCCGTAGAGAGCCAAATATCCATTACCGGACGGCGCCCAGACACCGGCATTGTAGTTGATCGTTCTGTTTGGCGATCCAGTAGTCCAGCCTTTGCCGACAACAAAATTCCCGGTATCCTTCCATGTTACGCTGTAATTACCGCCTGATCCATTAACAGCATTGACCGTCCCACCGCCATCGGTCCAATTTTGCCAATAGTCTGTCGCTGCACTTGAGGTTGTTGCAAATAATCCAAAACTCATGGAAGCTGCAAGAACTACCGTCATCATTTTCTTACTAAAATTAAACATACTCTACCTCCTAAAATTTTGTGTTTGTCCCATACACTTGCTTGGTTGATTCTCTTTGCAGTATATTACCTATACGTTCCATATTCCGTATTTTTTTACTTTAACCTCCTTTCTGAGTGAAATTATAGAATAATAGCGTTTGCATATAAACCTAGCAAATTAAAGCTTTAACTCTATTATGTTTAGCTCTCTTTGAATTTTATAAAATAATTCCAGTATTTCAGCGATGGGAAGCACCACCCGACAGCCTAGTGGCATCTCATGTACATTTTTAACTCAGCTTATATACTAAAAAAAATTTATGCAAATAACGCATAAATATCAATATGCATCCATCACATACAGTAAAATGTGCTTGGGTGATTAGCAGTGCATAATGGGAAATCTCGATTCACGTGAGGACAAACACTTAACTTTTCATAGGAGGTTTGATAAAAAATGATTTTAGAGGATATGTATTATGGGAAATGGCGTCCTAGTGAACAGATACATTCAACCGACCCTGAATCTCAAAAAGTGAATCAAAAAATTAGTGATCTCATGGAGATGTTGAAAAGCAAATTACCAGCAGTCGAGTTTGAATCAATTGAAGTCATGTTTGATTTATTAAGCGAGTCAACTTCCCTGCACTCCGCAGCAGCATTCATTCACGGGTACCGGGCGGGGGCATTAACGATGATTGAAGTATTTAGCGAGGACAAAGAAATTGTTGATCCTAATAGATAGATAATGGAGGAGTTATGGTGGTGAGCCCGCTACGCATGCAGATTGTTCTTCCGATCGCTGTTATCCCTAGATTTCTCCTCAGTAGAATATAAACTTAAAGGTAAAATCCAGGGATAGCTGAACGAATGGAATACTTTAAGAGAATTTCAGACGAATGGAGGGGCTGCCTAGCCTCTTCCTGCGCCCAGCGCATTCATCAAGAACTCGTAAATTTCCAGTTCGTTGATTTTATCGCCATCGGTCACTATGTTATGCTGAACTTGCAGTCCGTTCTTGAACACGGTGAACATCCGAGCTGTCCTGTCCGCATCGATTGAAACAGGGATAGCTCCATTCTGCTGTCCGACTTCGATCCACGTTTTGGCAGTGAGGATAGATGCTTCATGATAACGTTTCAGAATGCCAGCCACGGCGGGCTTATCCTGTTGGCTGAGTAGATAAATAAAAATCAGGCTGGCAGCGCTGTCCCCACTACCGATGTTACGAAGCCGTTCAGTTAAGGTGTTAAGCGGGGATTTGATTCCTTCTGGTCCTGCGGGAGTCCGGGCGACAGATTCAAAAAAGCGCTGATTGGTTTTCTCCATTCCCGCCTCCAGAATCATACCGAACAATTCATCTTTGCTTTTGACATAATGGTAAATGGCTCCTTTAGTCAGTCCGCTGCGATCCGCAATATCCTGTAGTGTCGTCGCCCGACAGCCTTTCTCCATAATCATCTTTTCGGCAATCTCAAGCAGCTTTTTTAGACTGTCGTTCATCGCTTTATCTTGCATAATCTTTTACCTCCCGTTTGTCTGTCTTTTTATTCGTTTAATGAAACCTATATTCCACCAGATCGTCAAACCAATAAGCCCGTAGGTGAAGAACGACGATACGACCAGAAAGGTCGGTATGGTCAGCAAATATACCAGCACTACTTTGATGAAGGCTTCCAGCAGCAGGCTGAGTCCCCACACCGCCGTTATCAGGCGGAAGTTAAAGCGATAGCGTGGAAGCTTCTCCCATTTATCGTTTATCTGAGGATTATGACCTGTGAATCTTTCCGCAAAATAATAAATTAATGGTCGACCAAAGAGCAGCGAGCCTAGAAACACCAACCCCATAATACCGGTTACATAAGACTCCCGTAGCAAAATGAAGCGTTCGTCACCGCCCAAGAGAACGGCCACCACGCCCAGAATCAGACCAAGAAAGATAAAGCCAGAGAACACATCTGCTTTGCGCGTCCTTATAAGATTGTAGAGTGAGTCGCATAGTGGTACAAGAGCAGCAAAAGACAGAGCCACCACACTGCTCGTATACGGAATTAGCAGGCGATAAGCCAAATAAGGCAATACAAGATTGATGATTAGCGTAAAGATGATTTCGTTGCGAGTTTTATTCATGGTCGACTCATCCTCTCATCATTTAAAACCTACCTTCGGTAGGTATCTTTCATTCTACATACCTTCGGTAGGTATGTAAAGATTAAAAATAATAATCTGTATACGAACCTCAATCTACATATTGCCCAAATGTGGTTA
The DNA here is from genome assembly GCF_017833915.1 of Paenibacillus sp. 1182. NCBI lineage: Bacteria > Bacillati > Bacillota > Bacilli > Caryophanales > Paenibacillaceae > Paenibacillus > Paenibacillus sp. 1182. Next base: position 180,311 of record NZ_JAFICR010000013.1, on the reverse strand, counting down.
CACAGTTCGCATACTCTATAACTACAAAAAGGAGATGGCGTTTGCCATCTCCCTTGCTTTTATTCTTCCCTCATACTTCCTGCTTAAAAACATATTGCTCACCGACACACACTCTAACAAGCAACTATATTTTTAATCCCCCACCCGATTCAAAAACACCTTCGTCCGCTCCAGCTGAGGATTGCCAAAAATCTGCTCTGGTGTACCGGATTCTGCAATTTCGCCATTATCCATAAAAATGACACGATCCGCCACATCTCTCGCAAAGTTCATCTCGTGGGTCACGATGACCATCGTCATATGTTCCTCAGCCAGCTTTTTGATAACTCGCAGCACCTCACCCGTCAGCTCGGGATCAAGGGCCGAGGTCGGCTCATCAAACAGTAAAATATCAGGGTTCATCATCATTGCCCGGGCAATCGCCACGCGCTGCTTCTGCCCTCCCGACAGTCGGGATGGATACGCATCTGCTTTATCTGCCAAACCGACTTTAGCCAGCAACTCAGCGCTTTGGCGACGTAGCTCAGCCTTGCTCACCTTCTTCACCAGCTTCGGAGCCAGCTCCAGATTATCCTGCACCGTCAAGTGAGGGAACAGATTAAAATGCTGAAACACCATGCCCATACCGGTGGTAATGCCTTTAATGTCACCTGCCGGAGCGTACTGACCGTTTTCCACCAGTGCTTTATCATGAATGCGGATCGTCCCGCCCGTCACATCTTCCAGGTGTACCAAACTACGGAGCATGGTACTTTTTCCTGAACCTGAAGGACCGATGACGGCTACAACCTCGCCCGCTTTAACGTTAAAGCTCACTCTTTTCAGAACGTCGAGCTTGCCGAACGATTTTTTCAAATCGGTTACTTCTATTGCATTAGTATTCATATCCCGACATTCCTTTTACTCGAATTTAAAACGTTTTTCCAGCGCCCTGAAGAATAGCGTCAGCACCAAAGCTAACAACAAATAAATAACCGCCGCTACAACATAAGGTACAATCGAGAAATCACGGTTTACAGCCGTATTGGCAAAATGCAGCAGTTCCGGTACCGCTACTGCATACAGTAGTGCCGTATCTTTTACCAGTGTTGTCGCTTCATTGGTTACCGCAGGCAAAGCGATCCGTACCATTTGCGGCACAATGACTCTAATCAGCGTCTGCGACTTGCTCAAGCCCAGCACTTGCGAAGCCTCGTATTGCCCTTTATCAATCGACAACATTCCGCCTCTAAAAATTTCTGCAAAATAAGCCGCATAATTCAGTACAAACGCCAGTACCGCAGCCGTTGTCCGGTCCAATACCAGATACTCCCCAATGACAGGCAACATCGGCAGACCAAAACAAAAGAACAATAATTGCAGCAATAGCGGCGTACCGCGTATAACATAAATGTACGTATGCATCAGCCAGGCGATTGGCTTAATTCGGCTTTTGGCCAGCAACGTAACGATAAAACCCAATGGAATAGACAAGATGAGCGTGATGAAAAATAAAATAACCGTCATCTGTGCCCCTTCAAGCATAGGCTTCATAATTCGCAAAATATATTCCATACTCATGACCTTCGACTCCTAAACCCTTAGTTCAATACACTACGTATTAATTTAATACTTTATCTTCACCAAACCACTTTTTCGAAATTTCAGCAGCTTTTCCGTTCTTGTGCAGCTCATCCAAAGCGGATTGCAGCTGCATCAACAACTCTTCATTTCCTTTTTTCACACCGATGCCGTATTCCTCAGGGGCCAATGATTCATCAAGCAGCTTATACGTCCCTTGTTCCTTCGACATATAATACTTGGCTACGACCTCATCAATGACAACCGCATCCAGACGTCCGGTTTTCAAGTCCGTCAAAGCCAGAACATTATCCGGGTACTCGGACACAGGCTTCAATTTACTTTTGATCGGATTCGCATCCAATGCATCGGCTGCTGAAGACAGCGTCTGGAGTCCGACCGTTTTGCCCGTCAGATCAGCCAGCTTGGAAAGACTGGAAGTAGCCGGAATGACAATCACCTGACTGTTTTTCAGATATGGCTTCGTGAACAGCACTTTTTCCTTACGCTCATCCGTAATGGTGTATCCATTCCAAATGAGATCAATACGTCCGCTGTTCAGCTCGGATTCTTTGGCAGACCAGTCAATCGGCTGAAATTCCACCTGTTTACCCATTTGTTCCCCGGCCGCTTTTGCATAATCAATATCAAAGCCGGTCAGCTCGTTATTTTCATCTCTAAAGCCCATCGGGGCGAATTTATCATCAATTCCAATAATCAATTTACTGTCATCCTTACCGCCGGAACATCCGGCCAACACGATCATCATCAATCCAATCAACATCGTAAACATGGCTGCTTTTCTCATCTTATTCCCCTCCAACAATGGTGACCCCCGTATCCAAGGACAGGTGGCAAACGCTTTAGTTCGTTAACACGTTATCAGAGTATCATCATAACATACCGCAGGATACTCGTCGAGAGGAATAAGCGGAATCTTAGCCTTATATAAATGGAAAACCTGTGACGAAAATTTGACCTGTGTTCTATAATGTAAAACCTTACCTTGACATGTCACCTAAACCGTCTTATCATTTCCTAGTATTCTTATATACTTTTATTTATTTTAAAATTTCAGCAGCCGTAGTATGTAAATCAGCTTGATAGACAGGAGAAATAAAGCCCCATGTACATTTTAAAACGTCTCTTTACGATGTTCATTACGTTGTGGATTATCGTCACTTTAACGTTTATCATCATGCACATCATTCCGGGTGATCCGTTCTCGAACGATTCCAAAACCATTCCGGAAGCGGTATTGCAAAACATGCGTGCCAGGTACAATCTGGACAAGCCGCTCGCTGTGCAGTATGTGTTGTATCTCAAAAATCTGCTAGTGCTGGACATGGGCCCGTCTATTCAATCGAAAACGACGGACGTCAATATGCTCATTGCCCGAGGTTTTCCACCTTCTGCATTGCTGGGTATTCAATCCATCGTGGTCGCGATTATTGCCGGTATTTCGCTCGGAACACTGGCTGCTCTACACCATAATCGACCACTGGATTATATCTCGATGTTTATCGCGATTGTTGGTATTTCCGTACCCAGCTTCATATTGGCACCGCTGTTAATCAAGTATGTTGCCGTCCAATGGCATCTGCTTCCGGTCGCCTCATGGGGAACCTGGCAGCATACGGTGCTCCCGTCGCTGGCTCTCGCTGTTTCACCTCTTGCCGTTATCGCCCGCTTTATGCGGACAAGCATGCTGGAAGTTATGCATGAGGAGTACATACGCACTGCCAAAGCAAAAGGGTTGTCCTCTTGGGCAGTAGTTCTTCGTCACGGATTACGTAATGCATTGATTCCGGTGCTTTCCTTTATCGGACCGCTATTCGCTTCCGTCATTACAGGTACCTTTGTCGTCGAAAAAATATTCGCCATTCCCGGCATCGGTAAATACTTCGTAGATAGTATCTTTAATCGGGATTATCCAGTGATTATGGGGACGACCATTTTCTACAGTGCCATTCTGGTCGTTACTTTATTTTTAATTGATATATCCTATCGCCTTGTCGATCCGCGAATCAAATTAGACAGCAAAGGAGATTAACATGAAAGCAGCACCTACTGTCGAAAAGGACAGCCTGTTTAGTCTTGTAGACCGCAGCCAGATCCCCACCCCCACGTTGACCAGACCCAAAGAATCACCCTGGCGAGATCGGCTACGCAGACTTTTTAACAACAAGCTTGCTCTGTTGGGGCTTTCTCTACTTATTATTATTATTGTGCTGGCAATTATTGGACCTTCCATGGTTCCTTATGCACCCAGTGATCAATCCCTTTTGAAGACGAATCTTTCTCCTTCGGGAGAGCACTGGTTTGGCACGGATGATCTGGGGAGGGACGTATGGGCACGGACATGGGCCGGTGCTAGAATTTCACTCATGATCGGCTTTGCCGCTGCCGCCATTGATTTGGTGCTTGGCATTCTCGTCGGCTGTGTTGCTGGCTATTGTGCTGGGCACGGTAAAACGGGCGACCGGATCGACAGCATTCTCATGCGTATTATTGAAATTTTGTATAGTATTCCTTATCTGCTGGTCATCATTCTGCTGCTCGTCATTATGAAGCCAGGCCTACTCACGATGATTATTGCATTATCTATTACTGGCTGGGTCGGTATGGCCCGTGTAGTGCGTGGGCAAATCTTACAGCTGAAGCAGCAAGAATATGTGTTAGCAGCCCGCAGCTTGGGGACATCTCATTCACGTATTATCTTCAGACATTTGCTACCGAACGCAGCGGCAATCATTATTGTAAATTTGACGTTCACTATTCCGTCGGCTATTTTTGCCGAATCGTTCCTGAGCTTTCTCGGTCTGGGGATTCAGTCTCCTTCGGCCAGCTGGGGGACGATGGCTAACGATTCACTTGGCGTTATTTTAAGCGGTCAATGGTGGCGCCTATTCTTCCCCGGGCTGATGATATCGCTCACCATGCTGGCGTTCAATACACTTGGAGATGGGCTTCAGGATGCACTTGACCCGCGCTCACAACATTAACAACAGAGAGATCCAAATTGGACAAGGAGGGGTGTCACCATGATCCGCAGCTTCTCGCCTAACCGCAGGAAAAACGGCAGTTCCTTTATCGAAGTGCGCACACGCGGCATACCTGCGGGAAAGGAGGATGAATAAATCCCGGTACGGTGTACCTTATTTTTGGCATAACTAATCACAGTAATGGAGGAAAACCACGATGAAAAAAATGCATTGGATGACGATCATCTTACTTTTGGCCGTAATGGCTTTGGCTGGATGCTCTGGTACTACGGACAAAACAGCAAGCAACGCCCCGTCCGCTGCGCCTCAAGCAGATATCCCGCAAGAAATTACTGCCAATCTGGCAGGTGGAGAGCCTTATACGCTAGACCCTGCTTTCGCATCAGATACAACGTCCTACTTTGTGATTGATAACTTGTACGAAGGGCTGTATACATACGATAAGGCCGGTAAAATCGTAGAAGGCGCTGCCAGCAAAGTAGACGTATCTCCTGACGGCAAAACCTACACCTTTACGATCCGTGACGGTGCAAAATGGTCAAATGGTGACACGCTGACAGCTAAGGATTTTGAATACTCCTGGAAACGGGTACTGAATCCAAAAACAGCTGCCTACGATCCTTCTGCCCTCTACTACATCAAAGGTGCCGAAGCGTACAACACAGGCAAAGGTAAAATTGAAGACGTGGGTGTTACAGCCAAAGATGATAAAACTCTTGTAGTTGAGCTGAAATCACCGCTGAGCTTCTTCCCAACGATTGCAGTGGGTCATGCCTATCTGCCAGTAAACCAATCGGTTGTTGAGAAAAATGACAAATGGGCAGCTGAAGCGGGCACAATGGTCGGCAACGGTGCGTATGTAGCCAAGGAATGGAAACATAACGAGCAAATTACGCTGGCTAAAAACGATCAATTCTGGAACAAAGATGCTATTACGATGGCAACGATTAATTTTAAAATGGTTCAAGACTCCACAACTTATTATCAAATGTATAAAACGGGCGATCTGGATCTGATTTTGAGCCTTCCCGTGGATACACTGGATCAGGAAAAGAGCAACAAGGAATTCCTGTCGCATCCATCTTTCAGTGTGTACACCTATTCTTTTAACGTAAAACAAAAGCCGTTTGACAATAAAAAAATCAGACAGGCCATCGCCTACGCGATTGACCGCGAAGCACTGGCTACCAGCGTAACCAAAGGTGGCGAAACTCCGGCTTACGGTTATGTTCCATACGGAACAACAACGCCATCCGGCAAAGACTTCCGTGATGAAGCACCGAAAAAATACTATGAGTTTGACGCTGCAAAAGCGAAACAATTGCTGGCCGAAGGTCTGAAAGAAGAAGGTTTGACCAAGCTGCCACCGATCACCTTCAAATACAACACTTCGGACAAGCATAAAAAAGTAGCTGAAGCGATTCAGGAAATGCTGAAAACGAACCTGGGCGTTGCAGTGACGCTGGAGAATCAGGAATGGAAAACGTACATTGATACCTTTAAACAGAAGAACTTCCAGATCGCCCGTATGGGCTGGGAAGGAAACTTCCTGGATCCACTTGGCGTATTGGGGCATTACACTTCCAAAAATTCGAACAACTTTACCAACTGGAGCAACCCGGAGTATGACAAACTGATCGAATCCTCAACCTTTGAGCTTGATCCGGCAAAACGCTTTGAACAGCTCCATCAGGCAGAAGATGTATTGATGGAAGATCTGCCGATTATTCCGATCCAGTTCTCTGCGGACACTGCATTAATCAGTCCTAAGATTCAAGGTATCGTATTTGATGCTCGTTCGAACCCAGACCTGCGCTTTGCGAAGCGGGTCGAAAAATAATGATTTTACGTTTCGGACTCACTGCCCTGATTGTCGGTACTTTAGGATTTCTGTACGCCATCCCCCATCTCTTGTATGGTCGTGAACACATGGCTACTGCAAATCTGTTATTCCTGTTGGGGTTGCTGGGCTTGGTGATCGGTGCAATCTTCCACGTTCTGCAAAGCGGTTTTCTAACCCTCTTCCTGCGGGGATTTGCCGACATCGGACAGTTATTCATTCGTCAATCCAAGGCATTACGAGAGGAAAATGAGCGTTTGCGTTCCGATGAATCTTTGTCAGCCTGGAAAACATCCATGTTCCGCCACCTCAAGGTATATACTTCGGGGTGCGGAGCAGGGCTTATCCTTTGCTCGATGATATTAATAGGGATGAGTTAGGTTAAAACGATTAGAAGCCTTTGGTCGGTTGGTGGGCGCTGCGCGTGCAGATTGTTCTTCCGATCGCTGTTATCCCCGGATTTCTATTGAATAGAACCTGTAAGGGTAAAATCCGGGGATAAAGGCGAACGCTTCGCTTCTTCAGAACAATTCTGCCCGCTCCGCTGGCAACCGCCGTAGAGCTTCTATACGTTTTAGAGGTGTGTAAAGAAAGAGAGAGTTTCGCATTGCTAGCGGAACTCTCTCTTTTTGTATTTTTTATATGAAGCTTTGTAGGATCGCATATTACAACACTTAGTATCCTTAATAAATATGCTTTTCTTTCGCTTCTTGCAACCATGACGGGAACTCGTTAAGCAATAGTTCGTACAATTCATTATCTTCCATAGATTCGATATCTTGTATTTGAAAAAAATTAGCGTTATCTACCACACGGCCTTGTATGTTGTCGAGCTTCTTTAATACACCAAAATCGGACTCACCCACACCTATAAATTGCCAGAAAATCGGCTCTCCTGACGAATCAATGACCGCGTTGTCGATGTTGTCTCCTTTTCCACGCTTCACACCGCCATCATTAATAAAAATAACAAAGGCCGGATCAGAAGAGGGTTCTTCCTTGGTGTATTTGGCGATGACATCGCGCATCACAGGCGGCTCATCATTACGACCGAACTTGGGCAAATAATCATTGGACAGAATATGTCTTTCAACATAGTTGTCAACATCATTTTCGGTAACGGAAGGTAACCGTGAAAAACGGTGATCATACACCCATACGTCCAGTACACCATCATCATCCAAAGCACTCGCTACTGCAACAATTCGTTCCAACACCTTTTGAACGGTACCATTTTTGTACAAACTTCTCATAGATCCTGAAATATCGAGCACCAATCCAACTCTCGCAGTCACATTCGTTAGATTCTTTTTAGTCAGTACCAGTTGCGCATTCTTTTTAAGTAAAGAAATACTGCTCATGTTCCCCACGCTCCTCTATGATGTTTGCGTTTGTACGTCTAGTACGTCTACTCTACCATCTGCGTCGTTCGTCGCCTCTCAGGGGAAAGTCGCTTAATTCTCCGAGTTGGTCATGTGCAGCCTTATAGATTCGAAGAATAGCTTGTACCTTGTTAAAATCATTGTCTTCGGGGCCGAATCCTTCCATATACATTTTTTGAATGATGTTTTGGAAAAAGTCCATACGTTCGCGGACGGAATCCTGCTCGATTTGCAGTACCTCTTCAAAGCTGTGTGTCTCGGCAAAATCAGACAGTTCATCAAATTCCTGTTCCTGATATCGATCTCCCCGAGTTTCGGGATTGAGATCAATAGAGGTACGCAGGGTTGATAATAAAATATTTTCGCGTGCCAGCATGACATGAAAATCTTTGTTCTTAAACAGATCCGTAACGATCAGACGGCACATTTCCTTGTTCTGCAGTAGAATCCCGTCAAAAGGATGCAGCGTCCACACACCGTAGTTAAAAAATAAATTAAAATTGAAGCTGCTGCTTCCATACTGATATACAATGTTAATTTTCGATTCGTCGATGATTTCAAATGAAAATTCCAGCATGCATTCTCCTTTTGGATTCCAATATTTAACTCTATCCTATCAGAAAATGCATGATTTTCAATAAAAAATTTTATTTCACAGAATCATTTAACTCCACAATTGAATCTGCTTTTTCGCTACTGGCAGCCACAAGTAAATAGACAATGACACAGCCCAAAATAAAAGACATCATACGCTCGCTCTCTCCTTTTGTCATTCGCTTTTTAAGAGTTTATGCACGAGAATGCTATGTATGTTCATCATGTCCTTTATTAGCTGCTGGCAAACCAAAAAAAGACGCCCTTCGGAGTCATCCCGGCGTCTTTTTCATAGATTGGTCTATTATTCTACATTGTCATCAGTTCAAAAACGAGCTAAGACCCTCAGAAGAATTACTATCCTTCAGCGGTTTGGAAGGTTCTTTCCCTTCGATCCCCAAACGTTGGCTAAGGTTGGCATTGATTGCTGTCATTTTACTTGTATAATCATGGCAGCTTTCAATAATCCGACGGTTTGATTTTTCAGACAGATCCAAAGCAGATACCAAATCACCAATCGCCTGATTCACAGCCTCCAGTGACATAGAAGGCTTGCTAAGCAGATCTGTCGTTCTCTCGGTCGTCGTTTTGAGAAGCTTCGCATTTTCCTTGAATTGATCTTCAATGGTACGGTTGGTCGCATCGACGGCTGAAATGATTTTGTCCTGATCCGCCAGCGCCATCGCGATCATAGCCGATACAGTGATCAGATTCGATGTTTTATCAATCGCATTATTTACAGAATCAATCAGTTTATCATTGTTATCATTAATAATATCCGTTGCCGCAATCGCCTGATTGTATAACAAAATCATTTCGGTCATAGACTGCGTACGAGTAACCACCTTGCGCAATCCCCGCTCCAGATGAGGCTTGCGGTTTTCATTTTCCGGCTTGGCAATCTCGGTCTCAAACAGTTCTTTCAGGCGATTACCAAAGGCGATCTTCGTCTGTAAATTGTAGATTTCTTCAATGGAGGCTTTCTTCAACTGTCTCATGCTGACGATGTTTTCTTCCAGATTATCCTTACCATCTCTCAAGGCAGTAATGATTTTCTCGATGTTCGTCTTCACCGACTGATACTTGTAAATGTAGTTTTTTAACGGGCTTTTACGCAGAAGCTTGCCAAAAAAACTCACATTTTTGCTCTGCTGGAGCGTTTCACATTCATCACGCAGCTTTAAGATCATATTGGATACCTCAGCCCGATCACCGGACATGAGGTCGTTTACCGGACGATCCAGCATTTTAAGGGTCTGCCCCGCACGTTCCTGCGTTTTAACCCCCAACTTACCGATATCATCCATTAAGGTATCCAAGCTCATGACATCGCTTTGTGATACCTTCTGAATCAGCTGTGAAGCCTCCTCAGTCACCTTCTGTTCATCTTCTTTTTTCAACTCAGCCCATGGGGTCGCCATACGCTACCTCCTATTCTAAAAAACAACTGTTCCCAAGTATAATCGTTGTTTTTCAGAGCAGCTAATTTGCTACTTTTTTATTTTCTTACAAATCGCCTACAATTCGGAACTGCTATAACGCTGGTGAATAAGCTCCGCTTTGCTCTGTAATTCCATCAGATCCTTATGCTCCACCGTGGATACAATTACTGATATTTTACTATCCACATCCCGTAATCCGTTTAACAACGTCCTCCGGTTGGTCCGCTTCGCATCGCCGCTGAGCCGAAGAAACGGATTAATTAGCCCATTCAAATCCTTCAAAATCAATCTCCGAACCGTATGATTCACTTCGCTGTTGTTCAGTTCATGCAAAAGCGGAATGACCCGCTGCAAACGTGCAAATAGAGCCAGCGCCTTCTCGACAATCTCGTTATCAAGCGCATCCTTCTGTCCCTCGGAGATCACCATATCCTCCAGTACCTCCAAATACTCCATCACCTGAGCAAATTCACTGCTCACCTGATCTGGTTGACGTACTTGTCCTGTCATAGACTCCGGTCGAACGGCAGCTTCCTTTTCATGCTGCTGTGTCTCACCGACCTGCTCCTGCACCACCGGAATCACGGAACCGGTCAGATTGGGGCGAGGATGGCGAACAGCCATGAGGGCGCTGTATCCTCCCAAACCAAGGATCGGAATCGCCAAACACACAAACAATGGCAACCAAAAACTTAGTAAAAGCGCAATCAGGTAGCTAACCACAGCAATCGTGGCACCCCACATTTTTGACGTCATAGCTTGTACCTCCTGACGTAAACCCTTACCATATTGTAGAAAACAATATTTGTGTGTGTCAATGTACGGATTTACGTATGGTGATTGGCTGCTCGATATGACTGGCTAAAATGTCGTATTGCGGATGAAGTGAACCGATCTCATGACCCAAGGCCGATTTCACCGCTAGATAAGGAAAGTTGATACCTGACAAACACGATACATGAAGTCCTCCGGACATCCGCGGATTGATCTCTAGCAGCTTGGCATGCTCGCCGTTATATTTTACCTGAATATTATAATTGTACGGAATATGATACGCCTCAGCGACCTTCTGTGCCACCTCCAACAGCTCGGGATGCTGCTCCAGCAGCCGTAATCGTCCTCCTGCCTTCCTACGCGGAACTGCCGCTAGCAGCTTTCCGTTCCGGTCAGCCAGGCAGTCAATACTGTATTCGTATCCCTCCAGCAACTCCATCACCATCAGATTGGGAAATGATTCTGTGGATGACAATACGCGGTGTGCTTCCTCAAACGAAATATGATTCAGCGCATGTCCGAACAGTTCGTCCAGCGGATTACGTTCATTGTCGATGATACGAAAGCCCATTCCGCCTTCTGCATTACATGGCTTAAAGCATACCTTATGCCCAAGTGCTATTAACGACTCATAAGCCTGTTTAAACTGCTCGGCATTGCTGGCAATGGCATAATCGGGAATCGTGACAATGTCCTTTTGACGGATGGATTCATAAAACAGATCCTTTTCCATCAGTTGCTCCAGCAGTTCGGTATCTTGGCATACCATCACTTTTGTCCCAATATCATCGAACAAATAAAGATGCTTGCTAATATCGAGCATATTCCACCGTGGGATAAAGACATCAATTCCGTGCCGCCTGCAAAAATCAGCGCAAAACCGTGCGTACTCCACACCACTGGTGCGAGGCTCTACTTCAGCTACATCACTGGCCTGTAACGCCATATGCTGCGGATCAGAGTGCGTCGCATAGATCTCGAACGGAATACCGTCCTCATTGTTACGAATAGCATTCATATAATGATACGCCACTGAAAACCAGCGGTTAAAATACACTTTAACCTTCTTCACAGAGCCACGTCCCCTATCTATTCTGAAAATGAAGTTTGAGCTGCGAACACACTCCGGTGTATTTCATGAACATACGCCATGATTTCGTTCGCTGCATAAACCCCCGACACTTCTGTAAAACGATAATTGACCTCCAGCTTATCCCGCAGTTGTTCCCGATACAATTCACCATGACGCGGAGCAATCGCATAATCGGCATAGTCCAGCAGACAACGGTCTAGCAAAGAGTCACCGGACGCAACCACGGTCCCTCCATTCGTGAGGTTACGGATATGCTCCACGGCTGCCTGTTTATTCACGGCTGCAGGTACCAAATACACCTTACGACCTTGAATGGATACCTCCCAGCCCATTTCACGCATGATTCGCGCCTTCTCCAGCACCTGTTCCAGCGGCATACGATCCCGTTCAATCATGAAAGCATAGAATAACTCGTCGCAAAAGCGTTCGTTTACCACCCAATCTTCATGCAGCACCTGCCCGAACACCTGACGTGCTTCTTCCGCGTGAGCACCATCACGGCGCACTTGTTCATGAATACGTCGATTCCACTCTCGATCCACCTCGCCTCCAACGATGATGTTTCCGCCATTACTCGTCACGGCATATGCGGGAACCAACTCCGTCTGAAACACGGTGATTCGTCGATACTGTTCCATCGTCCGAGTCGTCACGGGCATAAACATCACATCTTCAGGCAGTATCTTTAGCCATTGCAGGGCTTGTTCAGAAATAAAAGCCGATGTCGCCCCGTTTATCTGTTCCGCAGGCAACAGACCAGGGGACTCCAGCGGTACGCCAAGCGAACGTTTGGAGTAAATCAGTGTCTGATCCAGATCACTTGCGTAGATCATTCTTGTCCCCCCTTGAGCGGCTTGATAATTCCGCAGCAGGAATAAGTCAATCCTTCAAATACCTCTACGGGCACTCCACGATCCTTTGCCAGCAGCATAATATGCTGGAGATTCGGATTATCTTCGCGATCAATCAGAATTTTCCACGGCACTCTGCGCAGCAGTACACGAGTCGTCTCCCCCACTCCGGGCTTGACCAGATTGATATCCCGAATGCCAAATGCCTGCTGAATCGCCTCAATATCCCGTAAGCCCTGCCATGTCACCGCAGGCGGATTCAATGTCATTAGTTCAGCATATGCAACGGCCGCTTCAGCCACGTCTTGAAAATACCCGGATACCGTATCCACAAACGTATTGGACTGATCCACTGACCGCCAGGATTCATAAAATTTGGCCCCATGGAAATCGTCAGGGCCTATGAGATCGTCGCGTAATACCGTCCGACTCATTAAACCTGATACAGTCGAATTCAGACAAGCACTTGGAATCAAATAATCTTCTCGTGTACCAAAGGTTTCTGAACATCTGCCCGGATCGGCCAGCACCGCCAGATCATCATTTAGGCGCAACCCGTAATCCGCATTCATCTCACGGCAGGCCTCAATCAATACCTGGCGAATTGCCCCTTTCCCCGTCCAGCCATCGACAAACTGAAGTTCAATCCCCAGCCCATGCTGCTGTAAAATGTATAATATCGCATTCCGGTCAATGCCTTTGCCACGAATAATAGAAATGCTGTAATGCGGCAAGGATACGCTATACTTCCAGTCAATATAACGCTTGATCAGGATACCAATGGGCGTCCCTGCTCTAGCCAGAGAAACAATCGCCGTATTTAAGCCTCTTTTTCTCACAATCATCTCAGCCACAGAAGCTGCCGCTAATGCAACCTTTTGGGCAGATTGGGCAAGCGTTTCGTGAAACAATGCAATATACTCTGCGGTGGGCTCGTATTCCACTGGCAGCATTTCTGAATAATGGACGCCCGACTGAATCGCCTCTTCACGATCCTCCGTCCCTTTTTCCAACGTAACCCTACTCAAATCCTTCAATAAAAATGTGACATCCGAGGCAGGATAACTGCCTAGAGGTTTGGGCGGATGAATGTTCTTCTGTTGTATTTGCTCCATGAGTGCTTGCTTCATATCCGCGCTCCTTTACTCTCCTGTCTAGTTAAACCGTTAAAATAAACGACATGCACTTTATCGCAGCCCAGACGGTTCAAAGCCTCCAGCATGGGGTTCATCCGCTCTAGGTCCGACTCCCTTTCCATCAAAACGAATATTTCGTCATACTGACCAGGGTCTACATTATAAATAAAATTGCGTATCGTACTGTCCTCAGGCGATGGATATGTCACACCACAAGCGACTCCATACCCTTCTTCTCGGTGGGGATATACCGGGCTGCGTGTCGTCGATTGAAAATACACATCCGGGCCTAACTCTGCTGCAATCCGCATTGGAATGTACATGAATTCTCCCGTGCCCATAACCAGCGTGCGTTGCCCAGAACGAAGTTGCTTCAGTCGTTCGGCTGTACGCGTGATTTCTGCATCCAACGCTGAATTGTCAATGGATTGTAGACCAAAACGGCCTGTATATTTTAGATAAGGAGCTGTATTGGTGTACCCGTCCGTTGACATGGAGCTGTGTACTACCCGCTCAAAACCGGAAGCCTCCTGTTCAAAACGGTGGTCAATTATTCCAGAAGCATCTTTATTAACCTCTGCCATGCTAGTGGCTGCATGTTCTGGGTTCCCAGCCTGTCCAGCATATTCTGCGTGATCCAGTATTGGTACTCCCTGTACCTCAATCTTTCCTTTGAGCAAGCTTAAAGGCGTAATCGTAATGCCTAGCTCTACCTCCAGATCAGCGAAAGCCTGCTCGTCGCTGTCTGTCCGCCAATCCAATAACGAAGCAATCACATACTGTTTACGCGGAAAATGCTCCTGAATATCCCGTATGATATTAAGCGTTGTTTTCCCCGTCGTAATTTCATCATCTACCAGCACAATCGGGCCATCACCCGCAAAAGCACCTTCATCCAGTGCATAGCAACGATGATCAACAGCGTGCGAATGCTCTTCTTCAAACCGAATAATAGGCCGAAGGCCCGGGATATCCTCGCGTGTCGTATGAATATACGAGGTACCGTCGTCAAACAACCGATACATACTGTGTCCCAGTGCTGTAGCCGTCTCGGCAAAACCAACAAACTTGATCGGCTCCGTAAAAGCAAAAGCTAAACGCTCATCCATCAGCTTTCGATAGGCCTCTTTCGCATAGTCTGGGTTAAGTAGTCCTCTCACGGCCTCTCCAATCAGTTCATCCATCTGTTGTCCCGCTTGTGGGACAAGCTCCTTATATAGCAGGATCGCCAGCGCCGCACCACTGAGCAGAGAGGTGTATGGGTTTACCGGAATATGCTTGCCCAGCACCTTGCTGACAAATAAAAATGAACGCTTTTTATTGACCCGTGCCGCCATCGCAAACAGCTTGTCCACAGGAAGACGGAATGGATTATGAGTCTCCGTAATTTTAACGCTGAACTGCTCCAGGATTGGCAGCAGATGTGTTTTCGTGGTTGGGTAAGAGACTGACAAAATGTTGTTGTTCATGTAACACCCCGTATACTTTTGATCTATTGATAATTCGATGAGCCCAATTCAAATGCGGCTTAATTTCATTCATTTTGTTGGCATAGGTACTTTTGAATACACCCAGACTACCGTCGTTACGCTCAACAATTTCAAGTGCATCCATATACTCTTCATGTGTCACCGCATACATGGCCTGTACCGGCTTAATATGGGAGGGATGAATAATCGTTTTGCCGATAATCCCATTCTCTTTGTCCATCATGACTTCTCGGATCAGTCCGTCTACGGCATCTGAGATGAAGTCCATCCGCAAGTGTCGGCCCGGCTTCCCAAGTGCATCTTCGAAAGGAGATACTCTTAATTGAGGTTTAAAGACACGTTCTCGGTGAGAGAAATATTCCCATACAGGACCGGAAATGACGTAATTTGAGCCCACGCGTCCAAACAAGTTAATAATATCTGCGATGCAATCCCGAATGACGGCAATTTCATAAATCGTAATATCCGGGCTGCGTCTCAAGCCATACAGACTGGAAAAATCGGTTGCTCCAATGCGTACATTCAACACATATTCCTGGTACTCGTCTAAGATTTCTTTAATCGACAATAGCTCTTTCCAGCGGGTTTCCCGATAAATGATTTTGGAGCTTTCAAGAATCGGTAGCCCGTACAGCACAGGCATGTTGTTTTCGTTTCCTGCCCCTGTATGCATACTCCGGTTATATTCTGCAATGAGTGCAAAATACGCTCGTCCATTATCAGAAGAGAACTTGGGTAAGACAAAGCCCGTGAGCAGTGACAAAGATTCACCCAAACCGTTCAGTAGTCGTTCCAACTGCTCCACAGAGCGCACACGCACAAATAACAAAGGTAATTGCTGTTCACTCATCATCCCCGTCCGTACATAAGACAATAGTTGAAACAGCTGCTGCGCCAGCGATTGTTCCGCCTGCCCGACCTGCTGATCCCCTATCGCATCCTCCAAATCCAAAATGACCGTTGTTAACCCTTCATGTTTTCCATTTTTGATCTCTTCCGCTACTTCCGAGCGGGTCGCTGGCATGTACAAAGCCGCTCCTATCGCATAAGCCAATATACTTTTGGGAGAACGGTTATGAAACTCCAACGGTGGAGTATAAAAGATCGCTTCTACTTCCTCAGAGGTTAAATCATTAAAATATTTCAGGGCTCTTCCCCTCCTCTTGCTCTTTCTTGCCTGACTGAAGCCCTGTGCTCCGGGTATAAAAGAAATCCCCCCTTAGTTTCAGGAGGGATTTCGCTATACTTTGTACATTAAGCCTCTTTGTCGGCCTTTTTCTTTCTTTTCGCCGAGCTGATAACCATTGTGCCTACAAAGACAGCAATCAAAATGCCGAAAAATAAAATCTGCGACATATGAAAGCCAAAAGCAGCAGCCAGCATTTTACCCCCGATAATGGCGATCATAATAAAGGCTGTCTGTTCCAGTTCCGGAAATTTATCAATGAGCTTGAGGAACACTTGAGCAACGCCACGCATCATCAGAACGCCGAGAATACCACCCAGGAACAGAACCCATACTTTCTCGCTCACACCGAAAGCTGCAATGACGCTGTCAATACTGAAGGCAATATCCATCAGTTCGACCATTAATACCGTTTTCCAAAAAGAAGTAGGTTTGTTTTTCACTTCTCCATCACCTTCGGACTTGAATAAGCCCTTATAAGCGATATAGAGCAGATAAGCTGCACCCAGTACCTTAATCAGGGTGAACTTAATCAGGAATGTACCCAAGCCGATAGCCAGGAACCTGAATATATACGCACCCAAAATCCCGTAAAATAAGGCTCTCTTCTGTTGTTCCTTAGGTAAGTGTTTAACCATAACTGCGAGAACCAAGGCGTTATCCGCCGATAAAAGTCCTTCCAGCAAAATGAGAGTTCCTATAATCCCCCAACTCACTGGATCAGTAAGCGTACCTACAACATCACTCCATGAAAAGAAATGGCCGTAGTTTTCGCTGATATTTTTAAACAAATCATTCAACATGAAAAGAGTGCCTCCGATAATTCAATTTATTTGCTACCCTGCGACCAGCGCATGCCCCAGTTATAGGCCCGATCCAACTCACGATGACCGCCATAGAACTGCACGAGTCTTTCAATGCTAAACGTTTCATCGTTTACATTTTGGATCATGGCAATTGCACACATCCCTTTGCGATTGTCATGTTCATTCATGTGAACGATAATGTCCGGCCCATCCTTCTGGTACAGCGTGACTACCCCGTCCGCTTGTGACCAGTTCGTGACTCCTTCATAGATGAAGGTAAACACCAAAATTCGCTTAATTTCAGAAATTTTAGCACCGTTGATGCGAAGATTTTCCCCTGTTTTCACAGAGCCTGTTCGGTCGTCGCCATCCAGAGCAATGTACGGAAAGCGATTTAGAGAACCGAAAACTTCCCCGAGCGCCTGTACAACGCCTTTATCTCCATTCTTCATCTCATATAAGCAGCCCAGATCCAGATCGACACCCTTGGAGCCGCGATTAAAAAATCCCTTGCTTTGCTGCACCTGATTCCAGTTCAGATTGATCAGGATTTCACCCAATCCGCCTGAGCCCTTTTTCAGATTAATGGTGTCGCCCTTCTTCTTCAGCTCAATTTTCCGCAGATTCAGATTCACCGGTGTTGCAGATGGCTCTGGCTTCGGAGCAGGTGGTACTGGTGGCGGCGTTGGTGCTGGTCGAGGCGCTGGAGACGGAGGTGTAGGCACTGGCGTGGGCGGAGCCGGATTATTTTCCACTTCAATCCCAAAATTAACGCACAACGCATCCAATCCACCGGAAAAACCTGCGCCAATCGCGTTGAATTTCCATTCCCCGTTATGACGATACAGTTCACCAATAACAATCGCAGTTTCCACTGTAAATCCACTGTCCAAATTAAACCGCAAAACCTCTCCACTAACCGGATGAGCAAAACGAATGAACCCACCTTGAACCTGTCCAAAATTTTGCCGTTTCTGATCCGCATCATAAATCGTCAGCGTAAACGCAATCTTCTCGATGTTTGCAGGAATTCGCGTCAGATCAAGGGCAAATTGCTTTTTGTCACCGGACTGTTGTCCGTCTGAATAGGTGATAAAGGGCGTGGTCGGATTGTTATAAAAAATTAAATCCTCATCGCCCGATACTTTTCCTCCAGGACCTAGCAAAAATGCCGAAGTATCCAGCTCCAGAGACGCTGGGGACTCCCAGCCAATCCCTACGTTGACATGGGTCAGGCCCGGATTTGTTTTCGTCAAATCCGCCTTCTGTCCCTTTACTACGATAACAGCCATGATTGTGTCACCTTTCTGTCGGTTTGTCATGTGTCAGCGTACGCTAATGTAGCATTTTGGATCATTCGATTCCCAACGCACATAAGAACAATATAAAGACAAACTAAAGCGTTTCGATCTATATATTGCTGATTTGAAAATGCTCTTGGGATTTATGCAAAATGCTCAATGTAATAGCTTAAAAAGAAAGGGTAGCGCCCTATGGACACCACCCCAAGTGGATATTATTGAGCGTCCAAGCCATAGTTTTTAGCAAGCGCACCCAATCCACCAGCAAAGCCACTACCGATAGCCTGGAATTTCCAGTCTGCATTCTGACGGTAAAATTCACAGAATACGACGGCCGTTTCGGTGGAAAAATCTTCTCCCAAATCGTAGCGCAGCACTTCACGATCCGTTGCTGCATCTACCACACGCACAAAAGCATTGGACACTTGACCAAAGTTTTGCGCGCGTGCCTCGTAATCATAAATGGTAACCGTGATCCCGATACGATGGATGTTCGCAGGAATCTTCGAGAAATCAACGATGATTTGCTCGTCATCCCCATCGCCCTCACCTGTGCGGTTATCGCCTGTATGGGTAATCGATCCTGCTCCACCTGTCGGGTTGTTGTAAAATACAAAATCATCCGCAGCTTTGGCTTTGCCGTCTTCATAAAGTAGGAAAGCTGAAGCATCCAGGTCAAAGTCCGCGCCACCACTGTATTTATTCGTATCCCATCCAAGACCTACAACGACACGAGTCAAGCCAGGATTCGTTTTGGTCAGATCAATACGTTGTCCTTTGGAAAGGCTAATGGTCATTCCGCATACCTGCTTTCTTTGTATAGATTTTTTATGCCAAACCGTAATCGCGCGTCAATCCTGCAAGACCATCTTGATAGCCGCTACCAATGGCATTGAACTTCCATTCACCGCTATGACGATACAGTTCGCCTACAACAACGCCTGTTTCGATTGAGAAATCTTCTCCCAGATCAAAGCGGACCAATTCTTCATTGTTTGCTTCGTTTACGATACGAGCGTAAGCACGGGACACTTGTCCAAAGTTTTGGCTGCGTTCTTGTGCTTCATAGATTGTAATCGTAAAAGCGATCTTTTCAACGTTAGCTGGCACGCTACCCAGATCAATTTTAATTTGCTCGTCATCTCCGTCGCCATCACCTGTGCGGTTATCCCCTGTATGAACGACAGAGCCGTTCTCATTTTGTGGGTTATTAAAAAAGACAAAGTTCTTATCGGATTCTACTTTACCTTCCGCATTAGCCAAAAATACGGATACGTCCAGATCAAAATCTTTACCGCCATCGTATTTATTTGTGTCCCAACCGAGACCCACTGTGATTTTGGACAAACCTGGATTTGTTTTCGTCAAATCGATTTTTTGACCTTTGGATAAGTTAATTGCCATGAGTAAGAACCCCTTTTCACATTAAGTTTTGTATGAGCAACCTAAAATTACATATAACGCTGAGCCAGCACATCAATATGTACGGCATGGGTTCCTTCACCGATTGCAGCAAACTTCCATTCGTTGTTATGACGATAGAGTTCTCCACAGACCAGTGCGGTCAGCCCTTCATAATTATCAGATAAATTAAACGTCACCAGTTCCTTGGAATTAGCACCGTCCAGAATGCGGATATACGCTTTCTCGATCATGCCGAAGTCCTGTTTCCGGTTAACGCAATCATATATATTCACAACAACAAGCACTTTGTCGACATTGGCAGGAATACGTGCCAGGTCAATTTCAATTTGTTCATCATCGCCGTCACCTTGTCCGGTCAGGTTATCACCGGAATGCACGACAGAGCCACATGGACTTTTTTTATTGTGGAAACACACTACGTTATCTGACTGAGTCAGTTTTCCGTTGGCATCCAGCAAAATGGCAGAAGCGTCACAATCAATATTGGGTTGCTTCTTGAAGCCAAAAAATCCTTTGGACTGTACAGGGTCCCATCCCAATCCTGCTATAACCTTGGTCAGTCCTGTGTTTCCCTTGGTCAAATCAATTTTCTGGCCCTTGACCAGATTAATTACAGCCACTGATTAACACACCTCCCTTCCGTAAAATTTACAGACTAAATTCAGACGGATTCAAACCAAGCGCGCCGCAAATCTCAGCCACAATTCGCTGCTCATTGGCATCAAAGTCACCATCAGCTGCGCCAATAGCGCTACATACGCCAACGACGAGTCGGCCTACTTCTGGCTTACCTTTCAATTTACCAATCGCCTTCAGTGCTTCCTGTTTACCGATTTCAGGTGAAAACTCAAAGTTCGCTACATAGTGATTGAAACGGTTGATGACCTCACCCATATCAAACACTTTCAATTCTTCACTGATATTTATGTATCCGGCCATTTTTGTTTTCTCTTCCGGACTAATCGTACCGTCAGCAAATGCTACTAATGCACAGCCTGCAACAACAGCTTCCATAAAATCTTTATTCTTAAACTTCTTAACTTGGTCTCCAAGTCCTTTTTTAGTTGTATTCAACCAATTTTTAAATGTACTCATGTTTCCCTCCACAATTACGTATTTGGGTAAAGGTATCCTAGTTAATTTCTTCCTTTACTATAACCTGAATTACGATCTTTTTCTACAATAATATACAAAAATACGGTAAATCCGATCTATTTATTATTAGTATCCTCTCTATCTTTAGCCCTATTTTCTACATAAAAGGCCCTCTTCTATCATCCATCATTTGCTACCCCAATTGCAAGTCTGTGAAATGTCAAAATTGATAGAAAGGCACAGCCTTCCAATTCAACAGAAGCACTGTGCCTTTTACCATAATCCACGGTTCACCACCACTTTTTTTAAATTTGTATAGAACGCTTCAAGATCCGTGTGCTCAGGCAGTCCCGAAACTTGCCCATCTCCCAATTCTATAATAATCCATTGTCCTGCTTGTGTACGAGCAATATCCATTGTGAAAAATGGACTTTGGATTTGACGTGCAATCTGAATAAATTCATCCAGATCTGTAGGAACGGTCTCATATGCAGCCTCATCCCAGTAATTAACTGTAAAAACAGGCTCTCCGAACATGAAGAATAGACGATATTCTTTAGACAAGGGCATGCCACTTTTGGGGTGAAGGGTAAGAAATTCTAAAGGTACGAACTCCCTTAACACAACTCCTCCATTCAATTCTGTCCCCTGAAGTTCAACAAAACGACGAATCACCCGTTCCACATGCACCTGATCTGACGCATCCGGGATATAACAGGCGTCCAGCCAATCATGTTTCCGTGATTTAACGAAGTCCTTGACCATTATTGCTGTCGTTCCAAAAGGCATGACCGCCTCTCGAATATGCTCCGCATCCAATTGGTCCCGCTCCAGCCATACACTCCGAGGCGTAAAATTTTGAATTAACGAGTATGAATCGGGAAAATAGTGACAGTTCCTATAACTCTTAGCACTTGTCAGCATCCTGATTCGCTTTGCCTCCAAGGCTGCAGTCCAAGCACCATATACTTTGGGCCTTAACATCCATCCACGGTATAGCGCGTTCACGTACTCGCTTCCCTGATTAGCAACATACTCCCGCATATTCTTAGAAACAATATATGGGTTAGACCCTGATCCTTCCTGTTCATCCTCGATCAGATTATCGAAATTGACCAACCCTATATCAAAACCAAGACTCTGTGCAACCTCGCACTCTTCACGGTAATCCATATCTACACTTTTAGAATTTAGAGGATCGCTACAAAATAGAAGATACATATGAGTTCCTCCTTTTAACAAATGTATTAGCCTTTAATTTTATTTACCATAAATATAGTTATTTTCTATTTAATTTGCTCATTTTGTCTATAAATTTATAATCCCATCTCTCTGATCCGATCTGGGTTATCAACAGTTCTTTGAATTGTCGGCGCTCCAGTCTACTAGAAAAAATCCGCTTGGGGACCAATATAAATTTATGATTAGGCAGTAATATATAAAAGGCAGTCAGCGTATTAATGACCCCCTTTACTTCATCCCAGTTGTAACCCGCAGAGTACGTAAAATGAAGACCCTCCTTTGAAAACTCATAATCTTTTTCAATAGGCCATTGTGGGTGATTTAGGTAGTTAGCTTTCACTTCTTTAATAGTAAAGAAAGGAATAATTACAAAAACTAAGAATGGAAAGAAGAACATCGCTATCGTATTAGGATCTACTTCATTATCTACTATAAGCTTGTATGTAGCCATAATGACCAACAGAAACTGGATTGATGCCATCAACTTAAGCCCAGTAGACTTCTGATACTTCAAACAAAAATTAAATAACATGATATCTTTCAATGTTAGCCTGTACGTGTACAGTAATGTCTCTGATTGTTGCATATCGTAACTCCTCTCCCTACCCTCTCAAAACAACACGACTACTAATGGATGTTTTTTTCATTTACTATTTCTCCCTCTAAAACTAGTACTTTAATCTTTTTCGAATATTCAATTAAATTACCTTGGATATGTATTCTATCTATTTAATATATCGGAATTCAGAAAAAAATGGTAAACAAAAAACCCACAGACCTCTCCAGCTAGTGAGTTTACAGTTTCCACCTGCCGCTCACCTATTCCAGAAAAAAAGACTGTAGATTTTATGGGTACTCCTAAACACGTTATTATCGTTCACTGCTCAAGATCTAGTTATAATCTTCCCAATAGCGATACTCCATTTCATTCTCACCTTTGGTGACGATGATCATGTTCTCAATATGTCCAGTTTCTTTATTCGTTCGGTAGATCATGGTACGGGTTTCGCCCTCATCGGGTACAGAGAAAAGTACTTTGTCACTGAGCATGCCGCCACCAATGCCGACGACGTGTTCCCCCCAGCCGGAGGCTGCGCCAGTACCGATGCCCGAACCTCCCCCACTAACACCAGCCCCGCGCGACAAAATAAGACCTATTCCATATCCGGTGACGGTCTGGGCCGTTTTACCTAGAGCATGCTCTCCGGCTGATTGGGTATGCTTTTGGACCCAGTAATCGTATTTATCCGTATTTTGCTCATAACTCACAACATTCCCTTTTTTATCTATAGATATATCCGTTTTGCTTCCGTCTTTACCTGTCAGTTCAGTGACGGCGACAAGGGAATCGGATGTGATCTTGGAGGTCTCTCCTGTATTGTAATCTGTACGGGTAACGGAGTCCTCATA
Organism: Paenibacillus sp. 1182; assembly: GCF_017833915.1. Lineage (NCBI taxonomy): Bacteria > Bacillati > Bacillota > Bacilli > Caryophanales > Paenibacillaceae > Paenibacillus > Paenibacillus sp. 1182. The sequence goes on along the minus strand of NZ_JAFICR010000013.1, from coordinate 156,679 downwards.
TTGCAGCTGCAGGACATTCATCTGGTCGTGAATTTTCTGCATAACCTGCTTGTCGCCGATGGCCTCGGCGTTTTTCAGTAGTTCCTCATATTGATGATATTTAACCGCGTCTGCCTGCTCCCATTCGTCTATGTTTTTGGGCTGCTTGGCAATTTCACCACCATGATCTCCAGCCTCTCCACTGCCTGCCAGCGCTGCGCTAGCGCTCATTGCCGCAGCTAGGGCTGTCCAGAAGCCACGTGTGCTTTCACCATCCGCATTTCTAAATTTCGAAGCGATGCTTTTCAGCTCAATTTCAATGGATTGAACCTTATTTAATACAGAAGATAGTGTATATTTAGCCGTTCGATAGTCATTATAAAAACGATTCCTCTCCATACCATCCCACTGGTTGTGAAGGTAGTTCATTGTGCTATCCAGGCCATTTAACTGGTTATACAGTGTGCCGTGGGCATTGGCAAATTGGGAGGCCACGCTGTCCAGCTGCTCCGGTGTGACTTGGATTTTTGTCATGGTGATCACATCCCATCTATGAAATAGGAGATAGAAATTATATTTTACAGTAAGCCTTATTTCATATTGTAAGCTATAGAGGTCGGACATTCATGAGGATTTATACGTATTTGTGTATTCAGAAGCAGTTCCTTTGATATAATGAATCCATATGAGTTCATTTCGACAAATACATTATTGAAAGTCAGGTGTAGGGACATGTCAGACAAAAAAATTATCTTTTTCGATATCGACGGTACATTGCTGGACGATGACAAGAAAATGCCGTTAACGGCAGAAAAGGCCGTCTTTGCTTTGAAAGAGCTGGGACATGAGGTGGCCATTGCAACAGGACGTGCGCCTTTTATGTTCAAAGATATCCGCGAGCAGTTGGAAATTGACTCCTACGTCAGCTTTAATGGGCAATATGTCGTGCTCCGCGGGGAAGTGGTCGCTACCAATCCGTTGAACAGAGAAGCCTTGCAAACGATGACCGATCTGGCCCTCACACATAATCATGCCCTTGTATATATGGATCATATGGACATGAAGGCCAATATTCCTAACGATGAGCTTGTAGAGAAATCGGTCCAAACGCTTAAGGCCAAGATTTCAGTTGGATACGATCCGCTCTATTTCCAAGGAAGAGATATTTATCAGACGCTGTTGATGTGTACAGCAGAAGAAGAGCCTTTCTATGAAACGGTATTCAAGGCGTTTGACTTTGTGCGCTGGCATCCGAGTTCTGTGGACGTTGTTCCTCATGCTGGCTCCAAAGCGAAGGGTATTCGCGAAATTACGTCCAGACTGGGCATTGCCGCTGAAAATCAATACGCCTTTGGCGATGGCTTAAATGATGTGGAGATGCTGACAGCTATACATAACAGCGTCGCGATGGGCAACGGCTGTGATGAAGCCAAAGCCGCAGCTAAAATGGTCACAAAACGCGCAGATGAAGACGGTATTTTGTACGGACTGCAAAAGCTTGGTTTGTTAAGCTAACAGAATTGCTGATAGACTGGACATGTTTCGGGAAAAATAAAGTCTGTTTAAAGACTTACATATGAGAAAATAGGAGGTTGTCCTTAAATATGGAGACGGAAGGCTTACGCAATGTCGAACAGCTAGCCATGAAGAAGTACAAAATTTACAAGCAGAGCCTACTCCGGTATTTGGCACGTTCCATGCTGGCGAGTATGTTCATCGGGTTCGGCGTTATTGTAGCCTTCAAGACGGGCAACTTTTTTTACATGGAGCATTCTCCATTCACTTATCCCATGGCGGCGCTCACATTCGGAGCGGCTATCATTCTGATCGCTTACGGCGGCGGGGATTTGTTTACAGGTAACACCTTCTATTACACTTATGCTGCGCTCCGTAAAAAGCTACGCTGGGGACAGGTGCTTCGATTATGGGCTGCCAGCTATGGCGGTAATTTGCTGGGTGCGGGGGTATTTGCACTCCTTATTTACTTGACCGGGCTGTTTGACTCCTCCAGCGTGAACAGCTTTCTACTGAGCGTGGTTGAGCATAAAATGGAAGCGCCTGCAATGCAGCTATTCTTCCGAGCTATTTTGTGTAATTGGCTGGTCTGTCTTGCCTTTTTTGTTCCCATGTTTATGAAGGAAAATGGTGCAAAGATGTTTGCCATGATGCTGTTTGTGTTCTGCTTTTTCATTTCGGGATATGAACATAGTGTGGCTAATATGTGTACTTTCGCCATTGCGCTCGTGCTGGATCATCCGGGTACGGTTTCTGTCGCTGGTGTGATCCATAATCTCGTTCCGGTCACGCTCGGAAATCTGGTTGGCGGCGTGCTGCTTATGGGGGTTATGTACTATTCGGTGAATCTCCCGTTTTTAGACGAGGAAGAACACTAAAAAAAGAAGCCGTGGGACTTAGGTTCCACGGCTTCTTTGCGTTATTTTAGTAATAGATCATCCAGTGTTTACAAGTGCCTGCTTGCCTTTTATCCTTCTTGAGCAGGAAAATGGATAAACTCCTCCAACTCCTTGAACAACTTCTTGGGATTAACATTGTCAGGTACAACCAGAGTTAGCGGCTCATCCAGCTTCAGCACGTACATGCCTAAAATGGATTTGGCATCTGCCATGCCGCTTTTGCCATGAATCCAGATGTCATACGTAAAATTGGATACGATTTGATTGATTTTTTCAATATCCTTAACGTCTTTTACCTTGATGGGTGTCATCATTGCACAGCACTCCCCTGCATTGAATTGGGGCTTACGAAACAAGCCTTAACATCACTTTACCCCATATGAAGCCTGTTGCAAAATCTTAATTTAGAAAATGACATGCGGCGCAGAGCTGATTTTCCAGTAGCTGCCGACCTTTTCAAAATTCACGGTGATTTTCTCATTCGCCTGCTTGGTTTCTGCCGGATAAGGCACGGTCAGCAGGTAGCTGCGCTTCACCGGAGTCATGGTTACCATTTTCGCCGTAGCCCGGTTGAACTCTAACAAATTGCCACCATCTGCGTTCAACTGAGCTAATCTGCCATTAACTTCGACGAAAAATTTACCGACAAATTGCTCACTCGCCTGCTTTGTGTAGGCCTGCGTCAGATAGCTGATCAATTTGGTCTTTGTACCGATGTCCTCGGACAGATAGCGGTAGCTTTTACCGTTCAACTGGAACGACTTACCCACCGGGCTGCCACCACTGATTGCATATTGATAACGAGACTGCGCCTCCAACACAAGCGGAACCGCACTCTCGTGGTTCAGCTTGTCCAGTTGCGTCGGTTTCACGTTGGTAGCCGCTGCTGCTGGCGCTGAAGTGGACGGCTGTTGCGGCTTAGACGGCTTCACAGTCGAAGGTACGATCGGAGCAGCCGCGGGTGCTACCGATGTAGATGGACGCTGTGCTGGTGCAGACGGAGCTACTGGTGTAGCGGCTTTGGCAGAACCTGCGGCTGCAGCCGGGGGCGAGCTTGCTGGAGCCGACGGCGCTTGCGCCGGGGCTGGAGTCGTAGCCGGTGCAGACGCTGCTGGTGCTGGCACCTGACCCGGGGCGGATGCGGCCGGACTGGCAACGCTCGGTTGCGTCGCTTCCGCTGGAGCGGTCACAGCGGGCGCGGCAGCGGCGGCCTGTGCCACGCTCATAAGTGTGGCCGCAATGCATAGTGCGGATAGCTTCGTATTTAATTTCATACTTATATACACCTCCATAATCATATGTCTGCATAAACTGCAGACATTTCTATTATAAGAATTTCGCTTCTCGATTGGGTTGCTAAATTGTTTCTATTTGCCTTTTTTTGTTCATTCTGCACGAAGTTTGTCCGTATTTGCCGGGGACGGTTGCTCTGACTGTTTCACTTGCTTTGCCTCCATCTCTTCCAAAGATAGCGACAGTTGCTTAACAGATCGGTCCAGCTCCTCTAATCTGCGGCTCAAAGTGACGAGGATGTATTTTAACAGAATCAGACTTAATGCAGCAGGGAATCCGACATTAGTTACGAGCTCGATCATACCTTCAGTCGTTAAAGAACTCACAGATTCCGCCTCCTTTTTCATACATATATTCCACCGATAAGAACTAATGTTCCCATTTTTATGGAAAGCATACGTTATCTCTTGGGCTCTCATGACAAAAAGAGCTCCAATTCGCTTGGAGCCCTCTCTGTTTTTGTTCATTCTATTTGTTTTCAAACCACTGTCTAACGACATATCAAGGAGTATATATATTCGGCTGCTGGGGCTTGGACATCCCTTCTCCCAGATAAAACCCGGTGTGCGGCGGCTGATTATAAGCTACGTTTTGCCAGGCAACACTCAAGCGATACACTGGATCATGCATAAGCGTGTAAAATCGATGTTCTGACTCGTATGGTGTTGTGTAGATACGCAGCGCTGAATTATCACTTTTACGCCAAATGACTTCCTCACGCCAGTCACCGAACAGATCGGCCTGCAAGGACGGCGTTCCTTTGGTTCCGTTATTGGAACTCGTTCCTGTTGCCGTAAGCAAGTTGGAAGTAGTCGAGTTCGTGTAGTTCCACTTGTCTATCTTTCCAGCGCTTGATGAGGTATGATCCAGCAGTTCACGGAGGAGATCCCCATCCCACCAGATGCCAAAATTAATGGAAGACGGTAGCGTGTTGGTGATGAGCTGTCCCTTGGCTGAACGCAACCCAATACCCGGTGCCCACTGCTCGTTCCCTTTGGTCCGCGGGTCAATGTCTGCTGACATGCCTCTTCCGGTATCCTTGCCTGTATTTACGCCCCATAAAATATTTCCATTACGCGGATCGTACATGGCAGCTCCGTAGGTGGCATTTTTGTCCTCGTTCACCTTGAACACTTCATAGCCCGAACGGTCGGGGTCTAGATCGCCAACATGAAGTGCATCACCATGTCCCATCCCGGTGTTAACCAGCTTCGCTCCGTTATCGTCTACAACCAGCGAGCCATACACAATCTCATCCTTATCATCTCCATCCACATCCGCTACACTCAAGCTGTGGTTCCCCTGTCCAGCCGTTCCGGCATTGGTGGAGCTGTTGCTGTCAAAGGTCCAGCGTCGGCTCAGGTTACCATTCCGCCAATCATATGCGACCAGAACGGTGCGAGTGTAATACCCACGTGCCATCACTATGCTGGGTCTCACGCCATCCAGATAAGCAACCCCGGCGAGAAAACGATCTACACGGTTACCATAATTATCTCCCCAGCTCGATACCGTTCCGCGTGGTGGCACATAGTCAATCGTACTAAGAGCCTTGCCTGTATCACCTGAGAACACAGTGAGAAACTCGGGACCTTTCAAAATATATCCACTCGTGTTTCGATGATCAGCCGAAGCGTCCCCGATCTTTACACCTGTACCATCTACCGTGCCGTCTGCTGTTTTACATACGATCTCTGCTTTGCCGTCTCCGTCAAAATCATAGACGAGAAATTGCGTATAGTGGGCTCCAGCCCGTATGTTCCGTCCCAGGTCGATCCGCCATTTGCGCGTTCCATCCAGTTCGTAGCCATCCAAAAATACATTTCCCGTATAACCGGATTGCGAATTATCCTTGGCATTGGAAGGGTCCCATTTTAACACAATCTCATACTCGCCATCCCCATCGAGATCCCCTACGCTGGCATCATTGGCATGGTACGTGTAGCTCACATTATCCGGAGTTGTGCCTCCCGCGGGCTGCTGGATCGGAACATCCAGATAGTTGTTGTTCCATACCTTCACCGCAGGAGAAGCGGCCTGCTCTGCTCCATTGACCACGGCACGAACGGTATACGAAGATGAGGTCGAACCTGCCTTGTCCAAAAAGTTGGTTCTCGATGGTATCGGCGCATCATTCACCTTGCTTGTCCCTCTGTACAAATTAAAGCCGACCGAATCCGCTTCTGTGCCCAGCAAGCGCCAGCTCACCAGTACACCCTCAGGCACCTTAACAGCGACGGCTCCCCGGTTCAGCTTTTCCATTTGTCTCGTAGAGGCAGCAGAGACCTGGCTATCCATCGGGGTGACCACTCCACACAACATGACACCGAGACAGAGTAACGCAGTATACCGAAACCTTTTGTTCATCTGAATCATTAGCTCCTTTCATAGTTTGTATTTTCAATAAATTTATTTTATGTGACTGATAAGTTATTGTTGTTTAAATTCTATGATAGCGCTTACATCAATGTAAAGGGACGAATACGTCCTTTTTGTTCAAAAATCCGGGCTAATGCTTTAAAAATCAGAGGTCCATGAATAATCGTTCTTCATCCGCGATGCTCTGGATATCCTCCGAGCTGATGCTGATATACTGATAGCCCTCTGCCTGTTGTTTTTTCAATGCCAGTTCCTTCATAAAACGCGGGCTGCCCTCTCCGGCATCCTCATCGTAAACAAGCAATAAACCGTCTGTTTTGCGGAAAAGAAGTTCATCCCGTGCCCTAAGTTGCCATATCCCCTGATAAGGCTGGCGGCTGACTACTCCTACATAGTCAACTTCGGCACAAATCTGCTGAAAATATTCCTTTTTGTCCTCCTTCCATTTTTCGTCCATATTTTGATAAGCCATCATAATAGAGCATTTGAGGTGGGGATATTGCTGTTTTAGTGCAGTAACGACCTCACAGGCCCACAAGTCCACCCCATATTGGCCTGGGGTAATCACCCATTCCAGCCCTTCTTCAATCAGGGGAATAAGCCTGCCTGCAATCGCCTTTTTAATATATGGAATGCCTTCGTGCTTCTGACTGAAAATATTCAGCTCATGGGCACGATAGCCCGAAACGAGCAAGTTTTTCATCTTCTCAACGTCCTTCTCCGATTATCATAAAGGTTATTGTACCACTTCAGAGCAGGCCACTAAACACTTCATTTTTTGGAGGAACGAATGGAATATAACACAAAAAAAACGAACCTCTGCCATATAGGCTAAACAAGGTTCGTCTTTTGGAAACTTGGTGTAAATCAGAATTGCTTTTTTGGTGCTTAATGAATTCCTATTACCTCCGCACATCACTCCTCGGACGAGTTCGCGCGCCGATCTTGAATTCTAACATTGCTACTAAATATACCGGCATCACTACTTAGCTTGAACGACGGGTAACTAGGGTCTGCCTCAAGCCGCATTCTGCTATCGAACTGCTGTTCCTGCTGCTGATCTACCCAAAAAGAATAAGGCTCAGACTGTACTGCTTTATCAGTTGCATTGGGCGCGGTGACAACCAAAATGACGAGTACGCCATTGCATCCACAATCCTCGGTGTCATAAAACAGCTTGAACATTCCCGGTCGTCCTGAAAGGGCCATTTCTAGCCTTTCAACGGATAAGGAATCCAATTCCAAATGTATGCTCATGAGATGAACCCTCTCCTTTGTGAGTAAAGTGTGTGGAACCGTCAGCCCCAAAAAGACTAAATTTAAACTATATGTACATTATAGTCATGTTTTTGTATATGTCTATGTGACTGCACTCACTGCTATAAATGATCTCTTTTATCATTACCTCTTTGTACATAAAAAGGTGTAACCCTCCATAGTTGATGGGTTACACCTTTTTAAGAATTCATGACCTGTCTTCAAAAAAAACAGGCGATCGCAGACAAACATACCGTTTATGGTGTATGAATGCCGACAAATTGAAAGGTCCCTTTCGGGAACGCATTCCACTCATCTGGCTGATTATAGGCAGACGATCCATAGGATATTCCTGACTTGCGGACGAACGTTCCTCCTTGTGGAGTAAACTGTTCATGTGAATTTGGATTTCCTAATACATCCACCACTTGTCCTTGGTATTTTAAAACGTATGCAACAGTGTTAAATTCGTTCGGGTTGTAGAAATCGCCCTCATCATTGAAATACCAAGCATTCGTAATATCCATGAAATCATAGAAAATAGTGTCGATGATTATATAGGGCATGGCAGGATAAACCGGATTAATCGGTAGAGTGGTAACTTTCATTTGGTTTGTTTTCTTCATCCATTGATGAAACTCCAGTGAGTAACCGTCTGCCCGATGGGAAGGATCTCCATTCCCGTTATAATACAATTGCAAAACAATTCTTCCATCCCCGCCATCCACATATTGCGAGAAATATACAGCAGGCGCTTGCTGTGGTTCCTGTTGGACCTGAAATACGACAGCTCTTCCATCCGCTCCTACCACCCATACCAGTAAAGGTTCGGGGGAAAGGGGAATGGAGGTGCCCATGAGTTCTACAGGACCGATGAATGTCGATGATGGCGTTCCTCTATATACCAGGAATTTAGATTGTCCTGGGAAATAACTGGACAGATCCACGGTTCTGTGCGGCAAGCCGTATTTAACCCCTATCGGAGTGATCCCGCCGGAAACCAGTTCGGCATTGCGTGTATTCAACGTGTATTGCACAGAACCTCCCCGACCATCCGTGGCTGTAATGGTAACAGCGGCAAGACCGCTACCTGTTCCAGAAGCCACCGTTAAGATACTGCCATTAATTGATGCACTCACCAATGTCGGATCACTGGAGCTGACCGTAAACTGAAGCACATCTCCATCCTCATCGCTGAACAGCTGTTGCAAATCATAATCTCTTTGCTGTGTAACTCCGGGAGTCAATACCTGCTCGTTTATAGCCGCTACGACTTGAGGAGCTTGATTTAGCTGAGGCATGCTGACGGTAACCGGGAACGTCGCTCCCTCTGCACGTCCGTACTGATCATACACACTGAGTGTTACACTCGTGGTCCCTACACTTACTGGGTTTAACTGTAGTTTCTGACCATTCATATGGGCCGTAGCAATTCCTGGATCATACGTGTCTGCTGTCACTGACAGGGATGCTAGATCCCAGTTCAATAAGAACGGTGAGAGATCCAGTTCTGATGCAGCATCTCCCAATTGAAGCAACTGCTCAGGGATCGCTGTAATAACCGCATTTTCCAATAGATGAACCTGTAGGTCTGCGCTAATCTCTCCGCCTCTATCGTCTTTAGCCGTGATGGTAATCACGGTATTGCCGCTAGTCAACCCATGAATAACAAGCTGATCATTTTGAACTGTAGCATCTGCCACGGCTGGATCAGACGCACTGATCTCATAACGAATCGGGTCATGGTCCGGGTCAGCAAAGATGGTGGACAGATCCACAGTTCCGTCAGCCTTGCCTAAAATCAGATGTACAGCGTCTGGTGCACGGGTTACTACCGGGCTACTGTTAGGTATGGGCAAAACCGTTACAATCAAGGTAACTGTATCTGTTCCACCCTTGCTGTCATCTGCCGTCAAGGTAATACTTACACTCCCCGCTTGCAGCGACTGCAAAGAAAGCTGAGCTCTCATTATGGTAGTCTGCACGATGGAAGCATCCGAACTGATCGCTGTGAACACCAGTGGGTCGCCATCTGCATCCGTAAATATTGTTGAAAGATCCAGTGTCATATCCGGCTGGCCCAATGTGACGGTTAACGGCTGAGGGGCTTGTCCATGTGGAGCATGGTTAGGAGCGCCCTGAACCGTTAGCTTGAAATCAATCTGCTTTTGGCCTGTGCTGCCATCCTCTCCTTGCTGTCCGTCATTGGCAGTGACATGAACGCTCGTACTGCCCGCTCGAAGCGGACTCAGACGCAATTCATCCTCCGCAAGCACCACCGACGCTACAGCAGGATCATCAACTGTAACCTGATACGTTAAGCTTGCATTTTCCGGGTCCTGAACATAATCATTCAAATGCAGTACCGAGTCCGATTGTCCCACAGTAAGCGCCTGATCTGGTATACCTGCAGATACTGGCTGGCCATTCACGGTGATTTTGAAGGTAGACGACACCCTTTTTCCCCGTCCATCATTAGCCGATACACTGATGGATGCTTTTCCGACACTGACTGGCGTAAGCTTTAATGTATTGCCCGATACGGACGCCCGTACGATGCCGGATTGAAGAGAAGCTGCCGAAAAGGTTAAGGTATCCCCATCAGGATCGGTAAAGAATTGGCGTAAATCGTACAACTGTTCACCAGCGCCTTCTGTGACTACACGCTCTACTGAAGCATTCACGACTTCCGGTGAACGGTTAGCGCTGCTGGATGAACCAGATGAGCTTCCAGAAGATGAGGACGTACCTGTTACACTTGCCGCAGCTAGACCCGTAACAGCGTTGGAAGCTACTCCGGTACCCAGTGTGACCGCAGAAACCTGTACATTTCCACTCACATTTACCTTAGCTGCCGGGTTGCTGACTTGAATATTTTCAATACTGCCTGTCGTTTTCAATTCCAAGGCACCCGTCCCTGTGACAGTCAGCTGTTGGATTGTACTATTACCTGTCATCTCGACGGACTGGCTGCCATTTACCTGAACGGTCTGAACCGTTCCCTGAAGATTGACTTTGTTCGCCCCTTCATTAACATTCAGCTGCGGCAAGGAAGCATTCGCGCTAACCTCAATGCTTGCGCTGGATTGGACGTTCATGATCGTCGCGCTTGCGGTACCACTAAGTACAACGTGAACTTCTGGCTTTGTGACATCCATTTGCGTCAACGTTGAGCTATCAAATACAACTGTATTGTTATCTCCGCCATTAATATGGGTCTGTCCCTGCACCTGTACATCCTGTGCATAAAAATCCTGCTGTACCCGGGCATCCACCGTTAACTGCTGTTCCACATTCAAGTGCAGTACGGATGTAAAATCACCAGCGATCACCAAATCTCCGTTTAGCGTGGAGCCGTGTCCGTTCAGCACAATGTTGCCACTGAACTCCGCTTCGCCGTCACGAGCCGAAGTCCCGCTGCTGCGAAGCTCCAACCAAGTCACCTTGTCCACCGTCCGGCCTGTGGCATGGAAACGAATGCCCGCGTTGCGCAGCGCGGTCTGATTATCCGCGTGAAAAATGCCGCGCAGCGGCTCTGCCACGTCATACGCGATGCCATTGATCCGTATCTGCTTGCCGTCCATTTCCTCGAGCTGCGAAGCACGCTCCTGTGGAAACAAAGCAGATACGAGTAGGCTGGCCGCATCTACGCGGCTTACCGAGTCTTTGGCGTGTAGATTTCCGCCAAATTCACTCATCAGCCCGTTATTCAGCGCCGCCCGAATCATCGGGGCCGCCCACGGGCTGGCGTCCTTCCACGCCGTCGGCAGCGTCTGTGCCGACGGCGAGTCGGTTGTGCTAGCGGGCGTGCCCGCAGACGTCCCCGTCCCAGCGGACCTGACCAACAGCGCGACCAGTTCCTGGGCGCTGATCAGGTCATTCGGACGGAAGCGTCCGTTGGCGTCGCCCTGCATCAGCCCGGCCTTACGGGCTGCCTCTATAGCCGGGCGCCCCCAACTATCGGCGGGCACGTCCGTGAAGGAGGCAGCGCCGTCCAGGTTGCCCGTCGGAAGCTGCAACGCTTTGACCAGCAGTGCGGCTAGCTCCTGACGTGTGAGCTTCTGCCCAGGTCGGAGCGTTCCGGCGGGGTCGCCTTGGATAATCCCGAGTTCACGGGCTTTTTGCAGTTGTTCCAATTGCTGTGTTGTAAGCTGCTGTACGTCCGTCCAGGTGGCAGTATTGTTCCCTGTCGGCCCATTGGCTACGGAAGCCGCATCTATCACGGTAGCTTGCTCTGCTCCGGCAGGAAGCGAGGGGCTCAGCAGTAGCAATGCAGCTGCCAGCTGAGCGGTTAACTTCTTATTTTTCATGGTGTCATTCTCTCCCTACCGATAAAGTCACCTAAATTAACAGGGGAGTTCGTCCCCTCAACATTCCATTCGCCAGCTTGATATGGATCTGTATTACCAATGACCGTACCACTGTTCCGTCCCAAGGCCTGCCCTTGACCAATAACTGCCATATCAATGAGCACGTTGTTGTAGTACAGCTTAAGCGTAACGGGTTCCGAATTGTTATGTTGTAACTGCAGGAAGGTATAATACCAATCTTCCGATCCGAACGAACTCAAATCATTCGCAATTACAAAGGTTTGCCCAGGCATAATGACATCTCCGTCATTGGCATTTATGATAATCGGGTCTGGTTGGTCGGATCGCTCAATCCAGATTTTATTTTTCTCCAACGGTCTGTTGGTCGGATTGTACAATTCAATCGCCTGGTCCAGATAATCCGGTTCGCCTTGCCACACGACTTCGGAAATGAACAAATCTCTTTTCTCAACAATCACTGGAATCGTAAAAGATGTCGTTTCACCACGATTATCATTTGCTGTCATCGTAAGGAACGTCACACCATTACGCAACGGTTGTATGAAAAGTGTATTCCCTTCTACCTGCCCCCCTGCCACCAATGGATCAGAAGACACCACAGTATAGGTCAACATGTCGCCATCCTCATCAGAGAACATATCATTCAGCTGCAATATTTGCTGACCATCTCCCGGGTCCAAATATTGAGGTTCAGGCACACGGGTCACTACCGGACGATGATTTACGGGTTGAGGAGCTTCAACTTGGAGCATAAATGAAGTGAAAGAAACGCCCCCACGGCCATCATTCGCCGAAATCTCAATCATCGTAATACCAGCGTTATGCAGTGCTACAAATGAATCTTCTCCATTCTCCACCACACTGCCTACTTGGGGATTGGAGGAAGTGAGGGTATACGTCAAGGTGTCGCCATCCTGGTCCATAAATAACGAACCTGGATACAGCATCAGCTTGTCCTGTAACACATTAGTAACTACGATAGGTAAATGAGGCAAAGCCACAGGTATGTGATTCTCAGGCTGCGGATCAGGCAAAGGCGCATTCACCATAGCAGCAAACTGAAGCGAGGCTGTGCCTCCCTTGCCGTCATGGGCTGTTATCGTCATTAGACTAGTGCCGGCTTGAAGCGGCGTAAGTATAAGCTGATCGCCTGTAACTTCTCCTGTGGCCACCTCTGGCGAAGCCGATTCCACCGTGTAGGTCAGTGCATCGCCATCCTCGTCATTAAACAAGTCAGACAGACTAATCTGCTTGCCACCTTCATTTAAGAGCAAAGGAATGTCATTTAGGCTGTTGCTCGCGACAGGACTGTGATTAATGTCCTCCTCATAAGTAGAGCTGGTCACTGTATAGTTGAAAAACACGCTCGCTTTGCCGCCCTTTCCATCCTCTGCCGTAACAAATACCTGTGTGCTTCCTACTGATTTAGGTTTTAAAGTAAGCTGTTTATTTGCCACTTCTGCTTCTGCTACATATACATCCGAAGTGACCGCATGATACGACAACTCATCCTGATCGGCATCGTAAAACACATTTTTCAAATCCACCAGCGTATCTCCGGAACCCATAATGGCATATTGATCGGAAGGAACTATAGCTGAGACAGGTACATGATTAGGTGTTGGTATTGGTGTTGGCGTTGGATTCGTTGTAGAACTGCCACCGCCACCACCGGATGAACTTTTTTTAGTGCTTGTTGAGGATGTATCCGAAGATGCATCCAACGTGGTATCACGTATAATTTGAGTCTCTGTTCCCCGCTCCGCAAGACGGGTCTGTACAGTCTGTATCCCATTGGCAAGACGTACCTGTGTATCGGCAAAATTCAGTTTAAGCTGCTGCCATACACCACTTCCCTGGATCTGAATAGGCTCATGCGTATCTACGATCATTTCGTTTACGTCTGCATGAATCTCTACATTTTTGGCGCCCTGCATCAAGGTTACCTGAGGTAACGTAGCTCCTTGAATTCGCACAAAATCCGCTGCAATAGCTAACTTGCCTTTAAATTCTGACCCTTTGCTATATAAAGTCACCGGATGTTGGGCCGTACCACTTTGCACAATTTGAAGCGCCGACAGATCAGCTACGTTTCGGTTCGATGCCTGATAGGTCAGGGTAGCCCCTTGAAGCGCCGGCACATTGTCCGCTCCGAACAGTTGCTTCAATTGCTGGCCGATCAAATAGGGCTTTCCATCCATATAAGCGATATCCCCGTCGATACGAGAAAGGATTCCCGTCCGTTCACCCGATTGGAACACATTCACCAGAAAGGCTGCGATATCTTGACGTTTTACCTGTACTTTAGAGTCAAACCGATTATCCGGCGTATCCATTAACCCCAGTTTGAGAGCTGCTTCTACGTTGTTTTTGGCCCATGAACTCACCTGATCCCCATCAGAAATGTCTTGAACATCTCCGCCTTGAACATGGGTTCCTCCAATCGCTCTCACCAGAATTGCTGCCAATTCCTCACGGCTCACCGCAGCATTCGGGCGGAAAGCACCTGATTCATCTCCGGTCATTAGACCTGCCGCACGCACAGCTTCTATATAAGAAGCGGCCCAACTCCCCTGCGTATCCTTAAAAGTTACTGCTTGCTCCGTAGCGTCAAGCTTAAGTGCATTAGCCAGCAAAGCTGCCATTTCCTTGCGCGTTAACGGTTGATCTGGGCGGAAGGAACCATCTGGATAACCCGTGATTAGTCCTTGCTTCACAGCCTCCTGCACCGCCTGTAATGCCTGGGATGACATAGTGGATTGATCTGTAAAAGAGACTGTACTGGTTTTAGTCACAATCGCAGACGTCTCCCCTTTCGTTTCCGCATGAACAAGCTGGGGCCCCCATGCCATACCTGCCAGCAACGTCACCATCAGCACTTTTTGCCATTCTTTATTTGTTTCTTGATTCATCAGACTCTCCCCCGTAAACGGTTCATTCTTGTTATTAGTGAAAAGATCTTATCATCCGCCTCTGAACCAATTCTGAACAATATTAAAATTTTATTTTTTTCGCAGTCTGGATTTTGTAGCAAATGAAAAAAGAGCGCTCAGCCAGATGGGCTAAGCGCTCTAAAACTTCTATAAAACGTTGATGTACAGACCGTGTCAGAAAGCCGTAGGATTCCATTGAAAGGTAGCCGCGGACTTGGATGGAAGGGTAGATTTGAAAACCTTATTTCCCTGCCGAACCTTAAATGTCTTTGTGTTCTCTCCTGTATTGGCGGCAATCAGGACAAGCGTACCGTCCGGATTGCAGTAGGCGACCGTTTCGATACTTCCACTATAATGTGTAGAATCAATACGTACCGCACCTGGACGGACAAATTTGCTGGCGTGCCCAATCGCATAGTACTCCACATTTTTCGTAACTGCACCGCTTAACGGGTCGATGGTCACTACACCTCTACAGTTGGTGCACCCCCCATTGGTCGGCCCCCCGGACGGGTCAAGTGCGATATTCCAAAAGAGGACATTTTGCGACCAGTTTCGGGGTGCACCAATGATCAGCTTGGACATATCCCAGCTCAAATCATCTCCAAAGCCCGGACTCCACGCTCCCCCACTACATTCTGTCATATATACAGGCTTATCTGGAAAAGCATGATGCACATCTTTCATCGCCGTAGGTTCTCCTTTGTAGCAATGAAAGGCTGTTCCATGCGTATAGTTTCGAGCTTGTTCATCTCCTAACACGGTCTTGGCATATTCACTCCCTGTATCCCAGTTATGGTCAAAGGCAATAATCTGAGTAGATAAATGGTTTCGATTTAGGGTTGGGCCCAGATATTGTTTAATAAAATTCGCCTGTTCTGCTGCCCCCATACTCATGCTGGGATACTTGGACGTCGTGAATTCTGGCTCATTTTGAATGGAAATCGCCTGAATCGGAATCCCTTCGTTCGCATAAGCCTGTAGGTAACGAACAAAATAGTTAGCATAAGCCTGGTAGATGCGCGGATCGGTATAGTCCAAATACCAGCCGTTATAAATCTGCTCCCCATATTTCATCCAGGGTGGAGCTGTCCACGGGGTCCCCATAATCTTTAAATCCTGGTTTCTTCTCAAGATTTGCTTCAGCACGTCGATTACATCCCGATCCTTAGCGATGGAGAAATGATTCAGCTCATAGTCCTTGCCTGTTGCCACATCGTCATAGGTATAGCTGCCAGGCTGCCCCTGTTCATCTACGGAATAATCCGATGCTCCAATGGTATGGCGAATATAACTGAGTTGAATGCCACTGGCTGTAAACAAATCATTTAGCAGCTGATCACGCTGATTGGCAGACATGCCATGATTCATCAGGTAAGCGGACGAACCGGACACCGCTGCGCCAAACCCTTCCATCGTCTGGTAACGAATATCTGGCTTAATCTCAATCGTCAGTGTATCCGCATTCGCAGCCTTTTCTTTACTGCTATCCTTATCATTCTTATCCCAACGGATCGGGGCTTGTTGGGTTAGACGATTCGCCGGATCGGGTGTTGTTAGCCACATGTTGACATTATTTTCTGCTTTCGGCCCCGAAACATTCCGTATAGCCATACTGGCCAGGACCGCACAGATCAAAATGGCTACTACAGCTATAAGCAGCCAGATGTCAGTACGTCGTTGCTTTTGGAGTTTCTTCATCTAATATCCTCCTCTCCCCATCACTAGCCTGTCCCCACTCTCTCTACTATTTCAGCTTTCACTTGGGTTTCCCTTTGCATACCTGTTAGACGTTTACATACCGATAGCAAAAAGAGAGCCGGTGCTTGTGCCCGTGCTCTCTTGAATATAACCATTTTAAAACAAATGTAACGGGATTTACTTTTTTGCCTTTGCTGTAGAGGTAGCCGGAATCGTAACACTTCCTGTCAGTCGTAAATCCTGTGAGGAGCTACCCACATACATGGGCACTTCACCCGCCGGCATAACCCATGCTTTGGACTTTTCATCCCAATAAGAGAAAGCTTTCGGGTCGAGCTCAATGCGAACCTTCTTCTCTTGACCCGGCTTTAATTCTACCTTGGACCAGCCTGCCAGTTGACGGGATGGAGTCTCTACGTTTGTCGGAAGCTTACCGCTGTACACCTGTACAACCTCAGCTCCGGCTGTTTTGCCGGTGTTCTTCAATTTGAGCGAAACTTCGACGGAACTCATGCGATCGGATTCTTTTCCACTCGCATGCTGTTTGGTTTTCAGATCGCTATATCCGAATGTTGTATAGGATAAACCGTGTCCAAAGGAGAACGCCGGTTGAATACCCGATTTCTCATACCCACGATAGCCTACAAAAATACCATCTGAATAGTCACCTATACCGTTCACACCCGGAAACTTCTCTGGTGAGGATACAGGTGTAGACTGCTCGTTAACCGGGAAGGTTACCGGCAACTTGCCCGAAGGATTTACATCTCCAAATAAGACGCGCGCTATAGCATTCCCTTGCTCTTGTCCAGCAAACCATGCTTGTACGATGGAAGGGACTTTGTCCTGCCATGTATCCATTTGCACGGCTCTGCCGCTCATTTGTACGACAATGGTTTTCGGATTTACAGCCGCAACCGCACGGATCAGCCGATCCTGATTATTCGGGAGCTCCATATCGGAACGCTCAACATATCCCTCACTCTCATACGTGCGCGTAACAACAATCGCAACATCCGATTTTTTCGCCAATTTCACAGCGTTGTCAATCAGCTTATCTGACGTATCTGCCGGAGGTTCCCAGCCCAGACGAACCATACCACCGGAATCCCGACCATTGGTCGGATAATCAGCGCGGTATTCAATACGTATCTTGTGCTTTTCACCCGCTTTAAGGGAGATGTTTTTCTTCGTAGTGCCCAGCTTTTCACCTTGATTGTCCACGAAAAGCTTATCGTCGAGATACAGCTTGCTTGATCCCAAACTGGTTAATGACAATGCATAGTCACCATCCTTGGGAGCTGCAATTGCCCCTGTCCAGCGTGCAGATATCAAGCCGTTCAGTGTCGTTGGTGTATTTGGAACTTTAGGGGACTTCGCATTGAAGCCCTGATAATTATAAAATCCAAGGTTCATATTGACTTGGTCATCATTGCGTACAAGAATCGGATTGCCTTCCATCTTGTTATTCTTCCAGTATTCGCCTCGAAGTCCCTGTTCGCCATCTCCATAAGTCGCATATCCAACACTGATATCCTCTTTCTCATCAGATGTAGTCAACAGTGAAGACGGAACAGCAGATGGCCCTGGCATAATGTCTCCTGCAGAGATCGGGTCTGTGCCCGGTGCATATTGGACGGTAACTCCTTTGCCGACACGATTGCGGATGCCCTCTAACGGACTCACGGTATACGTCGGATTCACCAGCGAACTGCCTCCGCCTGCCACAGTGCCGTTATCTGCATCGGGGCCAATCACAGCAATAGACTTGAGTTTATCTTTAGACAATGGCAATGCATTGTTTTTATTTTGAAGCAGTACCATACTTTCCTCAGCCAATTGACGGGCTGTCTTGCCATGGTCATGGGCATCAATTTGGTTATTTTGAGCCGGGTGATCAAATAAACCTTTGCTGAACATTTGCACCAGAATGCGCCCAGCCTTATCATCAATCGTTTTTTCACTTACCTTACCATTCTTGACAGCAGCCAGCAGCTGATCTCCCCATTTTCCATAAGGAGTCCCCGGTGTTTCCAGATCCAAGCCACTATTTGCCGATTCGACTGTACTCAGGTTCGCGCCGTAATCACTCATCACGAAGCCCTTGAATTGCATTTCCTTTTTCAAGAGATCTGTCATGATGGTCTTGTTCTCACATGCCGATTCGCCATTGACCTTGTTAAAGGAGCACATAGCTCCGCCCAAGTCTGCCTTGGCAATAGCCTCCTGAAACGGACGTATGTAAATTTCATGCAGCGCACGGTCACTGACTTTGACATTTGTTGTGAAACGCTCTGTCTCCTGATTATTCATAAGGTAATGTTTGGCAGTCGCCAGAACAGGATGACTTTGTATACCTTTGACATAAGCGGTCGCCATTTGAGATTGCAGCAGCGGGTCCTCGCCCATAGATTCAAAGTTTCGCGATCCCCATGGAATTCGGGCAATATCCATCCCGGGTCCAAGCACCACATTATGAGTTGTATTAAAAGCCTCGTCTCCGAGCAAATCCCCATACTGTTTGGCAGCTTGGATATCCCACGTTGCAGCCAGCGCAATTGGAGCAGGCAACGCAGTCGATTGCTTGTCCTGCACATCCGGATTAGCGATACGTACACCTGCAGGTCCATCTGCCATCGTCAGCGCCGGAATGCCCAACCGCTCCATCGAATTATTATAGAATCCATAGTAATTGTTGACCTTGCCAGTCACCAAATCTATTTTTTCTTCCAGCGTCATTTCCTGTAGCAGCAGCGCTGTCCGTTTCTCAGCCGACAGGCTCGTGTTCATCCAAGGCCGATCTGTCCGGCTTCCTGCCGCTCCTGCAATATTCATAGGTCCGATCACGACAGCCGCGATCACTGTCATCATCACCATACGGAACAACCATGTTGATTTCACTTTCACGTTTGTAATTCCTCCTTGATGTTAGGTCATGAGGTGAATGCCTATTCAACGCTCACAGGCTTGCAAAGGCTCTCGATCCTGCGAGCTCCGACAAGAATCCAGAGCCACGGGATAAGCAAGCAAGTCAGCAAAAGCCGCATTGGCTCAAGTGACACGTTTACCACCCTACCGCACATTTTCGGAAATTTCATTGAAAGTTTTTGGAAATTCAATACTAGGACCTTCATTCTTTTTCATAAAAAGAGAGCGTTCACAATTCAGTTAACCGATGAATAAATTACACTTTTGTAACTTTTTAATGACGGTTTTTTAACTAATTTAAATCACAAAAAATGATTCATATGTCCCACTCTTGACTTACTCATATGGCGTTACCTAGCGTGCGACCAAAGTCGCTATTTGGGAATTGGAAAGACTTATGTATACAAAAATAACGCTCACAAACAAAAAAATTCCAGAGAACCTGAAAGGTCCCTGGAATGAATATGATTATTCAAACGGATACCGAAGTCCCCACTGTGAACGAATCTGATCCATCAGTTTCATAATTCCTAATGATTCATCTAAAGAAATAGTAGAACTTTCGAGCAAATCTTCGTTCAAGCAACGCCCGACTTCTTCTGCTTCAAAGGCATAGCCTGTAGAGGATCGGTCATCCTGAAAGTGTTGTGCCTCTTCACCGTCCACAACTAAAGTAGCCGATGTGCTGTTTAGGAATGACGGAATGTGAATATAGCCCTTGGTTCCATGGATGTATGCCTCATTCGTCAATCCGAGACGGACTGCCCCGTTAAGCATAGCCGTGCGTCCTTGCCCATAATCCAGCAAGATCGAAAATGTCTCGTCAACGCCTGTCTCCCCGATATGAGCAGTGCTCCATACATGCTCAGGTTCAGGACCGAAGACCATTGAAGCAAAAGAAACCGGATAAATCCCTGCATCTAACAGAGCACCTCCGCCCAGCTCAAGGTTCAAAAGCCGGCCCTCCGGGTTCCAATCTACCCGAAAACCAAATTCTGCCTTAACCAGCTTTACCTCGCCAATGTGTCCCGCATGTATCCACTCCTGCACTTGGCGAATCGGAGGCAAAAAACGTGTCCACATTGCTTCCATCAGGAATAGCTTACGCTCACGTGCAAAGCCGATTAGTTCCTCCAATTCTTTACTATTGACGGTGAAGGGTTTCTCACACAAGACCGCTTTGCCCGCCCGAAGAGCCGTCAGAACATTTTCTTTATGAAAAGGATGAGGAGTCCCTACGTAAATAGCATCTACCTCGGGATCTTGTGCTAATTCCTCATAGCTCCCGTAAGCTCGTGATATTTGATGCTTAGCTGCAAATTCGGTAGCGCTTTCAATAGTACGTGATCCAACGGCATACCCTTCTCCATTCGTAACATGCGCCAAATCCGCCACAAATTGATCTGAGATCCAGCCTGTGCCGACAATTCCCCATTTAATCTTTTTGCTCATACTTGTGTCCCTCCCAGCAATTTGGTTAACGTTGACTTACAACATACCCTTTTATTCTAGCAAACGCCTGTCCTAAACAAAAGAAATTCCTGCTCAGCGATAGTTTATATTGCGGCTTGGCAGCAAGACGACACGGCGGCCACTAAGTCACACATTTTGAACTGGAATTTCCCTCAGCATTGTTTTGGTTCAGGATCATTTTATTGAATAATGTATCTGTAAAACTTTTTATCCACTTTCATGACTGGAAAACTAATCGGCAATTCTCCTGGATCTACACTAACAAATCCATTCTTCTCATAAAATCGATGAGCTGCTACGAATTGTGGTGTTGTTCCAAGATAGATTTCTTCAATAGACCTTTCCTTAGCCCATCCTATGGCATGATGCAATAATTGATTCGAAACATTGAATGTTTTACCTCTATAATTTTGTTTTACAAACATCTTTCTGAGTGCTGCCTTACGGTCCCCAATATCTAACAAAGCTACAGTCCCCACTACGGTTCCTTCACGAAGAGCCACCCAGAAGTTGCCGTTACCACGCTGATAAAAGTTTTCAATATCAAGCAAATCTGGCTGATCCTCTTTGGTTATGGCGATATTATATTCATCTTTTTGAATATGTAAAATTAAATCGACAACTTGTGATTGATACTCAGTTGAGTACTCTTTTAGAAAGATACTTTTAAACATCGTTATGTTCTCCTATGATCGTCAATTGTTATACTGTTAGATTTCCATCAAACCACAGAACCTAAAATATTACCCATATCTCCTTATTCGTGCTTGATAAACGCTCAATATTAAATAACTCAACCTCCGCAACTAAACTAAGTTTCCACCTACACAGTCGAGGATTTGAAACCATTGTCTAGATGCGAACGTTGAGTTCATTATAAATCTATATACATCAGAATTCTATTCTACGCTTGAAGCTGTGTAAGAATTTGCGGGTCCTTGATCTTCTGATCCTCGGCCAACAACACTATTTTGGATAAAATCTCGGCTGTTCTTGGGTCTTCGTCCAGAAACGGCAGGAAGATGCGTCCACGATGCTGCGAATGCACCGGAATAATATGCAGCGCTCCCTTCGCTTGCTTATAGACACCCCCGCTTCCCAAATGCACAGCATATTCGCCAAGAGTCCCATCTACACGTGCATAATTCCCATCCACGCGTACATTGCTAATTTTCAGCAGGCGAAGTGATTCCTGCACAATGACCCTACGCATTTCAATCGTCGTCAGACTGGCCTCTGGATCAACGCCGCCTACATGGGCAACACTGACAACCAGATCCACGTCCCGCATAACTTCGGAGAACAGAACAGGAGGAACTTCGTCCAACGGTACGCTCTTATACGTTGTCCGATCAAAGAACTGCACGGTCTCCAGCGTAGGAGCCTCGGTATCTGCTGGTGAGAACCAGTCCGCCATGGCATACAGGTTGGCAATCAGATTCTCAGCATAGTACACCTTCTGGAGCCCATCCTCATAGCTGACCGTCCATTGGCGACCTTTCAATAGGGATACCGTCTTATTCGGCTGTACCTGGTGTCCCGCATATCGACGGGAAACGGTCGCGTTGGCA
The DNA here is from genome assembly GCF_017833915.1 of Paenibacillus sp. 1182. Taxonomy (NCBI): domain Bacteria; kingdom Bacillati; phylum Bacillota; class Bacilli; order Caryophanales; family Paenibacillaceae; genus Paenibacillus; species Paenibacillus sp. 1182. The sequence continues at coordinate 134,420 of NZ_JAFICR010000013.1, read as the reverse complement.
CGTTCATCAGCATTCAGCAGGTACAGCTCACGGAACACCTGCTTAAATGGCTGGCGTATCTGACGGTCGAATAAGTCCTTCTGGAAGTCGCTCCAACGGCCACTTTCGAACAAGTGAAGGGGGTGAGCGATAATCAGCTTATCCTCTTCTCCTATAGAATGCTGTTCAGCAGAAGGATCAGTCAACACCAACGTATCCCCATTAAAATATCCGAGGTGCTCGCCAGCCTTGAAAACCAGTGTCCGCACCAACGGAGCAAGCACAGGATTACCCAGCAATCCTCTCAATTCCTTCACCATAAAGGTCGTGCCAGACTCCATAGAGCGCTCCAATTCCTTCCGAGCTCTGCGATACTGATCCACCAGATCTCCTTTAAGCTCCTTCAATGCCGTAATATACTCATCCTTCTTGAAACGAGCCGGAATGGATTTCAGCGTCTTGCCTTTGCTTACAATTTCAATATCTGCCGCTCCTTCATCATCAATGACGAGCTGCACCGTTGTAGCCTCGTCCAAAGCATGTGGCTCGAAATAAGACCGGAGATCATCCAGCTTGCGAGCCTCCATGTCCCAGACAAGACGGGTTACGTCATCATAACCTGCGTTACGTGCCAAATTCCCGAGTGCAATTCGTGAAACGAGTGCCTCACTAGCCTTACGCTGTGCCCCAAATTTTTTGCTTTGTTCCAGAAACCTTTGGATAAAATCATAACGTTCGCGTACATCTGGTTCAGGTGGCTGAGCAAGTGGAATCAAACTGTAGGTCAGCAAATGGTCTTTGTTTCGCTTGTCTTCCACTGATTTTTCCATTTCACTCCGTTTGAGCTTACCCAGCGTCGCATCCGCAAACAACTGGGATCGACGATGATTGGCTCCAGCCGAAATATACTTGGCACAATCGTACAGCAGATCAAAACGTTCCTCGCCCAACGTCTCGTAAGCCTCATGAAACCAGTGAATATCGAAGGCACCATCATTAAAATCTTGCGGAGCAATCGGCGAGTAATGAGCTACAATCGTTTCCTTCTCGGCCGAAAAACCTTCATTGATATGTGCATGGAAATACCATGCCGCACTGCGAAGTCCTTCCCATCCGAGATAACCCGCTACAATCTCAATCCACTGCGGGGCATACATTGCCGCCTCCAGCAGACGTTTATCTGTAATTTTAGTGTCCTTTAACTTTTCCTTGAGCAACGTGGCATCCTCGCCCTCACTCGGATAACATGCCTTGAGCAAGTGACTGAACGATTCCTTTTTGGTAATACGATCACCGTAACCGTACACATAACCACGCACGAATGTTTCCTTGTCGAGACCCTCCAGAATACGGATAAAATAATCCATGCCTTCAATTCGGTTCAAGCCCATAACCTTTGGCGTAGCCTCGGTAGGCAAATCGCCTCGAACCAATTCAACCTCTAACAGTCGATCAATAACCGTACGGCGTATCTCCAAAAATTCCGGGTTGCTAGAAATCCATGTATTGCGGGCATTGGTTAAGGTACTCATATGTCTTCTGCTTTCACTACCGGCCAGCAGTTCCCGATATACTTCCCCTACACCGATCAACCCTTTTTCATAGGCTTTGAAATAATCCTCCAGATCCAGCGGAGAATAAAAACGATTTTCCGCTCCTGGCAGTTCTGCGTAGTTCACAAAAGTATGGAAAAAGCGCTTAAAGGACTCATTATCATGAACCTGCCCCTTCTCCAGCGCCACCCACGGGCCGGACAATAGATGGAGCATTCCCAAATCCTCTGCTGGTCTGTCCTTAGGCACGCACTGCACTAGTGAATTTAAAGCAAGGTCAATTACGTCAAATGTTTGGTCACCGGATGTGTCCATAAAATAAGCATTAACTAATGTGCTTACCTGATCGGAGTAGGTCAGCTCTGCCATCCATCTTTGAACCTCGTTAATCCGATCCACAGGATACATTTGCTCAGCGAAGTCTTTACGCCATCCTTCCAGCAGCTTGTGCTTGCTTAGCTCTGAATAGTCCATTTTAAAAGAAAAGTATCGATAGTAGCGATCCAGCGTTCGGTCCATAGGCTCCAATCGGTCATAAAAAACAAGCTCCAGCAGTTCACGTGCTTCTATGCCGCTTTCCTGCAAATAACGGTCCCACTCCTCATAAAGAGGATATAAAGACAGCCTGGAATCTACTTCTTCATCGACCTGAACCAGCCGTAGAGGGCGAAGGTTCGTCCCAATAAGCGATGTATCTTTGTAGCCTGAATAATATTCCGCTGTATATTCCACATCACGATGATGATGAACAAGCTCATCCAGTCCAGTCAAAAACTGCTTGAGCTTCTCCAATGGACTAACAAAAACATCGGCCAATCTAAAATCATCCAGATCCACTTTCTCTTCCAACCAAGCTTCCTTGACATTCGGATCGTACAGGCCAAAACCGTTAGCCCCTGTATAAGCATCCTCCTGTCCCAGTTTGGACAGCAGTTGCTCCTCTTTGGCGGTAGGTTGCTGTATGATATCCGCCAAAGCCCGCAGGTTTTCATACTGTTCGGCACGATCCGGGTCTGCATATATCTTCGTCAATACCTCCAGTCCACCCAATCGTTGCAGCTCCGCCTTAGCACGCAGCAAGCGTTCCAATGAGCCAGCGAGCGGCTCTTCCGATTGTGAGAGCAACACACCAATGACACTTTGTCGCAATGAGCCCGTCTTGAGCTTTAGTAAGGCTTCCATTTGTTGCATTTCTGGTTCCGACAGCGTCAGCTTACGCGCCTTGGCCACAGCAAACTCACGGATACTCATACTTTTGTCCGACAAACTGGAAAAAATAAAATCACGCTGTACCGTATCCTCAGGATTTTGCACAAAATGGTTCAACAGTTCGCCACGCAGATTAGGGCTAATCTGTTCCTTTAAGGCTATGATTTCCCCAATCCAAGAAGCGTCCATATCATAGCCAGCGAGATATAGCATTTTTTGAATAGGTGCATCTGAGCGGTGATATAGATTTACAAAATCTAGCACCTTGGAGGGCTCGGTGGACTCACCCTTTTTTATATGTACAAACAGGTTATGAAGTCGTTCAAAATCCTTACGCCGCTCCTCTTTGCTCTCCAGCAAAGGAGTGCGCACCACTTTAACGATCCGATCCGCGACTGTCCCGCCTTCTATCCATTCATAAAAATAATTGCTTGTATAGTTCGTCAGAATCCAATATTGAAGCTCCGGATCTGTTTCATCCAGATATTCTCTCGCAATTCCGAGGCGCACATCCTTGTTGTCACTGTTAGACAGTACATACAGTGCTACGATCTTCTGGTAAGTTGCTCCCTGCTCCATGAGTTTCCGAACCTGTCCATACAGATCACGTTCCTCATGTACTGCGGTAGCCCACAAACTCATATACACTTCATTAGCATTTGAGCTGGTCAGCCATTCCTGGCGCAGTTCACTACGAGTCAATGCTTCATATGCCTGCTCGATCAGTTGGCGAACGACCCGTTGATTGGCGGATTCCAAGCCCATTCCCGTCCATACTGCAAGCGCCCGCACTACCGAGCTGTAACGAATGAAGCCTTGGTCGATGATCAACTTTAACAGATATATTAGAGCCTCCGGGGTTCCTTCATCCATTTGTTCCACAATACTTTGGCGCAATCCCTCTTGGAGTTTGGCAGCTGCCAGGAGCTCTCCGATCATGCGATAATTCTCCTCCTGATGACTCAGGAGCATGCCTTTAATCATATTGCGTGTAAGTAACGCCGCCTGATTATCCCCATAAATAATAGCTTTTAGCGCCTCAAGCACCTGTGAATTGCCGTTGTCTAGCTCGTAAGCAATCCAATCACCAATCGTTTCCTGAATCCGGTAATCCCTACCTGATTCATAATCTTTTTTCGTTAAATAATCCATTATAGAGAATCCGATACAGTCCATTCGGATCAACTGCACCATTCTTTTATAAACTCGGGAAGTATGGGCCGTAATATCTGAAGTGCGGAACGGTTTTCGCGCATACCCGGTGCTGTATGGATATTCAGTCACATGCTCTGTTAGATGTGCGAATACATCGCCCGCTGTTTGTCCAATTAGAGCACGTAATACCTCTGTTAGTGGCTTAAACAGCGGTTCTCCGCTTTCTGTCGCCCGTTCTTTTAATATTCGCTGACATTCGTTAAATGGCTCCTCGTTCTCCTGTATGTAATGAAGCTTACTCAGTTCCACAACATACTGAGCCAACTCCTGTTGTTGTCCCTCCAGTTGCGCCGCGCGCTCCTTCAGTGTGGTGAAATATTCTTGCTCATTGTTCTCTCGATGCATATTTCATTTCCCCCTCTACCATAGGCCTCCAGCCAGCATTGTGAAGCGTATAAATACAATTTCATTCCCATCCTTAAGTGCCAAAGGAGCATCCAGTTCAATAGTTTCCTCGTCACACACAAAAACTCTGTATAAACCATCTTCAAAGGCCTGCATCGCTGTGTTCACAGCATCCTTAATATCCGGGACACCATCATTATATACGGAACCGAATCCTACTTTGCCTATCTCGCCTTGTGCCTCAACTTCCTCTCCCGTGAGGAATGGAATCAGCGCGACACTCTCCTGCTTATCCCGCAGCTTTTGAACATTCAAAGCAACGGTTGCAGTAATCAAATCTCGCAATGTTTTTGGAGCAGGACTCAGTTCTATTTCCTGTCGTGCGAGTGCGGGCTTGCGTTTTCCCAGACTTTTTACAGTTACAAGCAGCTTCATGTCGTTCCCCTTCCTTTTTATTCACGCTTTTGACCCGTTGTCAGCTGAATTTTTTGACCCATTTAAAACACCGTTAACGAAATCGAAAACGAATGTTTGTTCGTATATTTATTTTAATAGGTTCCTTATCATTACTCCATCACCCTTTATGACCAAAATTCATAATGCTGTAATACACTAAAATCTTAAAAAATAAGACTTTGTACCCTGATTTCGATGAAATTTATCCATATTAAGGATGAAAAAGAAAAAAACCTGCACAAGGGAGACCATCTGCTCTTCACAGACTTCACTCCATTATACAGGTCAAATATCATCATAAATAATGTTTCAATACTTATTTAATTAAAATGCTGGAACAACGCTATCCTTGTAATTGTCCTCAAAAAATTTACGCACTTCCGGTCCGGTCATTCGCTTTGCCAGCTTTTGAATGGCATCGGAATCTGCATTATCCTTACGCGCTACCAGATTAATGGCAAAGTGCGTATCGTCTTTTTCGGTAATCAGCGCGTCCTTCTTCGGTGTCAGACCGAGCGGCTTGGCATATGCGGGATACATGGCAGCCATGTCCACATCATCCAGTGAGCGCGCCAGCATCAACAAATCCACTTCTTTAAACACAAACTTTTTCTTATTCTCAATAATATCAGCCTGTGTAGCATTATAGCCTACGCCTTCTTTAAGCTTGATCAAACCGTTTTGCTCCATCATTACCAAAGAACGTCCTGTATTGGCCGGGTCATTGGCAATGGCAATAGTCGCACCTTCGGGCAGGTCTTTAACGTTCTTGTATTTTTTGGAGTACGCACCATAAATGGCGTTGTAAATTGGTTTTATCGCTACCAAATCAGACTTGTTGCTTTCATTATATTGTTGCATAAAAGGAGCATGCTGAAAGAAGTTAGCATCCACTTCATGGCTTGCCAATGCGTTGTTCGGTTGGATATTGTCTGAAAGCACGACGATTTCCAGATTGACTCCGTCCTGTTTAAGCAGCGGCTTCACGATATCCAGCACATCTGTCATCGGTGGGATGAGCGTCGCTATTTTCAGGGTCACTTCTTTTTGGGAAGTCGCTTCTTTAGACTGTGTTTCTTGTGTAGCCTGCTTTTGACCACCGCATCCGGCAACCAGTAGCATAACGACAGCAAATAGTGTAAGTAATTTCAAGTTCGTTTTCATGTTGTTTTTCCGACTCATTCGATGTGGAACCTCCAAAATTAGTTGTGATCGGGAAGATAAAAATGAGTTACAGCATAGCCGCTTCGCGTGCAGATTGTTCTTCCGATCGCTGACGCTTCTCCAGAACAATTCTGCCCGCTCCGCTTTTGAGGCACTGTAAAGTCATTTTTATTTCCCATAGTGGGCGGTGCAAGTGTTAATGAAGAGATTCATAAACCATTTACCGCTTGTCGATCCGGCGGGATATGGTGCTTCCAGTGAACTGGATCGTTTGTACGAAAATAATCATGACGACGATGGTGAACGCCATCAAGCCTGTTTCAAAACGCTGGTAACCGTAGCGGATGGCAAAATCGCCTACCCCGCCACCGCCCACAATGCCCATCACCGTGGAGTAGGAGATGAAGCTAATGGTGGACGTGGTCAAACCCAGTACAAGCCCAGAACGAGCTTCCACGTACAGAAATTTGAAGATAAGCTGAAGAGTGGATGCCCCCATAGAAGTAGCGGCTTCAATTACACCCTTCGGCACCTCAAGCAATGATTGCTCCACCAGCCTCGAATAATAGGCGATGGCCACCACTGACAAGGGAACCGTAGCAGCCATCGTACCCAGCGCCGTCCCTACGACCAGACGTGTAAATGGAATCATAAACACGACGAGCAGCAAAAACGGGAACGAGCGAATGACATTGACCACACTGTTCAATAGGGTGAACAGCAGTCGATTTTCATATTTTTGCCCTTTGCCGCACAAATACAAAATCGTTCCTGCCGGAAGCCCTAACAGTACAGCTGCTGCGATAGAAATCCCCACCATAATAAACGTCTCTCCGATGGCTTTCCATATCTCAGACTGATATTGCGCAATGATGTTCAGCATTTCATTCATCAGCTTCACCTGCTTTCGCTGTTGAACCTACCGCAGCGTCAGCTACACGTTGCGTGGAAAGCAGCTGTCCATCCCGCATTTCTGATACATGGGTACAAATGTTGCGTACCACGTCCATATCGTGCGTTACAATTACAATGGTAACTCCCAGTTCACGGTTGATCTCCCGTAACACGCCCAGAATATCCGCGGTCGTCTGCGGATCAAGCGCCGAGGTCGGCTCATCACACAGCAGCACCGCAGGTCGATTCGCCAGCGCTCTGGCTATCGCTACACGTTGCTTTTGGCCTCCGCTCAATTGTGCCGGATACTGTTCTGCTTTATCAGCTAAGCCGACGAATTGCAGGCATTCGCGCACACGTTCTGCTCTCTCTTTTTTCGCGACACCTGCCAGCTCCAACGGCATTGCTACATTTCCACTGACCGTCCGATTGTGAACAAGATGATAATGCTGAAAAATCATCCCTATGGATCGCCGCGCTTCACGGAGACGTTTTTCCGGCATGCGAGTCAGATCTTCCCCGTTCACAACCACGTTTCCCTCATCCGGCCTTTCCAATACATTCATCAACCGGAGCAAGGTAGACTTACCGGCACCGCTGGCACCTATAATACCGTGGATTTCCCCCTCCTCCACTTGAAGGGACACGGATTGAACCGCATGAAATTGGCCGCTTGAGGTGGTATAATGCTTGTTTACCTGATGCAGCGTAATCATGAAACCTGGCCTCCTGATGATCCATTTCTCAGGGAAAATGTAATAAGCCCGCCAGCCCAGGCGGGTCTGTACGAGCCGTCAATTCCCATTGCATTAATATACCACAGAGCAGAAAACGGGCAAAGCCTTTTGACAACAATTAACGTACATCCCACACCCCTACATAAGGAAAGCAAATCCCAAGTCCCCAAGCCAGCGTAAGCATGACGACAAAATAGAATATGAATACAATATCTATAGCCGAATAGCCGATCGCATAATAATACGTTCGCTTGGTTTCATTGGTAAAACCCTTGGCTTCCATAGCAATAGCAATGCGCTGGGCACGCCGAATACTTTGAGCGAGTAGCGGAATCGCATACCTGCGAAGCGTGGCATACATATTCCATTTGGACACATGCTGATGTAAACCTCGAATACGGTGGGCTTGTCTCAATGCCTGGAATTCCTCCACCATCATAGGCATCAACCGCATGGCTGCCAAAAAGCTGTATGCATACTTCGGAGGGAGCTTCCATTGCTGCATCAGTGAATAAAAAAGGTCCACTGGACGAGTCGTTAAACCAAACAACAAACCTACCGCAGCCATACTCAGCGCACGAAAGCCCAGATGCATGCCTCGGTAAAAGCTTTCCTGCGTCACATGGATCAAGCCCCATGTCCACCAGGTCGTCACCCCTTTGCCGAACATCATCATGCCCGTTGAAGTTGAAATAAACACCAATATAAAGGGAGACCCGTATAGCAGCAGCCTCTTCCATGGATGGCCTGACCAGACAAGCAGCAACAGCATAGCACACGCAACATTAAACATGACATTCGGATCATGAATGACTATAACGACCACAAACAGGATGGAAAACATCACGAGCTTTAGGCCCGGATTCACGCGATGCAGCCATGTTTTATGATGGGGAAAGGACAGGTTCATACTGTAGTTCCCCTTTCTGAATCCGCCATGTATCGGTACAATATCGACGGACAATTTCCGGGTCATGGGTGACCATCACAATGGCCGTGCCCGCCGCTCTCAGCTGCTCCAACATATCCAGCATGACAAAGGTATTACGCGCATCCTGCCCAAAGGTCGGTTCATCGAGCAGCAGCACTTCCGGCTCACGAATCATAGCCGTAGCAATACTCAACCGCCTTTTTTGGCCTAACGAAAGCTGATACGGATGCCGCTCGTCCAGCCGCTCCAGTCCGAACTGTACGAGCATCCGATCGACCCGTTCCCGGCACTGTTCAACGGTATACAAGCTCTTGGGTAACGAATACTCTAGTTCCTTTCGTACGGTATGCGCTACAAATTGCAGCTCGGGATTTTGAAACGCGAACCCGATACGCTCTGCCAGTTGTTCTGTACTGCCTGCCTCAATTCCGCGCACGCTATAACGTCCCTGTGTGCGAAGTAAGCGCATCATGGAGAGCAGTAGCGAGCTTTTGCCAGCCCCGTTTTCACCAACCACGCCAATCCAGTCGCCAGGCTTCACCTGCGCATGCTCCACATAAATCACTGAACTTAAACCGCGGAGGCCGCTAAAATGTTCTAGCTCCAGCACATCAGTCCCCGCACCATTCTGTTGCGTCACTGCTTCACTCCAACGTGGCGAAGACGCTTCATTCCATACTCCCGGATACCACACGCCGTACTCGGACAATGCCTGCCGGTGCACATGAAATACTTCTTGGGCCCTTCCATCTGCAATGATCTCCCCTTGAGCAGAAAGCACCACAATCCGATCCACATCATGGACAATTTCATTAATTTTATGCTCCACAATCACCAGTGTCTGGTCTACCGAAATGTTGCGAATGGTATCCCACACCTGTGTAGTGCCTTCCTCGTCCAACAAAGCCGTGGGCTCATCCAGAAAAAGCACTTCTGGCTCCATAGCCAGCACAGACGCAATCGCCAGCCGCTGCTTCATTCCCTGTGACATGCTGCCAATGGGCATATGTATATCATCCGTCGATAGACCCACCTGTATCAGCAGCTCGCGAATACGGGATCGCATCTGCTCCCGGGGAACCTGATTATTTTCCAACACAAAAGCCAGTTCCTCATCTGCATATGACATACAGAACTGCGTATCAGGATCTTGAAATACAATACCTGAGACACTTGGGATTACAGCAGCATCGCATTTCATAGGCACTTCTATCGTGCGTGGAATCAGACCGCTTAACACTTGGAGCAGTGTTGATTTACCGCATCCACTCGGTCCCAGTAGCAGCAGCTTTTCCCCCTTGCGGACAGACAAAGACATATTGTGAAAAAGCAGCTCTTGCTCACCGGGGAATTTCAACCGTAGCCGGGTGATCGAAGCCACCACATCTTCGGTTGCCCGGCTCATCAATCCAGCCCCTTATAATCTTGTTCCGTTGCAGGCCTCAAACTTCGCGTGACTCCGGTTACCTCCAATGCCTTAGCCAGATAGAACGCGAATACCCCGGCAATCACAATACTGCCAATCATCCGAAATCCAATATACAAAACATAGTTCCAAGTCGATAGCTGATCAATATACCCGTAGCTGAAGTCTAAAATCAGAGAAGTGACAGCCGCCCCAGCCGCAGCTAGCGAAGCAACCCACAGGTTTGCGTTCCGATACAGAAAAGCCGCAAAAAACAGCTCCGCTCCCAAGCCTTGCAGCAGGCCATAGTACAAGGTGGACATACCCCATTCGCTTCCCAAAAAAGCACTGACCGTTGCCGCTGCCACCTCTGCCAAAATCGCAACACCCGGCTTGCGAATGATGAGATAAGCAAACGTACCTGCCATAAACCACATGCCATACATCAGTTGCTCGGCGTGTAGACCCAATGGTTTCATCAAATCATAGGCAGGTCCCCATATTTTGTAGATCAACCCGAACACAACAGCGATCACAATCGTGACCAAAATATCCGTCAGTTTCAACCCTTTGGACGCTCTTACAGCAGTATTCATTATTGCGTGCTCCCCTTTTTCCTTATAGTTGGCCTCTTGGCCATGAAAAAAAGCTTGTCTGGAGCTGAATCTCCAGGCAAGCTTTATGCGCAGTAAAAGGTGAAGCACCATACAAAACATCATTCGTCGATATGCCTTATATAACCAGTAGTCTAAACTACTACACTGATACCCAGCCAAGTCAGGATCAAGGTAAAATGCTAGGACATACATTGAATCTATCGACAACCGCAAAAAAAAGCGGCATTCCTGTATAGTGTTCTTGGTTTCTCTACGCTGGCATTACCCAGATCAGATTTCACGGTCAGTGGCAAGGGCCACCCTCTCAGCCTGACTTTCTCAAGCTCCCGACAATGCTTTTTAATTCACTATAATATATACCACATCTATGGCTTTGACAATCCTATAATCCGAAGAAACGTTTAGCCGTTTCCGTCGTCGCGATTTCGATCTCCATCATGCTTCGACCTGTACATTCGGCTATCGTAGCAGCAATGTGAGCGAGATACATGGGCTCATTACGCCCTTCTTTAGGCTTCACAGGCAAATTACGCGGGGTCAAAAATGGAGCATCCGTTTCAATCATCAGACGGTCCAAGGGAATATCTCTGACCAGTTCACGCAGATGCTTCCCCCGCCGTTCGTCGCAAATCCAGCCGGTGATTCCGATATACAGTCCCATTTCTACATACGTACGCAATTCCTGTTCCGTGCCGGTAAAACAATGCACTACCGCTTTATCAACAAGCCCTTGATACTCCCGAAGCATAGCGACAAAGTCCTCATGTGCATCTCGTTCATGCAGAAATAACGGCATTTTCAGCTCACCCGCCAGTTGGATTTGCTCGCCAAACCATCGGCGCTGCACATCACGTGGCGAAAAATCACGGTTATAGTCCAATCCGCATTCCCCTATGGATACGACCTGCGGCTGACCCGCCAACTGGCGGAGCTGCTGAATCGTGTCTGCACTGCAGTCTTTGGCATCATGGGGATGCACGCCAGCTGTCGCATACAGCTTGCCCGGATAACGCGCTGCATACTGAGAAGCTTCCCGACTGCTGCGGACACTGGTCCCGGTAATAATCAGCGGTGAAATCCCTACAGCCGCGGCTCTCTCTACCACCTGTTCCCGATCTGCATGAAACGAACGATGCATCAAGTTCACACCAATATCAATTAACGGTGTACCCCTTTCCATCTCAATCCCTCCCTCGCAAACTACAATCTTGGATCAATCGGCTCTGATTCCAGAGATAGTGCGGCAAGGACGCATTCATGAATACGATCTACCGTATCCTTGCGGACAAAACGTTCCACGCCTTCCATACCAAGCGCTCCTTCCATCAGGGCATGACGCTCCTTTTTGTTCGTTCGACGCTGCTTCAGACGCTTTAAATTCTCAGGGGCAAGATAATCCATACCGTAAATGATGTGCAAATACTTCCGGCCTCTCACCTTGATTGCAGGCTGAATCATCTTGTCCCGATTTTTCATCAAAAAGCGTTCCGGCTTGATCACAATCCCCTCATGACCATCCTCTGTCATCTCGTTCCACCAACGAATGACCTCTTCCTCGCTTGCTTCGTCCGTGATCACGCGATACTCTGTCTCCATAAACAGGGAAGACAGCCCAGCCAGCTCCCGGTTTTGCTCCATATGCCAAATATGAGAATGGTCGAAAAAAGTCTTTCCGCTGTGTGCCAGCGTATGAAACGGTGCGATACGAATTTCATCCAGACCGTCCACATCCCAGCAATATTTTTGAAAAGCCTCTTGAAACGTCACGGCATTCGCGTACTTCTGTTCCATTTCCTCCAACCAGTCTCCAACCTCTCGGCCCGCAACCTTCGCCTGCTTCAGCTTGTCTACCAGCTTACTGCGATCCAGCAGAGCTGCTTCACCCACATGCGCATACTGTGCAGCAATCAATTCCCGAGCCTTGAGATTCCACGGTACAATTTCCGCATCCAGCAACACAAAATCCGTCTGGTTCCGTTCAAAATATCCGGCAGTCCGTAGATCCACATTCAGCTTTTCCAGCACTTGCTTCCCAAGGCTTTGTTCAAAGAAAGCTCTCCCGCTCCGACTGTAGATCGTGCCCAATGTCGGGTAGCCTACATACTCGACAGCGGCCTGTTCGTTTTTGAATAATAGCAAAATAGCCCGGCTACCCATATGTTTTTTCTCGGCCACCATCGTTTGTACCCCTTGCCCGCGATAATAAGCCAGCGCTTCACGCGGATGCTCCAGATAACCTTCCTCTGCAGACACCGCTGGAGCAGGACTCATGGTCGGTGGAATATACACCAGTTCCTCTATCGGTACTGTCACATGTGACACGGCATCTATAGCGGTTTTGACCGATTCTCCTTGAACGCGCACTTCGCCATACGATTCCGTCAGTACACTGTAACCAGCGATGAGCTTGCGTAAATTCGGCGGGGAAAACCGTTTTCTCTGCCACCGGACAAGTGGGCTATCGGGATCATTCGCATAATTCTCATGTGCCGGAACGCTGACAAATTCCTTTTCCGGAAAACGATAAGCGGTTAGCATACCGCCAAATACCACACCCTGATCAATATTCACCGTCTGATTCACAAGGGTAGGCTGCGGTCTAGGATCATGTCCCCATACTACTATTTCTCCCGATTCATGGTCTACGAACCAATCTTTGCGGATTGGTTTTCCGTCTGCATCCTGTCCTTCCGTATCTCCATAACGGCAATAATCAGAAATACGTGCCGACTGTTTGCCGATAAAATGATCCTTAATCCCCGCATGAGCCACGACCACGTGTCGCAATCCATTCCTGCCAAAAATAAGATGTGAGGGTGCATGTAGCAGAAAGTCCCTTAACTCGCTTCTAAGCTGTTCCGCCGCTGCCTTGCCCGCTTTTTGTTCATACTGGGCCAGTTCCTCTGCAAATCGTTCATCCCCATGACTGAGAGTCACCTTTCTTCCATCAAGGTAACGGCCGATTTTCCAGCCATGATTGCTGTCAATCATATACGCTAGTCCAGCATCCACGTGCTTTTTCCAGAACTGCACCGCTTGTAACGATTTGGGGCCACGGCTCATCACATCCCCGACAGATACCAGTCTTCTGCCATCTGGATGATGGTATAGTCCTTCCGTATCTTCCGTATATCCTAGCCGCTCTATCACTTCCAGCATCTCACGGTAGCACCCATGGATATCACCAATGATGTCAATACCTGAGCCAATCTCATGAAACAGTGGCTGCGCACGGCGAACAAAATTCATTTCTTCTATATCCTTAAGGATATAGCAAGCGTTAAAGCCTTCCTCACGGATCCCACGCAGGTTCCGCTTTAACAGCTGTGCCTGCTGCTTGACCCGTTGGCGGCCACGCGGATGCTCCCTGCCTAAATCACGTTCCAGCAGCACAGCTTCGGATACATCCAGTACCAAAGCCATTACAGGAACATGCGCCTTGGCTGCCAACTGTACATATTTTTGACGGTCCTCAGCATACAAATGGGTGGCATCCACAACCGTCAGCTTATTCAAGCGACAGCGCATAGCCAGAATCGTATCCATCGCCTCAAACGCCTTGGCTGACATTTGCTGATACTCATAGAACAGTACGTCCGATTCCAGTCTTGCAAGTCCACTCCAGTCTATAAATTCCGTATCTCCGACCAGCTTGCGAAAATGATCCGAGGATACCACTTCTGTCTCCAGCAGAATCCCTTCGCTCACCAGCTTGTCTAATAATGTGGTTTTCCCACTGTTGGAGGCCCCCACCAACACAACCAGTCCAGCATGCGGTAAATGAATCGTACGTTTGGATGAATTGCTCATGCTTCCTTCTGCTCCTTTCTGCGCGTAAATATAGCCATTTGGGTCGGTTGTCCAAAGCCTTCGACCTCTTCTCCGATCCCCTTCAGCGCTACCGAATAAGGAGCTTCCACAATCCACTGCTCACATCGTTCCTGAAACTCGCTTCTACTCCATTCAAAACGGTGATCGCCATGCCGCATCTCTTGCTGATTCATACGATACACTTCATTATATTCACGATTGGGAGTCGTCACGATCAGCACGCCCGGCTGATACTCCGTTACAATCGTCTTCATCACCCGGTTCAGACGATGCTCATCCACATGCTCAATGACCTCACATAGGATCATCACATCTTTTCCCCGCAATTGTTCATCATAATAAAAGAGAGAGCCCATCATGGGTGTAGGACTGATCGCATCGGCATGCCTTTCCAGCTTGTTAAAACGCTCCACGGCTCTCAACTGTGCATACGCAGACGGCTCCACCGCCCAAATCTCTTCAACGCCCGTCATTCGGGCCATCCGAGCCGATAGCTTCCCTTCCCCTGAACCCAAATCTACGATTTTCTGTCTGCGAGGCAGCTTGCGAATTACGTCCATAATAGCTTGATACCGCAGCTCATTTAGCCGTACTGTAGGCTGTTGCTTCCCTTCCTCATGTGGCTGTTCTGGCTGTTGAATCTGTTCGTGCTTATCCTTTTGAGCTTGGACAGTATCCTTTTCAATATATTTTTTAATACCTATTTCATCATAATCAGATTGCTCAAATTGCTCAATCAGATTGGTAAAACGAAGCGTGCGTCGAATGATAAGCTCGCGTAGCGGATGCGCTGACAGCCAGCCTTCACCGTAACGTCTCAGCTTGTCAAACTCTTCTTCACTGATATAGTAGTGCTTATAGTTATCCAACACCGGAATCAACAGCAATAACTGACGTAGCGCATACTGCACCGTCTGATGGCCACTTAACGTGACATATCTGACAGTGCTTCGATTTTTCAGCTGAAAAGAATAGTCTGCTTCCCCTCGTTCTATGTCCACTTGATAGCCCAGCGGAGCAAATAGTCCCTCCACCACAGAATCCGGTAAATCCGAAGCAACAGGCCCAAACGATAACTCCAGCGCGAAAGGATGCGTCACCCATTCTGCATACTCTTCTTTGGGTTTGCCGTTCAGTGCCGTACCAAGCGAGCCACGAATATAGGTGCAAAATAAGCTGCTGGTTACAAACTCCCGGTCATTAATATATTGTGTAATATCATAGCTATCTGGACTGTTTTTGACCAAATCTATCGAATCTGGCGAAGCCTGAATGACGATTTCTGCCTCTTCCTCGGTAAACACGGTGTACACCATGCGTACACGCGCACCCTTTTCCGTGCGATCATACGTATTGTAGGGATTTTTGGCAAGCAAGTGCGAAATCATCCCAGCATTGTTTCCGGTTGCTTTTAGCGTGATGTGCATACTCTACTTCTCCTTCCCAGCTTATACTTTCCATACTTCATTCACCGCAGCGCGGAACATATCATCCAACTGCTGATCACGTCCACTCTCCATATGCTGAAGCAAGGGCGCCTTTTGTTCAAAATAAGCAATTTGCTGCTGGATAAAATCATTCACCACCGAAAGCTGTGGCTCCACATCCAGCTCCTCGCCCGCTTTTTTACGATCAAGCAAATGTTCGATCACCTGATAAAGTTCGGTATGTGCCGGAATGAGTTCCTCTAGCAATTCTACGAATTCCATTGGAGGCATGCTGTTGTGACGTTCAATCCAGCTACAGGCCAGCAACGGGCGCAGCACGTAAAAATACTTTTTAATCTTCACCTGTTCTCCCTGCAAATAATCCCGATAATTTCCCCGCGCCATATTCAGATAATGGTACATGCAGGACTTCGGAGAGAAGGTTAACGGCGAGATCGCACGAATCTGATCAGCCACTGCATATTGCTCCAGATAGGAAATCGGAGATTGCAGCCATTCCAGCAAAGGCGGATTGGATTTGCGAAACAATTGGAGCGCCTTTTTTAAATCCCAGCCGTTTATATCCAGCAAATCGCTGATTGGCCGTTCAATCACATCCCGCTTATCAAAAATAGATAAATACCATTCTATGGGTCTTACATAGATAAATCGTACATCATAGTCACTGTCCTGTGAAGGAAACCCCCACGCCCGACTACCTGATTCACAGGCGTATACAATGCGCACCTGCTCCGCTTGCTCCAACGCGCGCAGCTCACGCAAAATCGTCTCACGCATTTCCGGTTGAATGAAACCCTGCCCATGCTTCATATCCGTCATGTTGTTCCCTCCCTTATCATTAAAGTATTTCCCGAATCTGTTCTCTAATCGACTCCTCCGTTTCATCTATCGATAAGCGGCGAAGACGCTCTGTCGTTTCCTCTCCCCACATCTCAGAAGGCCATTCCTTGAGTACATGAAGTGCTGCATGACGATTGGAGATCACCGGACTCCAAAGTCCGGCAGCAACTAGCTCTTGTCCCATTCCTTCGTAAGAAGACAATAGCTGAAGCAAAATACCCAGACATTGATGCGCTTCATACTCCGGTCCAAAGCCCGGCACATCAGCAGGACCAGAAGCAATTTCTTCCAGAGGCAAGTGCTTTTCTGCAAAAGCCACCAGCTTACGAGCCCGCTGTTCATCCTCTGTCTTGATGAGTTCAAAGTATAGATTAGGCTTGACTGGATATTTACTTAATTGATCAAATAGCACGGGCCATACATCTAGTGCTAGCATTCGAGCTACGCGAATGGCGCAGTGGAGATGCGGTGAATCTGCATACTGCAGTTCCTGCTCTACTGGCTTCACCCACTGCGGATCGTCCATCATCTGCTGGCATATTGACGCGTAACGTTTACGTAATTCCGGCGTCCATTCATGCTCATAACGTGCCTCCCATGAATCGTCTTCTTCATCGAGAAAATCCGCAGTATCCATGATGATCGTAAAATGCTTCACAGTCGTACACATGGTCTTAGCATGGCGAAGGTAGTTGCCTATGACCATAGTGGCATGCTCATAATCGTCTATACTTTCCGCAGGTCCGCCTGCTGCCAGCAAAGCCGATAGAATATCACCCGCCCCGTCAAACAACTCCTGATCAATGTGCGGTACAGCGATGGCTGTATGCAGTTCGCCTTTATGAGCACACTCATAAGCAAGATACTCATACATGACATTGTTGCGGAATCCTTCCCTTAATAACCAGTCACGTATTTCCTGCCGCGCAGGCTCCAGCCGTTCTACTACGTGAATACGTCCCCAGCCATGTACCTGTGAGGCTAAATTATACAATTGTTCGTTGGCCTGCTCCGAAATATTACGGATAGCTACAGCTGCATATAGCGTGAATTCATCATGCTTGGCTAGTGTTAAAATAAGTTCGTGGTGCTGATCCGTCTCCAGTAATCCAAGCAGCGCAATACCGACCTTCACCACATTGCGATGTGCTCCGTGTTCAGCCAGCCAACGTGCTTCCTCATACAATCGATCCGGCTGAATTGCTGGATGCTCGCGCACCGCATCTAGCAGCGGATCAATCAGGCTGAGCGCATTTTCCTCCATCAAGCGTACATACGTCTCACGTCTCGTCTTCATCCCTGGCTTGCGGCATTGTCTGGACAACAACTGCGCCAGATCCTTAATTTTGTCAGTCTCTCCATCTCCGCCAGCGCCATGATGCCCAAATGCTCCATCCAATCCTCCTGCCACCCAACGCATCGTGTGACCTGCCCAGTATTCTTCATCATCTGGCAAATGATCATCCGTAAGCCTGCCCTGAGGGTCCAGTCCCTGCTTAATCGTTTCATAAATCGAAAGCTTACCTACCCATGGATATAACACTTCATTTTTGAATCGTCCAAACATGTTGTATCACCCTTCTGTTATGTATTGCTTCTTACTTATCGTGCTACCTTATATCCCTATAATCCTTTATTTTGGAAGTCATGAACATGGTGAAAGTATTACAAGGATGAATAATTTCCCTTTTTCCTACATCCCTTCCCTGTTAGAATAAAGGGATACTTACTTTCGGAGAACGGCAACAGAAACGGGGAATGCATCATGGCGAGAGAGAGTTTTGATAAAGAAATTCAATTCCTGCGTATGCTCACATTAACAAGCGGCGCCTATAATCGGCAGCAATTCGCAGATAGACTGGGCATTTCGGTACATACCTTTGATAAAACAATCCGGCGTCTCAAGGAAATTGTCCAATCGGTACAACAGCAGTTGCCTGCGGAACACGGACATGATTTTAATGAGATGCTGCGCTTTAATTATTACGAATCGGCTGATCCATTATTGTTATTTCTGTTTCGGGCCAAATCGCTCAAGGAATCGGAAAGCGTCCGCTTATCCCTTCTGCTGACAGCGCTACAGTCACAGCCTATGACCACCATGGAACTATTGGATGCTTGCTGCAACGGGCTGCCTTCCGACAGTTCACTACCGGATGAGAAAACGATTCGTTCCGATCTGAAATATCTGGTTGAAGTCGGCGTCGTTCGCAAGGAACCCGGCGGCAGACCTTACCGCTATGCTGTCCGCAACGATCTGGTGACAGAACTGACGGACGAGGAGCTGCTGGACTTATATGATTTTGTAGACATTATGGCCAACACCCAGCTCCCCTCTGTACAGGGATATCTGCTGCGAGATCATCTTAAAAAAGCCATGCGCCGTCAGCTCGGAGATCGGGAGATGGCCGAACCTTTTTTATATAAATACCACTATTATTCACGCATTCTGGACGAAGCCCATATTCATCCGCTTCTACACGCCATTCGGCAACGCCGCTGTGTAACTTTTTTATATTTTTCGACATCCAAACGAAGCATGTACGGGTCACAAAACACAAACCCGCTGTTTGAAAAAGAGACCGACGGCCGTGAACACACCATTCTGCCCCTACAAGTCATCTATGATCATCAATATGGACGTTGGTATATTCTGGGTCATGTAGGCGGTAAAGGAATCATGAAGTTTCGTATGGAGGGCATGACTCAATTGGTGGAGGGCAAGCCTGTACCAGAGCAGTTTCATGCCGATCTGCTAGCGGTGTTGGAAGAAAAAATGCGGTACAGCTGGCTTGTTGATACGGGTCGTCCTGTGAAGGTGCGGGTACGTTTTTTCAATCCTGAGGGCGCGAAGCGCAACTTTATTCGGGAACGTGTGCTGTCACAGGGACAATGGGGTACGATCGCGGAGGAGGAAAGTGAATCCTTTATCTATGAAATCACAGTGAATGGAATCACTGAGATTAAACCGTGGATTCGCAGCTTCGGATCAAGCTGTGAGGTATTGGAGCCTCAGCGGCTACGGAAGGAATTCAGACAGGAATGGAAGGAGCTGCAAGCCTATTATGAGCCTGTTCGAGAAAATATTTAACTACCAGATCGTCTCACGGCTGGATGAATCGGGCGCTTTTGCTACCACATCACAGGAAAGAATTTGGCTCAAATCTATGCTTGCAGACTCGGCAGCGACAGAGGGTTTTACCCCGGCTACACTTGATAAGCTTCGGCAATTACTTGCAGACGACGAGCCGCTGGAGGCCGATGGAAGTTTGCGGGAAAAGGCAGGTATCCCTGCTGTCTCGGTATACCATCCACTCTTGCGTGAATTGCGTTCCATTCTGCGATCCCGTTCTGGCATCTGTGTGACCTACAAACTGCGCAACGGACGCTTGCATGAGCGAATGTCCGGTTTTCCATATAAGCTGGAGTTTTCCATGGTCAAAAAAGAATGGAGCCTGCTGTGGTATAATCGCAGACACCGCGCGCTCATGTCTACCAAGCTATCTAATATCGTGAACATCACGGAAGATGAGCTTCTACCCGAAGAGGCCGATAAATTCACCCAACGTATACTCGGTATACTGGAGTCGCGCAAGGAACAGGGCATCATCGAAATTGTTCCTGTATATAACGGTGAAATGTCTCGTATTTTATATGCTTTTTCCTGCTTTGAAAAAGAGGTCGAATATGTTCAGGAAGCAGATACCTATCGTATTACACTCACTTTCCAGGCAGACGAATGTGAATATGTGTTATCCAAAATCCGTTTCCTGGGCAAACGTGTCAAGGTCGTCCAAGGCTCCCGGCTGATCTCACGAATGAAGGAGACAACAGCCAAGGCCCTTGCACGCTACGAAGAGGAATAGCTACTGAGGCAAATATGAGATTCATCCATGTAAATAGCCCCTCCCTCCGTCTGTTAATGAGACGAGGGAAAGGGCTTTTAAACGAGTTATGGCAAGGCTTGTCCGCGCGCACTGACGTACAATTCATACCATTCCTCACGGGTCATCAGCTCGCTCTGGCGTTCCGCATCCTGACATGCTTTGATTCGTTCAGGATTGGCGCTGCCAATGACAGGCTGAATCCGTGCTGGATGCTTCATAAGCCAGCCAAGGACGATCGCTTCACGTGTCGTTTCCTTTTCAGAAGCCAGCTTCTGCACCAGCTCTGCCGTCTTAACGACATGCTCAGGCGCCCCTTCCAAAGAACCTCCGCTAAAACGTCCCTGCGCCAGCGGTCCCCAGGCTTGGAGCTGAATATCCTCGGTTTGGCAATATTCTAGCAACCCTTCACCAAAATGTACATTCGTCCCCGCCTGCTGGTTCACATGTACGGTCTGATCTACAAAATGCAGATGTGCCAGGCTCATCTCCAGTTGATTAGCGATCAGCGGCTCCGTCAGGCTCCGCTCCAGAAAACGAATTTGGCTTACATTCATATTAGAGACGCCAAAATGCCTTACTTTGCCGGATGCCTTGAGCTCACTGAACGCTTTCGCTACTTCTTCCGGCTCTACCAGCGGATCGGGGCGATGCAGCAGCAAGATGTCCAAATATTCCGTACCCAGACGCTTCAGGATCCCATCCACGGACTCCATAATATGAGCATATGAGAAATCAAAACGGCCCGGGAGCGTACCATCTGGCAGAAAAATACCACATTTGGACTGAATTACGATTTGCTCACGCAAGCCCGGCTGTCCCTTTAAAATCTGACCGAAAATCTCTTCCGCTTTCCCCATACGATAAATATCCGCATGATCGAACATCGTAATCCCAATGGATCGTGCAGCTTCTACAGCTCTCTCCGCTTCAACGACATGCTCCTGCGTAAACGGTGCATGGCTCCATTCTCCACCAAAAGGCATACAACCAAGCGCCAGCCGACTATCGGAGATTCCACGTTTCTGTAAAGGCATAATCTTCATGCTGCTCCTCCTTCAACCTTCAAAATATTCCCTGCTTCATCCACATATGAAGAGTCCGTGGGACCGCTATCACACACCTATTTTACCACTTACTTACGGTCGTGTTCGACAATGCTTGTATTGAGTTCAGTCCTTCCACAGCATACTGAAGAAAGAACTGATTCACCTTAATCGTTATGAAATCCGGGACGAGGCCAAGCAAGGTATTTTTGCGTATATTGGCGGACTTTCACCGCCAAGTTATCATTCATACCGATCGCACTATATAAAAAAATAGACGGAAAACATGTCGTTTCCCGTCCAATTTTTTTATTTTAGTTACTTATTAGACAGCCCTTCTTATATGTAATAATCAATAGCCAACTTCAGCAGATAAAGCGCGAGCAAATGCAGCGGATAAAACAAATAGAAAAAGGTTCGTGGGCCTTTTCCCCTCTCTCCATTATATCGGGATAGCAGAGGGAGTGCAAAAATACAGGCCCCGCCGATCGCAAACGGATAAAGATATTCGTTCATTGTGCTGGCGTTGATGCCCATGATGCTGAGCGAATCGGGAACAGCCCATATAATGATGACTCCGAAAATGAACATAAGCGCAATTATTGCAATAATCCATCCGTTGTAAATCTTCTGTTGTTTGCGAGCGACATAGAAAGCTAGAACCAGTAACACTCCAATTACACTCCAGTCTCCCAAAAAAGAGACTACGCAAAGAGCCGAAATCGCCAAGTATTTAAGTACAGGATTGGTCGTGTTGTCATAGAACCATATTGCCAGTAGGCCCATCAACAACGTTAGCATGATGTTTCCCGAAGTATACCAATCTTTAAATACCAATCCGTAAGGCACCACACTGGCTAGCCCGGTTAGAGCAAGGCGTATTGTATATTTTTTGAAGCTTCTGGTATGGATATATCCTTCGGCTACAAAAAAAGCCATGATAGGCAATGTAATTCTGCCTACCACCTGAAAGCCCAAAAAATCGGCAAAAAATAGCCCTCCAATATGATCAATTAGCATTGCTAATACTGCAATTAATTTTAAACTGGTGGCATCAATGCCCTTCACCTCTGCTTGAACGGATAATCTTTGTTCCATATTCCTCCCCTTTTCTTCCCGAAGGACTATGCCCTCCATATCTATTCTATTCGTAAACAGGTCTGTTCAGGAGGCTCCGGTCTCCCATCTTATCTAAGAGGTGCTTCAACAATTGGCGGGAAACGGGAATAATGCGCCTTGCTTCTCCGGAATTCTGATTGGTTTGAAAAATGATCTCCTTCTTGCTCTTATCTATAGATTCCACCTTCATCAGGTTTACGATAAATGCCCGATGACACCGGAACAACCTGGGGTCCTTAGCCTCAATATCTTTCAGATCGCCGTAAAACTCAAGAGTTCTGTTTTCGGAAACCAGACGGATTTTGTGGGGAACACCGGTTGTTTCAAAGTAATAAATGCTGGAGAAGGAAATTTGAAATTTCGTAAATTTATTGTCGAGTATAAACCAATCATCGACATCCAACACAGGCTTTCTTTGATGGGCAACAGCAAGAACGTCTCTTACCTTTTTTTCCATTTCATCCTGAGTAGCATCCTTGATAATGAAATCAAGAGCTGCTACCTTGTATTGGAAGGTAAGCGGAGACAGATGACCGTGGGTAGTTACAAAGACAATATGCCCATACATATCATATTTTCTGATTTCTTGGGCAACTTCCAGTCCCTTCATCTGGCAACCCGAGATTTCAATATCAAGGAAATACAAGTTATTCGCACAAGCTTTAGATTCAAAAAGCAGGAGATCCGGCTTACTGGTGACAATGAGATTGCTGCAGCAGATGCCAAGTTCCTCGCAGCTTTTACGGACCATCTTTTCCATTATGCGCTGCTGGATAAACTGATCTTCCAGGATAAAAATATTCATGATGTCGCTCTCTTTATAATTAATGTTTGCGTGAAAAAATCCGGTTCCTTTTTGGTATCCAAAGTTACATACTTGTTGCTGCGCAGCACCTTTGCTATATTGTACAAGCCAAGACCCCGATTGTCCGCTTTCGTTGAAAAGTTCCGTTTGTAGAGATCATTCACCTTAATCCCGTCAAGTGCAGAATGATTATAAGAGTTTCGTATCGTCACCGTCTGAATATCGTCTTCATGGATCAGTACAATATTTATGGACGGATTGCAGGTCTCTAATGCCGCATCGATTGCATTGTCCAGGAAACAAGAGATTACTCTGCAAAGGTCTATAATATCCATATACATTTCACTGATACCGCTATCAATTTCCAGTTTTACGTCAACTCCACGCTTCTTTGCCACCAGCACCTTGGATGTAATAATACTCTTGAGCTCACTCACGTCCAGATTAATCAGGTTATCCAGACTATAGGAATATCCGTTCAACTGTGAAGCAGTAGGTTGGATAGAACTCTCATATATCCGCTTGATCATCGACAAATCCCCAGTTCTGATCCCCTCGTCCAGCATTAACAGGATATTGGTATAGTCATGTCTGAAGCCGCGGATGTCTTCGTACATTTTTTCAATCTCCATAATATAAGCCTCCAGCTGCAGGTATTGTTCCGTCTTGTTCTTCTCTAGCTCACGTTCACGCAGGAAGCGATACAGCCAATTGATCGTCATCAGGAAGATGGAGGTCAAGCCGATCAGCATCAACACAATCTTTAATCTGCTTGGATACGGATTGTTGCTTTCACACTCCGAATAGATAATGAGTCCGAGTCCGATGATCCCCAAGACTAAGATTAAAGAAGCTCCGACGATAAGCTTAATCCGATATAGCTTCAAAAGCCTGACCGCCGGAGTAGGAAACAAATAAGACACAAGCTTTCGGAGCGCCAAGTAGATCAGCGGAGGTGAACAAGCGGTTAGGAAGGGCGCCGTCCATTTGTTTTTATATTCATAAGGAACCGCATAGCTGATTACCGTTATGAAATAACCCAGCAGTGTCGTAATAAAGATGGTAAGGATGGCGTAGAAGCCTATGACCCACAAGGATTCATATTTGTCGGTCAACCACCCGTATAATGCCAGTAGCACAAATAGAAATAGGTAAACAATCAGTCCGAAGTTATTCAGAGCTGTTATTCCGATAAAATAATACATGACTAAAAACAGCAGCAGCTTATAATTCATACGGAAAACGCTTAGACCATTGCCGCTGACCATATGATATATTACAAGATAGCTGGTGTATTGCAAAAAATAAATGCCGGATGTAATCATTTTTTGTTCAATTTCCAAACTTTTGGGTTGACTGGTTCATAGAACAACCCGAAACAAATCCCTCCTCCTTCACCTCTTTTACTCATATGCTCCAGTAGCTTAGCCTTGAGTCTCTGGGTATGGTTGTTTCTGTGTTCTTTAATATTCTTGATATTGTTCATAATTAGCATAACTCCTTCTCATTATGGAATAGAATACTGGTGTGATGACGACTGCTTCAAGAAACAGCCCGAATATTAACCAAGGATAAAAATCTAGTGCGATGGCCACGAAAACAAACACTATACTTAAAAAGATAGCTTGTAATCTGCATGCTCTTCTTAACTTCGGATCTACCAATGGATTGCACTCCGTATCGGCCGGAGCGTATCTGGCAATCAGAATGATAGAAAGCAGACAGAGCGTCGCCAAAAAAAAGCGGTTCCATTCTACTTCCTTTAAGAGCCAGGGAAGAAACACAAAGGTCAGTAGACTGACCCAGGTGCAATGATGCGACTTGCGAGCATGCCAGCCAAAGGACTTTCGCCGGACCACTGTATAGGAAAGCAGCATCGCAGCCGTTTCGGCTAATACACCGAGCAAACAGGCACTGACCAATACAAGAAGTATTTTTTCTGTGCCAGCCAGTATGTTCTCTAGATAATAAAGCACATAAGCACGCTTCTCCGCTTCCAATTCTTCGTCTTGAAAGTATTTATCAATGATCCACGTTGACAATTGATGATACAACGCCACCGCCCCTCCCTAACTTAATTGTGTAGGAAGCTGGAATTGAACATAATCACGATATTTATCATGCCAACTCATTAATTCGTGATGCGTGCCTACCCCCGTTACTTCTCCTTTATCCAAAAAGATTATCTGGTCCGCTTTGTAGATGGTTGACAAACGATGAGCGATAACAATGGTCATTTTATTCTTGGAGAGAAGCTTGATTACATCATGTACAAGCTGCTCTGACTCGCTATCCAGATTGGCGGTAGCTTCATCAAACAGCAGAATCTCATGGTCTGAAAGCAAGCATCTGGCAATCTGGATTCGCTGCTTCTGTCCCCCCGATAATTTGACTCCCCTTTCTCCAACAAAGGTATCCAAACCATCCGGTAATTGATAAATTACCTCCTTCAAGCCTACTGTATCAAGAGCCGCATAAATCTCATGGTCATCCGCGTCTCTGTTTAGGCCATATACCAGATTGTCTCTCACTGATCCTACCAGTAAGTCACTATCCTGCATAACATAGGATATTTTGCGACGCCATTCTTCCGTCCTAATCTTATCCAAATATACATTATTGTAATAGATTTCTCCATTATATTCTGAGTAAAATTTCTCTATTAAAGAAAATATTGTTGTTTTTCCCGAGCCGGAAGGCCCTACGATCGCTGTAGTGGTACCGCCTCTGAAGGTTAACTCCACGTTGGATAATACCGGTTGGCCCTGGTTGTACGAGAAAGAAACATTGGCAAAATGCAGGATATCCGAATTCTGATCATGACTTTTCATGTCCGGCACACTGCCTAACTTTTCTTGCTTCTCATCCTGCTGGTTATATATAGTATAAATTTCCTTACTTGCTCCCTTGGCCTTCTGATACTGCGAGAAAAAACTGCTGAGCTGGGTCAGAGGCGAAACCATTGTAAACAAATAAAAGATCATGGATACCAAAGTACCTGTAGTGATATGTCCAGCGGCAATGCCGGCGCTTCCATACCAAAACATTCCTACCAAAGCTAGCATGATGATAATTGTTACAATCGGCTCAATGACAGCTGACAATATTCCCTCTTTGATGTTCAAGCGAAAGATACGTCCAAGTATCTCCCGAGTATATTTCATTTCAAGCTTTTCCGACGTCGTCGCTTTAATGAATCTGATGTTATAGAGAATTTTGGATAACTCACCGGAAAAATCTGCGGCTGCATCCTGTGCCTCAATCGCTACTCTATTCATCCTTCTTCCAATGGGATAGATTAGTAGCGCCGTTATAGGAATCAGAGCAACGAGTACACTCATTAATCTCCAATCCAACACAAATAACATGATGATGCAACCAGTGACCATCAGGACATCAGCCAGAATAGAAGGCAGAGTGATAGCCAGAAAATTACTTACAATAGCAAGGTCGTTCGTCATTCTGCTGATGATTTTGCCGTTCTCGTTGTTATCAAAATAATTAACCGGCAAATGGATAATTTTTTCCCAAATTTTCAGTCGCAGTTCCTGAAAAAACTTGCTCCCCACATATCTGAGGAGCAGAGAAGACACGGCGTTTAAAATCCCTCCGGCCAGAAACAGCGAAATAAGCACAGCTGCGGTCTGGATCGTCAGCTCCATAGCTGAGATCTTATCGACAAGCTTGCCTGTAATGATCGGCAATACTAATGAAAAAGCGGCGGAAATCAGTGTAAATACGATGCTCCAAGCAAGCGCAAGCTTGGGCCATCTCGCAATTTTGATTAACTCCAGCAAGGAATGGACCGTTTGTTTTTCTTCACCAATCTTTTTATATGCCGTGCTCTCCATATTCAATTCCATTATGGCTTAATCACCTATTTCTCTTTGTGATTTTCGTATTCTAGCAAAAACTTCATTGCCATTGTATAGACACCTGCGGCTATCGCTACCATGACAATATAGGAGAGCGACAGCTTGGTTCCTATCCAGTCCGTTTGGTTGCTTAATTGGAACAGTAAGAAGCACACGGCGCTTCCGGCAAGAAACTCCAAAGAGTAGGAGAATTTCCGCCCTCTCTTCAACCTATCTAGTATAATATCCACTATAATTACAGCGGATGTAAGCATAAAAGAAATTTTATACAGCATAATCTTATCTCCAGCAACAATCTGCTGATCCTCAAAACTTGCAAAGTATCTGGCCAAAATTGTACCGATTACTAGGTATAATACGACAACTAGCACATTTATTCCGACACATTCGGCTGTGCTGTAGGTAATAGTCCCTTCGCTTCGTTGAACCAGGGTCGCTGCCAAGCTTGAAATAAACAGGACCAGAAACCAAATATAAAAATATGCATCCAGTTGAAAAGAGAGAAAATCGGTAATCAGTCCCACCATGACTGTAATAATTTCTTTTAATAAAATGAACATTACCGTCTCCTCCTTTTAGCTAAATACCAGCATCTGCTTCCATGTACTCAAGTTCTCATTATCACAGGTCAGCAGTGTCAGCAATACACCTGCACATCCATCGAGCAGCCCTACTTTATCGAGAGATAACGGATCATCAACTCTTCCCTCAAGGTCTGTAAAGGGTACTGCCTCTTGAGTATTCCGGTATGATAACATACGATGCAAAAAATCATTCTTGAACGGTATGGCTGCCGTACGGCTGAAATGGTGCTGAATCAGGAGCAAGCCTGCATAGCCGTGACAGATCGTCGGTGAAATTACCTTTCTTAGCGAATCTGGTCTGGAGTAGACGGTATTGAACAATTGCAGAGCCTGCTGCTGCAGCGCTTTGTCCTCCAGGGCCAATCCCAGCCGGAACATAGCCACAGAAGCTCCCGGTGTGCCGTAACACCATGCATCTCTGTGATAACCTGGATTCCGACTAGTCTCTGCGGATTCATCCGGTGTGAACATATTAGGTATGACAAGGGTGCCGTTCCACTCTCTGATATTTCCGAGTAGAAAAGTCTTGGCAACTTCCAGTACTTCTCTCAATCCTGTTAACGGGTAGCGGCGGAGATGTGCAACAGCCAGCAAATTAATGGCTCCTGTAATTCCGTGCGCCATGCCAAGATTATAGTAAATGGTCTGTTCGGGAAGTTCCCCGAAATGTCTCAGCTTGCCTACAGCATCCGTAATCAGTTGAAGGATCTTAAGGAGCACCGCATCCAGCTTCCCAGCGTATCTGTCTTGGCGTTCCTTAACCTCCATTAATGCAGCTGCAATCCCCGTCCATCCTGAAATCAAATCCAAGTCGCTATCCTCAATCAAGGAGTCTTCCAATTTCCCCCTTGTCTCCTCATAGAATTCCCCATAGCTGCTAAGAAACATATCCAGCGTCTGTGAGAGCACATTCGTATATCTTGTTGAACCTCTTGAACACTCGTTGAACAGATAAATAACACCTGCCAATCCGGTATACAGTGACAATGAATGGAACGGTATATTGCCGATTAAGCGCACAATCTCCTGATTGTACTTGAAAGCAAGCGCATCCCACCCTTCCCCCGGGTAGACTTCATCTAGTTTATCCAGAAGAAGGCTGATCCCGGGATATCCTGAAGCCAATGATATCAGCTCCATTTCAGGGTAATCATGCATGGCGTGCTTCTTGATTAGCAGGGTTACAGTATCTATATCTTTGTAAATTTCTGCGCTTTGCCTGACTATTTCAGATAAATTTCCCGGGACTTGTTTGACCGCCATAAGCTCCTCCTCAATAAGCAACATGGTATTTGCTTACCTGTAAATAATCTTCCAAACTGTAGTAGCACAGGTGTAGGGCAAGCTCTTCCTTTTCCCGGTCCAGGCCGAACACTCTGTTGCAGAACATGTGCATGATGCTGAACATAATATCATCGTAATAATTGGTTCTGTCGTCAGCTTCCCGGATAGCCGTGAAATATGCAGCGTATTGCCGCAACCTGTCGCCTGTATCGCTTGCTGGCAAGGATATGGAACGGGTCTGTTGAATTCTTTGGAATAGCGCTTCTTTGTGTTCCCGATACTCCTGTCTGAATTTCTTTGGATCAATAATCGCAGCCATAGCCTTCAATTGATCTTCTGCCAGCGGATACGCGCAGTTCACAACCTCAAAAAGTCCGGTACAGCAAAATAACATCTGATCGGTTGCATTAATTGACCTCTTGCCTGCATAATAGCCTGAAACTAGATAAGAATCGATAGCAAATAACCTCTCCGCTTGTTCAATGAAGGCTGCGCCGCCATACCGCAAAATTTCAGGCCGGTAAGGAACAACCGAATAGGAACTAACCAATCCGGACGAGGTTACAGTATTCAGGAAATCAAAAACATAGTTCAAGGCCGTGAAACGCTGATGCTCTACGCTTCCCGACATTTTGCACCTTAGCCTGATATGCGGCTCCTTATCTGCATACTGGACAAAAAAAACCTGGTCAATGAAGTACTCGGCGCTATTGTCCATGAATGTCTTAAACGCACTGCCCAGCAAATCGGTTAGCATTTCCTGATTGTAATATACCTGCAGGGATATCCAATCCGAACCTGGATAATAAACGGCATTCACCGAAGAACTCAGCACTTTATTTAAGCTTTTATCGGTAGCCTGTGCAGACAATCTGTCTATCGGCAAGTACTGAAACATCGGGCTTTTGCAAAAAAATACGCACTCCTCCATATATCGGTTAGCGGAAGCGAACAATTCTTTCTCCGTTTCCATAATAACGGCCGCCTTGCCTTCCGGATTCCGGGTATATTCTTTGTGCAAAAGCTTTCGATGATGATGGCGATCCAAATCCAGCAACAGCTTATTGTCCAGCTCCACCAAATATACATATCGCGGAATGTTATACTTTATGATCCAATCCTCCAGAAAGGACAGAAACTGTTCTTCGCTCTGGAGCTGTTTATCCGCATATAATGTCCATTTTTTGGGGCAGATGATGATATTTTTATAGGTTACTCTCGGTGTAAAAGAAGAATCATAGAGATACTCCTCCAGATGGGACCATCCGGTCTGATACTGCAGATTAATATCATTCAGAAACCGGATCAGATAAGGCGCCAGCTCTGTATTGTACATGCTGCTGAGTTTGGGAAATACCAGTTCGCCTGTTTCCCTGTGCTTCAGATAAAAGTATCCCGAATCCTCCACCCCTACCAGCAGCTGGGAAACATCTAATTTCCGATTCTCGGGAAACGTGGCCATATCCATAGATTGGTCTGGTGTCGGGCCTGCCGTCATAATATTAGTTATTTTGGGACTGAATGGGTAAAATGAGATTTCAGCGGCGCTCTCCCCTGCTTTCTGATCCTTCGGGTTCCTGACAAAATTGAAGATTTCATCACGGCTATCCTTGTCAAACATGTAGGCAAATCTTCCGAAGCTCTGACACGCTTCCAATGATCCGGCTCTGTTGTTTAAATAAAACGTAACTTCACCTTGCTCATTCTCCATGCAGGAATAATACAAATCGAACGAGACATGGACATTCTCCAGACTCAATTCAGACAGCTGTTGGATTTTGACCTCGTCAAGCACGATATCCGAATGATTGACAAGCGCTTCGGTCTGCCACTCCGCAATTAGCGCCTTAAGCTGTCGGAACCTGCCTTCATCCTTGTGCCTGTACTTATCTCCGTTCTGGTAGTGGCTCTTGTACTCTTCAGGTTTGCCGAGCCCCAAGGTTTTACTGAACAACTGCAATAAGGGCACTTCTTCATATACTCCGTACTTCTCAGTAAATTGCTGACGATAGTCGGAAAGTGTATCCTCTTTCCTGTACGTAGAAAGCATGCTCAATATTGAAGCTATTTGGGCCAACGATTGCCTATCGCTGTCCGACAATAGAATTTCATTTACCTGATTCAGTCTTACGTCTATTTTGACCAAGTCGCCCTGATAATCGGGAAGGATAAGCTGGACTAGTTTTCGGACAGCCTCAATGCCTTCGCGTTTGACCGCAGCAACTGTAATGTCCTGAATGGCTTGTCCAACTCTCTCCAAAATATCTGAGTAATATGCTGCCTTGGGAGTAGCAAGCAGCTTTAGTGTACGTATCAGATGCGCCAGAGGAGCGCTATCCCGAGGATTGGGAATCATCTCACTTACCAAAAAGCCTTGTTCTATCAATTGCTGCAAAAAATCTGTGCTGATCGTGTCATCCACGCCGAAGGCGTCTTTTATAGCTTGCATAAGCTGCAGAAAAGTCTGCTGCTCTTTATCAAGGATCTTCATGATGAAATCTATGACCGGGGTTTTGAGAATAGATATATTTTCAGTGCTTCGTTCCTCCTGATCTGCTGCAAACAGAGTCTGATAAGAGATGACGAGCCTGTGATGGTCAATGTAAGAGGTGTTATTTACACTCAGTCTCAATTCATTGCGGACATCCGTATCCCCATGGAAAAGCCCTATTAAGCGGTAAATTAGGCTATAATCCGGAGTTGCCCAGACGACATGTTCCCCGGCGCCTCCCGTTTTTCCAAATCGGGAAATGCCTACTCCCGCGAACAGTCCAAACGGTGTTGGTCTACAAATTGCCCGCGAAATGAACTTGCTTAGACTTAGGATAAGATTCCGCTTTTTTTTGGACTTCAATGTTCTGCCTTGTTCCAGGCTTTGCAGTGCAGCGTAGGTCGAGGGGCTGGAGACATAAATGGAATCTATCAACCCCTGCTGCTGAACGAACCGTACAAGTCTGTCAAGGTATTCATCATCATCTAGTTGTTCATGATCAAATATCTGCGTATAATACTCCATGCCAAGCAACGTTTTCCGGTACATGTAATTTTCCGAGATTTCAAAGTTCTCCAACATGCAATCAACCTCTCATCTGTCTTAAAGCACGAATTGAACCGGCAAGGCTTACTTCATAATAATTCCGCTGAACATCAATCAGTCTCGCGCCTTGACGGAGCAGACACTCCATTTCTGTGCGTCCGGCATTCATCCCCTGCGCGATAAGCTCTCCGCTAAGAGAGGCAACAACTCCGCTGAATAAGGCGCTGGCAATACTCGTACCGATACCCACTGTGTATGCTTTGTCAAATCCCAGCACTTCATATAAGTAATCCTCTGTGTCGAAGCTCGATTTGGCAACCATTACCCAATCATTGTTGTAATTGATTTCATACTCATCACCACTCGGCGCAAAAAATTGATCGTTGAGCGTATTGCTGAACCCGGAGATATCCCCGTTCTTATTAGTTGATCCAATTGGGTATACTCCCTTTAAATTCGCAGGTACTCTGTACTCCTGCGTAATATCGCGTCCATCGTTTCCTGCGGAACAGACTACCCATATGCCTTGCGCATTGGCGCAGTCAACCAAAGCCTGAAACCTATTGAACTCGAATAAGTCGACCTCATATTCTGTACGATAGCTGACGTTGATAATTGGATATCCTTTAGCAATACCCTCTTCCAGCGCTCTATACAACCATTCAAGCTTGCTTATTCCTTTTTTGTCCGTAATTTTGTAGACAACAACCCGAGCGAAAGGGCATATCCCCTTCAATATATATTTGCCGGTAACAGAGCTAACCATTTGTGTACCATGCCCGACGTAATCGCTTAGACAAGGCTCATAAGGTACAAATGACTTGCATTCTGCCTCAACTAGATTACCTTGGATCTCTGAGTGGGATTTATCGACGCCTGTATCAATAAACAGGATAGTAAGCGGCTGACCAACAGTTGCACCACAACTAAAATGATCGGTCAGCCGGGCTACATGCCAATTGTATATATTAGGTTTTATCATGCAATCTCCATAATGTAAGTAGGGGTAGCCTATTTCACTACCCCTGACTTACGAATCGCTTATGAATTATTTACAATTGGAACAAGAACCGGTACAGATACAGGTAAGAGTTTTACATACTGCTTTGGATACCTTAATGGTTGTTTTGATGATTGAAGCTTGTGGGCTAAGCTCACTGGCCTCATAGCTCTTTCTTAAATCAAGGTCAAACATTTGATCTACTTTCATTTTCCTCTTCCTCTCTGAATTAGATTATAATAAACATGATTTCAGTGGTACCCCTAAATCACGTTTATTGTGAGTGACCGTATGTCATATCTTGCTGTCGATGAATAAAGAATATATCTAATTCTCCCGTTTTTTATACTTTATTCCTGAAAGGTATTCCAAACCTCCTAAATTGCAGTCATTTTGCTGCCCATGCGGCATGGCATAAAAAAATACCGACACAGAGCGAAACGATTGACGCTTAGAGCATGGCGTATGCTTGCAAGAATCCGATATGTTCTTATACAGGTGTCTCGTATAAATCGGCTGAAGAAGAGATGCTTAGCATGAAGCGCTCGTCCTATGGCTACGATGTGCTGGCTCTTGTGGACGAACTGCGATTCAAACAGGACATGACTGTAAAGGAACTGACTGACGCACTACAGGCATCCCAACAAGTACCCAAAATCTGTTGAGCGATATCAAGCTCTTTTTGCTGCATCTCGATGACCATATTCGTACGATACTGGCCGAAACGACGGAACAAAACGGTGACGTTCTCTTGTCTATGGGTGGAGTCCAGCCGGAAAAAGGCAATGAAAAATTGTACGTCTTGCGCGAAGTCTTTAGTGGAAACGTACTAGCCGCCAAAAATATGAAAAGCGAGGCAGCGAGCGATCGTTTGCTGTTCAGTCCATTTAACCTCTATAGGTGCGTTCGGAAGAGTTGTGGCCTGATGGTGTGCGAGTGGTCACAATCGATACGTGGACAACCGATCAACCCACTTGCGTAGCCGCTGCATATTTTTGATAAATAGCTTGAATTGGGTATAATCGCTGCACGAATATTAGAGAAGCCAAAAAATGTCAGCGTACATTATACTATTTTCCACAACCATTTAAGCAGTCAACTAATAAGTTGACCCGTTTGAGGCAGCTCTTGCTGAAATGGATAATAGGCTCGGTGTTTCCTTCTCTGATTATTTGGGTTTTTCAAGAGGATCCTGAAGAGACAAATAAGATCGAAGAACGGAGCATGAACCGTGAGACTTTTAAAATTCTCACGAATATAAGCTATAATCGACAATTAATAAGCCACAACCTTATGGATTGTGGCTTATTAATTGTCAGGAGTGAAATTAACCTATGAATTATGAAAAGGATGTATTCAATGTCTATGTTCCTCCATTGAAAAAGAATCTACTATATCGCTCCCATCATCCTTTATTCTTTCAAAGATAATATTTCAAGGTCGAGCTATAATAGGCTAGTGAAGAAGTAGGCGCTCCAGGAGTCATCTTGTTATACTTGTGTATTCTTGATTGCCATATCGCCAATTCACTTTTGTTACTTCGCTTAATGAGGCTGGATCATACTACATATAAATGAGTCGAATCACTTTGGTCCCAATCCACATCTTTTTATCCGAATATCCCCATGCTCAGATATCGCTCTCCGGTATCCGGGGCAATGCAAAGTACCCGTTTGCCTGCTCCCAAACGCCGAGCTTCCTGAATCGCCGTCCATATCGTAGCTCCGCTAGAGAGGCCCACCAGAATCCCTTCCTGGGCAGCAATCGCCCGTGTCATTGCAATCGCATCCTCATCCGAAACCTGCACGATTTCGTCATACACTTCCGTATTCAGCACGGTGGGAACAAAGCCTGGACTGGTGCCAACCAGCTTATGTGGACCGGGTTTTCCCCCAGATAGTACTGGCGAGCCCTTCGGCTCAACTACAACAATCCGCAGATCTGGCAAATGCTGACGCAGCACTTCACCCGTTCCCGTAATGGTACCGCCCGTTCCCGAAGAAGCGACGAACACATCCAGTTTCCCTTCCGTCTGTTCCAAAATTTCAAGTGCTGTGGTCGTACGGTGAATATCGGGGTTTGCCTCATTTTCAAATTGATGCGGGATAAAGCTCCCATCAATTTCAGCCCCCAGTTCAAGTGCCTTGCGAATTGCTCCTGGCATCCGTTCTTCTGCTGGTGTCAGTACGACCTCAGCCCCGTAGGCTTTTAAAATGTTGACCCGTTCCTTCGTCATATTCGAGGGCATCACCAAAATCGCACGGTAACCCCGGGCTGCCGCATTCATCGCAAGGCCAATTCCCGTGTTGCCACTCGTCGGCTCAATAATGGTGCCTCCCGGCTTTAGATGTCCTGCCTTTTCCGCCTCGGCAATCAGGTTGCCCGCCGCTCGATCTTTAACACTGCCGCTTGGATTAAAATACTCCAGCTTCACATACACTTCCGCATCCTGCGGCCCTGTGAGCCGTTGGAGCCTTACACAAGGTGTATCTCCTATTAAATCTGTAATACTATATACCACTTTAGGTGCCATCGTTGTATCCTCCTTGGATCGTTCCTTACAACGTTATTTACGATCTTCATATCATACTACCAAAATAACACACTTGGCTCCTTCCTACCTGTCGCTTTTGTAAATTACATAAAACTTATCAACTTAGTATGTAAAATTCTTGCAAAATGGGTCGCCAGATATCGCCTGTAGTGATATACTCGCATTACTATTTTTTCAGGAGGATACAAGACACTTATGAGTACTCAAGAAAATATGACAGCAAACCGCTTCCCTCCCTCCTTGCTATGGTTGACCCTTGGTGCCTTCGCCATTGGCATGACCGAATTCGTCATTATGGGACTACTGCCCAATGTAGCCCATGATCTTCATGTTACAATTCCGCAAGCCGGGCAGTTAATTACCAGTTACGCACTTGGTGTGGCTATTGGTGCACCTGTGCTTACCGTATTAACTCATAAGGTACCGCAGAAAAAGCTGCTATGCCTACTAATGACCATATTCATTTTAGGTAATCTTTTTTCCGTCATTGCTCCCAATTACGAACTTCTGATTGCTGCCCGTATGGCTACTGCATTATCGCACGGAACCTTTTTGGGAGCCGGTTCCCTGATCGCTGCCCGATTGGTTCGTCCTGACAAACGCGCGGGTGCTATTTCTATGGTGCTGACCGGTTTGACCGTGGCGAACATTATAGGCGTACCCTTTGGTACCTTTATCGGACAACAACTCGGCTGGCGTGCTTCCTTTGGAGCCATTGTGGTCATCGGCTTGATTTCTCTGTTTGGTATCATTCGTTATATTCCGGTGATTCATCAGGACAAGCCTTCCAGTCTCAAACAAGAAGTCCGAAGCCTGTTTAATCCAAAAGTGCTGCTGATGTTGCTCACAGGTGCAGTCGGTTGTGGCAGTCTGTTCACTGTCTTTACGTACATTACGCCTTTGCTTACGGATATTAGTGGCTTTGCCGAGCATAGCATTACCTGGATTCTCGTCCTGTTTGGCCTAGGGGTAACGATCGGCAACATCGTTGGCGGCAAGCTTGCGGATTGGAAACTGCTGCCATCCCTGATCGCAAACTATGCTGTACTGGCTATTATTTTGGCCATTCTGACGTTTACGCTTCAAAACAAGGTACTGGCGGTTATTACAGTCTTTATCTGGGGCATTGCTGCGTTCGGCATCATGCCGGGTATTCAGGTTCGCATCATGAATCTGGCCTATGAGGCTCCTTTGCTTGCCTCTACCTCCAGCCATTCCGCATTGAATCTGGGTAACGCAGGCGGCGCTTTTATCGGGGGAGCTGTTATTAATCAAATGGGGCTAGCCGCTATTCCATGGGTTGCATCGCTAATTACTGTCGGCGGTCTGCTACTCATGGTAGTTAGCTACATTGTGGATCGCAAGACAGCTCATACTGAAGCGATAGCAGAGATACAATCATAGAATCGTTTAGTAAATTGGACGTAAACGATTGGTTCATTTTTCATAGATTGAGAGATATTGTCCACTCTCTTCCTCCAAATTCCTCATAGTATAACATTGTAATACCAATTTATGAGGAAAGAAGTGTGTATGATGAGCCTTTTTTTTACAAACAACACGAGTAACACCATCTATGCTGCCTATGCTTATCCTGATTCCGACTGTCATCCCATGAATTATTCTAAAATGGGCTGGTATCGGCTAGAGCCTGGTGATACGAGAGAAGTATGGAGCGGGTCTGTAGGGGGAACCACATTCTATTATTATGCTGAGAATCACTCCAATAGGTGGCGTGGTACGTACCGCACACGGCTTCCGAGAAGTACTGACCATGATTTTCATTGGTGTTGGAACGATAGCAGTGGATCATCCAGACGAGTGGGGATGCGCCGACTTGCCATTGATTCATCTGTAGACAATTACACTGTTGAGTTCAGCAGAACCAATCAAAGCTTACTGTCAACAAAGAAAACTCGTAGAGCATTACCTTCCAAATCGGAGGACTCCGGCATTAACAGAATTCCGAGAAGACCGGTTCGCTTTAAAAAAGGAACCCCGGTTCCAGTAAAGTCCAAACGATAAGTCAATGATGAACCGTAACCCGCAAGATGGAATTTTTGAAAAAAAGTGACCCCCTTGCGGGTTATTTTTATTTCACTCTGGATACCCAAACGCGAGTTGCAACCACAGTATTATGCCTCGCTGCTCAGCTTAACCAATGATCAAAAAAGTCTCGGTATCCCTGCTTCATCACCTGACTTGAAAACTGTTCCATGGCGTATGCCTGATTTTCTGTAGAAACCCGACGGGGTGAGGCGGCAGCCATATTGACCAGCTCAAACCAGTTTTTCTCATTCCCTGAAAAAGAATGCGTAGAGCTGATATGTCCATAGCAAGGATGCTCTGGCTTAACCACGATTTTACCCATAGCGAGCGCTTCGGTCAGCGGCATGGCGAACGTATCAAATTTGGAGCAGCTCCAGTACACCTTCGCCGTGTTCATCAGCGCAAACACCTCATCTTGCGTCAACGCAAATTGAAGTTTAACATTGTCCGGGATATCATATTTCTTCATACTTTCCTTGTAGCGTTCACCGCCAAATACCATATAGACATCCTTGTCAGGATTATGCCTCGCATACTCCAGTACCAAATCCGGACGTCGGTTCTCCTCATCTCTACCAATCCACATCACCCGGTTCTCTACCACTTGCGAGGGATCAAAATGCTTTTCCACCAGCCGCTCATTAAATCCGATCGGGATGACTGTCACATCGGTTACGCCAAACTTCGAAGCCATCTCCTGCTTGAGAAAGGCAGTCTGTACGATAGCCTTGTCCACGATCTGATAAAAAGGCTTCATCATTTCATAGCCTGTCAGTGCCGGATCAGGAAAACTATGCGGAAAAAGCACGCTGTTTTTAAAAAACATGTTCAAATAGGTAAAGCCAGATACCGTATAAATAACGTGCTCAATCTGCTGCTCATGGAGTTGGTCCAGTACGACGTCATAATTGACCAGGTCGCCTTTTTCGTGTTCATAACCCGGAAGCCAGTCATGACTGCTCACATGGCGCTCCGGTGATACAAATACGATGTCCACCCCCAATTCCAACCCGATCTGCTTCAGACGCTCTGCAAAAATACGTGGACCCTGTGCTTCAGCAAATTGTATTTTTCTCATGACCAAACCAACTTTTTTCATGGATATATTCCCTACCTTCTTTGGCTAACTAAATACGGTCTATGTCTTAAGCTACTATCTACATCGCTGGGCTTGTCCCCAATTCATCATCGCAGCACACTGGTTCAAACAGGCTAACGTTTCGTCCAACTGGGACTCTAATTGCTCTTTTGACCATTTGTCGCCGTTTCTATGCAGGTGCGTTCCAATCCTTTGCAAATCACTTGTGATTAACAACAGCATCCAGAGCGAAAATACCACAGCAAACATGCCATATTCCAGCATAAAAGCCGTTCGATCCACTCTTATCCCCAACAGCTCCAGCTGCTCCACGTAGGTGTCCAGTATACGAATACGCAATTCGGACGTCATGCGTCGGGGAAACAACGGATGGGACATGTCGATCAGGTGATATACATCCCACAGCGGTGTGTTCAGATGAGTATGCTCCCAATCCAGCACCATAAGCCGTTCCCCGCTCAGCGCATAGTTCCCCGGATGAAGATCACCATGAGACAGTACAAGCTGCTGTGAAAAAGATACATGCTCCAGCTGTACATACATACGCTGCATCTGTTGCTTAGATAATCCTAGTGAGCTGCAAAGCTGTAACACATCCGGCTTGCGCGTGTATAGCTCGGACACCATCTCCTGAATGAGTGGCTTTGGTCCCCGCAGCGGTATCCCAGCAAAACGATCCGTCGGCAAAGCATGCCACCATGCAACAAGTCTAACAGCTCGCAATAAAGTTTCGTCTGCGTGTAGATGATGTAACGGACCAAGATCCTCAAAAACCATCCATTCTTCTCCGCCATCCACACCTGCATCAGACCAGGCTAGCAATCGGGGATAGATCGGTGATAACGCAGGAAGCACATGCTCATACACCCATCTCTCCCGCCCCTTCTGATCATCGTTGGTTAGCGGTTTAAATATATAACTTTCAGAGGATGACACGTAAAAACGTTCCACATGCCGGCCATTCGTACCTGTATATAAAACCTCACGATTCCGCACCAGCGTATCATTTAAGGTACCGTCAACATTCACATATTTATGAAAAGGATTCATAGCCACCCAACTTTTTTGTATAAAATGTAATAGCACGATCATATCACAGTCCTCGTTCCGAACGAAGCCCAGATCATTTTGGGGTAACTCGCTGCACCCAAAAAGGGGCTTGCCCAAGCAGATCATACGACCTGTTGGGCAGCCCCTTATCACATCCGTACTCCTATCCTTACTCTCTTCTATACCAATTAATATTGAGTATTGCCGGATTCACTCGTATTACTGGATTTAAAACCTTTGAACAATTGTTTTACATTATGATAACGAGTATTCGTAATTTTAGCTTTGCTGTTAGGACCGTCCGATCTCAGGATCGAGTCCTTTACATTGGAAATATCCGAGTTATCCAAAGTCATATTCACTCTGAATGTAGAGCCCCCAAGTTGGCGAACCAGCTTACCGATATCATCGGCTCTAAAGTTTTTAATGTTAATCGTACCTTCGGCATTAATTTGGAATACTTTATCATATGCGTGGAACGCTCCACCACCCGTAATGTTTACCGTGCCTGGTTCTTTAAGCGTCAAGGCATCTTCACCGACATCCTCCCACGTTACGTTGGAGATTGTGCCGTTGCCATATACATGCACCCCATCCGCAGCAGGGGCAGCGATGATCACATTTTTCAGTGTTGCATTATTTTCAAGCTTGAAAATAGGCTTTTGGGCCTCTTTCTGGCTTCCATCTCCCAAGGTATCGGGATCAGCCACTACAGTCTTGCCTTTACCATCGTAAACTTCTCCAGCTTTAACAAGTATGGTCTTATGAACGACTTCTGGAGCTGCATGTGCAGAATAATTGCCGACAAATAAGGCGACCAACATTCCTGATAAAGCGATACTGATTCCCTTTTTCAATACGTTAGCTGTGTTTGTTTTCATGTCAATTCATCCCTCTCGTAGATATTTTTCATTGTTCCAACTCTTCGTTGACTAGAACGTGTAGACCGTATCACCACCTTCGCACAATGAACCCAATGACCGATACACGTCTATAAAGCATCATTCAACTATTTGCATATGTATACTTGGTTTTTGGTTCAAAGTAATTTTGTCTCATAAATTATATAAAGCACAAATTGTAAATAGAGCGATTACATTTACAATTTGTATAATTCTATTATAATCACACTTCCAGTAATTTCAATATATTTCTCGGCAAAATATGTCCTTTTTTTCAATTTAGTACATAAAATTGCCTCTTTTATACTTGTACAAGTTTGTATTTCTTCAATTTACACATTAAACAATACTTGAATACCTTGTTTCGTTTGCCTGCTGTTTATCACTTAATTGGTATTCAGAATCCCTTTTATCGTATACCTCATTGCTGATGTGATCTATACTATTGAATGACACGTTTGATGAACGTATAATGTATTTAGTGCTTTGAAGCGTTACATCTCAACATTACTGGTGAGAAAAGAGTGGTTATCGTGCAAAACAATAGTGAGATTCCATTAAAAGAACAAAATATTGTGCTCATCGGCTTTATGGGTGTAGGCAAAACAACGATCGGTTCCCATCTAGCGCGCAAGCTGTATCGCGATTTCGTGGATATTGACCAGGAGATTGAACAAGAATACAACATGCCAACAACAGAGATTTTCAAGACTTATGGAGAGAAGCGTTTCCGTGAGATTGAAAAAGAGCATATTTTGAAGCTGTGCAGCAACACACGCCTTAAAATCATTTCCGTTGGCGGTGGTGCATTTTTACAGGAAGAGGTGAAGCAAGCTTGTTTGGCTTCATCGATTGTTTTCTTCTTGGATTTAAATTGGGATTCCTGGAAAGATCGGCTCAAGATGCTGATTGACACCCGTCCTAATCTACAAAACAAGACTTTAGGGGAAATTGAGGATTTATTCCGTTCCAGACAGGACATCTACGCGGTGAATCACTCCAAGATCGATACAGATCAGTTGGATGCGGAAGAAGTCGCAGACTATATTATTCAAACGCTGAATCTAGGTTGGGAGTTATATGAACCTACTCGGGGATTGAATTAAGAGTTACACCAAAAAGGAGGGCTCCAGCATGCTTATCGCATGGGGGCCCTCCTTTTTGGTTCACTGCGGATATATTACTGACTGGCGAGCATGCCATCCGTCTTTTAAGAATGGCTATGCAGCACCGTCAATATCTCTCTCAGTTCAGTGACAGGAATCTGCCCCGGTGCGGAAGCTTTCTTAGCGGCACCAAAGGTCAAAGCCGAACCAAACAGTTCTCCGGTCAGGCGGCTCACGACACCTTTCCCCGCCATCGACATCGTAATAATCGGCCGATCTGCATGCTCTTCTGCCATAGTACGCGTGGCATCCAGCAAAGTGAGCACATCGGCTGTATTGGTCGGCATCACTGCTATCTTAGGCAGATCGCCTCCCAATTCCTGCGCCTTACATAACCGGGACACAATCTCCTCCTTCGACGGCGTCTTATGAAAGTCATGATTAGATATAATCACATACACGTTATGCTTATGTGCTGCTTCTACCAGCGTCTTCACATCAGCCTCCTCATTAAAAAGCTCTACATCAATAAGTTCGACTTGCCCCGTTGCGGCTATTGTACGATTCAATTCCACATAACTCGCCGCACTGATTTCCTTTTCTCCGCCTTCCCGAGCGCTACGGAACGTAAATACGAGTGGAATATTGGCTAAAATAGACCGAATTTCATGTAAGGCAGCCTTTACCTTTTCCAGATCCTCCACATGTTCGAAAAAATCGACTCTCCACTCCACGATATCCAGGTCGAGCGTACGTAAATAAGTAGCTTCTTCCTTCAACTGCTCCAACGTTTCTCCCACCATGGGCACACAAATTTTTGGCGCTCCTTCACCAATCAGGACATCTTTCACCTTTACGATTTTAGCCATCTCTTTCTCACTCCCAAATTACAGTTTCAAGTCGAACATGTACAATAATTCATAGTATAACGCATTCTGAATAAGCATGCAGATGATATGATCCAGTCGTCGTTATTTGGGTTCAAGTGCAATTTTAGGCGACAATTTGCGACTTGCTGGAAAAACTAAACTGTACCGAAAATTAACAAACACCGCCAGTACGATCCCTAGCACATTCACAATAATAGCTAGCATAAAAACACTCGATATCTGAGAATGTTTCAACAGAAAGCCTGTAAACACAGGAATGATCGTGTATGAAAGCGAGGTTGCTGTATAAACAAACCCGGTAATCTGTCCTTTTCGTTGACTAAAAAATTCACTCATTACGGTTAATGTCAGCTGAAGTACACCTGATATTGAAAACCCGATAACACTCGCACAAATAATGGACGCAGCCCCTGACTTGAAAAGGAGAAGCGCTCCAAAAGCCAACAGGGAAATACATGGATAAATAAGAATAATGTGAACTGGTTTAACCCATTTTCTTAACACAATGACCAATACAAACACGGAAACCAGCGAACCCATATTGTAATAAACTAATAATCTGAGAGACTCTGATTCGGTCATACCGA
The DNA here is from genome assembly GCF_017833915.1 of Paenibacillus sp. 1182. Lineage (NCBI taxonomy): Bacteria > Bacillati > Bacillota > Bacilli > Caryophanales > Paenibacillaceae > Paenibacillus > Paenibacillus sp. 1182. Next base: position 90,925 of record NZ_JAFICR010000013.1, on the reverse strand, counting down.
TAAACTGTTGTCCAAAAGTAGGCAACCATAACTGCACAATATAAAGCAAGGTAGGTCCCGTAAATCCGAGCAAGATAAGGCATAGCCCTTCCTGCCAAAACCGCGGCTTACTCCGGTCATTTGCCTCCAATTTTCCCGCTAGGCTTGATACAGAATTACCGCCACTTTGCCCCTTGGCGGGCTGCACGCGCATGTCTGGGAACTTCATTTTGAACAAGTACATTGCATTCAAAGCAAATATGAGGGCAGGTAAAAAGAAAGAGAACCCGTAGAAAATATCGTGATTCATAAAAAAGATAATCATTAACGGTAAAAATGCCGCCCCAACGGATATAAAACCTCTCACCAATACTGTAGCCGAACCAGAGGATTGGGGGAAAGCTTCGATCAGCGCTGGATAAGTACCTGAATCAAGAAAAGAATTCGCTACGCCTGCCAGCACAGCCAGTACGATCGCCATCTCAAAGCTGGAACTCAGCGGTATACCGACCAAGAATACAGCCATCAGTAGCCCGGCTGCCACAATAAACGGTTTGCGACCATAACGGTCGGAGAGCACCCCGGATATGTACAGGGTAAACAACCTGCCAAATCCCATCGCAGAAACCAAGAGACTGATGCCCGCCTGATCTGTATGCAAATGCTCTGTTAAAAAGGACATGTGCGATGCCAGCATAATATTAAACATGCCGAACAAAAGATAGTTTACATAAAGTCCTGTCGCCACTGGAAAAGAAGTACGTTTCATCATGAATTCACCTGCTTTTGTAAGTAAGTCTTGTAGTATCAAAACGTGAATCATTTCACATTGCTTGTGTCGATGATGAAGTATAGAACACAATTTAAAATTTATCAAGTTTAAATATTGCGAGACTCCGGCTTAGACACGCTGATGTGTTTTCAAATAAAACTCCTTGCCATAACTTAGGGCAAAGTTCCGAAACTCTACTACTGCCGGGGATAAATATCTATTTTTAATGCTGGCTAGGTAGATAAAACGCTCGTATTCTGGATTAATAATAGGCAATGTTTTGACGTTAAAATAATCTAACGATGAAATGCGGGGCATAACTCCGATCCCGTAATTGATAGACACCAGTCCTGCCATTGCCGTATCTTCTTCAATCTCGCAAATAATCTGTGGCGTAACGCCCGCCTTGGCAAACAAATTCTCAATAATGGGCCGAACCCCACTCTTTTTGTTGAAGAAGATCACCGGGTAATCTGCTGTATCCTTGAGATCAATTTGGTCCAGAGAAGCCAGCGGATGATCAGGTGAAACAATGACCACCAGTTCCTGCTGAGCCAACGGAATAAACTCCACATCCGGTTCATTTTCCACGTGAGAGCAGAACGCCACGTCATAGTGTTCCTGCTTCAGGCCTTGAATAATATCGTTCGTATTCCCTTGGTGAAACGAAAAGGAAATGTCTTTACGGGCATCCAGAGCTGAAAAGGCTTGGATTATTGCTGGAATGAAGTGTGAACCTAGTGTGTAAATGAACGCCAAATCTATATTACCATGACTTGGACTCACTAATTCCCGTAAGTTATGCTCCCCCTTTTCCAATTCATCCATCGCGTGCTCCACATACTTCAGAAAAAATCGTCCGTATTTGTTTAACCGAATATTTCTCCCCTGCTTCTCAAACAGATGAACGCCCAAATCCTTTTCTAATTCTGAAATCGCATGACTTAAACTGGGTTGAGTGATACATAGCCGCATAGCTGCCTGAGTAAAATGCTCCATCTCCGCAAGTACACGAAAATATTGTAAGTGCTTCAGGTTCATAATTATGTAATTCCCTTCTTTAATTCATATTTTAAATTATAGACCCAAACTATGAAAAATGATAAAAATATGCATTGGATTTATAATATCACCCCTTATATAATTAAGACATAGACATTATGTGAATATTTTCACTTGTTTGTGGGCGTACTTTAATACACCTGGACGATGCCTACCTAGGCCATTGATCTAAAATTTATGTTGGGAGTTACACTTATGAAAAATCCTTATATCAGAATGGCAACAGGGCTTTATATCAACTATTTTCTTCTGGGTATGATTAATGTTATTCTCTCGTCGAATATGAGCTTTCTGACCGTGCAATTGAACACGGATAAAGCAGCCATCGGCTATCTGGTGTCAGCGATTGGAATCGGTAAACTGCTCGCTCTCGGAGTAGCCGGAAAAATGTCAGATAAATACGGAAGGAAACCACTGATTGTTATTGCATCATTTGCTTATTTAATCTTCCTAATCGGTATTCCGCTTGCACCTAACTACACGTTGGCATTCGTGTTTGCCATTATCGCAGGGCTCTGCAACTCGATGATGGATGCGGGGACTTATCCCGCACTCATTGAAGGGTTCGGAAAAAAAGCCGGGTCTGCAACCGTCCTAGTCAAAGCATCCATCTCGATCGGTGCCATTGTTATTCCATTCATGATTGCATTTTTTATTAATCACGATATGTTCTATGGATATTCCTTCTTTATTCCAGCAGGAATTTATCTGCTGAACGGGATTTTCTTGTCAATGACCGCTTTCCCCAACCACAAAGCCGAGGAACAAAAGGCTCCAGCCGAGACTGGACAATCAACGGATTCGTTCCACAGCGAGCCTAAGTTTTGGCAAGAAGGTTTGTCTCTGATTATTATCGGTTTTACTTCAACTGTATTGTTCATGATCGTGCAGCTATGGCTTCCTACCTTTGGACAAGAGGCTCTTGGCATGGACAAAGCCAGCGCCATTAAGCTGCTTAGCTACTATAGTATAGGTTCACTAGTTTCCGTTATTTTGTTGGCTATGGTACTTGGTAGATTCATTAAGCCCATTACCGTCATGATTGTGTATCCGCTTATTGCCCTGCTTTCTTTGCTGGCTTTAATTGTATGGCACAATCCTGTCGCTACCTTGATCAGTTCATTCTTAATCGGCTTGTCTACCGCAGGCATATTCCAAATTGCCCTTACGGTAATGACGGAATTTTTCCGCAAGAACAAAGGAACTACGACTTCTCTCGTAAACATAGCAGCCAGCCTATCGTTCATCCTGATGCCTTTGGCTACCGGGAGCATGTCCAAAAGTCTGGGAATTACCTCCGTATTCATTCTGGATATTGCGATTGCTGTAGTCAGTATTTTGCTGGCCGTGTTTGTTGCTTATCGATATAAAAAAGTGTTTCATTAAACTACACACGTTACTTGGAGGCTTATATCATGAAAAATGCTGGACGTATTGACGGAAGAACACAATTAATCGGACTGCTAGCTACACCGATCGGACACTCTTTGTCCCCGGCTATGCATAATCTTGCGTTTGAAAAGCTGGGCCTAAATAACGCGTATATGGCCTTTGAAGTAGGCAATGAACAGCTTGAAGAGGTCGTACGGGGGATGCGCGCTCTGAACATACGCGGTTATAACGTGTCCATGCCTAACAAAACAGCTATACTCCAGTATCTTGACGAGCTAGACGACAGCGCTAAATTTACAGGTGCCGTCAACACTGTCGTGAATACGGATGGTAAGCTGAAAGGCTACAGTACAGATGGATCAGGTTATGTTCGTAACTTGCAGGAGAACGGCATTGATCTGAAAGGTAAGAAAATGACACTCGTCGGCTCAGGCGGTGCTGCAACGCCGATTGCTATTGAAGCCGCTCGAGCTGGTCTCGCTGAAATTTCAATTTTCGCTCGTAATGACCAGTTCTTTGCCCGGGCGGAAGAAAATGTCCGTATGATTAATGAAGAGATGAAACATGCCCAAGTCAAGGCGAATATCTATGCATTAGAGAATCAGGAGAAGCTGCGTGAAGAGATTCTTACAAGTCATATTTTCGCTAATGGTACAGGTGTGGGTATGAAACCGCTGGAAGGCAAAAGTGTAATTGAGGATGTGTCCATGCTTCGTTCCGATCTGATTGTAACCGATGTAGTATACAGCCCAGCTAAATCCAAGCTGATGGAACAAGCTGAATCCGTAGGTGCAACCGCCATTAACGGTCTGGGCATGATGCTGTGGCAGGGCGCATTAGCCTTCGAACTGTGGACAGGCCAAGAGATGCCAGTCGCTTATATTAAAGAACAGCTTTTTGCTGATCAACTGTAAGATTTAGAGCTGCTCAACAAGCACATCAAGCCATGAGTTCCTTCTATTATATACGCATATATGTACTTTAAATACGATGCTCGGCGAATGAACACTTCTGCCGGGCATCGTCTTTTTTATGGGTACAGCCCCGTTCTTCCTTCTCTTTTCATTAATCCTTATACGGGTCAAACTCATTGGCCCCAGCCATGCATACCCCGATTGGCTTCAGCACATGCATAACTTCCACGGTCTCGGAATGAGCGTCCAGTACCTCGCGCAGTTTGCGGTAGACGAACGGACTTTCGTCTGTACCTGCTCCGCGCAGCTCGACACCGTAGTTCCGAACAGCCTCCTTCATCTGTACATCCGTGATTTGTCCACCACTCCGTGTGCGGGTTTTCCAATTCATTTTACCGGCTGCCTGGGTACGACTCATAATACGACCTGCGCCATGGACTGTACTATAGTAGGAATCCCGATTTTCTACCGAATCTTTCCCACGCACAATCACCGAGATATCGCCCATGCTTCCTCCAATAAAGCCCATTTGGCCAGGGGCCGAGGGGGTTGCGCCTTTGCGGACTACAATGGTGTCGCGTCCATCATGCTGTTCCTTCCACGCGTAATTATGGTGGTTATGCACCGTAAAATCCGCTTCGGTCCCCATAATACCAAGCACTTGTTCTATCACATAGTCACGTCCCGCATACGCATAGCGTCCGGCAAGGCGCATCGCACGGTAGTACATGTCTCCCAGCTCACTGTTCATATCCAGCAGTACAGGCGGCTGATCCATATGTTCTCCCGGCGCCTTTCCGAGAAACTCCCGTCCTGCAGCCAAATTTAGAAACCCGCTTGCTGTTTTGTGCCCAAAGCCTCGGCTGCCGAAATGATTGGCAATCCAGACCTGTCCTGTCGCTTCCTCCACAAATACATCAACAAAGTGATTACCACTCCCTACTGTACCCAGCTGTTCCCTCGCCAAGGACTTCAGTTTGTCATGTTCTTGTTTCCCAATCGCCGCATATACTGCCCAATCCGGGTCATCGAACAGCTCATGGTCTACCTGAATTGCATTCACACGGCCTACGCCAAACGAAATATGACGTGCAATCTCATCCATCACGGCTGAAATACGTGGCATAATATCTGCGGCAAACAGCTTGGATCTTACCGCCTTATTCCCGCAGCCGATATCATACCCTACACCTGAAGGTGAAATTTGTCCGTCATACACCATCACACCGCCAATCGGCTGACTGTAGCCTTTATGATGATCTGCCATCAGTAGCGCCTGAATCACATTACCATTTTCGGCACATGTGCGGGCTTGAGATAGTGCTCCCGGGTCAGGTGATCCCCATACGCGTACTCCATTGATTTCTTGATAAGCCATCGCTTTATCCCTCCATATTTTGCAAGAAAATTTCTATATGTAAAATTGACTACTTTTGAACTTTGGATCTCTTAATAGCATTATGTACGGTTTACCCGCTTCCGAACAGGGCGTAAGTATTACAAGCACAACATCAGACGTCTCTATAAGAAAGTCCCTATAAGAAAATGAAAAAGGATATCCATGCAGCCGACCAGACTGTAGGATATCCTTTTATGATTATTTAGAAACCATTAATCAATTTTACTGATATTTTTTGATGATTCCGAATTGATCCACAATAAAAGGTTTGGCATCATTTTTGTTTTGATCAATTTCGTACGTTACGGCTGTAAGTTTATTTTCGTCTACGGTGATGCCAACAAAATTCTGTACCTGTCCTCGTACAGGTCTACGATTGTCACTCGGATCCGGGCCATATACTGCCGCATGATTCTCTTCAGCTAGTTCAAAGAGATTATAGTACTTATCTCCAAGTTTTTCACTCGGGTTCTTGTAGTAGACTTTGGGGCCAGCAGTTGCTGGGATGACATAGATACTTCCATCCGGATTCACACTATATTCAATCGTCTTTTCATTTAATCTATCTTTTAATTTGGTTGGCGTTGTTGCTTTACCCTCTTGGTTGATTGGCTTCGTACGAGCGTAAATATGATCGTGCCCCTGCACGACAAAGTCGATATCAAGTTTGTCCATGAGTGGAGCGATTTGGTTACGAACTCCATTGTTATCCATGATGTCAGAATCTGTTGCATGATTAGAGGTAGTGTAGGGACCTTTGTGAATGTTAACAATGATCCACTTTGCACCTGCCCTTTTGGCTGCCGCAGCATCTTTCTTTAACCATTCAACTTGATCTTCAGAAAAATTGGCATATTTCTCTGAGTCCTCATTGGAGTTCAGTACGATAAAGTGAGCATAGCTGTAATCAAAGGAGTAGTACGCTCCTGTTTTAGTAGCAGAACCAGCTGGTTGATTAATATTAAAGTGATCATAAAAAGCGTAGTTCTCATCCTCATGATTACCTGCTGAAGGAACAATGGTTGTATTCAAAAGACTTTTTTGTGAATGTCCCAACAACCAGTCCCACTGCTCTTCTTTGGTACCGGTGTCTACGATATCTCCGTTGTGGACTACAAACTGAGCATTACCTACAGTTTGAAGTGCTTTTTCGAGCGTCTGTGAAGACAATATGGCTTCATCTTCGCTTTTCGCTTGTGTATCAGCTAAATCAATGAAGGTAAATTCGCCGCTCTTAGGAGCCGTTTGAAACGTACCTGTTTCGCTCCATATCCCGCGCGCTGCATCACCCACACGATAATAATAAGCTGTGTCCGCTTGAAGACCTGTAGCTACAGCTTTATGGACAAGCTCTTCTGGAGAATTGGTCGATGGAGAAGAAGTCCCTTCAAATGTAAGAGCACTCGTAAAATCAGCTTCAGAAGCCGTTTTCTTGATTACTTGAACAGTGCTCTTCGTGGAAAGTTTTGAAGTATACCAGGTAAATCCTTTGGAACCTTTTGTGTCTCCATAAAATGTAGCTGTAACTTTACTAATACCATGATCTGTATTCCCTGATGACTCAGCATGGACAGGCAAGGCTGACATGCCCGTAATCAAACCTAGTGCAAGAGCAACAGACATAGATGTTGCTGACCATTTTTGAAACTTCTTAAACATGTGTACACTCCTCTGTGTAGTTAATATGTAAAAGTTATAAATATGATCATATCAATCAAATGTTAATACGTTGTTTTAGGAAATATAGTAATTTGTAAAAACGAGGTGTTAAGTGACCTAGCGATTGAGGAGAAGGATAACTGCTTTACCCTTTTAGGGCTACAAAGCCAAATAAGGCTAACCGTATATTTGCAAAGTTTGCAAAATCGGCAGCCCTTTGTGCATTGCAATTTCGATCATTCCACTGACTAATGTGCAGAAGTATTTTTCAAATCTGCTTCATAACGAAGGCCGAATTGTTGTCTTGCCTCCTCCATCACTTCAGCGACTGTAAGTGAACACTCCAAAGAGTTAATGGAACTGTTGCGTTCACCAATCTTGATCAGATCTATAAATTCCTGAATTTCATAATACATGGGCTCACGCGTCTGAGCTTTGGTCAGATCCTCAATCGTGCCGTCCCGATAATGAATTTTCACCTCATAGGGCTGACTGATTTTGTCGATCACCATCGTTCCATTCTCACCCTGAATTTCAGCAGGCAGATAGGAATCTGTAATTTTGGAATACATGACGATAGCATCCATATCAGGATACTTCATCACGATACTGCCCTCGCCATCGACACCAGAGGATAAAAGCACACCAACCGCCCGAACCTCCTCAGGTTTGCCGAACAAAGTCACCATAGGATACAAACAATACACGCCAAGGTCCATCAGGGAACCATTGGAAAAGGCCGGGTTAAACGCATTCAATACCTTACCTTGCTTAAAAGCATCAAAGCGGGAGGAGTATTGACAGTAGCTTGCAAAATAACGCCGAACCCGGCCTATTTTATACATATGATCCTTTATTATTTTAAAGTTAGGCATAAGTGTGGATTTAACGGCCTCCATCAGCAGAACATCGTTGTTGCGCGCGGCTTCGATCATACTCTTCACCTCTGCTGCATTAGACGCAAAAGGTTTCTCACACAACACGTGCTTTCCGTGATTCATACATAAGATCGCCTGCTCCGCATGTAAGGAATTGGGGCTGGCAATATATACGGCATCGACCTGGTCACTTGCGGCCATTTGCGCCAGGTCTGTAAAAACCTCCGGCTGGCTGTTATATTTGTCAGCAAAAGCTTTGCCCTTATCCTCTGTGCGTGAGTATACCGCCGTCAGGGAAAATTCGTCCGTCTCCATCGCAGCTTGAATAAACCTCTCTGTTATCCAGTTGGTTCCAACAATACCAAAACGCATCACAGTATCCCATCCTTCCCGTGAGTCATTACAATTCATATGTACCTATTCTCGCATTCCAGCCTAAACTTGTCCACTATACCGTTAGTCATATCTCGTGCTTCAACATGTTTATTCGACAAAAAAAGACTGCGGTCTATCAGCTTAATTTATACTGATTGTACCACAGTCCCTGTCAGTTATTTGGGGTTATATCTCTATTTTTTTGATATTACTTTTCCTACTTCTTCCAAAATAGCATCCATGGAAGCAGGGTCATGTACATCATACTCATCAATGTTCAGACGCAGTACAGGACAGGCATCAAATTCGTTGATCCAATTGGAATATCTGCGATGCATTTGCTCCCAATAAGAACGCTCGGTCTGGATCTCCATCTCGCGACCGCGCTCCTCAATCCGACTCAGAATGGAGGGCAAACTGCCTTCCAGATAGATCAGCACATCAGGGTGAGGGAAAAACGGTGTCATCACCATCGCCTCAAACAGGCTAGTATACGTTTCATAATCGGTAGGATTCATCGTTCCCTGATCGGCATGCATTTTCGCAAAAATGCCTGTATCCTCATAAATAGAACGATCCTGCACAAAGCCTCCACCAGACAGGAAAATATTCTTTTGTTCCTTGAAGCGTTCCGCGAGAAAATAAATTTGCAAATGAAAGCTCCATCTTTCGAAATCGTGATAAAATTTCTCCAGATAGGGATTATGATCGACCTGCTCCAAAGAGGTTTTAAAACCAAGGCGTCCGGCCAAAGCACCGGTCAACGTGGATTTACCTACACCCACTGTGCCCGCTACCGTAATCAAGGCATTTGCAGGAATGTTGTAATTATTCACTATATAAGCTCCTTTACATCGGAAACAATTTGTTTAAATTGTGCCTGATTTTCTACAAAATCAATTTCATTCCCGTTCACGGTCAATATACGAGGGGAAGGGGACTGTTCAGCGAGAAACTGCATGCCTTTATCATAATCTATGATCAATTGCTCCAGATAGGCAGGGTCCATCTCCTGTTCAAAAGAGCGTGCACGCTTGCGAATTCTCCCCAGCAAGGTATCCAAATCTGCTTTGATATAAATGATAATGTCCGGCTTAGGCATATCATCTGTGAGCAAATGATAGATTTGACGATATTTTTCGAGCTTCACACCCTTAAGCGTACGTTCAGCAAAAATCAAATTCTTGTAGATATGATAATCAGAAATAACAGGCTGAGCTTTCTCGATATATTGCAGACCAGTATCCTCCAACTGCTTATACCGATTGCAGAGGAAGAACATTTCCAACTGGAAACTCCACTCATCTATATTCTGATAAAATTTATCGAGAAATGGGTTCTCCTCGACAATCTCTTTGATTATCGGCCAATGTAGCTCGGTTGAAAGCATCGAAGCTAACGTCGTTTTGCCTGCTCCGATGGGCCCTTCAACGGCTATAAATGGGGCTTGTTTCATGCGGTTCTGCTCCTCCTTGTACTCCAGTCCATCCTGTGGACAACTATCCTATTGTATCACAAGGTAGTACGCTAAAGGCATACCAAATCTATGGATAAAACAAAAAAACAGAGCGCTATATTTTGCTTCATAGCGTCTCTGTTTCTCATTTAAACCAACCTTTTTCATTAAAACGTGTAATCGCTTCGATCCGGTTACTGACACCCAACTTATCGAGAATGACTGAAATATAATTGCGCACCGTCCCTGTCGTTAAATACAGTTCACCAGCAATCTCTTTTGTGTTCTTTCCGTCAGCGATGAGCGCCAAGACGGTCTTTTCACGCTCTGTTAGCGGGTTGACTTCGGCATAAGCATCATCGACCAGTTCCGGAGCATAGATACGCCGACCTGCCATAATACTGCGAATGGAGGAAGCCAGCTCTTCACTGGGACTGTCCTTGAGTAGATAACCGTGTGTCCCCGCCTTGATCGCTCGTTCAAAATACCCAGGGCGGGCAAACGTAGTTAAAATCAGCATCTTGCAGTTCAAGCCTTTGAGTTCTTCAGCCGCATCCAATCCGCTCTTTATTGGCATTTCGATGTCCATAATGCATATATCCGGTTGATGCAGCTTCACCAGTTCTATAGCTTCTTCCCCGTTGCTTGCTTTTCCGACTACTTTCATGTCCTCTTCCAAGTCTAGCAGAGAAGCTAGAGCACCCAGCAGCATACGCTGGTCTTCTGCAATGACAATTCGAATCATGGCCCCACCTCCTCGTTCGGCTTTTCAGGGATATTGGGCACTTTAATGACCAAGGTCGTTCCCTGATCTGAACGCAGCTCCATACATCCGTTCACGAATTCGAGCCTTTCCTTCATACCTTGCAGGCCGTTTCCACGAAGGGTTCCATTTTCTCTCGTAATACCGACTCCATTATCCTGAATCCGAAGAGTTAATTCCTTACGAGACGGCTCAATCGTGATGGAGCAAGCGGTAGCTCCACTGTGTTTCACTACATTGGTTACGGCTTCCTTCATACACATGCTAAGAACATTTTCATTCATTAATGATGTATGCTCCAGCTTCGGGTCGCCCTCTAGAGTTAATTCAATGTGAGCAGCCTTTAAAATCTGCCGAATACGTAGTAGCTCATCCTCTAGTCGCATACCGCGCATTTGAGTAACCATTTCCCGTACCTCTTTTAACGCGCTTCTTGCCGTGAGACGAACATCGTTAATTTCGACATGCGCCCGCTCCGGGTACTGATCCATCAGTTTGCCCGCCAAATCGCTCTTCAGCCCAATGAGTGACAACTTCTGACCTAAGGTATCGTGCAGGTCACGCGCAATTCTTTGCCGTTCCTCCAGCTTAATCAATTCCGATATTTTCTTATTGGCATCCTCCAATTGGACTTGGAGCCGATCGCTTTTGTTGCGATTAAAATTCGTAATCGGAAGGAGAATCACACCGATCAGATTAAGCAGGATAAAAGGAATCTGTTTAATAAAAACGGGATTCTGAGAAACAAAACCATAATTGATCAATCCAATCGTAATAACCATTAAAATAATATACAGCGTCGTAAATGCAGCCTTACTTTTAATATTACCGATCAAATAGGCGATAAATATGGAAAAGTACATATAGCTGAACAGCAGTGTCATGGTAATCGATATGGCAATCTGTACACTGGTCCAAAAGTATATGAGCCAGCCTTTTGAGACAAAAGCCAGTACATAACATGCAAAGAATACCAAAATAATAGCAGTACCCAAAATAATATGACCTGTAGATGAAGAGCTAAAGTAGTAAAAGGGCAGGATGTAAAAGACGACCCAAACATAAGGGCTAAGCCCTGTATTTCTTTGGAAGATCTGATACCATTTTTGCATCCTGCCCACCCTCTTCTACTTCACATGACTTATATTCCTTATCTTATCATACCAGGTTTTGTTCAACGTTATTTTCTTTCTGTGCCTACAACAGGTGTAGGCATGGGTTTCGTAACTGCTACACGTTTGCTGAGGAGCGGCTTCACTTGTTTAAAGGTCAAAAAGGTTTTCGTATTTTCATCCCAAAGTCGGAACTTCAACGATTGCAGACTGCTACTCACTGTGATCGTGGTCGCCTTTTGAAGTAACGGTGTCGCTTCATGTGCTTTTTCCAAATTATAATTTGGAACTTTGGGACTCAGGTGATGAACGTGATGAAATCCGATATTGCCCGTAATCCATTGCAATACTTTAGGAAGCTTGTAGTAAGAACTGCCTTCTACGGCTGCATTAATATAACTCCACTCTTCATCGTGCTCAAAATACGAATCCTCAAATTGATGTTGTACATAGAACAACCAGATTCCCAACATACCGGATACAAAAAAGATAGGTGCCTGTACGAGAAGGAAGGCCTGCCATCCAATAGCCCAGCACAACAGTGCATACAATGCAACGATGGATATATTCGTCACATGAGTGTTCATTTTTTCCTTGCGTTTGGCTGTCTTGATATTAAAGCGATAGGAAATCAAAAAAGTATAGATCGGACCTAGTCCGAACATAACCCAAGGATTTCGGTATATGCGATAGGCCAACCGTGTCCATGTGGAAGCCTCTGTGTACTCTTCTACCGTAAGCACCCACATGTCACCTGTGCCTCTTTTATCCAGATTACTGCTGGTTGCATGGTGGATCGCGTGACTATTTTTCCATTGGTGATAAGGGCAGAGCGTAATAATACCTGTAATCGTTCCCACAATGTCGTTCAGCTTGCGGCTTTTGAAGAAGGATTGATGACCACAATCATGAAAAATAATAAACGTCCGTACCACAAACCCCGATGCAACAATGGCAATGGGAAGCGTCAGCCAGTACGAAACCGACAGGCTAAGATAAGCAGCATACCACAATAGGATCAGTGGACCCAAAGTATTGATAAGTTGCAGAACGCTGGATTTCGTGTTTATTTTCTCGTAGGGAGCCATATTTTTTTTCAATTGGGCTAATGGGAGTTGTGTCATACTCATTATGATCCTCCTTAAAGATGACGCCTATACCTTGATCCTGTTAGGCGTACATGTTGATCTAATCTCAGTATAAGGAGAACGCTCTAGGCGCTGTAGTCATAAACGTCAGTTCGTGTATATGACATTTGTCATATAGACAAGTAACATAACCCGTTTTCCAAATGTTCGCGGGTTTCTTTTCTGATGATTGTTTGTTAAAATATAAGGTATAATAACGCTGTATGTGACTGGCGAAGTCAGTGGAATGAACCACGAGGGAGCATACAAAAAAAGCGTACCGTTCGCCTGGGAGAAGTATTTGCAGAGGATTCGTCTGTCTTGACGACCTTGTGCAAATACTTTTTTTCGTTTTACAAGACCATGACACCCTGTTGATTCCATTATGCAATAAATTCAGAGGAGGCTCGGACTATGGCTATTATCATGAAATCCAAAGAAGCAGCTGAGCAAGTATATGCAACGATCCGTTCACAGGTAGAAGAAATGAAGCAGCAAGGACACCGTCCCCATCTGGCAACCCTATTGGTAGAAGGTGATCCGGCATCTGCATACTATGCACGGACCAAGCAAAAAATAGCGGAGAAGCTGGGCATCTCATTTCATCTCCATACGTTTGATCGTCATGTTAGCGAAACCGAGCTACTGCACCTGATCGGCAGTCTGAACGATGCATCCCATGTACATGGCATTATGCTGGAACTGCCGCTTCCCCAACATCTTTCCGCCTCCGTTATTAAACAATCCATTGCCCCCTACAAGGATATTGATGGGATTACACCCGATAACAAGCTGGCTACTGTAACAGGTGACGCCGGACTATATCCCGCAACACCTCAAGCCTGTATCGAGCTGCTCAAGCATTACGGTCACACATTGGCAGGCAAAAATGTCACGCTCGTGGGCATCGGACAGACAGTGGGACTTCCCCTTTTCCACATGTTGCAAAGAGAAAACGCCACCGTTACCGCCTGTCATGCAGGTACGCGTGATATTGCAGAGCATCTGAGCCATGCAGACATTGCCTTCGTGGCAGTCGGATGCCCTGATGTGATTACGCAAGATATGGTTCATCCCGGTCTGATTTTGGTAGATGCGGGAATTAATGAGACGCTAGAGGGAAAAATAGTGGGAGATGCCGCTTTAGACGTGGGGGAAAAAGTACATGCTATTTCTCCGGTTCCCGGCGGTGTTGGCACCTTAACGACTGCGATTTTGTACAAAAATTTGCTTAAAGCGATACATCTGCAACACTACTCCAGAGAGGTGGTTTACTCATGAGTGAACTGTCGTGGAATCATTCCATCGGACATTTTCTGAAAGAGGCTGCAAGTGCAGCTCCTACCCCTGGCGGAGGAAGTGTATCCGCACTGGCTGCGGCACTAGGCGCGGCTATGACCTCCATGACCGCCAACCTTTCACAAGGAGAAAAATACGCGCACATCCATGAACAAATCACGGACGTCATTAGCAGCATGGAAAGATTGTCTACACATTGTGAGGAATTAATGGTCGCAGACATCCAATCCTTTGAACAGTATATGACTGCCCTGCGTTTGCCCAAGGAAACAGACGAAGAAAAGCGCTATCGTACCCATTCCTTACAGACAGCGGTGATCGCTGCCATTGAGGTACCCATGCGCCTGCTGGAAGTATGCCGAGACGGATTGTCGCAAGCCTATAACATTGTGGAAGTGTCCAATAAAAATGTGATTTCGGATCTTGGCATCGGCGCGATCCTGTTCGAAGCCGCCGCTCAATCTGCCCTGCTTACCGTCGACATTAACCTTGCTTCGCTGAAAGATTTGGATGTCAAACAATCCTACGAAGCTAAAACAGCCGCACTCCTCCGTGAAATCGGACAAATCAAAGAACAAACCTTATTGATGGTGCGCAGCCGAATAACGGGCTGACCATTGGAAGAACCCGTCCCAAGTCATATTCTGCTTCCATGCTCAAAAATAGCCTCTCAAACCCGCCTCTGCTCGTGGGTTTGGAGGCTATTTTATTGGAATCCAACGATTTGTGGAAAACTTTTCTATATATTCTTCGTCTATTGATAAGGAGATATTCCCCAAGGCGTTATTTAACCTTATATACATTGATGAAGAAATGAGGAAAAACGCATGAAAAGACGTACTCTGTTAATCAGTATGATCGCGCTGTTATTGTTCAGCTCCAGTGCATGGGCGGCCGGTGATGAATCGGCGTCCCGTATTCGTTCATATGATTCCGGGAGTCTGATTCAATCCGATGGAAGCTTGTGGTTATGGGGCTATAATCAATCCGTACCGACTCGTGTAGAGGATAAGCCAAACGTTGTAAGAACATTTTCGAATATAATCCAGGAAGGCGATCTGATATTTACCTTACAAGATCATTCCGCCTGGTATGTGCCAAGAAACAACATTTCTGAATCCGTGAAATTCATTTCTCTGGAAGGACTACCAAACATCATAAACGTGCGTATTATGAATGATCATGTGCTCGCCCTAAACGCCGAAGGAACCGTATTATCTGCTGATCGAATCGAAAATGGTGGCAACTTTGCTCCTTTTCAAACCCTATCCGGCATCGAAAATGTTACAGAATTGGATAGTTACTATGAAAAAAGACCGCAATATGAGGAACGCTGGATCTTCTTGAAGAAGGACGGAAGTGTATGGAAAAATACAAGGTCCTTGCAGGGCTTCGAGCTTGTTCCATCATTAAAGGATATTACTGCTATCTCCAAAAACATAGCCTTAAAGAAAGACGGTACTGTATGGACATGGCCCAAAGAATTTGATAAAAATGTAACTCCGTCCGAAACTTTATCCGTATCGCAGATTCAAGCCTTATCGGACATCAAAATAATTAAGACCAATGGAAGTTCCAATCTCGCGATTGATCGACAAGGACGGTTATGGTTCTGGGGTGAAACGGTCACAGGTTACTCAGATAATACAACCTATCACAATGAAAATACCCCTGTGCTATTATCAGGAGTAAAAGATGTTAAAGACGCCTTTTTCGCCGAACGCTCCATACTCGCCCTCACCACAGCTGGGAATGTATATGTTGCGTCTCTAGATGGTGAAAAGTTACCATCCAACGCCCCCTTTACATTGCTTGCTAAAAATATTCAAAGTATCAAAGCAGGTCCACGGCACGTAATCATGCAAAAAGCAGATGGGGCCTTATGGGGCTGGGGTGTCAACAAACACGCGCAGCTAGGTATAGGAGACTATGAGTTTCTGTATAGTTCACCAGTTCCTGTACAAAAACCGATTCTTGTCCGTCTCAATGGTTCGCCTGTCTCTCTGAGTAATGGTGTCATTACCCGCAACGGGCAAGCGTTTATTCCCCTTCGTTCTGTTTTTGATAAACTGGGGGCCGAGATCGCTTATGATTTCAACAGCAAAATAGCAAAAATAGATCAGTCCAAGGTAGAAGATCACCCTGTCTTTCTAGAAATAAATTTCAAAACCAGCCAAGCAAAAGTGAACGGTAAAGCTGTAAAGCTTACCAATCCGCCCTTCATGGTGAATGGTATTGGTTATCTTCCATTAAGGCTGATCAGCGAAACGCTGGGGGCCAAGGTAGATTGGATACAAAAAGAAGATACTATTGAAATTACGACAAAATAGTAAATCAAAAACCAGTCCAAACATGATTCATGTTGGACTGGTTTTTAATGCTATATACTGTGTATAATATGCGATCTCTTATCTATTTCAACAATTTGTTATAGCGCAGAATCTGCTTATTGTTTAGCTTTATTCTCTTTTTCTCTTTCGACCAGCATATCTACGATCATATCAATTTGCCCGGTAATAGCGATTGGATCATAGCGATAATACGTATCAAAATCGTTAAAGAACACTCTATTGTTCTTCACCGCAGGAAGATTCCCCCATACAGCGGACGACTTCAGTTGCTTGAGCGCGTCACCCTTTTTCTCGGGATCATACGTAGTCAGGAACATATAATCTGCGTCATACTGTGGCAATACCTCCATCGAAAGCTGCACCGTTTGTTCCTTGGAGTTCACAGTTTTCTTTGGCATATTCAGTTTGAGCGCATTGTAGACAGCTTGTCCGCCTCGACCCGCATTGTCGCCAAAGATCCAAAGTGCGTGCTTGTCCGTCAGCTCATACAGACCGAAAGTTGCCTTTTCGTCAATCACACCTTTAAGACGTGCGCGACCTTCAGCGGCCTTTTTATCAAATGCAGCAATAAATTGCTCAGCCTTCTCCTTTTCCCCGGTGATATCGCCGAACAACTTGACCGTATCATAAATATTAGTCGTCGTGCCGTACGGAATATACAGGGTAGGTGCAATTTTAGACAAAGCCTCATAATTCGTACCCTTCATAACCACGATCAGATCGGGTTTGAGTTCCAGCGTCTTTTCCAAATTGGTCGGATCACCCACCTCTTTGGTTCCCTTTTCCTTCAGCAAATCGGTCAGAAAGGGATTTTGAAACGTTGTCGGCTCTACACCCACCACATTAGCACCTACGGACAGCAGTTCTCCACCGTAAAAATCCGTTACAATACGCTGTGGCTTAGCAGGAATTTGAATATCCCCTTTAACCGTATTAAAGCTTCTAGTCTCTCCAGTAGTAGCTGACTCTTGCTTATCTCCTGAAGATGAAGCCGGATTACTCCCATTATTATTTCCGCCGCAAGCGCTGATGAATACAGACAATACAAGTAACATAGCTGTCATCATAAAATACGATTTTCTTCTCAACTGATTAGCCCCCTATATATTGTGGAGAGATCTCCCCGATACACATGATAATGATTATCAATATCGTAAGAAATATATCAAGCGTCGTCCTTGCTGTCAACTGAAAAACGAACTTTGTACATTCCTCCTTAATAAATCAAAAGACCTGCCAAAATGATGGTCAGGTCTTTTTCGTGGAGCCGTATTCAAAAGCCTACACATTGGGGCTAGGTTGCTGAAGGCTGCTTTCTGGTGATCGCTGTTTTGTTTTATATTCTTCTCCCCAATCTTTCATCAAGTTAATAATCGGGATGAGCGTTTTCCCGAATTCGGTGAGAGAGTATTCAACCTTAGGCGGAACCTGCTGGTATACTTCACGGTGAACGACACCATCCTCTTCCAGCTCGCGCAATTGGAGTGTCAGCATACGCTGGGTGATCCCCGGACAGATCCGCCGAAAATCACTAAATCGCTTAGTCCCATACATGAGATGATATAAAATAATCCCTTTCCATTTGCCCCCAATCACGTCCAGCGTGAACTCAACTGGACACGCCTGATCATTTCCAGCGGTACATTCCCCAAAGCCGCCTTTCCGATTACGCATAGGCTTTTCTCCTCCTTAGTATCATTTTATATACTACAGCACATTAATGTGCGTACTTCAAAAACGGTCATGTATATTCTAATATTAAGCATGTCACTTGGTAAGCGTCAATCTTAATCAACATCTATAAGGAGTGGAATAACGATGGAAACCTTAGCTACTACTAAAGATCAAATCTTATCTGCATACGAGTTCAGACATGCAACGAAGGAATTTGATAGTCATAAGAAAATTAGCGATTCCGATTTTGATTTTATTCTTGAAACCGGTCGTTTATCTCCAAGCTCGTTTGGCTTTGAACCCTGGAAATTTGTTGTCGTTCAGAGTAAAGCTATGCGTGAGAAGCTGCTGCCTTACTCTTGGGGGGCACAAAAACAACTGCCAACAGCCAGCCATTTTGTACTCATCCTCTCTAGACTTCCTGAAGATATGGTAGCCTCCTCCGATTATATCAAGAGTATGATGGAGAACGTGCAGCAATTACCAGCTGAAGTGATGCAAGGCAAAGAGAAAGTATATGACGCCTTCCTAAAATCAGATTTTGCGCTGGAGGAAAACAAAAGAGCCTTGTTCGAGTGGGGCTGCCGACAAACCTACATCGCACTGGGCAACATGATGACTGCCGCAGCTCAAATCGGCATTGATTCCTGCCCTATCGAAGGTTTTAATAAACAGGAAATCGAACGCATCCTCTCCGAAGAAGGCATTATGGATGCCAAGCATTTCGGTATTTCTTGTATGGTGGCATTTGGCTACCGTCTCAACGAGCCGCGTGGCAAAACTCGGCGACCTGTAGATCAGGTTATTGAGTGGGTGTAAAACCTTTTCTCTAAAACAAGGGGGTGTCCCCACAGCCATTTCGATGGCTGTGGGGACACCCCTTTTTCATAAAACCTCAGCTCTTAATTTTTTCCAATTACTTACTGATAATTCACTTCTTCTGCAAAGTAAATATCCTTCAAACGATCCTTTACGCGTTGAATTTCATCCGCTGTTAAAGGAGCCGTTGGACATAGCTTGAAGTTCCTTCCGGTGACATAGCTTACGTCCGTGTGACCATCCAAGTTGTAGTCCATCTTCGGAACCGGCTTTTGGGTATAATCGGTAAAGTCAATAATGGACCATGCCGCATCTCCATCCTCTTTGGATATAATAATCCGCTGTGAGGCATTTTCGGTCCACAAATAGCGCAGATTCGCTGGTGAATTATTGGAATCCATAGCCGTCTTAATACCTGAGCCTCTAAACATGAGCGTAAACTCCGTATGATCATTATTGGATCCTGCTACCGATTCATAAATCTGTTTCAGCCCGTCCACGCCTACAATCTCAACCTTGCGATCAACAGGGAAGTGGTTCACAAAATTCTCCCATATTGGAGCCATGTTATGGGTGTTGGCAAGTGCGTTGATGTCCAAAATAATGGACAAGTAGTTTACCGTATTTATACGTTGATAAGGGTTATCCAAATATTGCTGTACTATATACAGTTGTGGTGCTGCATCCGTCTCAGTCACATATGGGTCAAGCGGATGAAGAGTCCAGCGTGAGGAATCTTTCGTATAGCGTGATCCAATCGGATCAATCGTAACCGAGTTCATGAATACGGTACCGCTATTATCTGCTAGTCCCTGTGCGGGAACAATTGGATTGTCCTTATGGGACCAGTAAGGCATCAATGGAGAGCCCTCACCATACATACCGTTCACATTATATTGTGTAGCCGACCATCCCATCGCGGAAGTAATCCGATAGTGATCTTTAAGCCATTGAGTCTGTTCGGGATTTACCGTAAAGCTGGTCAATGATTTCGGAAGATACTTCCGATATTGGTCTGTATCCATGCTTTCAAACACCGATGGTGATCCCATTGTACCGGATTGGTGCAGCTCATTGAATGCATTGTAACGATACATGTACAGCCACTCATCCATCTTTGCTTCCCATATAGGAAGCTCGTACTGGTTCGGATACCCCATCAGAATTCCGACTTCATCTCCATACTGATCGACATATGCCAAAACCTGTTTAAGCTGCGGGCGATTTGCTTCTACAAAAACAAATCCGTTTTCCATCGCCCACGTCACTTTGATATTGGGACCAAAGTGGTCCATCAGCAATTGACGCGCTTGCTTGATTTGATCTACCGTCGTCGCGCTTCCCTGCAGCATGATGGAGACAGCAAAGTATTGCTTTTTGCGTCCCCCGGGTTCTACCGTTAATTCCGCATCAGATGTGAAGTGAACCCCTTGAGATGGTGACTCAACCGTGATCTTTAATGGAATGACCGAGTTTACTGTCGGAATCAAATGCAGGTTGGCAATCTTCCCATCCTCATCAAATATTCCTCTGGAATCCTCTACCCGAAGTATCAAGTCTGAGGGCAGCAATCCAGGAGCTATAACCTCTCCATTAGCATTATGAAATACGTAGGACATATTCCAAGCAGCAGGATCTAAAGTAGCAGCCTCTGAAATGGTATACGTAGCCAAGTATACGGACCTGATTACGTTCGGTGGCTCTGCCGGCGGAGTCTTCCCTTTCACGATTAGCTTGGCCTGAGCTGTAAGGACCTGATAAGGTTTGGCAACGGTGACCTTCATTTCTACAGGAATGAAGCTGTCCGCAACCGGAATATTTTCGGGATGTGCAATTTTCCCTTGTTCATCAAAAATACCTAACCCATCACTAAATGTGTACGTAACACTTGTGACGCTGGCAGCAGGAATGCTTACGGGTCGCCCTTTATTGTAGAGCTGAAAAGATAGCTGATACGAAGGGTATGTCTCCGGTTGATTTACCAGCTCCTGCGCCTTGATCACGACCTCATCTACCAGAAAATCCGAAGAATGATCCGGTGGATCTACCGGAATTACTGGTGGTTTGGGTTTAGGTCCCGGCGGTGTCACCGACGGTTCCGGCTTCGGTTCTGGTGGTGTCACCGGAGATGCTGGTGAATCAGGGCTTGGGCGATGCCTTTTAGGCTCCTCGACTTCCGAATTCACAGGTTGTTGACTAATTTCCGGTGTCACATCGACCTCGATCTTCTTCGATTCTTGTTGGCTGGTCGTCTGAGGCATCGTTGCAGTTCCATCTCCTAATGACCCTAGCAAACGCTTGGCACGTTCTCTCAGACCGTCACCGCCTAACCATATTCGATAAGCAACCAGCGTGGCATCCTGCCGTCTCACAGACTCTTTAGGATGGAAATAGTGATTCGTATCTCCCTCGATCAGTTCCAGCCGTTCCATCAGCCATACGCTCGTTTGTGCATAATCTGATATATCAGATTGATCCACAAAACTGGATATACCAGCCGATCGGGTATCTTCAGTAACACCAAAATAGCGGGCATACCAAACGGCCATATCCTGACGAGTCATATTGTGCTTGGCACCGAATAATTGATCACTAATTCCTTTCGTAATGCTCTCTTCCTGTAAGGCCTGTACATAAGGTAGAGCCCATGGTGACACATCACGAAAAGAAGTTACGCCTCTGTTATTCGATGTTCGCTTTAAGGTTTTAGCGAAAATGCTTGCCCATTCCTGTCGCGAGATAAAATGTAAAGGTCGAAAGCTCCCATCCTGATAACCCGTAACATAACCTTGAGCAGCCATGGCCTCAATCGCATCAGCTGCATAGGAATGTTCGATATCGTTAAAGGCTCTGTCCGCAAAAACAGGCGCACTATGTATACAGAACAACCAGACAGCCAGTAAACCAGCCATGTAATGCCTAATTTGTTTTAACTTTTTTTCATAATTCATTATTCGGAATCATTACACCTCCTTTACTAGATAGCACTGAGCCACTTTCGCCTGTACTTTCATATCAACTTTGAAAATTAGTCTCTCTTGTTTTCAATCGGTTTTTCATTACTGTTAACACCAAACTGTATATACTTGAATTATCGGAATAATCTCCCTAGGATTGAATAAAGCCAGTAAAAAAAGTAGTTTTGGCAATCTACTATCCTGTTTATTCACCATCTTTTTTTAAGCCGTAATTCCCTATCACTAAACAATGGTTTTCATTGGTAATTAAATATTTATCATCTTTTTGTGTTACTATGTTGATCCCGTATACAAATAAAAAAAGAGATAACATCTGTATCCGCATTCGCTTGAAGAATACAAAATGTTATCTCGTTCTCGTGTACATATATACTTATAAAATCCTGTCTGCTGTTTTAATTCTCTTTAAACTCAGAACCCTTATAAACATAAAAGTAGCCGTTTAAAGCCCCATTTTGTGGATAGGCAGCAGGATCTTTGCCTTTTATTTGACCAACCAACTCTCGATTTATAAACGCAGGGGGGCCTTCCTCAACTAGCGCTTCAGCAGACATTCCAGTGATTGATTTTACTGTGTTGGACCAGAATGTAACTAAGTAGACATCGTCAGCATTAAAATGATAGCGTCCTTCACTTGGAGTTCCCTCATAAAACAGCTCTGCCAAAGAAGCTGCCTCAGACCCTCTCATAAAAATTCGAATCTCATCGGTTCCGTTCCATGTATGAGGAACTCCACCTTTTGGATTAACGTATTCTACAGTTTCTGGCTCCTTGTCGCTAATAAAATCAACAACTGCATATTTATAAACCTCATCTGTTACACTCTTGGTTGCAATTTCAGTTGTTTTCTCTGTTCTATAGCCACTGAACTTTCCATACACATTCGGGGTTTTGCCAATAGCAGCTAAGGCCTTTTCCTGATCCATGAATCCGGCTCTTCCAGCTACTGGTGTCAGCCTGTACGTCTTGATTTCAGTCCCCTTGTACTGATCCCAAGTGTATTCGTAATAATATTTCGCATAAGATACTCCACTGTTCCAGCCTACGGATAACAGCATGAGAATACCTATCATGAATACTAACGGCCATTTTTTCAACTTCATACCCTCAACCTCTTTTCTCCAAGTACACTCAAATCATCATTAGCATTATAGCTTTTCAATAAATCTATCGACAGTTAAATATTAGAAGAAAGTGTGGATAAATTATGTCCTTGATAATTTACTATTTGCCTGTGTTTTACTGATCGGTTGCAGCTTTGAGACGTTTTTCCATTTCTGTAGACACCATAATGTTTAATAGCCCCATAAGATTATTGGTCTCATCTCTTGCTTTTTGATAGGCCGCAGCGAAGGCTTTTTCATTCGCGGCAGGGTTTTTAATGTCACTTAGTTTCTTCCACTCGGGCTTAACGCGTTGATCGTACATATCGTACAAGCTGATGTCTGTAGGTGTCTGGGCAACAGGCATCATAGACTCAAATTCTGAGGCAACCTTAAAAAATCCCAGCGTATTTTGGACCGATGGACTAGTGTAATCATGCGTCTTCATCGCTTCTTCTAAAATATGAAGTCCCTCGCGTGACAAATAAAGCATCTTGACGAGTCCTCTTTCTGTATTAGAAGTTTCCTCCCACTTCTTGTAGGACTCCCCTGGAGCAACTCCCTCTGTAAAAAAATTATAAGCTTCATGAATAAATTCATCTGTATTCAGGTGGATGGGTTCTTCTGTATATAAATTCACGACAGAATCACTGTAATTTGCAATGTTTACATGTTTTCCGGTTGGATCGGAAACTCGCCGAATCGGATGATCCTGCACTCGTACCAGCCCATAACGATCTGCAAAGGTAAGAAGCTGCTCCTGCGTCGTATTTAACCCTATTTGTCCTGCTGGCCGATCGGGCTTCGTTGCTTCTTTAGCCACGTCGGAATACGTCTTCCCATTACCTTTTGTAGCTTGGTCTGTAGTATTGCTCACAACACCATCCACACCAGCCTGTGCCGCATTGTCCACCTTGGCATTCTGTGTAGTCGTAGTCGTTGCCGTTGCTGCTCCAGTCGTAGATTCACCTTCAATTTGCTTCTTGGAGTCACCGCATGCAGTCAGCAAAGCAGCTAAACTTATTACAGCAGTCAACAAAATAATATACGCTTTTGCCTTCATTAGTATCTTCCTCATTTCCTTATGTATCTTTCTTTATACCTTCGCGGTCTGATTGTAGCCTTCAATAATATGGAATTAATCTTATCAAAAATAAAAATGAGGGAATACTGGACCATACTCCTGATTATCTTCGATGATTCTATAGTAATTCGTTGTTTTCTGAACTAAAGTCGTGGCTCTCAACCTATATAATGGGTAAATTGCCCGTTGACTTTCGGAATACTTGATCCTCGGTACTACTCCTGTCTGTTCAAGTTACATCATAGTTGGTTCCTAGTTTTCTAAAGCAGATCGTGCTGTTTTAAATCAGTAGGTTGTAGTAAATCGAATATTACAAACGAAAGCACCTGTAATTCATATAGAAATGGATGAATTACAGATGCTTTTCTATTAGTTAGTAATGAGACTCCCTATTTTATTGTTTTTATGAATATTTTCCGTTCCGGCTTCCAATGCAGTTTTGTAATATGAGCATTTATGTTCAATAACTTCCATTGTTTTTTTAAGTTCTTCCATTTGTGCTTCTACAATAGCTTTTCGTTCCATAAACATGTCATATCTTTGTTGTAGTGTGGAATCCCCACCAGAACACCAATCAATGAAATTTTTAATTTCTTTGATCGGCATCCCGGTGGATTTTAGACATTCAATTATTTTTAAAGCGTCGATATCGGATTCTTTAAATAATCTTGTTCCGCTAGATGTCCGTTCTACAAAAGGCATAAGTCCCTCCTTGTCGTAGTAACGCAAAGCGTATGCTGTAAGATTCAATTCTTTTGCAACTTCGCTGATAGAATATGTCTTCATCATATATCTCCTATTTTTAATGACATAGACTTCGAGTTAACTCTATGATACAAGGGGGATTTTATCAAGTTATTTGTTGAATGTCAAAGTCCCCTTATAGGAAAAGTAGAATCAGGTGCTATCTAACGAAATATAATTAGCAAGAAAACAACATTACTGGATAGAGGCTTATAAATCTGCGCTTGACTTAGAGTTAACTATAAGGATTAACATTGATTTGCAAGAGAAAAAGTATAATTGGAAATAAATGAAGAGGAACTTCAACCGACTTCAGCTAGTTTTCAATTTATACCGATATAACTGCATTCTCTTGAAAAATATAAATAATAGGAGGCTATTTATGATAACTGCTAAAGCACGAGCTGTCGATGGCCCAGACAAACCATTTCGATCGGCTGAAATTAAACGACGGGATCTTGTTTCACACGATGTTCTGATTGAAATTAAATATGCCGGCATATGCCATTCTGACATCCACACTGCTCACGGCGAATGGGGGCCAGTGAACTACCCTCTCGTACCTGGACATGAAATTGCAGGGATTGTCACGGAGGTAGGATCTGAGGTTACAAAGTACAGAGTTGGTGATCGGGTAGGGGTTGGCTGTATGGTTGATTCCTGTGGCGAATGTGAGAACTGTCGTAAAGGAGAGGAACAATACTGCCTTAAAGGAAATGTCCCTACCTATGCTGGTGTTGACAAATACGGCGAGCCTACACAAGGCGGATATTCTACCCACATTGTCGTAACTGAGGATTTTGTAGTAAAAATTCCAGATAACATTGAGCTTGACGTGGCTGCTCCATTACTTTGTGCAGGTATTACGACTTATTCACCGTTGAACCGCTGGGGTGCTGGTCCAGATAAGAAAGTGGCCGTTGTGGGAATGGGAGGCCTTGGCCATATGGCTATCAAGATCGCACATGCTATGGGTGCTGAGGTAACCGTTCTATCCCAAACATTAAAGAAAAAAGATGATGGCTTGCAATTTGGTGCGGACCACTATTATGCTACAAGCGAACCAGAAACATTTAAAAAACTTGCTGGGCACTTTGATTTGATTATTAACACGGTAAGTGCTGCCATCGATATGGATGCTTATTTTGCACTACTCAATCTAGATGGAACTTTGGTGAATGTCGGTGCCCCTGGGGAGCCGTTGTCACTAAATGTGATGTCCCTTATCGGACATCGCCGTTCATTTGCTGGTTCAATGATAGGAGGCATCCGTGAGACACAGGAAATGTTGGATTTTTGTGCAAAACACAATATTGTTCCTAAAATTGAAGTAATTTCGGCCGACCAGATTGACGAAGCCTACAAACGAGTGTTAGCTTCTGATGTGAAGTATAGATTCGTGATTGACATTAGCACAATGTAAGCTATGTAAATCATAAGTTGTACAAGTGATTTTAATTGTGAAGGTGTCCCCAAAGTATTACTTGGGACACCTTCACTTTATTCTGTGTACCATCCTATTGTCCATTTCCTCTTTTTGTATTTATTTGTAATCCAAAGATTCCACCCTTAGAATATAATACATTAGGAATAAATAGGAAGGTGGAACTTATCTATGTTTAAGAAAATGGATATTTACAAAATCCTCACTTTAATATTTGCTGTAGTTGTTATGATCTCTTCCTCTTTATCACTCGCATACCCAAACACCTACGAGGATTTGTACAAAGTCTCACAATTTTTTCTAGGGTTTATATTTTTATTTTCGGGAATTACAGAGTTTAAGGCTAACCGTAAGAGTATGGCAATAATCAACTTCTCCATTTTCGTTCTCACTTTTTTTGTATTTGTATTTACACTTGTAGTGCGAACTGGATAACCACACGGTTCTATACCTCAGTAACAACCTTTCCATAGCCCCTCCCTCGTCATGTAAAAGAAAAGCCGAGCGAACTCAGGTCATCTGAATTGCGCTCGGCAAATGTTACGTATTTAGCAATCTTTTAGTTTTCCTCTAATTCTTCAATTCTCTGCCGCTTTCCTATGCCAAAGACAAAATATCCAACAATGACGATCGCCATGAATGTTGCCCCGACAATCAACGACAAGCGTGTGTCTGGATTAAACCACATTCCAACGATCACAAGCAACAAAAAGACAATGGTGATGTAATTACTGATTGGAAAAAAACGAGATTTAAAGGTGTGATCCTTCATTTCATCCTTCCACTTTTTCCTGAATTTAAATTGACTGATGGCTAATGCAAACCACGGTACCATGCCTGGAAGAACACTGGCGCTGTAAATATACAGAAACAGTTTGGAATCAGGCATTAAATAGTTAAATAACACCCCTACCAGTAGCAAGGAAATGGTCGTTATTATACTATTTCTAGGGACGCCGCTTGGAGAAACTTTCCCAAAGAACTTAGGAGCTTGTCCGTTCTTAGCCAATGTATATAACATTCTGCCCGCACTGTAAATACCACTGTTACAACCAGACATCGCAGCTGTAAGTACAACAAAGTTAATGATACCCGCAGCAGCCACAATTCCTACCTTGGCAAAAGTCAGAACAAATGGACTACCGATCTCGCCTATTTGGTTCCAAGGATAAATCGTAACAATGACAAAGATTGCACCCACGTAGAAAATCAGAATACGCCAGATGATGTTTTTAATGGCTTTTCGCAGTGTCATTTTCGGATTTTCTGCTTCACCTGCCGTAATACCCACCATCTCTATCCCTTGGTAAGCCGCTGTTACAATGCAGAGTGCAAATAGAAACCCTTTCAAACCACCTGCAAAGAAGCCGCCCTGGCTGTACAGATTGGATAGACCTATCGGTTGTCCACCGTTACCGAGGCCAAAGAAGATCATCCCCGTACCCACTACTAGCATGAAGATAATGGCGACAATTTTAATCATCGCAAACCAAAACTCAAATTCCCCATAAAATTTCACAGCCGCCAAATTGGCCAATGCAATAATAATTACACCTGCCAAAGCCGGCAACCATTGCGGGATATCCGGGAACCAGTAGCCCACATATACCCCAATCGCAGTGACTTCTGCCATCCCTACGGTAACCCATAAAAACCAATAGCTCCAGGCGGTCAAGAAACCGGCTAAAGGGCTGATATATTTATGAGCAAATGTAGCGAATGAGCCTGTCACCGGTTCAAGAATCAGCATTTCCCCCATGATCCGCATGACAAAAAACATAATAATCCCAGCTAAGAGATAAGCCAACAGTACTGAGGGACCTGCCCATTTTATCGTACTTGCCGACCCCATAAACAAACCGACGCCAATCGTGCCTCCAAGCGCAATCAACTCAACGTGCCGTGGCTTTAGCCCTCTCGTTAATTGTTTCGATTCCAAAAGAACGCTCCCCTTCGTATATGTTCATCATCAAACGCTAATGATCCGGAAAACTGCCCCCAAACATTATTAATTTTTCAGACTGACGTGGTCGTGAGTGAACGACTACAAAGTAGTTCCACGATTCTTAAATATACAAGGAAACCACGTCCTATTTACCGTCCAAACCTTACTGTTTCTAAGACCGAGTCCGTAGCATTAGATGCATTGTATGACAAAAAACGCCTAAATACAACTGCTAATTCGCAGACATATTTAGGCATGAAATGGAAAGGAAGGTGATTCATGTTTTCTGAACAATGGTCAATTTAATGCGATGCATTAGAGTGCTAAACATAACTAGTTTTTCAATGATAAATATCACGATATTAAGCCTATGTATTTATTTGAGACTTTTTATAAAATTTTTCTGATCCTTGGTAAACATATAGCCACGTCGTTCATAGAACCTGTGAGCCTGTATCCGACTTGGGTGAGATAACAGTTTGATCCCGGGAAATCCATGGGACTTTCCCCACTGTTCAAGACGCTCAATCAACATGCTACCTACACCTTGATTTCTATACTTTTCTTTAACAACAAATCCTAGTATATTCACCAAAGATTCAGAAAAAAGTAATTCATGTGGGCTTCCATGAATATATCCTAATACCTCGTTGTTTTCTTCATAAACAAAGATTACATCTTTTGATTCCTTTATAATCATTTCAATTTTCTCTTTTACTTTTACTTCAGGAAATAGATATAGATTGGGATTAAAGTCTTGGTTTAACAAATAAATATCATGATATTCAGTTCCCCTAATTTCCCTAACATTTTTTTCTTTCACTTTTGAAATGCCCCCTATTTTCATCATCCGATGCTTTATGTCGAATCATTACTCCTCGCAATCTTGACCGTTAAAACAATTCAGCATACCAATAAACGCTTCAAGTTTGGAATCCTCCCATGTTGAAATGCGTTGATAAAACTCATTTTCTTTTTCTTTTAAAGCTTCTAGGGCTTTTTCACGACCATTAGCTGTCAGGGATATTAACACTCCCCGACGATCCTCAGGGTGAGTTTCACTTTTTACATAATTCAAGTGTTTAAGCTGAGTAACAAGTCGGCTGACAGAGCTTCGATCCATAGCGGTGGATTCCGCCAAAAATGTAGCGCTTGCCGGACCGTACGAAAGAAGGCAGCGTACGATCAGAAAAGCCGCAGGTTGCAATGATGGATCGAAAAGTGCCGCTGTTCTTACATTGAGTGCATGTGACGCGCTTATAAGTGCATTAAGTTGTTCACCAAGATTCAGTTCTAATTGCTCTCTTGTAGAATTTGAATGTTGAGTTTTATGATCCATATGTCTCCACCTTATTTGAATGAGTTCGAATATATTTGACATATATCAATTAAAATACATATACTTGATATATATCAATCATATTTTCGGCTTTGGTAAGTGTCAAGCAGAAGATCTACAGTATAAAGCATCTACAACCGTAAAGCGTAAGCATGAATAAGAATGTAATTGGATCGAGAATTAGGAGGATGATGTATATGTCGACATACCCGACTATTGTAATCACTGGTGCTACTAACGGTCTTGGACAATTAGTAGCAATTGAATTAGCCCAACGCGGAGCGCATCTAGTCTTAACAGCCAGAAATGAAAAGCGTGCTGAAACGACTAAAAATATTCTAAAAGATCTGGCGCCAAGTACAAAGGTAGACTTTTTTTTCGGGGACTTGTCTCTTATGAAGGATGTCAGGCGTATTGGTGATGAAATTAAAGCTAATTATCCAAAGATTGATGTATTAGTGAACAATGCTGGATTACATGGATTTGAACAGCGAATAACCTCAGAGGGTTTGGCAGAAATGATAGCCGTAAACTATCTTGCCCCGTGGCTGTTAACGCATACCCTACTCAATTCACTCATGGAATCCACAAATGCTAGGATCGTCAATGTGGCTTCTGAAGCGTCACGCAACCATGGCGAATTAAAATTACCGGAGGATTTAACAGATATATCTGCATTTACCGCAAGAGGTTCATCTAAGATATACGGAAAGACTAAACTTCTTAATATCATGTTTACAGAAGAACTTGGACGCCAGTTGGATGGAACCGGAATCGTAGTTAACGCACTTAATCCAGGATTTAACGTTACTGGCCTTGGCCGTGAGTTGGGATTTTCTTCAGTACTTGCAAAAATATTGAACACTTTGCATATTGGAGACCCACGGAGAGGAGCAGAAATTATTATTCGTTTAGCAACAGAATCTCAATATCGAGAAGTGACAGGTGGATATTTTAATGTTGGCACTGGTAAGCCGATTGTGCCGACATATCCTGGTGGGGATAGCAAGATGCAACGCCTACTTTGGAGTACTACTACCGAATTGTTACGGCAAAAAGGGGTTATGGCATGAAATAGGAGCTATTATCAAATAATGCCCCCCCAACGAATGGTTCATTTTGTAAACTAAATCTCTCTTTTAACCGATAAATACATATGCTGGTTCTGTACTTAAATATCTCCTCCCATCTTTACATATTCAAGTACAAACGTGTATTTTTCCTAAAAGGGGGCTTCCTATGAACTATCTAGACGAGCATATACTTAGCCTCAAAGCTAAAATGGTGGATCGGAAGACAGCTAATAACGATAATGTGAAATCCATTCCAGCTCAAACTCAGAAATCGGAACAGGACGGTTCCATGTTTGAAGAAACAAAGCTACTTCATATTGAAAACGATTATCTCGCATTGGAGCCCATTACAATACTACACGGAGAAATTGGTTTCTACATTCCCAAGTCCTTTACTCCTATGCCAATGGAGCAAGCTATAATCAAATATCCTTCAGAGCATCGACCAAAGGTCATTTATACCTCATCTGAGGAGACTATCAATATCACTTTTAATCCTACAGATACTGCCCTGGAAGCGGAAGAACTGCCCGATTTTGTAGAGCAAATGGCGGATATTTTACGGTCTGTACAACCGATTCGCAACTGGTTAGGTACCGAAATGGTTATCAACGGTTCCGGACTTTCAGTTGGGCAGATTCGTTTTGTGGCGGCGGGGATCGACGGTAATCTATACAACGAAATGCTATTCTTCATCCACAATGGACGAGTTGTCATAGGTTCCTTTAGCTGTCTGGAGGTAGATCTCGAAATCTGGTTACCTGTAGCAGAATACTGGGTTCAATCCCTTTCTGTCCTTCCACCCTCCACCTATTCTACAAATGAGAAAGGAATGACTACACCATGAGTCATCAAATTCACATTCACCCTTATGAACAAATGGATCTAGAAGAGCTCACCTTAACGAAAAAAGTTAACGAGCATACTCGGCTTTATTTTACAGGTGTTATCCCCGAAGACTTGCAAGACAGTTACGTGGAAACGACAGAAAAAAATACCATCATTGAAGTCAGTCAACAAGATGAGTCTGGCGTAAGCAAACCGCTATTTAGTGGGATTGCCCTCTCGGTCGAGGTAAAAGTCGTGCGAGGTGTGTACTATCTGGAAGTGGAAGCTATTTCCCATACGTACCGGATGGACATCAAGCAGCGTACCCGCTCTTTTCAGTATACGAAAATGACGATTCCTCAAATGCTGGAGCACATAGGTAAGGACTATGAAGGACTGGATGTGATCGACGGGGCTACTGGCGGAGAAGCCATCGGGCGGCTTGCCATTCAGTATCAGGAGACAGACTGGGCTTTTTTAAGACGCATAGCCTCCCGTTATCATACGAGTCTGATGCCTGTAGCCCGTTTTGACAGTCCCAAATTTTATTTTGGTATTGAGGACAGCCCTGCACAGGCGATACTGGATCATACCCGTTATACCGTACGTAAGCAATTGCTTCCTTTTCGTTATTTTCAGGAGAATGAACAGACCAAACTGAGTGAACACGATTTTATTTTTTATGAGGTAGAAACAGATGAGGTACTCGACTTGGGCGCTCAGTTGAATTTTCAGGGGCATAACTTGTATGTCATGGAAGCCTACACCGCCATGAGTCAAGGACTGCTGCGGCATCAGTATGTGTTGGGTTCTTACCAGGGATTTCGGCAAAAAAGCTACTACCAGGATAAGCTGGCAGGAGCCTCATTAAGCGGTACTGTGCTGGACGTACGTCAGGATCAGGTGCGCATTCATCTGGATTGTGACGAACAACAGGACGCAAGCAAGGCACATTGGTTCAACTATTCTACTGTGTACAGTGGCGGTGGCCATACCGGCTGGTACGTCATGCCAGAAAAAGGCGATTCCGTTTCCCTCTATTTCCCCGGTAGTCGGGAAGAAGATGGCGTGGCAGGTAGTGCCGTGAGACGGGCAGATCGCAAGAGTACGCATAACCATTTTTCCAATCCGCAAATGAAAATATGGCGTACCCCGCATGGCAAGGAAGTTCGACTGGGACCGGATGAACTGGTCGTTACAGCCAAGGACGGCGCTATTTACATCAAACTGGATGATAAAGAAGGCATTCATATCACCAGCAGCAAGCAAGTGAATATTTCGGCAGGAGGCAATCTCAGCCTGTCTGCGGGAAAGACGATGAGCCTGTCCGCAGGTAGTCAGCTCCGTATGGATTGTAACGGCAGTCATATTGAATTAAGCGGGTCAGCGGATATGAAAGGCAGCGAAGTGAAGTCAAATTAAGGATGATTAGCAATGGAAAAGCAAACAGATGTGTTAGATCAGCAACAAGCAGCTCTTCAACAGGCTTGGTCTCTCATTCGCAAAGAATGGGCGTTGAAATGTACATCAACACAAACACAACGATTACAGCATATAGTAGAACATTTTCGCGCCTTTTGTGAGCTGGTTCGGCAAAAGCAACTCACAGGTCGTAAAGGTCATATCGGTTACATCACCTACTCCATGCTGCGCACCACATGGCTTGAACAGAAGCCCGTTTATCTTGTTGAAGCTACGGATGCCTTATGGATACTTGATGCTGAGCCCGTTCAGTTGGAATACGATGCAAGTTGGATTTTTCTCTATTGGACTCAATTACATGAACAACTTGGGGCTGAAACCTTGAACCAGCAAGTCTCCCTTTCCGAACTTGAATTAGAGCAGATCATGCTGGAAGCAGCGGGATATCTTCATACGATGATCGTTAGTCTGGTTCGTCAGGCTATGAAGCAAGCAGTCCACCTACCAGAGTTTGAGGCGTTGGATCGTGAAGAAGCTTTTGAGATTCGCGTCGGAGAGTATATGGATCATAGTGTCTCCGTGTACCGGGAAGATCGAAGACCCGTGGATGCTAACATCATAAAGTCTTGGCTGGAGGAAAAAGAAGGATCGGCCTACAGCTACCAAGCACTGTCTCAAGTGCAATTGTCGGATGGGGATTACAGTTCCTTGGATTTTCGTTATACAGTCTTTCGCCAGATCGGGATGCAACAAAGCCGATTGCATCACTGTATCCTCGTAGGCACGGTATGGCAAGAAGCTCAGCTAGATGGAACCGACTTTTCGCACAGCCTGCTTCACGGAGCCGATTTCCGTGGCTGTTCCCTGCAAGAGGCTGTGCTGGACGAAGTTATAAGCAATAGCGAATATGGATCGGATGCTTGGCTGGATTGGGAACCGCTAGGATTGGATGGAGTGGATTTTACAAGAGCTAATTTACAGGGAGCTCGTTTTCAACATGCACAGCTTCAAGGAGCTACTTTCCAAGATGCCGCGCTGCAAAGAGCTTTATTTAACGGCGCGGATCTAACAGGTGCCTGCTTTGTAGGAGCCGATGTTACTGGCGCTTCGTTTATAGGTGCATGTTTAGTAAAAGCTAATTTTACAGGGGCAAAGCTACACCGGGCAATCTTTACAGATATCCAACTAAGCGAAGCCATTGGTCTTGCTGCTGTAGAAGCACCCCTGGCTACACAGGTAACAGATACAGTGAGTAAGGAGAGTGGGGGTAAATGAGATATTTTCGACTCATGGTGGACGAGCGCGTAAAGCATCGGGTAGAGACTGCGCCCCTGTCTCCCTTGCAGGTGGAAGAACTCCTTTCGGGTCATACCATTCAGGCGGAGGACACTCCCCTGTTTTTAGCAGTACATACAGATCCACGAACCGTATATCCGGATTTTCTGGAGTTCCCTTTGCCACTGGTTTCAGACTCCATGAAAGTCCTGTTGGAAAAATATATGCCGGAGCTGGAATGGAAGGTCGCTATACTTACCGATTTTCAGAAGGCCAGGCAGGATGTGTACTGGATATTGCGTCCACCTGTGGTGGATTGTCTTTCCTCACAAACCGAGTGGTATCCTGACCATACCTTGAAGCAGTTGGTACTTAAACACGGAAAAATCCAATCGTCTATATTTCGGATCGCCGGCTTGTTGGAAGCTCATATCTATATCAATCTCGCGGTAGCGGAAAGTCTGCTGCGTCGTCCATTTACAGGTGTTCGTGTGCAAAAAGTGGAGATGTCCACAAAGGAGGAATAATCCGTATGGAAGAAGCAAGTGTGCAGCCTGGGTCAGGTGCGAAAAAAAGCTATGTCGTGGCAGGTGCGATTTTAAGCTGTAGTTACGGTACACAGCCTACGCGTTTGAAGCGCCCTTTTAGCCACGGGGTGTATGTCAAAAATAAAGCCCAGATGAATATTGGAGATTATGTGCCTGGAGTGAACATAAAATCTTTTGGAAATTGCTCCAGTCCGCTGAATCCGACTGTGCAAGCCAGTGAGATGGTCGATATTTATGGGGTGAAAAAGGCTCCATGTATTCCTGTTCTTACGATGCCTTGGCTGAACGGAAAAAGCGACATGCGCATCGAAGGCCAGCCTGCTCTTACACAGAACTGTACGCATCAATGTCTTTATTGCGGGCACATACAAATCGAAAATGACGGTCAAGAGCTGGATTAATTAGTTGCAGCCTACCAAAATAAAAACAAAATGCGCTGGTGAGAGAATGGCTATCTTCTCCACCAACGCATGAAATAGGTTATCATCGAGTTGTTCAACATGATTACATTACATTAGGTACCGCAAAAGGTTCGGTATGAGCAGTTGGATTTCTCAGGCAATGTAGAGTAAATAGCCTGTTCGTCAGAATAAGCATAAGGGTTCGAAAGAACTTCAAGGAGATGCTCCATCACATGGTAGTCTTCTCGTTCCACCGCAGCTTCCAATGCTTCTTCTACTCGGTGGTTGCGCGGGATGATTGCAGGATTGCTGCTGCGCATCAGCTGATGCGATGAATCTTGGGATTCCTGCTGTCTGCCCAGTCTCGCCTGCCACTGCTCGTGCCACTGGGTGAATTCCTCAGTGCTGAACAGAACCGTATCCTCCAGCTTGTCCAAAGTTAGGGCACGGAAGGTATTGGTGTAGTCAGCACGATGCTTCTGCATGATATTCAGAAGATCCTCAATAAGAGATTCATCCTCCTGCTCTTCGTTAAAGATCCCTAGCTTCGCTCGCATTCCTGCAAGCCAGTGACTGTGAAACATTTTTACAAAATCTGAAATTGCATCCTCAGCCAGTGTGACAGCCTGCTCCCTGTTGTCATGCAGCAGTGGCAAGAGCGTCTCAGCAAATCTCGCGAGATTCCACGCAGCAATATGCGGCTGATTGGCATAAGCATAGCGTCCCTGCCTGTCGATGGAACTGAATACCGTCTCAGGATCATAGGTATCCATGAAGGCGCAAGGACCATAATCAATGGTTTCTCCGCTAAGGGTCATATTGTCGGTGTTCATCACCCCGTGAATAAAACCAACCAGCTGCCATTTGGCAATCAGCTCGGCCTGACGCTTAATCACTTCCTGAAGCAGTGAAAGGTAACGGTTTTCGTCATTGGCAACTTCCGGGTAGTGTCTTTCCAATGTATAATCAGCCAGAGCACGGAGATCTTCGGACGTGCCCCATGCTGAGACGTATTGAAAGGTTCCGACGCGAAGATGACTGGCAGCCACACGGGTCAGAATGGCACCGGGCTGCTCGGTTTCCCGGATGATCGTCTCACCTGTGGATACCACCGCCAAGCTGCGGGTGGTAGCAATACCTAGCGCATGCATCGCCTCACTGATGATGTATTCACGAAGCATCGGACCAAGTGCCGCACGCCCGTCACCACCACGGGAGTATGGCGTTCTGCCAGAGCCCTTGAGCTGAATATCAACCCGTTCACCCAAGGGATTGATCTGTTCGCCAAGCAGCAGAGCACGACCGTCTCCTAACATGTTAAAATGCCCGAATTGATGTCCTGCGTAAGCTTGAGCAAGAGGCGTAGCCCCTTCAGGAACCTGGTTGCCGGCCAGCTCCGCTACGCCATCATTCCCTTGCAGCGCCGTGCCGTTCAACCCCAGTGATGCTGCCAACGGATGATTAAGTATAATCAGCTTTGGTGAGCGGACAGGAGTCAGGTTGAGCTTTGTAAACATGGATTCTGGCAGACGAGAGTAACTGTTGTCGAAGTTCCACCCTATTTTATCTGCTATTTCTTTTTTCTCCGTCATAGTGTCTCCTTTTCTGCTGTGGTATCTTGGATTTTTCCCTTTTAGTTTTTACTTCTGTCCATTTATTATCCACTTTTCACCATGCTATTGTGCTTTTTAGCTTTTAACAACCTTTTTATTGTAATCGATTATCAAACATTAATTGTATTTGAATACCGAACGGGTCTTCAATAATACCGTAGGCTTGGCTAAACATATTATTAGATAAAGGCACGATAATTTTCACGCGATTATCTGTAATTAAGCTATGATAAAAATGTTTAATTTCTTCTAAGTCAGCACTTTGAATACATAATGAAGTGTTATTACCAACTATATATTTTTCACTGGGATTCATTGTATCTTCTGCTATCATTACTTTTGTTTTTCCGATGGATAAGACAGAATGAGCAATATAATTTTTATTTTTATCCGTAAGCTGTATGGAACTGTCACGTTGGGCCATGTCTTGATAGGTAACCAGAAACAATTCCTCTGCGTTGAAGTGTTTTTTGTAAAAATGCATAGCTTCCTTTGCCTTTCCGTTCATGGATAAGAAAATAGCTACTTCCAGTGTTGTACTCATGGTATCAATCTCCTTTTATATGTGCTTTTAGTCAGATATTTTATGAATTTGATATATTCCCTTGAACTTATTATCATATATAAAGGTATCAAAACATGACACCTTTATAAGGAGATTTAGATGAAGAAATCAGAAAGATTAAATGATATGATCAGATACTTAAACAGTCGAGAGTTCTTTAATTTAAATGACCTGATGGATAAGTACCATATTTCAAAAAGTACAGCTCTACGTGATATTCATTCATTAGAACAATTAGGTATGCCTATTTTTTCGGAACATGGCAGACATGGACGATATGGTATCTTAAAAAATAGATTGTTATCCCCCATTATTTTTACGATGGATGAAGTATATGCACTGTACTTTGCAATGTTGACGTTAGAGGCTTATCAATCCACCCCCTTTCACTTAAGTGTTAATAAACTAAACGAAAAGTTTGAACACTGTCTTTCTAAAATACAAATAAACCAGATTCATAAAATGAAAAAGGTTCTACAATTTGAAATATATCAGCATACTCATATTAGTCGTTATTTAGATAAAATTCTAACAAGCATTCTTAATGAGAGCACCTGTAAAGTTAAATATGTAAAAAATAATCAGAATAAAAGTTACTATGTTCAATTTTTCAAAATTTCCGCTAAGTTTGGTCAGTGGTATGCTACTGGCATAGAGTTAAATACGAATAAATATAGAGTTTTCAGATGTGATCGAATCACCTTTGTAAAAGAAGAGGAGAGCAATTCTGGCTTTTCTATAGATGAGCTCCTTAATCGTTCATTAGAAATGTATCAATCCGAGAAGAGCATTGACTTTGAAGTAGAGATTGTAAAACAAGCGAAGGACATTTTCTATAAAGAACATTATCCCTCTATGAAAATAGAAAATGGTGATAAGACAGTCATTAAGGGATTCTATAATCCTGGAGAAGAAGAGTTTATCGCTCATTATTTTATGAGATATGGTCATTATGTACGATCTGTGAAGCCTGAATCTTTAAAACAGATTATTAAAGAAAAAGTTGAGCATCTCTTGAACCACTATCAAAAATTATAAGATCATCGAAGGTTTGTTCAACATTTCCTCTACCTTTTAGCAAGGAAAAGAAGGATCAAGCTTCTTTTCCTTGCTAACGATGACATTTGAATTATGGCTTCCGTTTGGCGATAACAGCATAGGAGACCGTTCTTGTGAATCCAGTTGGATTCCATGCAGTAAAGAACCATCTGTCTTCCGCCGCAGAATAGTTATCGAGAAGAAACCCTTGCTGATTTCCAGAGAAAATCCATGAACCGCTAATCAGATTGTAGGCGTTACCGTTAATCGTAGTGCTTCTAAAGCTATTTGGGGGGATAGTAACCGCAGCGAAAGTGAAACGCGCAAATCCATCTCCAAGTTGAGTTACACGAATGGCTTTTTTAAGATTCATAACCACGTGACTTCTTTTTTTTAACTTTCTTCCCAACTTGGCTTCCGCATTTTTAATTTTCATTAAGGTTGCCTTTCTCAAAGAAATCATCTCCTTCATTGTTTTACTTATAGTTAATGATGGAGTAGATACTTTTGAATGGACAAAATCCCCGGTAAATTGGCTGGATTTTCTGGAGGTGCTAAAACAAAGAGCCCTTCCTTAAATAAAGGAGGGCTTGACACCGCTACTCTTATTATTTTCCGTTTCTATACCGATTTTGTTAAGCCAATACGAGTGATCATGGTGTCATACGGATCTAATTCCATCGTTTGTTTGCCATATTCCGTATCAACCGTCGTTCTTTGAAGTTGATCGCTATTGTTAATAACCACCAACATTTTACTTTCTGGATAATAAGCACACTCTGTATATAGGTTATCCGTAATGTACTTCGTTTCATGTAACTCATTACCTGCAAAGCGAATCATATTCAGCAACAACCTTGTGTTTTCCCAGCTGAATTCGAATGAAGGAAGGTAAATTCCCTTTCCTTTACCGAAGGCATGTGTAGACAGTGTTATCATACCACTTGCTTCCTCCACTACCGCAGCTGACCCATCCGTAAGATAAATGCTATTCTTTGGCGTTATACTTGCCCCCTCAGGCACCAAACCATACTCATCCCTAACCTCATATGTCCATCTTCCATGACCTACCCTGGAGCCTGTATCCTCATCCAGTCCGAGAACATGCGCCATTCTAAAAAAGCTGTCGTGACCTTCTACCGCCGAAGGCTGATTGATGCCAATAAAGATACCACCTTCGTAAACCCATTGGGTCAGTAAGTCCACACACTTGTTGTCATTCCAGTACTCCCCACCACTCCATGCTGAACCAGCAGAGCCGGCATTGATCACTACATCACAATCCTGTAGAATTCCCTGACGGATATCTTCAAAGTCAATGAACTGCACTTCAATCGGCAATCCAGATAAAGCTTCATTGACATGAATCAAATCATGCATATACGTTTCATGGAAATGTCCGGACAAGGTCCACGATCTCAATTTTCCCCAGCTATGCAGAATAGCTACCTTCGTCTTCATATGATAGGGTTTGCCTTCGTGGTGCAGTTCTTTAATTTCTCTGAATTCATTGGCAATCTTTTCGATGTAATCGCAAAAATCCGGGTAAGGCTCTACAAGGTGCAAATATCCGCCCAATCCAATCCGGTCAATAGGCTCCCGCAGCAAGGCGCGCCGGATATTAATCCAATACTTTTTGGCATCCAGCGTGGGGTCGCCCCCCTCCATAAAGGTAGGAAGCCCGCCTAAGCCAACCGGAAATAAGTATGGATGCAGCCGAATCTCATGCGTATTCACTTTCACACCTGAACACAGCCTCGCCTCATAACCTGAGAACACACATTTGATCAATCCGTCAAAACCAAGCTCTTGGAAACGGTCATTATAGGGCTCCATACCAACCCAACTGTCATCATAAAACACATAGGCCAGCTTGTCGTGCTTATGCACAATATCAATTAATTTCTTGCCAAATTCGATTACAAAATCATTGATAAATGCCATCCAATCCAGCTTGCGCTGCTCAGCCGGGATATGACTGACGCGGTATTTCCCGCCATTCACAAAATCCTCGGCAGTCATCGAATACCCGTATTTCTTGGCAAACAGATCAAGCGCTCTTGAACTTACCGTAAAATCGTATGAACCCCAGTCAGAGAACAGATGGCGATTGCGCTCATCGCTGCCCCAGATCCAGGCGAAATTATAAAATAAGGAAGTAAACCGAACAACCGTGGTTTCCTTATGATGGAGACACCAATCTTCCATCCAATCCAGCAGATACTGTTGCGTTTCTGCATAGATAGGATCTATCTGCATCAAATGCTCTTTGTCCCAATGATTAGTGGTGTGATTGTACATGGAAATCTCTTCCCAGATCCGGTAGACCATGAAGCTCACCGTGTATTTATGCCAAGGAGCAATTCCGGTAATGACCACGTTTCCGGATTCCCTTTCATAATTCCACTGTTCTCTTGGAACTTCCTCTCCGGTCGTTCTGTCAAAAACCTGCCAATAGTTAAACGCCTCTTTGGAATCATTCACTTTGAACTGTTCAGCAAAAAAATCCTCCATCAGATAGATGGATACATAATCTTGTACAGCTACCTTTGGATTTGTAATTAAAAAACACTGCTGCAGCTTATCCAGATGGTGGGACGCCCACTCATTATGATCTCTGATGATACAGATTGTCGAATATATGCCGTACCCAGCATTTATAATCTCATCGGACAATTGCGTGCCGTCACTATCACGGATGACATCGGCACCCCACCGTTCAGCTAATTTCAGGGTCAGCGCCTCATAACCGGATTCTCCCGGTAGTGTAAAGTTCCCCGTAGTTTGTTTGGACAACTTGCTTCCCTCCTAATTCAACATATCAGACAGAAAGGCCAATGCCAGGCCTTGACCCCAGCCCTGAATCCAGTCCTTTGGAATATTGCGATACCCATCCCGATCTTTCATAACCGCTGTGCCGCCCGACACACCTAGTACCCGACCGTCCTCGCTAATATGGTTCAAGATGCCCTCCAATGCCTTTTGCACGTACTTGGTATGCAGCGGATTGCCGTTATTGATCATGGCCGCCGCGATACCGCAAGATGCCGACACTTCTTCATAGGACTCCTCGTCATCCAGTACCGTCCGCCACAAACCATTCTCCGTTTGAACACCCTTTAGTGCCGCCAGTTGATCCCGAAGCGAACACTCTACGTCCATGCATTGCGGATACAAGTACCAGTCTTTTAAATGAATTTTGACTTGCGACATGGTATATGCTCCCCAAGCATTCGCTCTCCCCCAGAAAAATCCGGACATGTGATCCTGCTTGACATTATTGTAGCCATGGTACCAGAGACCGCTACTAGGGTCTTGCAGGTATTTGATATGCCAGTAATATTGATTTAAGGCGTCCTGGATCATTGCCTCATCCTTTAATTTGGTTCCTACACGCAGCAGAAAAAATGCCGCCATAAACAATGTGTCCGCCCATGCCTGTTCTGGAAAATCATTAGCCACGGATACCGTATGCTGCAAAACATGGTCTCCGAACCGGAGAGCATTGTTTTGGATGTAATCCACCTTGCTCATCACAATATCCCAATATTTTGGGTCTCCTGTTTCTTCATACAACGTGATCAGCATATGGCCCATAGCACATGTGTTTACCGTCCAGTGCGGCAGACCCAGCTCGATATATTCATCCGCCCACTGCACAAGCATATTTAAATACTCTTTATTTCCTGTTTTCGTATAGGCTCTGGATACACCATAGTAAGCCACACCGCAGGGCCAATCCCACGTTAAATCCATCGTCATGGTTTTTCTGACGACTTTGTCGATAACTTTTAATATCTCTTCCTTGTCACAAACCAATTGAAGCATCTTTATTCCCCTCTCTTAGCGCCCACGCTCCCCAAAGCGCTTGAGAGCTGTTCGTCACTATTTTGAAAACGCTTTACTTATTCCATTCTACGCAGTAAAATAGTCTCCATCTAAGCATATTCGCAACAAAACTGCGCATTTCCAATCATTTATGTGAGGATTTTACAAAATCCTGATGTATATCTGCTGGTTAAAACCAAAGTCATGGGGGTATTGAATATGCCCAGAAAAAAGAAGCCCGTTATAGAATATCGACACTATAGCTTGCCCATAAATTTCCCTGTCTTGCTATTAAGCGGTGAACGTTGGAAGATTTCTGATATTAAAAGTGAGCATCTCCATTTCCATAACCATTTGGAGATTGGTATATGCTATTCAGATAGCGGCGTCATGGAGATCAAAGGAGAATCTGTACCCTTCAAAGCCGGCGATGTGACCTTCATCCCCAGGTATCTTCCTCATACCACGTATAGTTCGCCAAATACAGCCAGTCTGTGGTCTTATATCTTTTTTTCACCAGAGGATCTCTTTCAACATTCATTTAAAAGTGCTTACAGCAACTTCGAACCAAATTTGTGGGTGGTGAAGGGAAAAAACTGTATATTGAATAAGGAGCAGTATCCCAAGGTTTATACACTTGCAACTTCGATCGTAGAAGAATTAAAACAGCAGAATCCTTACTATCAGGAAAGTGCCTATGGCTTATTGCTATCCCTTTACATAGAACTCCTTAGAATTCATTCCAGGAATGAACTGTTGGCAGATCAAGAAACAGAGCATAGCCTGAAAAACGATTTTGTCATTTCTCCGGTTTTGGAATACATCACGAAAAACTATATGAACCCCATTACGATGGATTTTTTGGCCGACCTGTGCCATTTAAGTACAACTCATTTTCGAAGAAAATTCCATGAAATTATGGGGACGTCGCCTCTCGATTTCCTAAACAGCACCCGAATCGAAGAGGCTTGCAAGCAGTTAAAAAGCACGGAGGATTCTATTCTTTCGATCTCCGAACAAGTCGGTTTTCACTCCATTTCCAGCTTCAACCGTTGCTTCTCCAGGCTTATGGGAAAGCCGCCAAAAGAATGGCGTAAAGGGGCACAATCTGAAGCGCAATCTGCGAAAGCGTCTATACTGGAGTTTACGGGATGGGTTTAGCATAACAGCAGAAATAAACTTGATAAAACGAACTCAACCTCATGAATATGGATTAAACCTGAGCCATATAAATATAGTCTGCATGTGGAGCCTAAAAATAAACGTAATGATGAAATCGGTGAATCTCACAATATGACAACAGATGTTATATTATACTTTGGTTGAAGTTAAACAAAGGAGATGCTTATGATGAATCAAGAACTAAATCAACAATTAGGTGAGATTATTGAGCAGTTCATACATTCATTTATAGCAGAAAACAATAACATTCGATCTCAAAAAGTAATCAACACTGCAGATGGGGATACAATAGCTCATTTAAGGGGAATTGGTTTTCCGAAAAAAGGAAGACCGATACAAGAGGTCGTCGATGAAATGAGGAAAAACGTCTATCCTCACCAAACCTTCATGCAACACCCTCGCTTTTTCGCATTGGTTCCTGGTCCAATGTCTCTTTACTCGTGGTTAGGAGATATCATGACTAGCGCCTATAATACCCATGCCGGAAGCTGGATGCTGAGTTCGAGCGCAAGCCTTTTAGAGGGGGAAGTGATACGGTGGATGTGTGACCAAGCAGGATATCCCAATACTGCTGGAGGCTTATTTCTGTCGGGCGGATCGCTGTCGAATTTGACCGCTTTAGCGGCTGCACGCAATGCAAGGTTATCCGAGCAGGAATATGCCATTGGAACTGCTTATGTTTCAGATCAAACTCATTCATCGGTCGCCAAAGGGCTACGCATCCTCGGATTCCGTAGTGATCAAATCAGAAAGGTTCCAAGTGATAAAAATTTTCGTATGGATGTTTCAGCCTTAGAGAAAAAAATAATGGATGATCAGGCGACTGGCATGAAACCTTTTGCGATCATTGCCACGGCAGGCACAACCAATACAGGAAGCATTGACCCGCTAAACGATATTGCTGACCTATGTGAAAAACATAATATTTGGTTACACGTGGATGGAGCTTACGGTGCATCGATTTTGGCCTCTTCGAAATATAAGCCCCTTTTGAGCGGAATATCGCGTTCAGATAGCATTACCTGGGATGCACATAAATGGTTAATGCAGACATATTCCTGTAGCGTAGTTTTAGCCAAAGAAAATCAACAGCTCAGAAACTGCTTCAGCACACATCCAGAATATTTGAAAGATGCCGAGACTAATGAAGAACATATTAATTATTGGGATCTGGGTCCTGAATTAACGCGGCCTGCTCGAAGTTTGAAACTATGGGTGACACTACAAGCTTTAGGAACTAATGCTGTCGGTGAAGCCATAGAGCATGGAGTTCAACTCGCAGAATGGGCTGAAGATGAAATCAAAAAACATAATCATTGGGAAATTGTATCCCCCGCTAAGTTAGCGATTGTTAACTTTCGATATGCGCCAACTGGATTATCTGAGCAAGAATTAGATTCACTGAATAGAAGGATCTCCCAAGAAATGACGACAAACGGATACGC
This sequence comes from Paenibacillus sp. 1182, assembly GCF_017833915.1. Lineage (NCBI taxonomy): Bacteria > Bacillati > Bacillota > Bacilli > Caryophanales > Paenibacillaceae > Paenibacillus > Paenibacillus sp. 1182. The sequence goes on along the minus strand of NZ_JAFICR010000013.1, from coordinate 46,039 downwards.
CTCTGTGCTTACAACACAACTTAATGGAAAAACGGTTCTCCGAATCTGTGCAATTCACCCAGACACTACGGAAGATGAGATAAGGAATACAATTCAGCTTTTATCGAATATAGCAAGATCATTGAATGAGAGAAAAGTTTTTTTATGATGATAAATTATGAAAATGAAGTGCTACACTTTCTGTAAATAAATGAAAATGCTCAGCATTACGAAAATAAGAGGGGCACACCGCCCCTCTTTGCTGTTTTCCCAGACATCCAAATTATTTGCCATTGTGCAATGCAGCAACAATGAACAGCACTTAATCCTGACACGACGTGCCCCCATCAATGAAAGTTATTTATTTTCATAACGTACTACGCCGTAGTTCATAAAAATACTGCACAATGGGATGCTTTAACTTCATCTTCTCGGTCATGTTTAATATTCGTTTTTTTCCAACTCGTCTGTCCACTAAAGCTAAAATATTCAATAAGATATCATTACTCTCTAAGCTTTCCTCTATAGAATTAGTTAAAAATTTATTAGCTACAACATTAAAATTAGCCTTGCTTAATGAGGCCTGTGCTGAGAAAAGCTCCTTTGCATGTTCTGATATTTTTCTACCTCTTGCAATTACTTGTAGACGCTCCTCGGGAACGTTACCATTAGTATCTTTTCTGACCGTTTCAATGTCTTCATTGCTGATAGGAACTTGGATATCTGGATCATTCTTGATTTCCAACTCCGTCTGATACCATTTGATCGAACTAGTGATATCATTCATATTGAGTATGTTCTTCTTATCTACAGTTATATAACAGATTCCAGACTTATCAGGCAAATAACGGTAACTGGTCGCTCGGTATTCGACTCTTCCGTCTAACGCAGGACAGCGGAAGCTCTCCAGTTGTTGCTTCAATTTACTCCAGGACATATATCCTCCTATGTTTTCAATGCCTACTAACAGCCCGTCTCCCAACTTGGCAATTTAATTTCCACGTTCCTCTACCTCATCATGATCCTTGCTTCCAAACTCATCAAGCAATGTACGCACTTCACTTGTTGATTTGGCGTTCATTAAGCTGTTTCTGAGTTCACTTGCCCCTCGGAATCCACGGACATATATTTTGAAGAAGCGGGCGAGAGGGCTGAACGAACGTGGCTCCTGCGCTGAATAATGATCATGGAGATCTAGATGAAGCCGTAGCAGTTCAAGCAATTCCTCACTGCTGTGTTCCTTCGGCTCCTTCTCAAACGCAAATGGATTCTGGAAAATACCACGCCCAATCATAATGCCATCCACACCATATTGCTCAGCGAGCTTCAAGCCGGTCTGACGGTCCGGAATATCTCCGTTAATGGTCAGCAGTGTATCTGGTGCCACCTCATCACGAAGTTTCTTAATCTCCGGAATTAGTTCCCAGTGAGCGTCTACTTTACTCATTTCCTCTCTTGTCCGCAGATGAATGGACAAATTCACAATGTCTTGTTTCAAAATATGGGTTAACCAGTCGCGCCATTCGTCTACGGCAGTGAAACCGAGCCTTGTTTTTACACTCACGGGCAATCCCCCGGCTTTGGCGGCCTGAATGATATCCGCTGCGATTTCGGGATGGCAGATCAGGCCGCTTCCCTTCCCATTCTCGGCTACATTCGCTACAGGACAACCCATATTAATATCGATGCCTTTGAAGCCTTCTTTCGCCATACCGATGCTCATTTCACGGAAATATTCCGGCTTATCTCCCCAGATATGGGCCACCATGGGCTGTTCATCCTCTGTAAAAGTCAAACGCCCGCGTACACTTTTGTTCCCCTCCGGGTGACAATAACTCTCTGTATTCGCAAACTCCGTAAAAAACACATCCGGTCTGGCTGCTTCACTTACGACATGGCGAAACACAACATCCGTCACATCTTCCATCGGTGCCAGTATAAAAAAGGGTCGTGGCAACTCACGCCAAAAATTATTCGTCATATCAAAAACTCCTCTATAAATACCAGGACAAATCTTTGGTCCCAAAATGGTAAAGCTAATCTGTTCATGTCCTTGCTTCTTCTTCACATATATCATGTTTAAGCAACGTAGTTCAAACGGCAGTATATGTTAAGCATAGACATCTAAATGAGTATATCATACTCAATAGAGGAGCATACTCCCCAAAAGACTCGCAAAAAAAGGAAGAGCGCCCGCCCCTCCTTGCCATCTTCTATAACGTACTGCGCCGCAGTTCATAGAAATACTGCACGGCATTACTTCCCCCAGCCTATGCCGTTCCCATGCGAAATAGCTAAAAAAAGCCAGGAAATAATATCCTTGGCCCACTTCGTCAATTTCTACACATGAATACCCAAAATTTTCAGCTGTTCATTGATTTTGGCTTCAAGTTCAGCGATTTCTTGTTTATCTTGCTCTAAAAGCTTACTCACTTCGGCAAGGTTAATGACTTGCTCTTCTTCAAACGTATCCACGTAGCGAGGAATATTTAAGTTAAACTCGTTTTCTTTGATTTCTTCAAGTGATACCACGTGAGCATATTTATCAACATCTACACGATTTCGGTACGTTTCGATAATCTTATTGATGTTTTTATCAGTAAGTTTGTTTTGATTTTTACCTTTTTCAAACGCCAATACACCTCAACTATTAATCTTTTCTGACCAACAGCGCAACACTCTCCACATGAACCGTATGCGGAAACATATCTACAGGCTGTACTTCCACTGTTTTATACCCGCCATCCTCCAGTATCTTTAAATCCCGCGCCAGTGTGCTTGGGTTACAGGATACGTACACCACACGTTCTGGCTTCATCTCCAGAATGGTGTCGAGCAGGCGTGGATCACAGCCCTTACGGGGCGGATCGACGACGATAACGTCGGCGGTGATGCCTTGCTCTTTCCACGCAGGAATGACGTCTTCGGACGCGCCTACCTCAAATTTCACATTACGCATTTCGTTCAATAGCGCATTACTTCGTGCATCGTCGATGGCTTCTTTGACGATCTCCACCCCATACACCTGGTCTGCATGCTGAGCGAGGAACAGAGAAATCGTACCGATGCCGCAATACGCATCAATCACCGTTTCTTTGCCTGTGAGCCCGGCATATTCGACGGTTTTGCCATACAGCACTTCCGTTTGTACGGGATTCACCTGATAAAAGGATCTCGCAGAAATCGCAAACTGGACGTTTCCAATGTAGTCATAGATCACGTCACGTCCCCACAGTACACGAGTCTCGTCGCCAAAAATAACGTTCGTTCGCTTTGTATTCACGTTCTGGCATATGCTTGCCACGTGTGGAATATGCTCACGGATACTGCCGATCCACGCATCTGCATGCGGAATATCTCGTCCATTCGTGACGAGCACCAGCATCATTTCACCCGTGCGAAAAGCGGTCTTTACAACGACATGGCGCAGTAGCCCACGTCCGGTTTCTTCATTATATGCACTGATGCCCAGCATTCGGCCAATCTCTTTCACACGTGCGACAACTTCGTCATTACGCTCGTCCTGAATGAGACAGGTGTTCATATCCACAATCCGATGGCTGCCACGTGCGTAGAAGCCACCGACAAGCCCGCCCTCTGTGACACCAATCGGCACCTGGGCTTTGTTGCGATATCGCCAAGGCTCACTCATACCGAGTGTAGGATGCACGACTACGCCATGTACACTCGACAAATCAACGGACGTGCCGTCGTCACTAGTCACACTCAGCTTCCCGATACGCTCCAGCACGTCCACGACATGCTGGCGTTTCCAGCTGAGCTGCGCTTCGTAGCTCATATGCTGGATCTGGCAGCCACCGCATTGATCGTAGATGGCGCACGGAGCTGCAATCCGGTCAGGGCTAGCCTGCGCAATATCCAGCAGCTTGGCATAGCCGTACTGCTTTTTCGTTTTCAACACCTTTACTCGTACCTTTTCACCTGGCAATGCACCCGGAACGAACAGCGTAAAACCCTCGACACGTCCTACACCCTCGCCATCGTGGTTCATGCCGATGATGTCTATCACGGCCTCATCGTTCTTTTGTACAGGCAGATCGCTACGCTCTACACTAGACCGGTTACGATTGGAAGCATCATGACTTCGTCTACCGTTGGAAGAACGACGAGTATCTCGTCCGTTCTTTCTCTTCTTCCGATCCGAATCATTCACATTTTCATTCACATTTCCATTTTTATGTTTGATTTCGGCTTGAAGTAGCCCATTTCCAGCTCTAACTTGAGACTGTTCTGGTTCGCTCTCTCTTGTCGCCTTCATAGTGTTTTGGTGCTGATTTCCTTGAACAGGAGTTGCTGCTGCTGCATTCCGGCGGCTTTTTCCACGTCCGCTACGGTTATTCGTCATGAATGTCACTTCTTTCTGATCTTTTTTTTATGCGGTATTTTCTTTCGTACGTCTAATTTGAATGGTCATCTAAACATACAAACATCAACTCGAAAATGCCGTTACTCCCCACGGAGAACGGCAAGAACCAATATGCTCACACAAAAAAACAACTACCTACTCTGCATTCCATATACTATATTGCGTTGCCGTCCGGAAGCAGAAATATTTCCTCATCATTCCTCACCGGAAAACATTCAAATGATGCGGTAAATTCCGGAAGGTCGCTGGCAAGGTGCCCCCTAATTCGCCATCCAGGTTAAGCTGGACATAGCCAGGTGAGGTCACTTCCATGTAATCTGTTTTGAAATAAACAATCTTCTTGTCCTGCAAATGCTCACCACGCAGCGCGAGTGTTACCAATCGGATCATTTCCGCCAGATTGCATTTCCGCACAGCGATGACATCGAGCAGCCCATCATCTATTGTCGCCCCGGGAGCAAGCTTTTCAAACCCACCCACCGAATTCGTATTTGCAATCAGGAAGAGCATAAACTCGTCGTGGATCACTTCCTGACCCGATGCCTTGATGATCAGCTCCTGTGGTGCAAGGCTGACCATCTTCTCCATACCTTTAAAATAATACGCCAACTGGCCAATCATCGTTTTGAGCTTGCTCGGAACTTCATACGTAAGCTCGGTTAAAGTTCCCCCGCCTGCAATGTTGATAAAGTAGCGGTCATTCGCTTTTCCGATATCCAGTGGCTTCGGATTTTGACGAATAACGAGGTCGCAATAATCCTCCCAGTGCTTGGGGATGCCCAATGCTCTGGCGAAATCATTCGTCGTCCCCAGAGGAAACACACCTAGGGGCGGGCGGTTTTCTCTTTCAGCCATGCCGTTAATGACCTCATACAATGTACCGTCGCCACCAGCGGCGATAATCATGTCATACCCACGCTCAATGGCCTCTATTGCCGCACGTGTTGCGTCCCCTTCACCCGTAGTTGCATGGCAAGAGGCTTCAATACCACCTTCATCCAGGCGCTGCAAAACATCCGCAAGACGACGCTTCATTTCCTCACGCCCAGAGGTCGGATTATAGATTAATCTAGCTCTTTTCATTCCGTTACGCCACCCGTATATTTAATGATATTTATATTCACATCGCAGTTCATCATATTCAGTCTGTACAAAATATCATCATACTGGAAAAAGACCTCTTTTACAATAAAAGAAGCCAGACTTCGCCCAAATAAGGAAATTTAAGGCTTAAATGACGTTATAGCCGAACCAGACTATCTATTACTTGACCTCGCTTGCTTCTGCATGCTTTGCAATAATTCATGAATTTGCCTGTCTATCCAGCTTGTGAGCAAAGGATGCGGCAATAAAGGATCTCCCGAATAACGGTATTCGAGCCCCTGCAAGCGTTTAGGAATTATGTGACTTGTAAAATATCCCGAACTCAAAAATAGCGGCGCCACAATAACATCATGACCCCGATCCTGATTCCAGTACGCTGCCTTGTCGTACACACTCTCGGGATTTAGCAAAGCGTAGTCCGTGATGATACCACTCACGTTTTGCACCGTACGGGCCAACGAAGAAATCCCCTGCTCCCAGCGCTGAAAAAAGCCGTTGTGCACACTGCCGTGACCTACGAGTAAAATAACCTCTCCCGCAGGATCGGCCGACAGCAGGCGAACCTTGTCCCACACCATGTGAGCAACATCTTCTCCGTCATCCAGCGGGCTACCAAAATGCACTCGGGCTTTCAATCGAAACGGCTCCAAATCTGTTTCTTTGTCCGGCGCATCTTTGACACCCAGCGCATAGCTAATCTCATCTACATGCGTACTGCCTGATGACACAAACAAAGGAATAACCAATATATCTGTTACACCCAAGGCTTCCAGACGGTCAATACCATTTTGAATCAATCTTTCTTTAACCGTTTCCAAAAATGAAACCTCTACCGGTATTTCTTCCGGCAAATGAAGCTTTGCAACTGCCTGATCCACCTGTTCTACCCAATATGGCTCCCTAGAGCCATGGCTGATGACCAGTATCCCAGGGCTCCGCATTAGCGTCCCAGACGTTCCAGAGTCATTTTGTACCCGTCATTACCGTAGTTCAGGCAACGTTTAACACGTGAAATGGTAGCTGTACTGGCTCCTGTCTCTGCTTCAATCTGATTATATGTGCTGCCTTTGCCTAGCATACGGGCAACCTCCAGACGTTGGGAGAGGGATTGAATTTCGTTAATCGTGCACAGATCATCAAAAAACACATAGCATTCTTCCAAATTTTTAAGAGTTAAAATAGCTTCGAACAATTGATCAATACTTTTATCATTAAGCTTTTTAAGCTGCATGGATTATCATCTCCCAAGGTTACGATCTCTCCTCATTGTACCTGAGGAATAGTCAGTTTTTCAAGCATTAACGGTTTCACGCATTACAGAACAACATTATGATCATAGAAACATACCGTACGAATGCCCAAATCCGCTTTTATACCTGATTTCGGGACACGCGCCTAAACCCACTGTGCGTTTGTAACATACAGTAGAGTATCAACCTGCAAAGGAATGTGATCTCATGCCTGGACATTACTATCATCGGAGGGCGCAAACGCGTGCCATTTCCGATCCGTATAGTTCATCTCCTTATCCTGGACTCGATCCATACAGCGAGGTTCCGCAAGTCGATTCCTCCGCACTGGTTCCTTACGAGGCGCCAGCGAGTATAACAGACTCTGCCGTGGTTACGCCAGACCCCGCCCCTGCCAAAGGAGGACTGCTTGGCGGCCTTGGCAATCTTGGTAATCTCAACGATATTAAAGGTATTATTGACCGTATGGGCGGTATTGACGGGATTGTTGCTACGGTCGGCAAGGTACAAAAGATCATGTCTAGCGTGCAGCAATTTGCTCCGATGGCAAAACTGATTATGGGCTCGCTCCCAGCATTCAACAAAAACACAAGCAAAAAATCTACAACACAAATTACTGAGGAACTGGATGAATATACACCACCACGCCGACGCCGGAAAAAGACACAGCGCAAAAGTACCACTACCCCGCGCAGACGTCCGCGCAAACGCACAAGAAAGTAGACTATACTATTTGAACCAGCCTCGGCGCATAAACCAGACTACCATGGCAACACTCAACAAAAACATGAAAAACAGTACGCCAAAATATCCATATTTCCAGCCCAACTCGGGCATATTCGAGAAATTCATACCATAGATTCCTGCAATCAGCGTCAAGGGCATAAAAACGGTCGTAATTACGGTTAGCGTCTTCATAATTGAATTCATGCGATTGGAATTGAGCGATATATAACTGTCTCTCAGGTCGGCTGTCATCTCGCGGTCGGCCTCCAGCATGTCTGTCAGCTTCAATAAATGATCATATATATCGGTAAAATAAGCCATATGATCTCCTTGGCCCTGCACATGCTGCGAATTCAAAACTCGGTACATCAGATCACGCATAGGTACGATGGTACGGCGTAGCTTGAGCAGCCTGCCACGCAGGTCAAACACCTGCTTCATTAATTCCTCTACGGATTCGCGACCGCCCAAGCCCTCCAGCTCGGCCAATTCATCCTCAATCATAAAAAGACTCGGAAAATAGTTATCTACCAGCTTGTCCATCACCGTGTAGGCTGCAGACAGCGGTCCTCGCGACCATATTTTGCGTTCATTCGCATGCTGGACAATCCGCTCCCAGGCTTGATCCAGCTCCTCTAACTCATGATGGTGATATGTAACCAAAAAACGAGCGCTGATAAACATATCCACTTCTTCCGCAGCTAACGTATCTACATCGAGCGCATGCACGACCAGAAACTGCACATCCTCGTAATAATCCAATTTGGGACGTTGCAGAACATGCATACAATCCTCCACAGCCAATGGGTGAAAATGAAAATAACTCGTCAGCAGCTCCGTCTCCCGATCTGTAGGCTCGCTAAAATCTACCCACATCCATATGTAATCCTCCATGACGATCTGATCCAATGGTTTTCCCACTGTTACCTGATGATCATGGCCTATAGCCAATGTACGTATCACCGTACGTCCCCCTCGCTTGCATTTCCGTCTTATATGTTATTTATATTTTATATAAGCCAATCAGCATTATACAAATCTCACGCACTACATTTCCATACACTAAATAAGAAAAGGATATCTCAGGGTCAACAAGCCGTCCCAAGATATCCTTTATCCTCGTGCAGAGCAGTTCTTATCTTCAAAGCAAGCCTTTCACTTCAGAATTTTGCAAAATTCTCACTTATGAAAATAAACATCATAAGCCACAAAGCGGTCGGATGCTTACCTCGCTATATCCCCCTCGGCGCAGCAAGCACCGAGCTGCGTCGCGCCCTCTTCCCCTGCACCCACTCATTCAAAAGTGAGGCAGGCTCATGGCACGAAAAGGGCAATCAGCGAGCCGTAGCGTAGCGGGCCATTTGAATCTGGAGAAGCGAAGCGTTCGCCTTTGCCCTAGAATTTTCACCTTATAAGGTCTTTTATAATCGAAAAAATTCAAGGGCAACAGCGATCGAAAGATCAAATGGAACGCGGAGCGGTCTCACACTACGTCCTCACCTGCACTCACGGCAAACCTTGCCCACTTACAATACTTTTTCTAAGAAACTAATGGTCCGCTCGTTTTTCGGATTACCAAATACCTCTTGTGGCGTTCCTTCTTCTACGATGTAACCACCGTCCATAAACACAACACGGTCGCTTACTTCGCGTGCAAAACCCATCTCATGCGTTACGATCATCATCGTCATGCCTTCACGCGCCAGATCATTCATTACGCCAAGCACTTCGCCCACCATTTCAGGATCGAGCGCCGAGGTCGGTTCGTCGAACAGCATAATGTCCGGGTTCATGGCCAGCGCACGTGCAATCGCCACACGCTGCTTCTGACCGCCGGAAAGCTGCCCTGGCAGTGCATCTGCCTTATCGGCCAACCCCACACGATCCAGCAGCTTCATGGCCGTTTCCCGGGCCTCTGCCTTGGACTGTTTCCCCAGTTCAGTCGGCGCGAACATAATGTTCTTAAGTACGGTCATATGCGGAAACAGATTAAAATGTTGAAATACCATACCTATATTTTCACGGACTTTGTTAATGTCCACGTTTTTGTCACTCAAGTTGTAGTCATCGACAATGACCTCACCTGCGGTAATTTCTTCAAGCATGTTCATACAACGCAAAAACGTACTTTTCCCCGAACCAGACGGGCCAATGACACACACAACTTCGCCTTCACGTACTTGCATGTCGATGCCTTTTAGCACTTGATTACTACCATAGCTTTTTTTAAGATCTTTAACGATAATTTTACCCACGGCGAACTCTCCCTTCAAGACGGTTGGAAATTTTGGTCAGGACTGTAATGACGATAAGATACATCACCGCTACTACCAGCCAAATATCAAAGGATTGGAATGTCCGCGCAATAATGATCTTACCCGATTGGGTCAATTCGACCAGACCGATAACAGACAAAATGGACGTATCCTTCAACGTAATAACCAACTGATTGATAAACGACGGGATCATGATTTTCACAGCTTGTGGCAAAATGATTTTAAGCATAGCTGTCCGATAGGGTAGACCAAGCGAACGAGCTGCTTCCATTTGTCCCGGATCAATGGACTGAATACCGCCACGGATAATCTCAGTTACATACGCACCCGCATTCAGGGATAGCGTCAATACAGCTGCAACAAAAAGCGGCATTTTGAAATCCAGTGCCTGTGGAATACCAAAGTAAATAAAGAAAGCAAGCACGATCAGCGGAATACCGCGGAATATATCGACGAAAACAGTTGCAATACCACGGAACACCTTGTTATGGCTTACTTTCATAAAGCCAAACACCAACCCTAGAATAAAGGCTACGAGTAAAGATACAAGTGTGTACAGCAACGTATTTCCCATGCCTTTAATCAGCGAAGGCAGCGAAGCGGAAATCAGTCCCCAGCGGCTGGTCTCTACAGGCGCCACACCTTTGCCCGATTCGCCAAGGTATTTAGCCAATATCTTATCGTATTCCCCGCTATTACGCAGATTAACAAGCCCTGCATTAAATTTCTCCAGCAACTCCTGGTTCTTGCCCTGGTTAACAGCAAACCCGTAAGAAGCACCTTTTTCCTTATCTGTTACCAGCTTAAGGCCGTTATTCTGGTTTACACCGTATGCCAGTACCGGATAGTCATCAAAGCAGGCAACCGAATTACCTGTTTTAACTTCATCATACATTTGAGAAGAATCGTCGAACGGTACTGTAGTAAAGCCATATTTGGCCTTAATGGATTCTGCGAATGTATAACCTTCCGTGCCTGTTTTGACAGCGACACGCTGCCCTTTCAAGTCCTCATAGCGTTTAACCGTATCATTATCCTTGCGGACCGCCATGACGACGCCTGAATCAAAATAAGGCTCAGAAAAATCAAATTTCCGCTTGCGTTCATCGGTAATACTCATCCCGGCAATGACACCATCCACTTGATTCGTTTCAAGGGCCTGCACTGCCGCGTTAAAGCCAAGAGGCTTAATGGTATATTCAAAATTCTGATCCTTGGCAATAGCTGCCAGCAAATCCATATCAATTCCGACGAATTTACCATCTACATCTTCAAACTCAAAAGGCGCGAACGTTGTATCCGTGCCGATATCATACTTTGTTTTATTTTCTGCATGTGCCACTACACCGAAATTACCGGCCAGGGCAACCACAAAAAACAAACAAATGATAAGTGCTATTAGTTTTCTAGATTTTTGCATAATTTCCTCCAGTCAGTTGAACGGTTCAAAGTTTTCTGTTTATTTTACAGGAGTTATTAAAAATTGACTACTTTGATGTCAGGTATTTTTGAAAAACGTTTCATGGAACTATCTGGAGGTGTAAACTTTGAAGAAGCCGTTTTGCCCCAGAATGCCAATAAGCCCCTGCCGCAAAAAGCGGACGGAAGCTTATTGTGTGTTCTATAGTGTGTACCTATTTTTCAAGAAATAATAACGAACTAGAAAAGAATTTTGAAAATCAATCCAGATAACAGCGCAGCAATCGGTATCGTTATCACCCAAGTAATAATAATTCGACCGGCCAGCGACCAACGCACAGCGGAAAAACGCTTCGCAGAACCCACACCCAAAATAGCCGAAGTAATGGCATGAGTGGTACTTACGGGCAAATGAAGCAATGTAGCTGTGAAAATAACAGAGGCTCCCGAAATGTCGGCTGCAAATCCGTTAATTGGCTCGATTTTAAAAATCTTGGTTCCCATCGTCTTGATGATTTTCCAGCCCCCGATAGATGTACCTAGCGCCATGGCTGTTGCGGCTGAAATTTTTACCCACATGGGTACTTCCAAATGGTCCTGATACCCCGACGAAACGAGTGCGAATGTAATAATCCCCATCGCCTTTTGAGCATCATTCGTACCATGCGTGAACGACTGAAGCGCTGCTGTAATGACCTGCATTGTACGGAACCCTTTGTTCACCGTATGCGGACTACGATGAGCGAAGATGTATTTTAAAATCATCATCACGATGTAACCGACAACAAAAGCAATCAACGGGGAGAAAATAAGTCCTTCGACAATCCCGATGAAGCCGCTCCAGTTTAATTTTTCCGATCCTGCACCTACATACACCGCTCCAGCCAATGCACCAATCAATGCATGAGAAGAGGATGAAGGAATACCGAACCACCAGGTTAAGAGGTTCCAGATAATCGCAGCGATCAGCGTCGCAATGACGATATCAATTCCATTCGTAAGCTTGGTTGGATCAGCCACACTTCCACCAATCGTCTTCGCAACCCCTGTAAACAATATTGCCCCGAGAAAGTTCATGACCGCAGCCATAATAATCGCACGTCGCGGGGTCAATGCACGGGTCGATACCGAAGTTGCAATCGCGTTCGCCGTATCATGAAACCCATTAATAAAATCAAATGCCAGAGCAAGAAAAATAACAATACCCAATACCAGTAAACTTGTATCCATGTAAAAGGACTCCTTACGAGTTACGCATAATGATGGATTCCAGCATATTTGCAACATCCTCGCATGAATCCGTTGTCGTTTCAAGGCGTTCGTACAATTCTTTGCGTTTAATCAGTTCAATAGGGTCAGTTACAGTTGCAAACAGGTTTTTGATGCAAATACGCAACAATTCATCCCCCTGATTTTCCAAATCATTCAGACGAATAGTGTATTCACGAATGGCCAGCAATTTTTTCTGCGAAAGCAAATGTACAGCTTTCTGAATTTCGTAAGCTGATTGACGCAAAATATCAGCGAACTGCACAATATACTCGTCCGGCTCCGTAATGTTGTACATATAAAAACGGGAAGCCGTCGCTTCAAGACCGTCCAACACATCATCCATGGTTGTTGTCAGTTCCATGATGTCGTCGCGTTCCAACGGCGTAATGAAGGTCTTGTTCAGTTCAGTAATAATCGTGTGTGTGTAATCATCACACTTATTTTCATACTTCTTCATTTCATTTGTAAACAAAGTCACATCTTGAAGATTTGAAGTATGTTGGGCAAAATAATCGGCTGCTTGCACGATCGTATCTGCCATATTTTCCAACGTCTCGAAGAATATATCCTTTTTCTTCAATCTCATAACGATTACCCCTTTACGAAAATATCCGCAACCTGTTTCGACTGCAATAGACAACCTTTGCTATCTTATCACACTCATCAATGTTTTTGTAATGTTTGTAAAAGCAAATTTCATGATATACGTATACAGTGCCCGACATATAAGCTCATTATCCGACAATTTTTTCCTAAAAAGGTGTAATTCGTTTTCTAATTCGCTTCTATGGTTACATGTTCCTTTAGTGGCGTATCTGCAGGCACCACATGTATATAGGATGTACCTGGCGTTAACGGAATTTCAACCCCATTCTTCATAAAACGAATCGCATCACCTGGCGTATGTTGCCACTCAGCCTGTATTAACTGTCCTTGTTGAAACACCATGGCCTCTCCGCTGCCGTCCAGTTCAACACTTAATCTGCCTACATCATCCAACGTTCGATGCCTGGTGCTCATCACAATGACATTGGCTGCTGAGAGCTGTTGGTTATTATTTTGATCCACATGTGACTTTTCGTTCACAAAACGCTTATATTGTTGATCCGCTGGATCATAGGTATAAGATACCCGGTAGCTTTTAAGCAAAAACCGGATTTGTAAAGATGTTGCAGTCTCGTCCACCATAACTGGGGTTTCGCCAGATTTAAGGTAAGTATATACTGGAACGTCCGTATGCGTAGCATACCCTTTACTATCGCTTCCTTTGCGCAGTCTATTCACGTCCGTGTATAGATTATGCGGAGGACGACGATCTTTGCTTCGCCAGAAGTATGCCCCTCCATTTGAAATCTCATCTAAATGTTCCTTCCGCTGCTGCTGTAAAATCGCATAGGCATCTGTGCTTCCCCCTGCGTGTATCGGCAACGCACCATAAGTTTCGCCCAGCTCAATCAAATACGGACGAATGCTACGGACCGGACCAACCTTTACATCTCCGCCATGACTTTGGAAAAAAGCGACCAGACGGGTAATTCCGCCTTCTGCAAGAACTTCATATACCATATCTGCCTGACTAAGTCCTGCCTGCGGACGTGCTGCTGGAGCATTGTTAATCATGACAGCGAGCGGTCGCTCCAAAACTGGCTGCTCCACCGGAAGACCGGTAAGCGGAGCTGTAAATGCCGGAGTAGACTGCTCCTTCGGCGGTTCAAGCGCCTCCTTCTCTGTTTTATGCTTGGTCGGTTGAGGAACGGGTTCAGTATCTCCCGTATTGGACATAGCAGAACAAGACATCAGCGTCATGCATAACAGAGCTGAGGCCATTACACGCAACCAATGATTTCGTTGGGAAATGGGCCCGGACAAGTTCATCCCTCCACTTCGTTATTTTTCTCATTATAAGCTTTATTTCCTGTTTTTGTCTTGATTGAAGCATGACCTCTCTATAGAATACTTATCTGAAGACATTAAAATTTTAAAAATATTCAGACTTTGTGATTTTTATCACAAATAACTGTAACTGAACCTACTACAATAAAGGTGTAGCAAAGATGATCATCCCAACAAAATGAAATACAACCAACATTATAGATTAAGAAAGAGGAGTGGTTTGAATGTTTAATAGCTGGTTACGTGAGAACAAAGTCGCAATGTGGTTGCTGACTGTCGTACGGGTTTATCTAGGTTATGAATGGATGACTCACGGACTTGAAAAGCTGACAGGTGGATTCGATGCAGGCGGATTTATCTCGGGGGCCATTGCTAAAACAGGTGGAGACCATCCCGCTGTACAAGGCTGGTGGGGATCGTTCCTCGAAGCCTTTGCCCTGCCGAATGTAGGTTTGTTCAACGTCCTGATCCCGTTGGGTGAGTTCTTGGTCGGGGTTGGCCTGCTTCTCGGTACATTGACTACACTGGCTGCTTTGATGGCCATGGTTATGAACTTCTCGTTCCTGTTCTCGGGTACAGTAAGCACCAATGCAATCTACCTGCTGTTTGAAATCTTCCTCGTAGTTGCTGGCGCAAATGCCGGAAGAATTGGCTTTGACCGTTGGGTACTGCCCTTCCTGCGTGGACTGTTTGGTAAAAATAAAGATACCTTTCCAGCGGACCCTAGTCGAAAAATCGCTTAAACATCCCCCAAATAACCGTTATCCTCCGGGATAATGGTTATTTTTTGCGCTGTTATGCTCACAAGGAGGATTTTAGCTCCTCCTAACTCGGACTCTTTTATCGGATTCATTATCCTCCCCAAACGTTTACAAGTTGGATACAACATGGAATGCTCACGATACATTTACCCTATACACTACAGTTACATCAAAGAACGTAATGGAGGGTTATATCATGAAAAAAATCACCAAAGCCTATCTCATGCTCGCAGCAGTAACTTTCACAGTGCAGACTATGGGATCGGGATATACGGCATCAGCCCAAGCGGCGACGTCTACTACGACATCTCAGGCAGAAAGTGTACAACATATCTCCAAGACCTTCGAGCAGCTACTAGGCCAACCCGGCAAGCTATCTCAGGCATTCACTTATTTGCAAAAGCATATTCAATCCATTCCAGCTTCTCAAGCTACCCTCATGGTGCTTCATCTGGAAAATGCACAGAACCAGCAATTGGATTCCTATGCACAGACCCTATACCCGACCTCTGTTCAAACCAAAATAAATCAAATCTATAAACCCGGTGATTCGTTCACAAATGTAATCAGCCGTACAAGCGATGCGAACCTGAAAAAGTTGCTAACTCAAACAAGAGATGCCGGCTACAAACTTGAAACCGCAGAAGGCATGTATTACCCAATCATCAACTATGAAAAATATAAAGTATTCGGGAAGCACACCACGGTAGATATCCGCAGCTATATTGACATCATGTCGATGGAATCCGGACAGGCTGCTACCAAAGATGCCGCGCTCCGTATCGGCTATCAACAGTTAGCCGGACGAGTGCTGGCACAGGAATTGTTTTTAAACCAATATCCACATTCCAATCGTACACAAGCTATAAAAAAATTGCACGATCTGTACTTTTTCTATACTTTCTACGGCACGAACAATACGCCATTATTCGATCATGATACCGGGAAGATTCATCCGTATGCCAAAAAAGGGTATCAATGGTTCGTTCAACGTAATATGGATTCGAAGAGCACCTATATTCAAAAGCTGAAAGCATTTATGACACTGTTGGATCAAAATGGAGATCAACGTACTTCGCAGGTATCCACTTGGCTAAAAAAGAACGTGCCTTCTAATTAATCGAAGACGCAAAAAACACAAAAGAACTTCCATTCCCACACAGCATGTGGATTCGGAAGTTCTTTTTTACATTTACGTATCACTTTCTTGACCAAAAGCCCAACAATTGAGACTCAGCGAGCCAAGGACATACGACTGAAAAAGCTTATGCGCGGAGCGCTCCTGATCCGCAGCCCCCATCGCATAAAACAAAGGTGAAAAATGCTCTATTCCATAAGAAGGTACCGCTTGTTTGGCATATGGAGCCTTCTTGTCATATTGGAATAAGTGACGTAAATTCCAGTCTTGAAGCTGCTGTGCAATCCAGTCATCATATTGAACGGCCCAATCGGCTGGCTCACTCGTCTGCTTGAGTGTCCGCAAGTTGTGGACCAATCCGCCGCTACCGATAATCAAAATCCCTTGTTCTCGCAACGGCGCCAGCATCCGTCCAATCTCGTATTGCTCTTGAGGAGCGCGCCGAGAATCAATAGATAACGGTACGACCGGTATGTCCGCATCAGGATATATATGCCGCAAAACCACCCATGCTCCATGATCCAGTCCCCGGTTCCGAACCGGCTGGTGGAACAAGTTATGCTGACTGAACAGATGCTCTATCTCCTCATACAGCTTTGGATCGCCTGGTGCAGGGTAATCGATTGAGTACATTTCTTCAGGAAAGCCATAGAAATCGTGCAACGCTGCATGCTGATCATCCGCGCCAATACATTGATCGGGGCTATCCCAATGCGCGGAAAAAATGACAATTCCTTTGGGTCGGGGCAGGCTCGCGCCCAGCTTTGCAAGAAAGCTGGTATATGCGTTATTTTCTACAGCCAGTGTCGGTGAACCATGCGCAACAAAAATTGAGGGTAATGTCATCGCTGCCAACCTCCACACGCCAGTATAGTGTTACTCTTCCATTTTACTCCGGCGGAGGCGCAATTTCCAATACAATCCGTTACACACTGAAATCAGATCATCCAGTGCTGCCAATCACGTTGAATATTTTCCTGTTCATCCAGCCATTCAAGCGTCCGATCAATGAGCCGTTGCCGCTCTTTACCTGACGAGAAAGTGTGATCTCCCTGGAAAATAATCTCTTTATCACAGCGTCCCTCTGGACGCATCCAGAATATCTTTTGAAACAGAAATGCATAATCGACAGGAATAATATCATCCGAGGTTCCATGAATGACGAGCACATCCCCGTTAAATTTAACGGCCTCCTGGAACGGCTGAAATTGAGCTAACGACTCAAAGTAAGCAGGCGTAAACTTATAGCCCAAATAATCGGCATGACCAGTTTTAACAGACTCATCGTACACGCTTCGCTCCGTAATTTTGACGATGTCATTGAACGGATAGCCCACTGCTGACCAAAGGACCAGATTTTGTACTCTCTTGTCCCGTACGGCTGTGAGAAGAGCAACCGCGCCCCCCAGACTGTGACCGATCAGCGTCACCTTGGTCGGGTCAATGTCCGCACAATTGACGGCGTAATCCAATACGGTACGTGTCTGATTAATCATGGACTCGAGCCCCTGCTTGCCGTATTCACCTGTGCTCTCCCCACAACCGGCAAAATCAAAGCGCAGGACAAAATATCCCCCTTCGGCCAGTTCACGCGCAGTCTTGACGAATAATCGATCTACGCCGATACGATTGCCTACAAAACCGTGACATATAACAACGAGGGGAACTCGTCTCTGACGCTCTCCCTCATTTGTACGGTTTGGATAATGAATTGTTGCGGCCAGCTCTTCATGTTCAAAACGAATTCCAATTTGCCGTTCCATCCTGATTCCCCCTGTTTCAAGCTTCACTACACATTTATGAATTCGAACTCATATAGTAACGTGGAATATCCATCCAGGATATTTATTCACTTTAATTCCGATAAGTTTAATAAGTTTTATAGTAAAGTCAGTCTATCATCGCCCTGCTTCCTTGTCAACCTGTCAGTTCACATCGTTAAAAAAGTAAACAAATAGCGCTCCCCGATGCGATTCCGGAGAACGCTATACTACACTTATGTGAGTGAATCCACTACATTTAAAGTGACATTCGTTATTCGTAGCTGTTCCTGAACATTTGGTGGGTCTCCGTTCGTCCTTCCCACTGCAGTTTACAAGAGTCGCCGTTATGTTCATCCTCATGCCACAGGCTGCGGTAGTTCTGTGCACCTAGCTCACCTGCAAATTCTGTATCCTCAGCCACTTCGATATCGTCCACTATACGGTACGTTGGAGATGTTCCTTGAACGCTCCGGTGACTCACATTTGTAGACGAGGCCGCCCCGCTATTCCCATTCGAAGCGTTTCCCAGTCGTTTTTGGACTAAATAATCTGCCTGGTTCTCCAGTTTCATGATGCCACATCCTCTCAACGTTTATATTCAGGTTGCTCCACGTGCTCACCCTCTATCCAGTTTGAGGAGAATGCAACGGTAATATACATGCTATAGATAAAGTCTTTTGCCATCCGACGCTTCCTCACGTATACTGTCTTTGTTACGAAATGGCGGTTCCATCAGCCCGGGATACGCTCATAAAGCAGGAGGAAGCAATGAATAAAGCAGGAGGAAGCAATGAATAAAGCAAAAAATTATACGCTTATTGCATGGATTGCCTTGTCCATGTTTTTCTTGACACAGGCGATTATCGGATGGTTCGTCACCTTTACAGGCGGAGATCTCAAACCCTTTGAAGAAATCAGCCTATCCACCCTTATCATCATCGCCGCAGGAGCCATTCTACTCGTTGAAGCCCTGATGAATTTTATGGACCGTCCCGAAGATGACGAGGAGACACAACAGCCAGACCACGCCCCTGTAAAGCCCCAGATGAATCTTAAATCCATCTTGATGTATGTTGTGTTAGTTGTCGTGATTCTTGTCGCCGGACTAGCGCTGCGCAGTGTACTGCCGGTATTCAGGATCTCACCTTGGGTAAATTTAATTCTCGCCGCCATCGGCTTTATTGGACTCAAACCAATTTTTCTGCGTAAAAAACGTTCATAGCCCGCAATTTCATTATATGGAGCTGCCCCATTTTGGGTCATAGCAGCTCCTTTTCATTTCGATCAGGCAATCGACTTACAGCTGGGGTGTGCGCCAAAAAGCCGTATTCCTGGCCTGCAAGAAGCTGCATGGAGAAATACGGCTTGATATACTTTATAAACTTATTTGGAAAATAGTTGTTCTGCATTATCCAGAGCCATTTTGTGTCCCATTGCGGAATAGTCCAGCCAAGGCTGTCCGTCCAACATGTAGACATGCCCTTGCTTCACCGCTTTGAGACCTTGCCATACTGTGTTTCCTTCCAGCTGCTTGTATACCTTTTGGGCATCCGCGCCTTTACTGATGATAACAAGAATCGCATCGGCATCATAATCCGGTAAAACCTCTTGGGAAACCACCTGATAAGCCTTGTTGATCTTTTCTACACCTTTGGCTGGCTTCAAGCCCAAATCCTGATATAACAGCGGTCCTACCGGACGCTTCATCCCCATAACACGAACCTCTTTCGCCGTCACACGTACAGCCATAACCGTTCCGTCCCCAATTTTTGAATGAATCAGCTTTTTGACTCGTTCCCTCTGTGTATCATAGTCTTTTAGAAATGCGTCTGCCTGTGCTTCATGTTTGACCATAACGGCTATTTTTTTCAATTGATCTTTCCATGTGCCTTCATCCAGATCAAAAACGTCGGTCGGCGCAATTTTTTCAAACTTGGCCACATCGGTTCCCGAATATTTTTTGTCCAAGAAAATATGATCAGGTTGAAGCTCCAGTACCGCTTCCATATCCGGATCAGTGACAACACCTAGCTTATGGGTACTTTGAAGACGATCTTTTACATGCGGTAGAAAATCCTTCACATCTCCGCCAATGACCGAACCAGCCGGAGTAATGCCCAATGCCAGCAGGTTGTTCGTCAAATGAATAGACATCGAAGCAATACGCGAATCCGCACTAATAGTTGTCTGCGCACTGTCCGCCGCTTTCGTATCGGCAGTCTGTTTGTCGGCTGCTTGTCCGCAAGCAGATAGCATGATCATGCATACAACAAGAGTTGTGACTACCCATGAACGTTTAAAACCTGAACCCTCAAATTTGTGCTTTCTCATGATTACTCTCTCCTATGCTACAGAAACTCTACATTATAATGATCAATATAGAAGGCTTCTACTTAGTTATTAATTTCAGCGGCTTGTATCATTTGCATCATATGATTTCATATGTACCTATTCCTTCTGTCATTTTGTTCGGGACAACAAGAATAGAAAATACGGAGCTCCTACCACAGCAACCACCACACCTGCGGGAATCGCATTTGGCTGAAACACCGAACGCCCAATCGTGTCGGCGGTGACCAGAATGACGACCCCGACCAAACAGGCTACTGGCAGCAAATGCTGGTACATCGGCCCAACCAGGCGGCGAGCCAGATGAGGCGCAATGAGCCCGATAAAGCCAATGCCTCCGGCCATGGATACGCTGGCACTGGATAGAGCCACGGCTGCGCCCAGCAGTAATAGGCGCTGGCGCTTCACACTTGTACCGATTCCAGCCGCGGTCTCGTCGCCCAACGACAGGTTATTCAGACTGCGCGTCTGCGACAGAACGTAGGGTAATACAATGACTAACCAAGGCAGCAAAGCTGCTGCATGTATCCAGTCCCGGCCCCAAACGCTGCCAGCCAACCAACGTGCGGTAAATGCGTATGTATCCTCATCCAGCCGCAAGGACCAATACAGCGTTATAGCGCTAAGGCCCGAGGCTACACCGATACCGGACAAAATCAGACGCACTGGCACGATTCCTCTGTTACGGCTATAGGACAACAAAACAATCAGCACCGCCGCAATGACACCTCCTGCAAAGGTAAACAAGGGGATCAGGACGGCGGCCGAACCGTCCAAGTCGCGAAAAAAGCTAACGAACATTACCAGTCCCAACGCAGCCCCTGCATGAAGACCGAGCACTCCCGGATCAGCAAGTGCGTTCCGCGACAAGCCTTGCATGACCGCCCCGGCTGCGCCTAGTCCCGCTCCAGCCAGCACCGTTACAGCAATACGAGGCAGACGATACTCGAACAGAACGATATGATCACGTCCGCTGCCACCGCCAAACAACGTATCCAGCACGCGTAGCGGTGGAATACGAATCGTTCCGGTATTCAAACCCAAAACAAGGACGGCAAAGCTGATTCCCGCCAATACCAAACAAACGAGCCAAGCCTTTTTCGTTCTTGTGTCCCCAATCCCTAAAGAGCGACTCACTATAAATCCCTCCTTTCCTTACGGGCGAGAAAGAGGAAAAAGGGTACTCCGATAAAAGACACCATAATTCCAATAGCTAGCTCCTCTGGCGGATTTGCCATTCTCGCTCCCAAATCTGCCAGCACCAGTAACACGGCTCCCAATAACGCAGACAGCGGCACGATCTGGCGATAATCCACACCGATTAGCTTGCGAGCGATATGTGGGATAACCAAACCTACAAAGCCGATGGCTCCAGCAGCCGATACAGAGAGTCCGGCCAGTACCACTACGGTCAGCAGACCCAAAAGCCGAATGCGCCTGAGATTCACCCCAAGGTTTAACGCCACCTCATCGCCCATCGAAATCAGCGAAATAGAACGTGCCAGCCCCATAGACCAGGCGATCACAATAAGCAAAATCGGTGCAAGAATCTCAAGCTGCGACCATTTGATCCCGGCTACACCACCCGCATACCAGAAGGCTAAATCCTGACTTAAATCAAAATAAATCGCAATCCCCGAAGTCATGGAACCTAACAGGGCAGCCGTCACAGCTCCAGACACCGTCAGTCTCATAGGTGTCAATCCACCAGGCGCAGATGCTCCCAGACCAAATACCAGTAAGGTACTCATCAGCGCCCCCAGGAACGACAATACTATTAACGTCCCATAAGGAAGATCGGGAAAAAAGGCAAAACTCACTGCAACTACAAACATCGCTCCTGCGTTAATGCCCAGCACACCTGTATCTCCCAGCGGGTTGCGCGTAATGCCCTGAATCAGAGAACCTGCAACCGCAAGCGCAGCTCCAATAACAGCTGCACCGAGTACACGCGGCAATCTCAACTCATGAATGATCTGATGTGTCATCAGCGAACGATCATAGTGAAATACTGCCGACCACACGGTGCTTACGGTCAAGTCCTTGGCTCCGAGAGAAATGGCGGCGAATATGGCCAAACCCAACAATACAGCCGAAGCTGTGAACAACAACGCCTGCCGAATCCTACCCGCTCGAAGTACTGGACGTGCTGTTATGACTACTTCAGGAACTGCCCTCTCTGTCCGAGCTGTATGTTTGTCCATGCTGTCTTTAGACTGCATTTGGTGAGGTCACTCCCTCCGTACCTGAAAAAATCATTATGTTTTCCAAAACAATAACGATAATGATAATTGTTATCAACTTGATACATAATAGCATGTTTCTATGACATTGCAAGCCAAAAACTGTTCCCCATAAGAGGAACAGTTTTTGAATATATCTATATGATTTTACTACATAGGTGACTCCAAACGGTCCTCTCTTTAGTACGTAGGCCAGCCTGCCGAATCCCATTTTAAATCACTAATCAGAAGTTTTGGATTTCCTTTATCAGTGGCATCATAGGCATGACGCGCAATGACACTGTTGTTATAGACGGATTGGCCGCCCGGTCCCTTCCAACGGTCATTCCCCGCATCCAGTATCGTTCCGCCACCGTCCATCAGGCTTTTGCCGCTCTTGTCCACATACGGTCCAGTAATACTAGTAGAGCGACCGTAAATAATCTTATAATTACTATCTACGCCTTTGCAGCAGTTATCAATGGAAGCAAACAGATAATAATACCCATCGCGGTATGTAACATGGGGCGCTTCCAAACCACCCGCCGTACGCTTGGCGATAGAATAGATCTGCCCCGTAGGCTTCATCGTATTCTTGTCCAATCGAGTCACTTTCAAGCCTGAATTCCATGAACCAAAGGAAAGCCACGGGTTACCGGAAGCGTCAATGACGAGATTCGGGTCAATCGCATTATAATCGTTGGCATCCGTCGTACGCAGCACGAGTCCATCATCTCTCCAGCTCCCCGCGCCAATGCTTGTTGCTGAAGTCAATCCAATGGCCGAAGTGCGTGACCCAAAAGTAGAAATGGAATAGTAAACCCAGACACGTCCATTGTACTTCTGAGCGTCCGGTGCCCACACATCGTTAGGCTTTTGCTTAGGTACATACGATTTCCACCATGATGGCGGCGACAGGAATATTTGCGGCAATCTGTAAAAATTGCGTCCGTCGTCCGATCTTTGAACCTGTATCCCCTGCCCTGTGGAGAAAATATACCAAGCGTTGCCTTCTTTCGTAATGGACGGATCATGTACTGCCACATCACCAGTTAACGCCCAGTGCTCTGCGGATGCAGATGGCATCACTGAAAGTAACAAAGCAGCCGAGGTTACAGCAGCAAACGCCGTTCGGGTCAATTTACTCCGTACTGATTTTTTCCATGCTTTCAACATTTCTTTCGCACCTCCGAATGAGTATCTTATAATGAAATTCAGGTGACACACCTATTACATTAGTGTTTATACTTATGAAGTTACCCATATATTAACCTATCACATTCTGTTTTGTAAACGCTTTATTTCAAATAAAAAGAAATTTATAAACTACGCATAACGCTTTACATACGAGGATTTTGCAAAATCCTGATACAAAAAGGGGAGCCCGCAGGCTCCTTTTCAAATTAGCATATTAAATAGATTTTCGTTTTTATTCAGTTCCGTATATTTAAGCCCCTTGCGGTTCATTCGTTCAATTAAAGGAAAATAGTCTTCCTTGTGGAACAGCTCAATGCCGACCAGAGCTGGTCCATTTTCCTTATCATTCTTTTTCGTATATTCAAACCTAGTAATATCGTCGTCCGGTCCAAGCACATCCTGTAGAAACTCACGCAGTGCCCCAGCTCTTTGCGGGAAATTCACCATAAAATAATGCTTCAGTCCTTCGTAAATTAGGGACCGTTCCTTAATCTCCTGCATTCGATCTATATCGTTGTTACCACCGCTGACGATACAGACAACCGTTTTGCCTTGAATCTGCTCGCGGTACAGATCAAGTGCTGCAACAGGCAGTGAACCCGCAGGCTCCACAACAATCGCATTTTCATTATACAGCTCCAGAATCGCGGTACATGCTTTACCTTCCGGTACCTTCACAATATCGTCCAAGGTATGTTTACAAATATCGTATGTCAGCTGACCCACACGCTTCACCGCAGCTCCGTCAACAAACTTATCTATTTGATCCAGTGTAACCACCTTGTGTAAACGCATCGCTTCCGTCATCGACGCCGCGCCAAGGGGTTCCACACCAATTACCTTGGTGGATGGACTCACGGTTTTAACATACGTACCTACGCCTGCCGCCAAACCGCCGCCGCCAATCGTTACGAACACATAATCCATAGGTGTATCTAGACTCTCCATCACTTCCATCGCAATCGTACCATTGCCCGCAATAATTTTCGGCTGATCAAACGGATGGATGAAGGTCATTGCCTGCTCGCTACACACCTTCATGGCCTCATCATAAGCATCGTCAAACGTATCTCCGGTCAAAATGACCTCTACACTGTTTCCCCCAAAGCGACGAACCTGCTTCACTTTCTGATTAGGCGTTGTACTCGGCATAAATATTTTACCGTGGATACCAAGTGCATTACATGAAAAAGCCACACCTTGCGCATGATTCCCTGCACTCGCACACACGATGCCTTTTTCCATTTGCTCAGGGGTCAAGCTACGGATCATGTTGTAAGCTCCACGGATTTTAAAGGACCGCACGACTTGGAGATCTTCTCTTTTCAGATACACATTACAGTTATATTTGGCCGATAGGACGGCATCCCTCTGTAAAGGTGTACGTACAATCACCTCACGCAGCATATGATGCGCCCGTACAATATCCTCCATGCCAACGGTTGACGCCATGGCCGGGTCAGTTTTCTGGGTTTCTGTTGGTTCCATAGGTTCTCCACGCTCCGCCTGAATATTTCTGTATTTGAAATCTTTCAAATATCATACCACGTTTACCCATAGCTTGTGCAGATGATAGACATGAAAATGAGAATGAAAATCAATCGAACCAAAAAAAAGGCAGATCGGGACAAAGCCCGACCAGCCCTTTCTGACGTTGCACATTTCTTGTATTCATTCGCTCCATTGAATACCTTTCCGATTACCCTTTTACTCCACCTGCCGTCATTCCTTCAATAAAGTAACGCTGGAAGAATAGAAACACGACCAGAATCGGTAAAATAGCCAAAACGGAGCCCGCAATCAGCACATCATAATTGTTGCCATATGGCGTCAGCAGACTGGACAGTCCAATGGGCAGTGTCAGCATGTCGTTGGTCCGCAATACAATCATCGGCCACAGGAAGTTATTCCAACTGTTCATCGCCTGCAAAATAGCCATTGCCGCAAATGCAGGCGCCATTAGAGGCATCATAATGCGTACGAAAATGCCATATTCTGAACAGCCGTCAACCCGCGCAGCATCCATAAAATCCTTGGGTACTCCACTCAAATATTGACGGAAGAAAAAGATTGGGATTGGCGCGACGACGAAGGGTAGAATTACACCCCATACTGTATTAATCAGCTTCATGCCGATCATTAGCTTGTAGAGCGGCAGCATGATAATTTCTACCGGAATCATCATTACAACCAGCACTAGTGTGAAAATCACATTTTTCAATCTAAAACGGTACATCTCCAGACCATAGCCCACCATCGCGGACAATATCAGACATAACACCGTAAACAAGACGGTAATAACAATACTGTTCCAGTACCATTGAAAATAATCCGTCGTCCCCTGAAAGATGAACGCATAGTTTTTCAAGGACATGATGTCCCACTCCAGCTTAAGATTCAAGCCGTAGCGCAACAGCTCCGTAGATGGCTTGAACGAGGCAAGCGTCACGGCAAATAGCGGAAACAGGGCAAACCCGGCAAACAGAATGAACAGGACAACGAGCAATGCGGATAATGAGCCTTTTTGTTTCTGAGCCATCGCTTAATCCTCCTTCCGGAACATGCCGAAAAATTTGAGCTGGATCAGGTTCAGCACGAGTGTAAATACGAGCAATACAATGCCCACCGCAGCTCCGAAGCCCATACTGTTCTGCTCCAGACCTTGGCGATAGAGATAGCCAACAATCGTTAAACCAATATCGTTCGGGGAGTTATTTCCGTTCCACAACATGTAGCTTTCCGTGAACATGGACAACCCCGCATAAATGCTAATCGTAAATACGTAGATCGTCACTGGTTTCAGCATAGGAATCGTAATCCGCCAAAATGAATCGAATCGACTGGCTCCATCAATCTGCGCAGCTTCATACAACTCGGGAGGAATGTTCTGGAGTCCCGACATGTAGTACAGCATATTTACGCCCAACCATCTCCACAAGGCCAGCACGATCAACGCTAAAAAGCCGGTGTTGGCGTTCATTAGCCATTTATACGGCTCCAGACCGAAGACCCCCAACAGGGAGTTCATCAGCGAACCATCCAATTCCCCGAACATGAGGCGGAAGATCGTTCCTGCTACCACCACCGAGGTTAGTGCAGGTATAAACATCACGGAGCGAAACAACCCTCTGCCCGGCATTTTAGGCGAATTCAGCAATACTGCCAATACCAGCGGCAGAGGAATCAGCACAACCAGTGTAAGCAGCGTGTACAGGACGCTATTCAATATCGCCTTTCCAAACGTAGGGTTGATTAAATCCTTATAATTTTCCAGTCCAACATAAGTTGTTATCCCTGGCAGGACTTCCTGGAAGCTCATAATGACCGTCGAGATGACCGGATAGGCAAAAAATAGCGCAAAGGACAGTAAAAATGGAAGGACAAACACATACGGTGCCGTACGACTGGAATGAATAAATCGGCTCCATTGGCTTCTGGCCGGACGCTGAGTTTTTGGCGGCTGACCTGTCGGTACATTAGCGTTCGTATGAACGGGCGTTGCCATGAATCTCACTCCCTTTCCTGTTGGGGTCTATCTCAGTTCATCTGCTAGCTCATGCAGCACCGTGGCTGGATCTTCGCCACTCTGTAGTGTCCGATAAAGTATTTTATTGCGTACAGCACTGGCGATGTCAGGCGTTTTCGGTCCAATATGCACCGCATTGATCTCATCTTTGACTTCGATCAGCGTGTCAAAAATATTTGTTCCGAAATACTCCGTAAATTTGTTTTTGGCTTTGGCTTCCGGCATTGTCCACACTTCACTGCGGATGGGATCAAACCCTAGCTGCTTCCAAATCTCCACATTCCCTTGCTTGGACAGCTTGGCAAAGGCTAGAAAACGCATCGCCAGATCCTGGTGCTCTGATTGGTTCGTGACTACCGTTCCGGTTCCGCCCATACCCGCTGAGCGATAGCCGCCTTTTTCCCACGCCGGCATGGGTCTGATGATAATTTTACCTTTCAGGTCAGGCATGTAATCCGTAAAACGCCCCATGTACCACATCGGCATCCATACCGAAGCAGCCCCGCCTTTGTTCATAAACCCGTAGTATTCCTCCATATGATGCCCGCCGCCCGGTGAGGGAATAGCGACTTTGTCTTTTACCATCTGTTGAAGAAACTCAAGTGTTTTAATATTGGTTTCGTTATCCAACGTCAACTCGCCCTTGTCATCCAGAAAATCTGAATTTTGCTGGGAGATCATCGGCCAATAGCTCCACAGGTCATTCGTTTCTAAGGTCGCCATTGGCTTGCCTGTTTTCGCAAGTACTTGCTTGCCTGCAGCAGCATAGTCTGCCCAGGTGACGATGGAATCCGGGTTTACCCCCGCCTGGTCCATAATCTCTTTATTGTAATACATCACTTCGGCTCCAACGTGGAAGTCAATGCCGTAATATTTACCGTCTTTGCCGTAAATCTGTACTCTGGAAGGTACAATGTTATTGATCTCGGGGTCAATCACCGGATTGAGCGGGACCAGTTGCGGTATCCCTTTGAGGAAATTACCGATCTTGTTCACCTCGATATCCGCGATATCCGGCGCTCCCACCCCCGATTGCAGCGCAATCGACAGCTTGCTGTGATGGTTGTCATAAGGAAATGTATTCGCTTTCAAATTAATCAATTCATCAGGGTGCTGTTGGTTCCATTGGTCAGCCATTTGCAGAAAAAACTTCTCATGCAGTTCATTGAACGTCCATAATACAAGTTCTGTTCCCGGCCCTTCCTTTTCATCGGTCTTGAAAGAACAGCCTTGCAGCAGTCCAGCCATCAAAACCACCGCCATAAGCATCAAAGCCATGCTTTTTCTTCGCAGCAGCATATCCTTCCCCCTTCGCATGATGAAATCCTAATTCATAAATGATTGCGCTTTCTTTTATTATTTAACATCAATACAAATTAGTTTACAACAACATTATTTATAAAATTTTTATTTTCAACGAAGATTAGCGTCTCCACTGCATTATAGGGGGCAATTGAAATGAATACAGTTATGATGATTTTTGCATAAAAAAGAGGCCCCACCCGAATTAAAACTCGAAGTTGGGCCTCTCTATTTTTACTACTCTTGGGAATGAGCTGCTTCGTCCTTCACTTCTTCGCGAAATGATCTAATACTTTCTTTACGACGATTATTTTTTTCTTCGATCTGCTGACGCTCCTCGTTGCTGATTTCAGAGGAAAATTCATTTAGATATCCTTCAGCTTCACGCAGGTTCTGCTGTGTGTTCTGAATACTTTGTTGCAAGTGTTCAACATTATCGGCTCGATTATCCGGTTTTGCCATTGGTTTGACGCCTCCTAATATAGAATCGCTCACGGGAGCGCTAAACCGTAGCTTGATCGTTATCGAGTTATTTTATACATTAAAATGCTTTCCAAACCATTGGCCTGCGGCGGCAGCTTCTGTACGGGTCAATTGATGACCATTGCGTTCCCAATATGCTTCCACCTGCGCTCCGGCTCCCTCCAATAATGCTTGCAGCTCCCGGGATTCCGAAGTCGGAACAATCGGGTCATTTTCACCGGAAGACAGAAATACAGGGACACCGTTCAATTCAGGCAAGTCCAGCCCACGCAACGGCACCATTGCATGGTGCAAAATAGCTCCGCGTAACGCTTTTGCATCGTGAAAGAGCATGCTGGCGGCTATGTTTGCACCATTGGAATAGCCCAGAGCCACCACGTTATTACGGTCAAAATCGTATTGCTCTGCAGCTGTGTCCACAAATTCGCTCAGTTCTTTGGTACGAAATACGAGATCCTCAATGTCGAACACTCCTTCTGCCAAACGGCGAAAGAAACGCGGCATCCCATTTTCCAGCACATTTCCTCTTACGCCTAACACAGAAGCTCCCGGTGCTACCATCTCAGCCAAAGGTATTAAGTCTTGTTCATTCCCGCCTGTACCATGCAACAGCAAAATAACCGGGGCTTGCGGATCATTTCCTTTACGAAAGACGTGTTTCATATCTATTCCCTCCTCTAATTAACTTTAAATTAAGAATCTTATTTTTTGTATAAATTGATTATAGCCCATTTCACTACTTTATACAAACATAATTGACCTCGTTAATTTTTTCTAAAATGATGTCTTGTTCCATTGACATGTAGTATAGCTGTATTTTACTATGGTGTTAGATATTTAGAATATTATCTAAATATCTAAAGGAGGAAATGTATTTTGAACGATGCCTTCAAAGCTTTGGCTGATCCGACCCGGCGTACAATCTTGCAGCTTTTAAAGGAAAAAAGCATGAGCGCAGGCGAAGTAGCTGAACATTTTCAAATTAGCAAACCCAGCATCTCCCACCATCTCAATATCCTAAAGCAGGCTGGGCTGGTGCTGGATGAACGACAGGGGCAAAACATTATATACACCCTGCATACAACGGTTGTGGCGGATGTCATCGGTTGGATGTTCAGTATAGCCCACTCCGATACCCCTGCCAGGAAAAATGTGAATCATATTAAGGATGGGGAGGAATCTGAATGAAATTTCGAACACCTTGGAGCTTGACGGATGTTTTGACAACTTTGATTGCCTTATCACCCGCCATAGGCGCTATACTGCTGTACGACCGGCTTCCCAATGTTCTAGTCTCGCATATTAACTTTAACAATACAGCAGATGGGTATACGAGCAAAAGTGGTTCTATTATCATGCTCGTGTTGTTGGGCCTAGTCCCGCTGGTCATTCGATTGGCACGCCACATGGACCCCAACAGAGCAAATTTCGAGAAATTTGCTAAAGCCTATGAGGTTACGCGTGTAGGCACTTCGCTCATTCTCGCTATAGCCGGTTGGGGAATGCTGCTGTATAACCTGAATATACGACTGCAAATGAATGCTATAATTTTAGGGTTAATAGGCCTGATGCTGATGGTGATGGGGAATTATATGACTCAGGTACAGCCGAACTATACGTTCGGTATCCGCACGCCGTGGACTCTGTCTAATCCCGAGGTATGGCGTAAAACGCACCGTTTCGGGGGGCCTATGATGATGCTTGGCGGTGCTTCAGCGTTGGTGGCGGCATGGATCGGTGGAATGGCCGGAGTAGTCATTTTCCTAACCGTACTGATCATATCCGTTATCTCTCCTGTACTCTATTCTTACTTGTTGTATCGTAAGCTAAACAAGTAAATAGACAAAGCCACACCTGAACCTAAAAAAGGAACCTCCCAAACCGCGATAAACGCAGAATGGGAGGTTCTTTTTACAAGTGAATATTTATTTAAAACAACAGCTTATCGGGATGGGTGCCTACACGCTCATCCAGATGAAGACCATTAATTCGGTCAATATCCTCAGTCGTTAGTTCAAAATCGAACAAATCGGCATTTTCGCGGATACGATGCGCGGTAACCGATTTGGGAATCGTCACAATCCCCCGATCCAGATGCCAACGCAAAATGACCTGCGAAGAGGTTTTACCGTATTTGGCAGCAATCTCAACGATGTCCGCTTGCTCGGTTAATTTCCCCTTCATCAGCGGGCTCCACGATTCTAGCTGAATCTGGTGCTCCCGGCAGTATTGATGCAGCTCTTGTTGTGTCAGACGTGGGTGAAGCTCCACTTGATTGATGACAGGAACCATGTTGCTATCTTGGAGGAGGTCTTCGAGATGGTGAACTTGGAAGTTACTAACGCCGATAGCGCGTACGCTTCCTTCTTCATACAAGCGTTCAAATGCTTTCCAGGTTTCCTTGTACTTATCCTTACCAGGCCAATGAATGAGATACAGATCAATGATATCCAGACCCAGCCGTTTACGACTTTCCTCAAAGGCACGCAGTGTTGAATCGTAGCCCTGATCCTGATTCCATAGCTTGGTGGTTACAAACAGATTTTCTCTAGCCGCTCCACTATCACGAATGGCTTGTCCAACCAGTTCCTCGTTGCCGTAGATCGCCGCTGTATCAATGTGACGGTAACCGACCTCAATAGCTGTTTTGACCGCTTCGTAGACCTCATTGCCTTCCGCCTTGTAAGTACCGAAACCGAGCCAAGGCATCTGAACTCCGTTATTCAGTACAGTTGTATCCACAATGTTCCCCATGTCTATTCCTCCTGTTCCTGATTATGAATTATCCAACGGGATGATTACAGTTTAGTTGCATCCTGAAAAGCATTCACTTGAAGCGGAGCAGCCAACAATTCTTTAGCCGCGGCAACAAATGCCTGGAAATGGGCAGAATTATTATGGAAATCTACAGCAGCAGCATCTTTCCACTCTTCAACCATCGTAAATGCGTTGGAATCATTCAGATCCTGCATTAACGTGTAGCGTACATTGCCTTCTTCAGCTTGGGATGCGCTGACCAGCCCTTGGGTTTGTTGCAAAAAAGCCTCTCTTTTTTCAGGTAAAACTTTCATATCGGCATGAATAATAATCATATTATGTTCCTCCTCGTATTATGTAACTATTTCTATTATAGACCATTCTTTCGAAAGAATAAAAGTGCGGGCGTTTCTGTAATACAGTAAAATAGATCGTATGGGGGAGAGATCAACTGATCCGTTCCTCCTATATTTTGTTTAACGGCGGTGAAGGCATGTGCGTTTTCAGACAAAACTAATGGTATTTATATCCCTATTAGTACTGGTAGTTACCGGGCTGTTGGGATTATCCTTTCGATATATGATCACCTCCGCTCTATATGATGAAATCGGAGAAAGGGCGCTCACCGTCGCCAATACCCTCGCCGTAGATGCGCAGGTCAGAGACGCTCTGGAGCAGACTGAGACGACGCAATTGCGTTCGCGTATCAACGAGGTCATAAAGCCTGTCCAAGCCAGCAGCGGCGCTGATTTTATTACTATTGCTGATCATCATCTCATCCGGCAGTGGCATGTAAACCCGGAGCGCATCGGCACGCCTATGATAGACCCCATGAATGATAAGGTACTGCAAGGGCAGTCCTTTATCACTGAATCGACGGGCTCTCTCGGACCGTCAATACGCGCCAAAACAGCCGTTTATGATACGCAAGGTAAGGCCATCGGGCTCGTCTCTGTAGGTTTTTTAATGACAGATGTGCAGCAAAATATTCGTACATACACATATGCATGGCTCTGGTTTATGGTGGGCGCGCTGATGATCGGCATATTGGGAAGCCTGGTTATAGCGCAACGGGTACGCCGCGCACTGCATGGACTGGAGCCAGTGGAGATCGGACGGTTGTACCAGGAAAAGCAAGCCATTATTGAGTCCATCGGCGAAGGGATTATCGCGGTTAATAGTAACGGACAAATCACACTTGCCAATCCACAGGCAGCTCGCTTGATCGGACTCCCGCCGGAAACCTCTATCTACGGATGCGACCTTCGTCACTTGACTGGTGTTCCGGATGTACTGGTTGATATGCTTGTTGCCGATTACACAGTAGAGCATTCAACGATGGGGCCAGATCAGGGACAGTACATATGGAATGAGGAAATTGAGGTCCAACAGCGAATTGTAGTCGTCAGCCGTGTGCCGATCCAGGATCGTTCCGGTCGCATCATGGGCACGGTTGCCAGTCTGCGTGACAAGACCGAACTGCTCCACATGACACAACAGTTGACAGAGGTCAAAGATTACGCGGAAGTACTGCGATCACAAACACACGAATACGCCAATCGGCTGTATCTCATATCCGGCCTGATTCAGTTGGAGTGTTATGACGAAGCGGTGGACTTTATCACCCAGGAATCAGAGGAATATCGTGTACACAGGCCGATTGCCACAGCTCTCCTGCCCGATTCAATCATCGCCAGCCTACTGATCGGTAAGAAGAAACAGGCGCTGGAAAAAGGGGTTTTACTCCATTCTGATATTAAAGGAGCATTCTCAACCCAGTCCCCTACGTTGGAGTGGTCCTTTCTCGCTTCCATAGCCGGAAACCTGCTGGACAATGCCATGGAAGCTGTTGCGATGTCCTCCATCTTTGACGGACAGGTCTGGTTCCGGCTTGAAGAAACGACTGAAGCCATCATCGTCGAAGTTGCGGATAACGGATCGGGAATTTCGGACGATATCCAAGAAAAGTTGTTTGTCAGAGGAGCTTCGACCAAAGCAGAAGCAGGACATGGATATGGCCTTGCTCTCGTGCTGGAGTACACTGAACGAATGGGCGGCTCTATAGAAGTGCACAAACGTCCTGGTGGAGGAAGTATTTTTGAGGTTTACATTCCTTTACATAGAACAGATACGAGTAATAATGCAAAAGGAGGTTATGCCCATGAATGAGCAGGTTTTATCGGACATTGAGGTTCTTATTATTGAAGACGATCCGCGAATTGCGGAGATTAACCGCCGATTTATTGAAAAGGTGGACGGGTTCACCGTATGTGCAATCGCGACGAACGAATTTGAGGCAAAACTTCAACTGGACGTGCTCCGTCCTCCTCTAGTCGTGCTGGATGTTTATTTTCCTGATACGGATGGTCTAACCCTGCTATCGTTCATCAAGCAACACTATCCGGGGACAGATGTTATTATGCTGACTGCCGCCAAAGAAGCTGAAACAGTGGTACAAGCCGTTCGAGCAGGCGTGTTTGATTTTATCGTAAAGCCGCTTATATTCGAGAGATTGCGTGCGACCTTGGAGGAATATGCCCGGTTTCGGCGACAAATCACAACATGGCAAGAGGAACAATCCACAGTCGAGCAATCTGAAATTGACAGTTTACTTCAAAGCGCGGGCACCGGTCGGATGGCGGGGAACGGAGTCGGAGAACTATGGGCCAAAGGCATCGATAAAGTAACTTGCGACAAAGTGCTAGATCTCCTGAATCGACGGGGTGAGGTGACTACAGGTACAGTGGGAATCGAGCTGGGTATGAGCCGTTCTACAGCCAGAAGGTATCTGGAGTATTTAGTGGAAAGTGGCGACGCGCACCACGATCAGGTGTACGGAACCGTCGGCAGACCGGAGCGTATCTATCGCCGACAGCGGAGGGATGCATAAACCGTCCAACTCTGATGTCCTGGTACTTCCCCTCCTCCTATTCATAATTTTATTGAATTTAATTCACTTAATCGATCAAAACGGTTTAAATAACCACATTATTTACGTCCTCCTTCCCGATTGCTAGAATGATCAACAGTTAGTTGATTGATAATGATTATCAGTTTCTCTGATAATCATACTGGAACGGGGGATAACATATGGCAATACCGAAACAACCACTGCGCACAGGTATGCTGCTTGCAGCGATCCTGGCACTACTGACGGTCATTATGGCGGGATGTGGAAGCCAGTCACAAGATAACAGCGCAGTAGCACCTCAAGCAACAGGCGACACTCGAATGATTAAACATGAGATGGGAGAAACCAAAGTTACAGGTACACCCAAAAGAATCGTAACCCTGGAATTCTCTTTTGTCGATGCCACAACCCAACTGGGCGTAACTCCTGTCGGTATAGCTCAGGAAAATGACGATGATATTGATGGGCTGCTCGGCAAGAAAATCGACTTCACACCAGTAGGAACACGCAAACAGCCAAACCTGGAAACGATCAGCTCCTTGAAGCCGGATTTGATTATTGCTGATCTGAATCGTCATAAAAGCATATACAAAGAACTTAGTGAGATTGCTCCGACCATTGTTCTAAAGAGCCGCAATTCCTCCTATGAACAAAACTTGGCATCCTTCGGTGTCATCGCCGATGCGTTGGGTGAGAAGGAAAAAGGCGAGCAAATTCTCGCTACGCATAAAGCTACAATGGAAAAGTTGAAAGAAGGCATCAAAGCTGGTGAGCCACGCAGCGTATTGCTAGGGGTATTCCGTTCTGATTCACTATCGGCTCACGGCGCTTCATCCTTTGATGGACAACTACTGGAGCAAGCGGGTATCCACAATGCCCTTCAAAATACAAGCGAGCCTACCGTCAAGCTGACGCTGGAGCAAATTTCACAAGCGGATCCTGATGTGATCTTTTTGGTGGAAGCCGATGAGAAGCTGATTGCGGAATGGAAGCAAAACCCGCTTTGGCAAAACATTACGGCCGTCAAAAAAGGGGAAGTTTACGAAGTAAACCGGGCACTGTGGACCCGATACCGTGGACTCGGCTCAGCCGAAAAAATACTGGAGCAAGCCATTTCGCTTCTGTATCCCGCGCAAAGTAAAGGAGACGGCTCCCGGTGATCGGACAAGCCTCACGCGACCGGCTGAATAAGCCGGTCTTCTTTGCACTTATCGCTGCGTTGCTGGCTGGACTGCTGCTCAGCGTGGCGATTGGCCCAGTCAGGATGGACATCCCCACCATGCTGACTGCGCTGTTCACGGAGCATCCGTCTAAGGATCAGCTCATTGTCTTGACGGTACGCCTACCGCGTGCCGTTATTGGCCTAATCGTCGGGGCCGGGCTTGCCGTGGCTGGAGCTCTGATGCAGGCCATCACACGCAACCCGCTGGCTTCGCCGCAGGTATTCGGGGTCAGCTCAGGCGCTTCGCTGGCTGTCGTGCTGTCCGTCGTGCTGCTGCCAAATATCGGATCGTCCGGCAGCATTTATTTTGCTTTTGCCGGGGCCATCGCAGGCGGTTCCTTCGTATATGCGCTGGCCGGAACGGCGGGCATGACGCCGGTCAAGCTGGCCCTTGCCGGGATGGCCGTGCATCTGCTGCTGGCCTCCATCACCCAGGGACTGCTCGTGTTCAACGAGCAAATATCCGATGTGCTATATTGGCTCGCCGGAGCCATCGACGGGTCCACTTGGGCCGACACGCGTCTGGTGCTACCATGGTTCGCCGTGGGTATGATTCTTGCGCTAGCGCTGGCCCCCTCGCTATCTGTGCTGAGCCTCGGGACGGAGGTCGCACAGGGATTGGGACAAAACGTACGTCTTGTCCGTCTACTGGCCTCGGCCTCAGTGATTATGCTGGCAGGCTCTGCCATAGCGGTAGCCGGTTCCATCGGCTTTGTGGGCTTGATGGTACCGAATATCATCAAGATGTTTACAGGCGACAATTACAAACGGGTCATTCCCCTGTCTGCAATCTGCGGAGCTCTGCTGCTGACCTATGCGGACGTGCTTGGACGATTTATTGCATTTCCTTATGAATCACCCGTTGGCATTGTAACCGCGCTGGTGGGTGCGCCCTTCTTTTTATATCTGGCGCATAAGAACGGGAGGGCTTCACGATGAAAAAACTGTGGATTTTACTCGCGCTCATGCTGGGTGTTGCTTTTATAGCTATAGGCGTGGGCAGCACCTACATTACGCCCTCTGAGCTGATCAAGGCTCTGACGGACCGGAATGCTTCTTCCTGGTTCATCGTTCACCATTATCGGCTGCCGCGCGGCCTACTGGCCATCATGGCAGGAGCTGGGCTGGCAGTAGCCGGTGTTCTGCTGCAAGGTATGATCCGCAACCCGCTAGCCTCGCCAGATGTGGTAGGTGTATCCAAGGGGGCTGGCTTTGCGGCGGTTCTCGTCATCGTACTGCTGCCCTCATCCCCAGTGGCGCTGTTGCCTGTAGCCGCCTTTGTCGGTGCCGGGCTAGCTGCACTGTTGCTCGTACAGCTTTCGATGAAGGGAGGCATGCGTCCCAACATGCTAGCCTTGACCGGACTGGCGGTGGGCGCTATTTTTCAGGCTGCGACCGACTATATACTGGTCAAGTATCCACTCGAAGCCAGCGACACGCTCACTTGGCTAGCTGGAAGTCTGTGGGGCAAAGGCTGGGACGAAGTGTATGGGCTACTGCCGTGGTTAATCGTGTTACTACCTCTCGCCTATGCACTACAGCGCAAGCTGGATATTATGAGCCTAGATGAGGAAAGCTCTGCTGGGCTGGGACTTAGCGTGAAGCGTGTGCGTACAGGACTGCTAGCCGTGTCAGTCGCCTTGGCTGCCTCCTGTGTCGCTGCCATCGGCTCCATCGGATTTATCGGACTGCTGGCACCGCATCTGGCACGACGGTTATTTGGCAATCGCCACCGCTATCTATTGCCCGGCTCGGCGATGATCGGCGCGCTGATTCTCGTCCTCTCCGACGCGCTCGGACGGGGTCTGAAGCCGCCGCTCGAAATTCCCGCTGGCATCGTGACAGCCGTCATTGGCGCGCCATATTTTTTGTATCTATTACTGCGGGAACGCAAACAGAAAGGCAGCGGATAGGATGAGGATAAGGAGTTACGCATCGCAGTTAAACGCTGCATTATACCGTAGCGTTTAGCTGCGTTACCTTCTCACCTGTACACCGATACGCTGATTAATTTCTTTTGTAAACGATTTATCATGTAGTAATCTCTTTTTAAAATCATTTATCATTTCAGGCAAGCTGGCATTTGTGTTAGGATCCAAATCGTTAAAAAAGACAGCTAGCTCTGTCAAATGCCCTTCCTTATCTGTTGCATACATTGTCAGTGTCAAAACGTAAGCTGTGGAGCCACCTTTTTGCCCAGTATGTTTCAAAAATTGCTGGTTTTCAGGAAGAACCATAAGTGGTTTCTCCATGACCTCGGACAATAACTTTTGCTCAACTTTTGTGAACCCTTGACGGCGGTTCAGCTTACTCATTAAAAAGGCATAATCGGCTGTCGTTGAAGCTATAAAACGATCCGTATTGATACGGTCATAATCCTGGTCATACCAGTTCTTAATATCTGCGTTTCTCTTGTAAGAACCACTCACATCACGGCGCAGCTTGTTATGAATCACACGGGCATATCGGCGAAACTCCGTGCCAGACATCGCCTGGATGGCTTCTTTGGCAGAAATATTATT
Organism: Paenibacillus sp. 1182; assembly: GCF_017833915.1. Lineage (NCBI taxonomy): Bacteria > Bacillati > Bacillota > Bacilli > Caryophanales > Paenibacillaceae > Paenibacillus > Paenibacillus sp. 1182. The sequence continues at coordinate 7,580 of NZ_JAFICR010000013.1, read as the reverse complement.
CTTTGTATTATTCCAATTCTCACCTTGGCTCTCCTTCATACGTTCGTAAGGAATCAGAATAGAGGATACAAAAGGATAAATAGGATCATGATTTTGCAAACCCAAGTTGGCTCTCGTCCGATTGATCGCTTCCAACCCCAGTTTGTCCATTAAATACTCCGCATTGGCGTTGGAACTGAATTGAATCATCCCCTTGGCAACCTCGCGTACAGATACAGTTTCATTCTGTATCCGCCCTTTAGCTTCCATATCCTGTAGCCACGCCGCATGAGCACCACCATCCAAACCCGGCAAATAAAACCTTTCCAGCGAAATCAGCTTCACTCTCTTATCCGGGTTAATCTGACCCACCGCCGCTTGCTTGGCATATTCAATCGCAATGATCGTTTTGACGGTGCTCGCCAAAGGCATCATACGGTTCTCTTCTTGGCCTGCCAGCTTTTTTCCATCTCTCAGAATCGTAATCGAAACCTTTTCTGCATTCGCCTCCACAAAATGAAGTAAACGCGTGGCAGCATCCTGTTCCTTCGTTTCTTCCTTAACGTCAGCTGCAATCGCAGTTGTGGGTCGGACGGTATTCGGGGGATTAGCCACTTGATTCTGCACGAAAGATAGTAATCCTGTTGTCACACCCATAACGATGAGCACTGTAGCCACAATAGTTGCTATTATGATAAGGCACTTTCGTTTCACTATAACCTCCCCCTGTATGCATTTCATACATAGGTTTATTTTCCCATTTTTATATTTCAATTTCTATTTTAAACGAAAACACAGTACAAAAGGTTTCATTACGTGTCATATTTTCAAATAACATAAAAAAGAGAGTCTCCTGTATATAACACAGGCTGACTCTCTTTCATTATTCTTCAACACTTATGCTGGATAGGGTACTTCGGTTCCATTCAAAATGAGGTGCATTCGAATTTCCGCTTTTAAGGAATCGGATACGGCACAATATTTTTCCTTACCCATCTGAATTGCTTTCCATACGCGGTAATCCGGAATATCTCCATCTACGTGGAATGTCAGATCAATCGCTGTAAAGCCTGTCGGCGTTTCTTCCTTGCGCGTACCTTCTGCGTCAATATCAATGCGAGTAATGTCTGACAAGAAACGATCCAAAATCATTGTGATATCGATACCCATACATCCTGCCAGACCTGCCAATAGCAGTTCCATGGGTGTCATTCCTTTACCATCACCGCCATAAGCCGCCGTAGCATCCATCCCTACAGAATAACCGGATGGTCCCTCCGAAGTAAACGCGCGTTTGCCGTGCCAAGTTGTAGATACTTTCATGTTCAAAGGCCTTCTTTCCATTTTAATAATCTATGATTCATCCTCGATCTTATTTTAAAATTCACTGATTTGACGTAAAAATTTCTGTGTTCTCTCATGCTGGGGAGTGTCAAAAAACGCCTGTGGCGCTGCCTCCTCCAAAATGATTCCATCTGCCATAAATACGACCTTGTCCGCCACCTCGCGAGCAAATTTCATCTCATGAGTAACGACGACCATCGTCATTCCGTCTTGAGCCAGCTCTCGCATAACACCCAGCACTTCCCCTACCAGCTCGGGATCAAGCGCCGATGTCGGCTCATCGAACAGCATAATCGCCGGGTTCATCGCCAGCGCACGCGCAATGGCTACTCGTTGCTGTTGTCCACCGGACAGACGTGAAGGATGTACATCCTGCTTGTCCGATAACCCCACCCGCTCCAACAACCGTTGTCCGATGGACATAGCCTTGTCGCGCGGCATTTTTTTTACTGTCAGCAGTCCTTCAATGACATTGCCGATTGCGGTTTTGTGCGGATACAGATTGAATTGCTGGAACACCATCCCTGTCTGTTTGCGAATCTCACGAATGGCTGCTTGGCGGACACGAACGGGAGCCGTAGCATCGACCTCAATCCCATTCACCTCAAACTTGCCGGAAGACAGCTCTTCCAGACCGTTCAGGCAGCGCAGCAAGGTACTTTTACCTGAACCGCTCGGGCCGAGTAATACGACGATTTCACGAGCGGCAACCTGAAAATCAATGCTTTTCAGAACCTCTACCTGTCCGAATCGTTTACCTAATCCGTTAGTTGTTATCATCATCTATCATCTCCACCTTAATAAGCTCGAGCCAGACGCTAATAAGCTCGAGCCAGACGCTTTTCCACCCGCTCCAGTATAGCGGAGAATCCAATGCTCATAATCCAGTACATCAGGCCAATTTCGAGCAGAAACGGCATGTAAAGCAAATACTGCGCCTGTAAAAGCTGTGCCTGCCGCATCAATTCACTGACCCCGATAAACGACACCAGCGACGTTTCTTTAAGCATACCTACAAATGTATTCCCCATCGGTGCAATTGCGATCCGTACCGCCTGAGGAAGAATAATACGCCACATCGTTTGACCGGGCGACATTCCCGTTGCATAAGCTGCCTCGGTCTGTCCCTGGGGTATAGCTAAAATAGCTCCACGGAACGTCTCCGATAAGTACGCCCCTGTATTAATGCTAAGTGCCAGACAAGCAGCTGTCAGCGATCCGAATGATATTCCATAATCATCCAGCCCATAATAAATGACTGCAATCTGCACCAAAACCGGCGTCCCCCGAATGATCGATACATACATGCGCGCCAGCCATCGAACAGGTCGATTCCCCTTCAACCGGGCCACAGCAACAATCAAACCAATGATTAGGCCAAAAAACATAGAGACAATCGTAATATATAGCGTATAATAAGCACCCTTTAATAAAAAAGGGACGTTCTCCCACATTAATTCAAGCATTGGTTATATTCCCTTCTTTCAGACGAGTGGCCCCATGTCAGCATAAAAGCCAAGACTGGAGCCAGACGCCTCTAACAGGCTTACGTTATTCTTTTGGCTCCTCGCCAAACCATTTTTTGAAAATTGTTTTGTAAGTGCCGTCTTCCTTCATTTCCTTCAAAGCCTTGTTCAAGGCTTCTTTGAGCTCAGGAGTTTTCTGGTTAATGGCTACACCCGCTTGATCCGATTTAATTGGCTCGCCTACGGCTTTAATTTGGAACCCGTTTTTATCGATAATGGGCTTGAGAGCATACAGATTGTTGATTGTTGCGTCAATACGACCAGAGTTTAGATCCTTTAAGGAAGTAATGACATCATCATACGTTTTAATCTCAAAATCGCCTACCTTCGGCAGTACTTCATTCCGCAGATAAGATTCATCATTCGTTCCCAAGCCGACACCAATGGTTTTGCCTTTAAAGTCCTCCAGCTTGGTAATATCATTTGTTTTGCTGTTTACGATAATGTTTACATTGTTTGTGATATAAGGCTCTGTGAAGTCAATAGCCTTCTTACGATCCTCTGTAATCGTCACCTGACTAATCACTGCATCGAATTTTTTCTTTTGCAAACTTGGAACCAGCCCCGAGAATTCTTGTGCCGTGAACTCCGGTTTCACTCCAATCCGCTTCGCCAATTCTTTGGCGATATCCACATCAAATCCGTCCAATTCCTTGTTATCGTTCAAGAAATTGTACGGCGGATAGGTGCCCATCATGCCTACCTTAATCACACCAGCCTTCTTGATTGCTTCGAGCTGGTTACTCGCTGCCCCATTACTGCTACCCGCTCCATTGCTAGTATTAGAAGCTTCTGGCTTAGTACCGCAAGCGCTTAGCACAAGGCTGAACAATGCCACAGCCATGAGTATAGTTACCAAGAACCCTTTTTTACGTGTTTTCATGTATCGTTCTCTCCTGTCTGGATGTAAATGATTGAGTTCATATATGTGATTTGGCTATATTATTTGTTGCCAACTACCCATTCATGCGATGTTGACCCTCTAGCTTTGACCTAGTAGTCCATAAAACTCAAAATTAGCCGCCTCTGCTGCCAATCTTTTAGCAGTTATCTGCGTGATGTGGTCATATGTTCCCTCTGAACCGAATAGCCAGCGTGTAATGACACCTTCGATCATACTCATGAGTAGTGCCGCCCTTAATTCGACATCCAATTCAGCAGGCAACATGTTCAGCTCGATCGCTCTTTCCATATTGCGCCGGAATGCCAGCTCCATCGCGGCCCTTGTCTCTCGGATACTCTGGCGCACCGGTTCATCGACACCACTGCCGATCAGCAGCAAACCCATCAGATAGCGGTTCTCCAATGCAAAATCAAATAACCGAACAAACAGCGCCTCCGATGCCTTAACCATATCAGCCAGCGTTCCCGCATCACGGCGATATCCCTGTCCAATCGCTGACAGTAGTTGTTCACGACCGGTAGCGATAATCTCCAGCGCCAGTGCCTCTTTGCTTTTAAAATGCCAATAAAACGTGCCTTGGGCTACTCCCGCCTCTACCACGATATCTGAAATCTTCGTTTGATGGTAACCCTGCTCGGCGAACCGCTTCAATGCTATGTGAAGAAGCTGTGTTCTGCGGTCTGTTTCTTCTCCCGCGTGCTCGGCAGGTTGGTCATTTGAGACGGTCTCGGACTGCTTCGCCTTCCGTGGCTGCATGGGTTCCCTCCTCCCGATTGATCAGTCAGTCAGTTTTGTATTTTTAATCCTATAGGATAAGTATACTTTTGTCAAAGAAAAAAGTGTCAGAAGAAAATAAAGTTTTGCTGCTCCAAGCGGCTTTTAAATTTTAAAAACCGACAGATCCCATAAAATAAGTATTAGACTGGCGCCAACAAAAAAGACAGCGGCAGTCTCAGACTACCGCTGTTTTATTAAACTAACGTTTCTCGTTAGCGTAATGGGTTCTGTCATTAGCCTCAACCGCTTACTTGTTTGCTCAGACTCCTGGCAACAGCTGGGGCATGATGCTTTTGCCATAATCCAAGACGTACTTATTAATCTCTGAGACAAGTTTTGTGTCCTTAGTTTTGTAGTGCACCTTGTTAATTACGAAGTAACCTGTACTAGAATATTGCTCATCACTCGAAAACATCAACGTAAAACGATAAAACAAAAAAGCCGCTAAAATAGCGACTTCAAATGGGACTATGCTCTTGTCCCCCGACAGTTAATCCAGATACAAAATCTCAATCTCGCCCGGAGCGAAGGATTGCTCTGCGTAATTCCCCCCCCAATCACAAAGCGATCTCAAAATGGGTTCAAGTGATTGACCCAGTTCCGTCGTTGAATATTCCACCTTAGGCGGTACCTGATTGTACATCTTTCTGCGAATTAATCCGTCTGTTTCCAGTTCCCGAAGAGTTTGAATCAGCATCTTTTGCGATATATTATGAACGAGTCGCTTAAGCTCTCCCGTCCGTTTAGGTCCTTTTATTAAATAGTACAGAACAAGCCCCTTCCACTTTCCTCCGATAACCTCTAGTGTAACTTCCAGTTCACAGAAAAATGTTTTCATATCAATACACCATCTCCCGATCTAAGAATATCCCCTTCATGTATCGCTTGATCCTTCAAGGATCACTGAAGGAAAAATTGAACGTTACATGGAGGGGATAATACAATCGCCTTTAAGTTGATTTAAAAATCTTTGTCGTTTGAAAATTACTATGTCCTGGTTAAACTTGAGCTACTCCGCCATCTACGAATAATTCAACGCCGTTCATATAGCTGCTTTCATTAGAGGCTAGGAACATGACAGCATTGGAGATCTCTTCAACCTGCCCCACTCTGCCGAGCGGAATATCATTTTTTGCCTGTTCCAGTAAATGATCTAGTTCAGAGCCAAATAACTCATCGTACGCCGGCGTTACGATTGTTCCCGGACTAAGGATGTTTATACGAATTTCGGTCCCTCTCATATCAAGAATCCAGCTGCGGACGAGCTGTCTGATCGCTGCCTTGGATGCACCATAGATACTAAACGCTGGCATCCCCGTCGAGCCAGCAGTGGATCCCGTTAGAATAATCGAACCTCTTTTATTTGGAAACAAAGCTAATGCCTTTTGTACTGTAAAGATGGTTCCTTTCACGTTGACATCGAAAGTCTTGTAGTATTGTGCTTCTGTAATTTCTCCTAATGGAAGCAATGACCCTAGTCCGGCATTTGCAAAGAGAATGTCCAAGTGTCCCTTTTCTCGCTTAACTGTTTCGAATAATATATCTAGATCTTCCGATTTAGATATGTCACCTCGGACACCTGTAACATTCTTTCCGATCTGCTTTACTGCTTCATCCAGTTCACGTTGTCTGCGTCCCGTGATAAAAACGTAAGCCCCTTCTTTTACGAACTGTTGTGCCGACGCGAGACCGATGCCGCTTGTACCTCCGGTTACAACTGCTACCTTCCCGTCAAATTTCCCCATTCTATTACACTCCTTTTATAATGATTTATATGGTATAGGATGCTCTGTCTGCTTCATGAACCTCCTATGAACGATAGTATGGGGGAAAAGTTACAAGAAAAACAGTACCCACTTTTTTGTGATATAGTCACCAAAAAGTGATAATTGAGGCGGCACAAGCGTTTGTTTTTACAGCCTAACAGATGGAAGTGAGCTCCATTAAGTTTGAGATTGTATATGTGCTTTTAATTTCTGCCGGACTTATTTGTCCGGTTCTGTTGACCCAACAGGTGTCAATGCCCGACTGAAGACCACCATCTGAAATATGACTTATGACGTAATTGAAAAATTCTCCCTTCGGTTTTTGATAACCAATGCTTTGCGAATCAAAGATATCCTCGAAAAACTTATATAGCCCAGACTGCTTCAAGCGTTTGATTTGCGTGTGAGTGATACCATTCGTGATTACGAACATTCGATGGGTCTTTGATAAGCGATGACAGACATCCATTGCGCCTTCCATAAGCAATTGGTTTCCATCTCCCAACAATTCTCTATACAAACCTTCCCATTCCAAGCCGACCACGATTTCCCTCATTCTCAACATTGTAAAAGAGGGCTCCATTAATTACTCACCACATGATACCACGTATTTGAACTATCCTGCCCGTTAGCTTAAACAAGTACCGGCAGTCTAATGTGGTGTAGTGCTTATGAAAAGTAAATAAGCCCATAACCGTATTTGGAAGCAAATTAATTTTCCAATTTATAAGGGTATGGGCTCTCTTTGATCCTAAATAAGGCAGTGTAGGTTCTTATCACTTATAAAACACCATCGTCTGCTAATATACATTAGCATGTTGCTCTTATATGGTAAAAGCAATTTGTTGAGCTTTCGTACCCGTCGTTCAATGCCAATCCCATTCCGAGTAAAGGTGATTATTAGGCTCTGTTAGAGCCTCGCGAACGTGATGTAATCGACTTGGGCAGGCTCTGCCGATTCGATCCGAAGCGACCGGTTGATCTGTCCCCGGTGATATTGCCCATGTAAGAGGACCTGCGACAGGATGTCCCGGACGGACGTTCGGAACGGAACCCCACTCTGGTTCGCATAGTCGATCATCTCGTCCAACTCGGATTCCTCGAGCCCTTCGATATAGACGCGATATTGCTCGGCGTTTTCTTCGAATATCGTCCGGATCGCCGTCAGGTCTTCTGCTTCCTCCCACAACGAATATTGCGCGCTGCCCTTGCCCTGCAATCGGGACAGCCAGACTCGTTCCGCGACCGCGACGTGCCGAACCAGCTTCAGAAGGTCCTTGTTCT
>NZ_JAFICR010000012.1:0-208945 GCF_017833915.1 Paenibacillus sp. 1182 | reverse complement strand
CATTTTGAAACTGACGAGATAAAATATCTCTTGTTTGATTTTGCGAACAAAATCGTTTTACTCACTCGTTGTTCAGTTTTCAAAGATCAAACATTTCTCTTTCGCTGCGTTTTTCAGCAGCTATAAGATCATATCATGTTCGTTTCAAAAATGCAAGGGTTATTTTTTCTTTTTTTTAAAATCATTTCACCCAAGCTTTTCGCTTTTGAAACTGCTGTTTTGTTGTCAGCTCAAATAATATATCATAAACCCCAGCAACTTAGCAAGCACTTTTTTTGTTTTTTTTATTTTAGAATAAATCCACTCATCTTTCAGCTCATTTAAAATCAGTCGAGGGGCTAGTTGCCCCTTCATTAGCTGATGACTTCCTCTGGCTCAAATACCTCTGCAGGCCAGTGCAGTTCCACACCTTGGCGAAGAAGAACATTTTGAAAACATCCAAGATGCTCTGCTGATCGGCTCACTTCAATGGGATATACTTCGTTGGAGACACAGTAAGCCGCTAGACTTCCTGATGATTCTCCTATATTCCATTCTGTAGGATGCAATCGATAGCAGCCATTGGCTATTTGGGTCATCCCTATATTTTTGCAGGCAGGAAGTAAATTGCGCACCCTCACCGGAATAAGTGAGCCCAATGGAATTTCATAAGGATAGTTAGGGATGTAGAATGTTCGCTGAGATACCGTAGTTGGATGAAGATCCAAATGATAGCTACCTACACCTACACTATCTATATATCGCTTGGGTCCCTCTTCTCCCCGAAGCTCACGACTTACATCAAACTCAGATATCATATACTTGGCCTGAATTCGGCGTGACTCGCGAATATAAGCCGTTTTAGCCAGACCGTCAGATGTACCGAGAACATCACCCCGTAGTCGAATTCCCGGATAGCCGAACCCTCCATCTAACCGGGGCGCTTCGGTTTGAAGCCAATATATTAATGAACGAGTCAACTCACGCGCTCCTTCTCGATGTTTTGCCTGCTCCTGAGCAGTGACACCGATCAATGGCCCAAGGTAATAATCATTTTGCGCCCAGTTTAAAAGAGTTACCTCACCATCATTTAGCGGTTTGCTCCATATCGAGGGATCTACAATACGACGATAATCCCATAAGGATACAATGCCCTGATCGTTAGGAAACAATGTGAACTGTTTTAGTTTACTGGTATCATCCGCGTCAGTAGCAAACCAGCTCAAAATCGGAAAACGGGAAAAGGAAGGAATATAATTTCTCCAGAAATCATATTGTTGCGGCCGCTCTATAATGAAGCTTTCCTGGGGAATATAGTCTACGGCAGCCACATGTGTGATAGATTGCATATCAAAAGGGTTAGCACACTCCAGTGCATGAGGCTCACCCGTAGCAGCCCGCGACTCCGCTCCACTCGTATGCTCCACTCCTGCCATTGGAAGGAGATCACCACACTCTGTCGCATCCAGATAAAACGCTCCGTGCAGCACTCTAAATCCACACTTATAATCAGCGCTATTCGAGGTACGGACAGTTACAGAAGTAATACAGTCCCCATCCGTCTGAACGGCAATAGGCACGGTGTGATAGTATACATGAACGCGCCCCGTATTCAAATAGGGAGCGAGCATATCTTCAAGCACCCGCAGAGCTACCCGTGGTTCATGGGCTAGACGGCTTACCCAACCGTTCCCAGGGTTGAGAATGGGATTATTTCGAGCTTCTTCGGTTAACGGATAGTTCTGACGGTAATAGTCACGTACACGATTACGGAACTCACGGTATGTTGCTGTGCAACCAAATTGTTCGATCCATCGATGCTCATCTGGGGGAACCGCCTGTGAAGTTAACTGCCCCCCTAACCAGTCCGTCTCCTCTGTCACGATGACTCTCATGCCAGCCTTCGCCGCCGCAAGAGCTGCCGATGTCCCCCCCAGACCTCCGCCAATCACAACAATGTCGGTATCAAGCCGTTTTTGCGTCATGGTTCGTTCCCCTTTCATTCTTGTACTAGGACTCGGTCATTTCGAAGGCAAGCCGTGCAGCACCGATAATTCCAGCGCGATTGCCCAACAATGCCCGACTTACTTCCGTTTGAACTCCAAATGGGTGCAGATGCTTTTCCAGCATGGGCCACCAGACCTCTCCCGTGTCCGATACTCCTCCGCCTACAATGATCCCCTCAGGATCAAGAGTCACTGAGATGTTAGCTAGAAGTACAGCTAAATCTGCGGTGTAATCATCCAGCACCTGGATTGCTTCCTGGTTACCGTGAGCGGCTTCTTTCACAATCTCGTTCCCCGAGCGGTACAATTTACCGACGTGTTCCCTACCTCGACGTAAGAGGGCGCTCCCCGATACATATTGCTCGGCGCACCCTTTTCTTCCGCAATTACAGGGGTGTCCTCCGGGGAATAGAATACTGTGCCCCCAATCACCGCCGCTCCAATGAGCCCCTCTGCACAAGAGGCCATTTTCCATATATGCACCTCCGACACCTGTTCCCAACGTGAGCATCACCAAGCGTCGCTTGCCCTTCCCCGCTCCCTGCCACGCTTCTCCAAGTAAAGCGGCGTTCGCATCATTATCAGCAACCGCTCGTAAAGCCAGTTTTTCCCTAGCCCATGTTACTAAGGATGTACCTTGCCAGCCAGGTAGGTTATCTGTGGCATACACAACTTCGCCGCTCTCCACATTTACTCTGCCAGCAGTAGCAATGCCAAGAGCGCCTACATCTATATGGGCACCGAGGCTGGTATCTCCAAAAGAACGCAACAGTCCGAGCACAGATTCTGACACCTGCGACAATACCCATTCACGTCCCCGGGAAGCGTCCGTATCCAGCCGGATTTCATCAAGCACCGATCCGTCCCGTGCCACTATGGCGGCCTTCACCGATGTGCCCCCAATGTCGATTCCAATGACTCTGTTCACAGCAGCTGCCACCACACCAACCTCCTTGTTACCCTACATAAAAGCTTACTAGCTCTTTGTACAAACCTTCTATTAATAGCAATACATGAAATAGCCATTCATAAGCACCACAAACACAAGTCATTGAACCTGTCGAAACGCACAGTTTTCAATTCACAACTGAAAAATCTCAATAGCTTCGTTCAATAACGGCCCTCGCTGTTTTTTCCTTCATCTGTTTGGTGTGACTCGTGTGCTTGCGAGCAAACCCTTCGCAGATGAGGTCAATCACGAATAGTTGTGAGATTTTAGCACCGATTGAACCACCTTCTATCGGCGCTTCTTTGCCCGCTGTTAGCAACACGATATCTGCAATGGAGGTAATGGGTGATTTCGCATAATTTGTAATTGCGATAACAGTTGCACCGTTTTGCTTGGCTTTATACAGCATATCGTTCGTATCCAGCGTACTTCCTGATACACTAATGCCGATAGCCACATCACCCGGGTTCATGGACACCGCCATCATCGACTGAATATGTCCGTCTGCCACAGCCTCGGCGCGACGCCCGATGCGTAAGAAACGGTTTTTAGCATCCTGCGCGGAAATCCCCGAAGCACCTACGCCGAAAAATTGAACATAGCCCGCTTGATCGAGACACGCAATCGCACGACCAAGCTCTGAATGGTCCAGCAGCCCCATACTGGAGTGCAAAATATCGAGCATGTTGTGATACACCGTGCGCGTAATATCTTGTTCGTCATCTGGGTCGATGTTCTCCTCGCCCATATCAGTTTTACGATAAGTCTGGTTTTGCGCTAGGGACAGTCGGAAATCCTGATAACCTCTGAAACCAATCTTCCGACAAAAGCGCATGACGGTCGTTTCGCCTGTACCTGCAAAATCCGCCAGCTCCGTCACAGAGAAATATATGATGTCTGCGGGATGCTCCAGTACGCACAAGGCAACTTTCTGCTCCGATTTCGTTAATGAAGGATAATACGTTTTAATTCGGTCGTTCATCTCCATAGATGCATTTCACTGCCTTCCTTGCGGCATCGGCAAACCGCTGCGTAATCAATTGGGGTCTGGTAATCGCCGAGCCTACAACCACTGCATGTGCTCCCATTCGGAATGCTTCCTCAACCTGCGCAGGATCATAGATTTTGCCCTCTGCAATTAAAGGAACGGGAACCAGTTCCGACGCTCTCCGAACCAGCTCCAGATCAGGACCCTCAATCTGAGCAGAGTACGGCGTATACCCGGATAACGTGGTGGATACGCAGTCTGCGCCAAGGGAGGCCGCATGAAGTGCCTCCTCCAGTGTCGATATATCTGCCATGGAAGTGACTCCCTGCTCATGGGCATAATCTATGAGCCTCTTCAGCTTGCATCCCGCTGGGCGCGGTCGTAATGTGGCATCCAGCGCAATGATATCCGCGCCTGCCTCCACCAGTTCCTCCATTTCACGAAGGGTAGGCGTAATGTAAATATCAGAATCATCATAATCCCGCTTAACCAAGCCAATCACTGGTAGAGAAATTGCCTGTTTAATCGCACGTACATCCGATGCGCCATTGGCGCGTATCGCCACAGCTCCACCCTGCTGTGCGGCAAGCGCCATTTTGACCATAGAATCTGCTCCATGTAACGGTTCGCCTGGTAGCGCCTGACAGGACACGATCAGTCCGTGCTGAACTTTGGATAATACACCTTCCATTCCCATAGGAATCACCCTCTCTTCTCAGCATGATGCCGTACGGTTAATGCGACTTCAAAGGTGCGGTTCCACGGCATGTAGCAATCTATAATTTCCACGCGGCCTTCCGGCCCGTTCACATATTCATTGAGCGCCTGCTCCAGCCGTCCGCGAATAACCGCAGCTACCGAGCCTCTCGGTCCATCGAGCATAAACTTGGTAAAACCCATCTGCTCCACAATTCCGTTATTCATAGCCGTACGTACCACAGCGCAATAACAGGCATCCTCGGCGTAGCGCAGCGACAGAAAATCCAAATGTTCCTCCGTAGAGCCATAGTGGGTATACAGCATGGACTGGGCAATGACGGTGCCCAGCGTGTTAGAACTGGTATTCCAGCCTGCATAACCCGCCAGCTTAAAAAGCAGTCCTTTTTGCTTCAATAGTCTAAGTAGCTTGAGATCTGCGCCGTTGGCGTAGCCCACATCAGCAACTGCAACATTTTGACCTGCATATTGCAGCATATAAGAACCGTACTCAACCAGCTCTATTACATTCCGATGCACATCATATCCGGTCATTGCACGCTGCTGGGATGAAGCCTCTGCCATCGTGTCACCAGGTGTGTTAGCCAACAAAATCAAATCAGCCTCCGTTGCTGAGGAAGCGATCAGCCCACCTGCCGCCATAATCTGATATTTTAAGGTTTCGTAAAAATAGCGATCTTCAAAAAGCGGTACTACGAATGCCCCCTGCAAAGCAGACAATCGGGGATACACCAGTGGGACTACATTATTCATCTTGTTAACCCAACGAGCCAGCAACGTACAACCCACTTCATCTGCCCCCGGGTACATGTATACATTCAAATCCAGCCCAAGCTCAGAAATACGACTTCTTAGCCGCTGCTGATCCTTGGCGGTATAGCCGTAGGGAGCCGAATCATCCTGTGGGATGATCATAAAATCAATGATACCTTCTGCTACGAGATCCAGCGCAACTTCATTGGCCTCCAAATTCACATGGCGACGCCCTAGGTAATCATCCAATATTTCCATTGGCAGACGCTCGTTGATATCAGCTAATTCGAGTAACTCTTCTGCGGTAGCAATCCCCAGCTCCTGACGATGCTCAATGAAGCCCTTTCTGAATATCTCACGACCCCAATCGGCATAGTAATCCGGTTCTTCATCAGCCAAAGAATATTGCGGACAGCGCATAATCAGTTGAAATGCATACAGGGTCAGTTGCGGATATAGCTGTTTTAGCCTGCGAAGCCGATTCACTCTATCTTTGACCTGCTCGCTCGACATACTGTGTAGTCGAGAAGGTACGATTCCTCCGTACAGCAACGTATCCATCGCAACAATGGCTCCATCAGCCGCCGCTGCGCGTTCTTCGAGCCATGCCCATAGTCTGATCGTATCGCCAGGGGTTTTCTTTTGTCCCATCCATTCTAATGGGGGCCGCTCCATCTCCAAGTCTGTGCCCTGTGCCAGTAAATAAGGAAATTGATAATTACAGGGCCGCTCATCCAGCGGTATAAAAAGTAATCGGGTTTTGGGCTTTACCATACGTTCCACCTCTCCTGAAAATTACCGTTATCCTAACGGCAAATGATTATTTTCAGGGCAGCTATGCTGCCTTGGTTGCTTAATCCAGCGCAAATACTCACAAAATCAGCCGATATTTTCCTTGTTCGTCCTGATCGACATAACCCCACTGCGCAGCAGCACGGATCGCCGGATTGCTACCCAGCCGAGCCTCCGCTTCTAAGCAAGCAGTGATACCGCTTCGCAGTTCTCCTACGATTTCGTCTGTCAGAGGTGACGGCTCTTGCTCGTCAACAGCTTCCCTCGGCGTGCCGCTCTCCCCCGACTGTGCATCGTCCTGTCGCTCGCTGCTGAGTGCAGCTTGACGCAGCACCTGCCACAGGCTCGCATCCAGCTCGGCACGTTCCAGCCACGGTGCGGCCTGGGACACGAATCCTGCTGCTGGATCACCGGCAGGCACGCTCCGTAGGACGCTCACGGCCTGAAGCAGCCGCTCAAAGTACATATCCAGCGCAGGGATATCGCGCATTTGCAAAGCAAGGTCCACGTCCTCATACGCGTTGCCGCCTAGTCGGCTGTTCCTGTTTTGACGACAGAAAAACATCAGTTCATCCGCACGCTCTCCTGCTAACTGCCGCGCAGCCCATTCCCAAGATCGCTCAGGCATATACCGTTCACTGTTCCACATAAAGTGGGACATCGTAATGAGCGTCACTTTGGAGCATTCCCACTGATTCATCGGGTTGGCCACCATACCGGTATGTCCACAGTCTGGTAGCCCGGAATATCGTCCGCGCAGCGGATCAAGGAATAACCGATCATGGTCACAATCATTCACCGGGATGTTATCCCACAGCCACAGCTCATGCCCGAAGAATGCATGATTATCAGCGGCGTGCTCGCGACTAATCTGTGGAGCAAAAACAAAGTACCCCGTCCAGAACACCTTAATCTCCGGATGCAGCCGCTCACGGAAATCCTTTTTGTATTCGGTATCCCAATACGACCAATATTCCGAAGGACAGACCGTCAGCGTAAATTCAGGCAGCCGCTCAGCCAGCCATGTATGAACCTTGTTCGTCAAAAAGACATGAGCGTGACCCGAGCGGCCCAGCAAGTGTCGATTTTCCCCTTTGAGTACATAGTCAATGTCATCCATTAATACAGAAAAATGACGTACGCCAATCGCAATCACGGCCGCCAGCTTTTCCGTCAATTTGAGGAAATCTTCATCACTGCCAAAGCTCAGGTCGTTCCCTGGGCTGATACAATAATGAAAATCAACCTCATGCCGTTCGCAGGCTTCCTTCAATTCGCAAATCTGGGCAAACGTATCCTCAGGGTACGGCTCTCTCCATAGCTCACGATGATATGGATCATCCTTGGGGGCATACATGAATGTGTTCATCCGATGCGTAGCCATAAACCGAACGGCATCCAGCCGATCCGCGAAACTCCACGGTTTCCCGTAAAAGCCCTCAATAATTCCTCTGACCGGGAAGGAAGGCTCATCCCGAATAGAAATCACCGGCAAAGTACATCGCTCCTGTTCCACTTGAAGCAGGAGATGCAGGGCATCCATGCCGTATTTGAGCCCTCTTTTATTGGAAGCATGGACTTCAATTCGCCCGTCCTTCTGAATGTCCAACCGATATCCGTCTGCAGCAAGCGTTCCGTCATATTCGAGCACCAACTGTAAGCTTCCCCGTGTTTCAGTCGGTACACCCGGTCCTGGAGGTACAATAAGCTTGATCGGTCCCTCAGGGTCCAGCACACCTTCATACTCCTGATTCATTGCAAAGCGAGAGGACAGTTCACAGATCAGTCGCGGTTCGGAGATAACCAGCCTTTCCCCGCTGTCATACACATCACGAAAATAATATTGAATCTCCTGCGGTGTTAGCCCTACACTCGAATAAGGCCCCGTTCCTTCGGACAGTTCCATCGCAATCGTCTCCTTCCATTCACAGGCTCTTCGTAGCCGTGACTACTGGCTATCCTTTTACCGCTCCCGCCAAACCTTCCATATAGTAGCGCTGTGTAAACAGGAACAATATAATGATCGGCAGTACCGAAATCATTGTGCCGGCAGCAATCCAGCCGAAGTTATAGGCAAATTGACCGTTGAGATACGTGAGCGCAGCTGCTAGCGGATATAGCTCCGTATCATTCAAAATAACGATAGGCCACAGAAAGCTGTTCCAGAACGACATCGCCTCCAACAGAGAAATTACAGCAAGCGCCGGCTTGACCAGCGGAAGCACCAGCTGCCACCAAATTCGAAACTCCGAAGCGCCGTCCATTTTACCGGAATCACGTACATCGGTGGGAATATGAATAAACGTCTGTCGCATCAGAAAAATGTTGAACACGGAGACTGCCCCAGGCAACACTACACCCAAATATGTATTGCCCAGATGAAGCCCTTGAATGGTCAGATAATGCACAATAAATGCGGTGTAGGAAGGAATAATCATCGTGGCAATCAGCAGCGTAAACACCAGATTTTTACCCTTAAAACGAAACACAGCCAAGGGATATCCTGTCAGACTGGCGAGTACCACATTGAGCACAACGCCCAACACCGTAATGATGACCGTATTCAGCATATATTTCGGGAAATTCATGAACTGCCACACCTGAACATAGTTGTCGAAATTAATAAAGGTCGGAAAAATAGCGGGCGGCGTTGAAAAAATGTTACGGCCTGGCATGAGGGATACGCTGAGCAGCCAGAGGAACGGTCCCATTAAAAAGAGGGCGAGTAGCACTAGAAGCATGTAGATGACCGTCATTCTCAGCATTCGGGCGAGACTGCGCATGCTGCGGCTACTTTCCTTTTTAGGAAGAGATGAGCATAGCAATTTGTCATCCTTTAGATTCATCAATAGGGATTGACACCACCTTTCCTATTGAATCGGAATACGATAATACTAAGTACGGCAATCATTGCACCGACAATTAAGCCAAGCGCCGAAGCATACCCAAAATTAAACTGCTCCATCCCCTTTTGAAAAATATACAAGCTCGATGTCAACGTGGCCGTTCCCGGTCCACCCTTGGTTAGTACATATACTTCATCAAATACGCGGATAGCTGACATGAGTGATATAAGGGTACAGAACAGAACGTAAGGTCTTAGCAGTGGAAGAGTAATATGAACAATCAGACGCCATCGGCTTGCACCGTCGACTCTAGCGGCTTCGTACAGATCTTGAGGAATGTTTTGTAATCCAGCCAGATAGAGCATCATATAATACCCGAGTCCCTTCCACATTGTGATGAACATCAGTACATACAAGGCCAAGTTGCTGTCCGATAACCAGTGTATGTCTTTGCTAATCAGGCCGATCTGTATGAGCAAGTAGTTCACTACGCTGTTATTGCCCAACAGCCAGCTCCAAATTAAGGCTACAGCTACCATTGAAGTCACAACAGGGATGTAGTAGGTCGTGCGGAATATTTTGATTCCCGGAATACGGCTGTTCACAAGCACGGCCATCAGGATGGAGAAAATTTGGAGAAAGGGGACAATGAGCACGTACAACAATGAGTTCCAAATCGAAATAAGAAAGTTACGGTCCTTAAACGCCGCTTCAAAATTATTCAAACCGACAAAATGGGTATCTGATATGACAGAGTAGTCTGTCAATGCCAGCGGAATGCTGTAAATAATAGGCCAAAATACAAAGACGGCAAGCAATAACAGTCCCGGCGTCATAAAAGCCCAGGCCGTAAAAGACTCCGACCTCAACCATTTGATCATGCTGCATCACCACCTGATTTCGATAAATGAACAGGGGAGTATTCACTCCCCCCTGTCAAACCTATTGCTTTAAAATATCGTTTACTTCCTGCTCCAGAGCAGTTAGCGTCTCCTTCGTATCTCTTCCGTTCAATAAAATATTTTGCAAGGCTCGCGCGATGGCACTATTCACATCTTTGGCATTGGGCACACCAACCATATAATCTGTCGCCTTATCCAAACTTTGCGCGGATACTACCTTGGCTTGTGCTTCTAATGATTTGTCAGACTGAGTAAAATATGGATCCTTAATGGAGTCTTTCGTGGAAGGTAGTGTATTCGCCGCTTTAGAAAAAGCAGTTTGACTCTCTGCGTTTGTCAAGAAAACAGCAAATTTCACTGCTTCGTCCACATGTACAGACTTAGCAGGTACGACCAAGTCCATAGAGTTGGAGAGCCGCACATCGGCTTTGCCAGTTGGGACAGGGACAGCAATTGTGTTCTTATAAACGTCTGGCGCTGCCGTTTTGATAAAATTGATGAACGTGGGGCCTGCCAGCTCGAAAGCAACCTGCTCGCCGGCATAATATTTCACTTGTTGTGAGAAGTCAGCGTCTTCCTTGAGTACAACGCCATCTTCCATCTGTTTTTTTAGATTATCAATCATGGTGACTGCTTCTGGTGTATTGAACGCCGCCGCTGTCTTTTCTTTATTTAGGATAGGAATGCCGTCCACAGCGAAAAGCTTGGATACAAGCTGCTGAGCATAGCCTGCCTTGCCAATTTTTCTATTGATCTGACGGCCCCATTCAGACAATTCCTCCCGGGTTTTGGGCGGATGAGCAGGGTCCAATCCGGCGGCTTTGACCAGCTTTGTATTCATGTAAAGTACTTCTGTACCGGTATACCAGGGCAGCGCATAAGCTTTACCGTTAATGACTGTGGAATTATAAATACCCTCGAAATAAGCAGCCTTTTCCTCGGGCGACAAATGCTCATTCATATCAACAACAGCACCCTTGGAGCCCATTTGGCTAGCAAATTCTGTATTGAGATTAACTACATCCGGACTGCTGTTGCTAGCGATACTTGTCAACAGCTTGTTGGTTACTGCGTCATAAGGGTAATCCTTCCAGTCAATTTTGACATTGGGGTTCTTCTGCTCATAATCGGCAATCACCCGATTGAAATACGGGGTAAATGTAGGTTGTAGTGCAATGGTCCAAAATTGCAGTGTTACTTTCCCTCCGTCAACCTTTTCCGACTTTGATCCTCCACCACCGCAGCTGCTCAGCAGTACAACCAGCGCCAGCATAGATACAAGCAACCGTAACCTGCCTTTCGCTTTCTTTGTCACATGGTGACCCCCTTGTTCTTAGTTGATTAAGGCAAATTATAGCAGAAATACCGTTATAGAAGGAACGTTTTTTTAATAAAATAAATTTAGAAGGAATAATTTTTCTTTTATTGGATACAAAAAAGACGCCTCTTCAGCAGAGACGCCATTTCCCTAAATCAACCCATCAAAGGGTTCACATCTATTAATAGTATGGGGCCATGAAAACGTACACCAGTACCCCGGTCAAGCTCACATATAGCCAAATTGGCATCGTCCAGCGCGCAATCTTACGATGTTTTGCTACCTGCATCGTCCATCCCCATACAACCGTGAACAGTGCCAGCGGTACAATAATTGCAGCCAGTATGCTATGCGAAATCAACAATGTAAAGTAAATCGGACGAAGGATACCCACACCGCCATATTTTGCAGTTTCCGGCGAAATGTAGTGAAAGGTCAGGTAGGAAAATAAAAATAAAACGGTACTGGCAAAGGCCAGCAGAATAAAGGTTTTATGCACCTTGATGTTCTTCTTGAAAATAGCAACCAATGCAGCCACCAGGAAAATAAACGTGAAGCTGTTAAAAATCGCATTCAACCTTGGGAAAATAGTGAGATCAAAACTGACACTCCCCTGGTATCCGATCGGCGAAAAGAATAGCAGCAAAATAATCACGTTGGCTATAATGGAAACGGTGATAATCAAGGTTGTAAAATTACGATTGCTCGTTGGAACGTACTGCTTGTCCTCACTCGCTTTATTCATCATGAGCGTCTCCTTCGTTTAAATTCAGGTTTTCATTATTTTTGCGGTCATAACCATAATATATTATATAGAACTCATAGTTAGCCTGTGAAGTGACAACAGTATGAACAATTTCACAGCCATCCGGCAAGAAATGTGCTTCAACATTTGAGGATAGCCCTTTGTTTCCCTATATCAACGGTAGAATGCATTCTTTTTAAAAGCTTTATGCACACAAAAAAAACACCGGAAGAGTCTGATTACCCGCTCCGGTGTTGTGTCGGTTATGCAGTTAAGCAGCCTTGATGATCCATATTCATTGCTGCCACACGTCACTGTATTCTTTATGGCGCTTGAACAGAGCAAGTGCGTACGAGCAAGCAGGGATAACCTTTTTATGCTGATTTCTTGCCATCTCAACCACTCTGTCGATGAGCTCCTTGCCAATTTTTTGACCCCGTAACTGCTCGGATACAAATGTATGGTCAATGACCAATGAGTGGTCATCTACGGATTTATAACCTACTTCTGCAACTACCTGTCCATCATCCACCATGACTACTGCATGGTCCTCCTCGCGAATTTGTCTCATGAGACCAATCCCCTTTCTGACTGAAGAAAATTCCGTAAAACTCATGCTAACGAATTAATGCAATCACTTCATGCCGACGCTAGATATTCTTATCATTCCCCTATTTAGGGATCAGAGAAACATCACATACGAGGATTTTGCAAAAATCCCATAAGCGACTTCCAATGAACAAGATATAGATCGAAATGGTTTAGTTCGTCTATATCTTGCACTTCGGAGCGACTGGAATCAAATTTTGCAAAATCCTGATACATAAAATAAGATCTATCGTCGACACTATATTTATTCATATAAAGGCAAGGGAGGTGCTGCGTTGCGTACAGAAATAAAACCCGTCATCCCGTTTGAACCGGAACTGAGCGAAAAAGTACCTGTAGATGCAACAGGCCTTTGGCGTTACGAAATAAAATGGGACGGTACGAGAATTTTGACGTATCACAACCAGGGCAGCACACGCCTGTTCAACCGCAAACAGCACGAACGAACGCTTTTATACCCGGAGCTTGCTCTCTTCCCCTCCTACTGCAAGGCTGATTCGGTCATATTGGACGGGGAAATGATCGCACTCGGTGCCGACGGTAAACCATCGTTCCATGAAATTATGCGACGGGATCTGATTCGTCGGACGGATCGAATTCAGTCAGCCTATGAAGCTGTGCCTGCTACTTACATGTTGTTTGATATTATTTATCTGAACGGGGAGTGGGTTCATCTTAAACCGTTACAGGAAAGGCTTGAACTGCTGCATCAGATCATCATACCGAATGAACGGATTCAACTGGCTCCCGCTCATCCTGATGGACAAGCTCTATTTCAGGTTATGTGCAGCCAAGGAATGGAAGGTATTGTGTGTAAAAAGCTGGATAGTCCGTACACATTGGGCGGAAAGGACGGACGATGGCTCAAGGTCAAAAATTATGGCGATATCATTGCCGTTATCGGTGGCTATACCCTGAACGGAGGCATTATCAACGCTGTGTTGCTGGGCCAATATGATAAACAAGGAATGCTGCGCTATATCGGGCATGTGGGTACGGGCAAGCTGACTCGGGAAGATTGGCGTCAGCTTACCGAGCGCCTGCTACCACATACCATATCGGAACGACCCTTTAGCAATAAACCGGATCGGCATCAAGATGCGTTTTGGGTGCAACCCATGTATACCGCCAAGGTTCAATATAGTGAGTGGCGGTGGCAAGAAGGACGTACCCTGCGTCAGCCCTCCATACAAGCCTTTGTGAATCAGGACCTCGATCAGTGTATCGGCCCCTGGATGTGACGTTTTACAGATATATTTTCAAAAAATGCGGAACAAAGTTTGTATAAATCATTGCAACCAGTGGTTAATTAAATTACAGTTAACTAATTAACTACATCGAGGTGGATCGCATGTTCTTTTTTTTGGACTCCGAAATTCGTCAACTGGCCTATAATCTCTTTCCAGGTGGCAATAAACCAATTGGTGTTTTGGTAGATTTATTTTCCATAACTTATGAAATACGTAAAAACATGGAGAAGCGTTCACGTGAATTTGGTCTCTCCTACGGGCAATATATCGCGCTTTGTGTACTTTCAGCACAAAGAGATGAAATGTCTTCTCCTTCTGCTTTGGCTGAAAAGATGGGTGTAAGCCGGGCAGCAATCAGTTCCATGGTTATTTCTCTCGAACAAGAGGGATTCATTAATAAATATGACGATCCCAATGACAAGCGGGGAGTGTTCGTGTCCCTGAACGATAAAGGAAAAAGTAAAATTCAACAGATGGATCCCTTTTTCGTAGGGCTGGCTTCACGTCTGATGTCAGACTTTAGTGAGTCGGAAATCTGTCAGTTCCAAACCTATTTGTCACGCGTACGTTCTGCGTTTGAAGATGTCAAAGGTTCGCGTCTAACCGACTCCAGAGAGAAGAGAGAAAAATGGTGCGAAGACTGAGGCAAGAACTGTTCGTCAAACTTGCCCGCATATCTGCTGGCAGAATGGGTGCTGCGTCCGATTTCAAACCTTCGTATTCTCCCAAAGTACATCGGAAAGAAAGGATCATCCACTCCCTGTATTCTTCATTTTTCATGGTAGCGGTTTCATGATGGGCAGCGCTGAAGTTGAAATTGGCATTTGAGTTCCGCATCGGAGACGTCTGGCAGAACTGAAGAAATAAAAATAAGCCTCCTGCTGCCACTGCCATTATGCAGTCGGGTTCAGGAGGCTTATTATTTATCATTACAAACTGTTAAAAGCGTCAGTCAATACAGGTACAATTTGCGATTTGCGCGATACGACGCCTTTCAGAACAGCCTTATTGTCGTCCAACTGAACATTATAGGCTTTTTCAACTGCCTGGGCTTGGCTTCCCAGCGCAATACCAATGGAATCACTGTTCACAATGTCTGTTACGACGAACAAGAACAGATCAAGATTTTTAGCTTCAATGGTTTGGGCCAATGCAGCTTCCAGATCAGCTTGACGGGACAACACATCGTTTACGTCTACTGCGTTCACTTGAGCAATTTCCACTTTGCGACCATTCATCTGAAATTCTTTGGCATCCAGACTTACTAACTGTTCAATGGTATGACCACTCAAGTCAGCTCCCGCTTTAAGCAAGTCAAATCCGTAACGATCTGCATCCACACCAGCAATTTCAGCCAGTTCACGAGCAGCAGCTACGTCTTGATCCGTGCAGGTTGGGGATTTAAACAACAGAGAATCGGAAATAATCGCGGACAACATTAGACCTGCGATATCTTTCGGAATTGCTACACCATTTTCCTTGTAGAGCTTGTTCAAAATGGTGGCTGTGCAACCCACTGGCTCAGCGCGGAAGTATAACGGCTGGCTTGTTTCAAAGTTAGCGATCCGGTGATGGTCGATGACTTCAGTTACACGTACCTTGTCAATATCAGCGGCGCTTTGCTGGCGTTCATTATGATCGACCAGAATGACGTTGTCCGTTTCAGCAGCAACCTGCTCAACCAGACGTGGCGCGCTCACTTTGAAATAATCCAGTGCATACTGCGTTTCCCCGTTCACCTCGCCCAGACGAACCGGCTCTACGTCCGCGCCCAGTTTGGTTTTTAAGTCTGCATAAGCAATAGCTGAGCAAATGGTATCCGTATCCGGATTTTTATGCCCGAAAATCAATGTTTTTGCCAACATAATCGACTCCTTTGCCTTAGGCATTTTACATGATTGTGAAACCTCAACAATTCCAATGCAGATTATATCATTAAATCTCGCATTCTCCCATTCCTCTTCGATTGTTTACAAAAATAATCTAGTAAATTCATAACATTTCCATGGAATCTACATGTAATGTTAACCTTATTTTTTCTAAAAATATAAAAAACATATAGTAATATATCCCACCAATATGGTAAGATATGCCTCAAAACTGGCAAGTTAGTCACCAGTGGTCAATTCTATTATTTTAGATATTAAGGGAGGCGTGAGAATAACGGCAGTGGCTTCAAATCCTAGTATGTAGAGATATCATATTTTGATTGAAAAGAGGGAAATCTTTGAAAAAGCCGATCATTTTGCAAAAAATACCTGTCGTATCACTCACTCTTGCCTTGACGGTAAGCTTGTCTCTGCCGTCTGTCAGTTCTGCTGCTAGCGCAGATCTGCAAATCAACTCATTTCTGGAAGCTCAGCAAGCATTGACTATTGAGGCGGCTCCGGCCTTCATTTCGCCAGAGCTCAGCACAGATTCTTCCCGTCAGGTCAGAGTCATCGTACAGCTTGATGGTGAGCCCTTAGCCGTGGACAAATATGCAGCACGTTCAGGCGTCCAAGCTTTTACAGCTCAATCTGAGCAAAAAGCGGAATCCGCGATTGCCACTGAGCAAACTACGTTCGTAGACCAAGCCGCTGAGCATGGTATTTCTCTTCAGGTGAATTACCAGTACAACACGGTGCTTAACGGCTTGGAGGTCACACTGCCAGCCAATAAGATTCCAGAACTGGCTAAACTGCCAGGCGTAAAATCCATTCATGAAAACAAAACGTATTATTCCATCCCCGTACAGGACCCGCCAACACTTACAGCCAGTGAAGCCACTTATGATAACGCACCGCTGGACCAGATTGGTGTTCCTGAAGCCTGGGCCAAAGGATTGAATGGCGCGGGAATCAAGGTCGGGGTTATTGATACCGGTATCGATTATGAGCATCCGGACTTGAAAGAAGCCTACAAAGGCGGATATGACTCTTTTGAACAGGACAACGACCCTTACGAGGAACCGTTCCTCGAAAAGGAGAATGATCCATTCGGCACAGGTTTTAGCGGAACGACACATGGTACTCACGTCTCTGGCACAATTGCTGGTAAAGCCGCCAATAAATCCTCGGATATTGTGCAAAAGGGTATTGCCTATAAATCGGACTTATACGTGTATAAAGTGCTTGGACGCAATACCAAGACGGGTCGCTCCTCCGGTTCCTCCGCACAGGTCATTGATGGTATTGAACGTGCTGTCAAAGATGGTATGAACGTCATTAACCTGTCGCTGGGCTCGGATTCCGAAAAGGACCCGAACTCCCCGGATTCCATTGCTATTAATAATGCTGTACTTTCCGGCGTAGTCGCGGTCATAGCGAATGGTAATGCGGCCCAACAAGGACCCTACTTTTATTCCATGGGTTCTCCCGCAACATCCCAGCTGGCGATTTCCGTCGGTGCAGCCACTTCCCCGAGCAAAAGCTTCTCGGGCATAGCCTCGGTCACACGCGATTCCTATTGGGAGGATAACGGTGAATTAAAGAGTACCGTAACTGCTGATGCTTATGCACATTATGATTTTAATTTGATGGGCTGGGAAACAGGCAGAGAAGACTTTGCCTCCGTTTTGGGAACTGCCCCTTATGAGCTTATATATGCGAACCTGGGACAACCTGATGATTTTGAAGGAAAAGACGTAGCAGGAAAGGTTGTTCTCGTTTCACGGGGCAACTTGGCATTCGTGGATAAAATCGCAAATGCGAAAAAAAACGGTGCGAAGGCTGTGATCGTTTTTAATGGGAATACGAAAGCGGGCGACATCACCAAAGCTGATTTAGGGGAAAGCATTTCAGGTCGCGATGACTACGTTAATTCAAACTTAGGTGACAGCTTTGACTTTATTCCAACCTTTGACATGAGAGGTAAGGAAGGCCGTGCACTGGCTAAACAAATCGTAGACAATGCTGGAGAAAAGTTCTCCGTTTCCTTTGGGGCAGACTATATTCGCACAGATAATGCAGGTAATACCATGGCCGATTTTAGCTCCCGTGGGCCTAATGGAGATGAACTGCTTAGCATCAAACCGGATGTGAGCGCACCGGGAGTTGGCATTTTGTCAACCTACCCTGCCTTCGCCAAGTTCTATCCGGATGCATCCTATGAGCAAGCTTACAAACGCAGCAACGGAACGAGTATGGCATCTCCGCATGTGGCTGGACTTGCCGTGTTGCTGAAGCAGCAACATCCGAACTGGACACCGTTTGATATCCGCGCTGCTCTGGCAAACACTTCGGTTACACTCTTTGATGAGGATAAAATCCAATATGATGTGTATTCCCAAGGTGCAGGCCTTGTAAACATCGCTAATGCGATTCAGACGCCAGCCCTGCTGGAAACCGTCGAAAAGATTACGATTCTCGACAAAAACTTTAATCGGCAGGAGGTTGTGAATTACAATCCTTCCGCCAGCTTCGGGGTGTTACGACCTGGTAGTGATGCGAAGCAGATTCAGCTTCAACTCAAAAACTTGTCGGCTAACACTGTGCAATATGAAGCCAGCACCGTGTTACATGATAATGTAACCTCTGATCCAACTAAGCCGATTGCTACACCTGACGTGAGCAACATTGCCGTTCAGTTGCAAGGTGTTGGCGCGAATGGAGCAATTTCGGCAGAACCGGGTAAATCGCAACCGTTCTTCCTGTCTGTGCAACCAAATTCGGGTGCAGCCACAGGTGTATATGAAGGGGAAGTTATTCTGAAAAGCGCCGGACTGCCAACACTACATTTGCCGTTCGTCGTTCATGTGGGCAAAGAAAATCCAACGACAGGCTTTGGCTTGCAGGACCTGAGTGTTACCAACCCGATTATTTACCCAAGTCGGACAGGTGCTCAGCGCTCAACAGATTTGGCTTTCCGCCTGACCACAGATAAAACCAACCAGATCGCGCTTTATGTATACGGCGTAGATGATAAATTGATCGGTCTGATTGATGGAATAACGACTTCCAAAGAACAAGGAGCTAACGCTCGCCTCAAACAAGGCGTATATTCCTTTAAGGGTATTGACGGAAGTTACGTGGAATTAGATGACAATGGCAAGCCTGTGCTGGATGCTAATGGTCAACCCGTTATTCAACACTTGAAAGATGGCGTGTACAAGCTGGAAGTCAGTTCTCCTGAACTGAATGAAAAGGGCGAAGCTGAACGCAATACCGATGGCCCTAAACTGTTCACCGCCACTAAAGCTATTCGTGTGGATAATAGCGCCGCATCCAGCGGTAGTGGTGGAGGCGGAGGTGGTGGAGGTGGCGGCAGAAGCAATACTACACCTTCTGCTGCAACGAACACATCCACCCCTGTTCCTACATCTGCTCCTTCACTTCAAAGCGTAGTGAAGCAAGGACAGGCTGTTAAAACTGTCACTACAGCCGTTGCATTGAACAATAATGTACAGTCGCTGACAGTAACCGATGCAGATTTGCAGGCTGCCGTGACAGCAGCAGGTTCCAGCCCGACAGCTATTGTACTGTCGGCTACTAGCCAAGCAGGCCAAACGACGAAAGCATCGCTCACTTCCACACAACTGGTAACGCTGGGCAAGGCTGCAGCAGGAAGCAGCTTGATTGTAAGCAATACAGGCTCCTCTCTGGCTTTGCCAGTATCCGCTCTGAAAAATGTTCCTGCTGGTGCAGGCATTGAAGTGATCATCAGCAGCCAAGCAGAGGCGAGCGGTACATTTACAGGCAAGCTGAAAGGCTCCAATGTGATCGGCACCCCGGTAGGGTTTGAAGCTAACATTGTCACTGGTGGCAAGAGTCAATCGCTCAAAGTTGCTCCAGTACAGTTTATTAGCAGATCCTTTACCGTACCTGGTCAAATTGATTCTAATACAGCCGGTGTACTCTATACGGCAAACGGAAATGTTTATCCCGTTCCATCCGTCTTCACCAAGCAGGCTGATGGATCTACCGTCGTCAAGGTAAGCCGCCTAGGCTTCTCGACGTATGCAGCGGCGACACGTCCCGTTAGCTTTGAAGATATTTCATCGTCGTATGCCCAATCCGAAATTCAATCGCTGGCGAACAAGTTGCTGATCAACGGTACGACCGACACGACTTTCTCACCGAAGAAGAACGTGACACGTGCAGAATTTGCAGCCCTGGTAACCCGGGCACTCGGCCTGGCACCAGGTACTGCTGGACCATTCAGTGATATCCCGGCAGGTAGCTGGTACTCCGGCGATGTGGCAGCCGCTTATGAAGCTGGATTGATTACGGGCCGCAGCAGCGACAAGTTCGATCCGAATGCTAATATCAGTCGTCAAGAAATTGCTGTCGTGCTGGGTAAAGCTATAGACCTGCTTCAAATCAAAGCAGCAGCCGATGGCCCTGCACGTACACCGTACCATGATGCTTCATCCTTTGCAGGCTATGCCAAGGACAGTATTGAAAAAGTAAGTGCAGCAGGCATCATTAACGGAGAAGCGATTAAAGGCTCCTCCTACTTCCAGCCGAATGCACCTACAACCCGTGAGGCATCTGCCAAGGTGCTGCATGTGCTCTTACAAAAAGCTGCGCTGATTAACTAACAATTAAAAAGCCTCCCGAGCCGTGTTATAACCAAAGCTGCGGTTAGGGGGGCTATTTCTATGTTACGCCATAATCTGCAATACTATACTGTTCCCGCTAAAGGTAGCGTTACTTTGAATACACTTCCCGTTCCCAGGGTGCTTTCGGCTGTAATGTTCCCGCCGTGTGCTTCCACGATAGACTGTGTAATGGCCAGACCAAGACCCGCCCCGCCTGAGCTACGTGTACGCGATTCATCTCCACGATAAAAACGCTCAAATATCCGCTCCAGCTGTTCTTTACTCATGCCTGGCCCGTTATCACGAATTTGGATATCCACCAACTTCTTACCTGCAGACAGGTTTACCTGGATTACACCTCTTTCCATATCGGTATGCTGAACCGCATTGTGAAACAGATTGAGCACGACCTGCTTGATTTTATCCCCTTCTGCCAATACCCGTATACCTGCCGTCATATCAAAAACCACTTTACGTGTACCTGCTAGCATAAGAAGCTGCGGTTTCATTTCCAGCAGCAACGCATCTAATGGTATGTCTTCCAGCTTTAACTCCGGTGTTCGATCCAGCTTAGCCAACAATAGCAAGTCAGAGACAAGCTTATTCATCCGCTTGGATTCACCATACATACTTTCTAATGCTGATTGGAGCTGCTTCGGATTGGATGCAGCTCCACGAAGCAACACTTCCAAGAAGCCGTGAATAGACGTGAGCGGGGTGCGCAGTTCATGGGAGGCGTCCGCAATAAATCGTCTCATCTGCATCTGCAATTCCCGTTCGGCTGCAAAAGAATGCTCCAGCCGTTCCAGCATTCCGTTAAATGAAACCGCCAAACGATCCACCTCATACTGCCCTTGCTCTGCGTCAAAGCGCTCGGCCAGATTGCCCGCATCAATACGTTTGACAGCCTCAACCATCCTGGAAAGGGGTACCAACGTGCGGCGCAGCACCGGAAGCATAAGCGCCAACCCAATCGCAAGTGCAATCAGAGACAATAAAATAAAGGTGCGGAGCTGGTTAATCAACTGCTCTTGCATAGAAGTCGTGGATACGCCCATTTGAAGTAAACCGGAAGAACGGTCAGGTGGACCAAGCGGACGGAATACAACCAGTTGCTCTTTCCCCTGGGCATCCGTGATTAATTGATAGCCGTGACGCATGCGCTTACTCTGCTGCATTGCTTGATACTGCTGAGTGGTGAGACGCGGCGGTTTAAGTCCATTTTCATTGGACAAGCTCTGGAAGGTGCCGTCTATACCTATAGAAGCAAGCGACATATCCGGCCAAAACAGAAACGGTCCCGGTCGATTACTCCTTCGATTGGACTCATCTTGAGGAACGGTTACCCCAGCCCCGCTCTTTTCCTGCGAATCCTTAATCAATAAATCGGCAGGAATTGAATTCAGCTGCGTATTCATAGCTTCTGCCCGACTGCGATACAGAAAATCTTTCATCAGAAAATATTGTAGAAAACCAATCAATACGAGCAGCAAAGCCAATATAAGTAACGTTCTGGCCAAAAGCTGGGACCGGAGAGAACGGAGTGCATATTTTCTCCGACTTTTCCCGCCCGCCTTCATAGCAGATCCACCCGGTATCCTACACCGCGCAGCGTACGGATGACCCGGTGCTCCTTGTCTTTGAGTTTTTCACGCAAGGAGCGAATGTACACCTCAACAATATTATCCTCGCCTCCAAAATCGTACCCCCATACCCGGTCCAGAATACGACTTTTACTTAACACAATCCCGTGATTCAACACCAAAAACTTCAATAGTTCATATTCGGTAGGCGACAGTTCCAGCACCTGACTCTGATAACGGATTTCCTTCCGTCGATCATCCACTCGAAAGGGGCCGTGAACCACTTCGCCCAGCAGATCGGGGAACTGATTACGCAAGCGCGCTTCAATACGAGCCAGCAGCTCATTAAAACTGAAGGGTTTTACAACATAATCATCCGCGCCGAGTTTTAATCCCTTTACCCGATCGTCGACATCATCCTTGGCAGTCAGCATAATGACCGCGATGTTATCCTCCGTCTCCTTGAGACTTTGGCACACCTCAAAACCGTTCATTTCCGGCATCATCACATCCAGCACCGCTACATGCGGGCGAAACTCTTTTGCCAAATCGAGCGCTTGACTCCCGTTCTCGGCGGTTCTGACTTCATATCCTTCATTAATCAGTCCAAGCTCTAAAAATTGCAAAATATGAGGCTCATCATCTGCCAGCATAATTTTAACTCCGTGTATTGGATTCATTATTCATCTTCCCTTTCATGTTGCTGCATTTTTCTCATATAAAAGTCGATTCATTTTCACCTGTATCTAATATACCTGAATCCTGTCGCAAAAAAAGCACCCCTGCTCAGCTTTCAGCTAACGTTCAGGGAGCGCTCAGAACGCATTAAGGTACGTCTGGCATGATAATAGCAAGCCGGTAGTTCACCGGGCCAAGATCGGAATAAATACAAAGAAACTTTCACAGGGAGTGGAATGAACATGATTAAGAAATGGTTTAAGACCAGGGCGGACATCCCCCTGATCATCATTATGCTGATATCCGCATTTTTGAACGGATACAACATCTGGCAAGACAAATATGTAAACACCTACTACACGACGGCCGTAGCAAGCATGCTACAAAGCTTTCACAACTTCTTTTTCGCCTCACTTGATTCTGCCGGATCGGTAACGGTAGACAAACCCCCTGTGGTGTTCTGGATTCAGACACTGAGCGCCTATATATTCGGGCTTCACGGATGGAGCGTTATCTTGCCACAGGCGCTGGCTCAAGTCGGATCGGTCTTGCTCGTTTACTTGCTCGTCAAACCGAGCTTCGGTACGATGGCCGCACGTTTGGCCGCCTTCGCCATGGCAACGACACCGATAGCCGTAGCGGTTAGCCGTACGAATAACATCGACGCTATGTTGGTTTTCACACTGTTGCTCGCAACATGGCTATTGTTCAGAGGCCTTAGAAATAGCAAAACCGGGCTGATCCTTGCTGCTTTCGCAGTCGTAGGCATCGCCTTTAACGAAAAAATGTTACAAGCCTATATGATCGTTCCCGCACTGGGTCTGTTCTATCTGCTGGCTTCCAAGTTTAACTGGAAGCGAAAAGCAGCAACACTGGTAGGATCAGCAGTTGTCCTCCTGATCGTATCACTCTCTTGGGCAGTCGTAGTGGACTCTACTCCGGCAGATGAACGCCCTTATATGGGGAGTAGCGGTACGAACTCTGTGCTGAATTTGGCCTTTGGTTATAACGGCCTGTCCCGTCTGACAGGAGATCAGGGTACAGGTGGCAATCGTGGCGGAGAACGTACGGATCGGAACAATAACGCTGCAACGAATAGCAGCAACACAAACACGGATCAGGCTCAGACGACCACATCATTGGACAGCACTACTTCTACGGATGACTCAGGTGCCAACAACATGGGTGCAGGTGGTCAAATGCCACCGGGTGGATTTGGCGGCAACGGACAAGGTGGTCCTGGAGACGGGCAAGGTGGCCAGGGCGGTCCAGGCGGTGGACCGGGAGGGAATTCTGGTGGCGGCATGTTCGGTACTGGCGAAAAAGGACCTTTACGGTTGTTCCAATCCTCCCTGTCAGGTCAAGCCAGCTGGCTGCTTCCATTTGCATTAATTGCTTCCATCGGCCTGCTTGCAAGCATTCGACGTCGTAATATCACACAAAAACACAAAGAGGTCATCTTCTGGCTGACCTGGTTGATTCCCGTAGCTGCATTTTTCAGCGTAGCAGGATTCTTTCATCATTATTACCTGATTATGCTCGCGCCACCAATTGCAGCGCTCTTTGGAGCAGGATTCGTAGAATTGTGGAAGCAGTATCGTGAGCGTTCCAACTGGCTCTCCTGGCTGTTACCCGCAGCAGTATTGGCAACCTCGGTATTTAGCTGGTTTGTTTTGCAAAATTACAACGATACCATTGGCAGCGGCTGGTCCATCACGGTATTGATCTTAGGGATCATCGGCACGGTGCTGCAGGTAGTGGCACGAATGAAATCTGAGAAGTTCACAAGGTTCGCCATCATTGCAAGTGTACTCGCTATGTTTATCGGTCCTGCATATTGGGCATTGACACCGATCATCTACGGAGGGAACAGCATGATTCCACAAGCCGGACCCACTCAATTTGGCGGCGGTGGCGGTGGCGGAATGCCGGGCGGCAATGATCGCAATAGAGGTCAGAGCGCCAATGGACAACAAGCCGAAGGAACTCAAACGAATAACCAGACCAATAATGCAGAGAATTCCAGTCCTGATGGAAATACTTCAAGCACACAAACAAGTACAGACACGGAGCAAAAATCTTCTACCCGTTCCAGAGGAATGGGAGGACCCAACGGTAGCCAAAGTTTAGATCAAAAAACGTTGAGCTATTTGCAAAAAAATAACACAGGTGAAACCTACCTTTTCGCAGCAAGTAATTATTCAACGGCTGCTCCTTACCTGGTCGAGGCCGGACAAAAAGTAATTATTATGAACGGTTTTGTATCCTCCGATCCAGTCTATACCGTCGATAAAATCAAGGCGCTGGTCGAAAGCGGACAAGTGAAGTACTTCATGATTTCTGGTGGAGGCGGCGGACCGGACGGCGGTAACTCTGAAGTCACTGCATGGATCAAAGAACACGGCAAGTTGATCCCTACAGATGAATGGAAAACAACAGCAGACGAAACAAGTACAGACGTTAAAGCCACCGAGAGCGGAAGCGACACGACGAACAGCAATGCGAACGCCCAGGATGGTCAAGGTGGCCCTGGCGGAGACGATCGTGGCGGAAGCGGTACTTTATACGAAATCACATTATAAATGAGGAGGAACTACGAATGAGTGAACCCATCCGTTATTCCATAGTTATTCCGATGTACAACGAGGAAGCTGTTATTACGGAAACCTACCGGAGGCTGAAACAAGTCATGGGCTCAATGGGTGAGCCCTACGAGCTGATCTTCGTAAATGATGGAAGTTCGGACCGCAGCGTCCAATTGATCAAGGAATTCAGTCTCAGAGATGACACCATTGTATTGATTGATTTCTCTCGCAATTTTGGTCATCAGCTAGCGATTACCGCCGGGATGGATTATGCGGTGGGGGAGGCGGTCGTCGTCATTGACGCCGACCTCCAAGACCCGCCGGAACTGATTGTTGAGATGGCTAACAAGTGGAAGGAAGGCTATGAAGTGGTCTACGCCAAACGGCTCAAACGCAATGGCGAAACTTGCTTCAAGAAATGGTCTGCCAGCCTCTTCTACCGTGTACTTAAAGCATCAACGGACATTAATATCCCGGTCGACACCGGGGACTTCCGCCTAATGGATCGTAAGGTCATAGAAGAATTGAAACGGCTGCCGGAAAATAACCGATTCGTTCGTGGACTAGTCAGCTGGATCGGATTCAAACAAACTGCTGTAGAATATGAGCGCGACGAGCGGCTCGCGGGCGAGACCAAGTATCCGTTGAAACGAATGATCAAGCTCAGTCTGGACGGGATCACATCCTTTTCGATTAAGCCTCTCAAGCTGGCAGGGTATATCGGTGCACTTCTCTCCATGTCTGGCTTCCTGTATCTGATGTACGTACTGTTTCTCAACTTTTTCACCGACTCCTATGTGATGAAGGGCTGGTCTTCTATGATTAGCATCAGCCTGATTTTCGACGGGGTGATCCTCATCATTCTCGGTATTATGGGTGAATATGTTGGACGGATTTATGATGAAACCAAAGCACGTCCGCTATACATTGTCCGTGAGCATCTGGGTGGACAATATGAAAACGGTCCGACACATGCTATGAAGGCCCCTGAACCACGCGAGTCCCTGTACATGCAAGGAACCCGTGAAAGCCTGATTTCGGCAGGACGCACAGTGCGCGGCAACAGTGCGGTATATACCGGACCCAAATCCGGTCATGGAGCCTAAACTATGAAAAGTCGCATGGCCCAGCTGCTTCCTATGATTCGATTTGGCATTGTAGGTCTGGTGAATACAGGCGTAGATTATATTATTTTTATGCTGCTAGCTTGGGGCGGAGTGCCGGTCATTGTAGCGCAGATCATTTCGTACAGCTGCGGCACAGCCAACAGTTATATTTTGAACAGCAAATGGACATTCAACAAACAACTATCAAACGACACAAACAAGCGTCAATTACCCAAATTTATCGTCATCAACCTGGTCGTATTAGGGATAACCTCCCTATTACTGCAAGTGCTCCACACGGGAACCGAGTTGCCACTTGCTTTAGACAAGCTGATCGCCACCGCAGCCGGAATGATCATCAATTATATCGGGAGCCGATACTGGGTATTTGGTTCCCCATCCCGAAAGGAAAGTGAGTTTCTATGAGAAAAATTACAAAAGCTGTTATTCCAGCCGCCGGATTAGGAACCCGTTTTCTACCAGCTACGAAAGCTTTACCGAAAGAGATGCTTCCCATCGTAGACAAGCCGGCTATTCAATATATCGTAGAAGAAGCTATCAAGTCCGGAATTGAGAGCATCATTATCGTAACGGGGCGTAATAAAAAAGCCATCGAGGATCATTTTGACAAGTCTGTGGAGTTGGAGCAGGTACTGGAGAGCAAAGGTAAATACGATCTTCTGCGTGAAGTTCAAAGCATCGGGGGTAAAGCAGTCATTCACTATATCCGTCAAAAAGAACCTCTCGGCTTGGGACACGCGGTAAGCTGCGCTCGTCAGTTCATCGGCGATGAACCATTTGCCGTGTTGCTGGGCGATGATATTATGAATTCCTCCACCCCGGCGATCCGTCAAATGATGGATGTCTACGAGGCGACTGGCAAGCAAGTGGTCGGCGTGCGCACGGTGGAAGAACAAGATGTGAGTAAATACGGCATTATTGACTCTACTCACCAGAACGGTCTCATCCACGAAGTCGGCGGGCTTGTTGAAAAACCTTCTCCGGCAGATGCCCCTTCGCGGCAGGCAGTCATTGGTCGGTATGTATTGGAGCCTTCCATTTTCTCTATATTGGAAAACCTGTCCACTGGGGCAGGCGGTGAATATCAATTGACAGACGCACTCCATCAGGTAGCATTGCAGAACCAACTGCTCGCATTGGAACTGGAAGGCACACGTTATGATATTGGAGATAAAGCTGGATATCTGGAAGCCGTGCTCCACATGGGTATGCAACGCGAAGATTTGCGTCCAATGCTTGACTCCATGATGCGCGAGTGGGCGCTTGCTTCAATGATAAAACAGGGAATTTCCCCTCCGAAATCCGACGGGTGCTGTGAAATCACGAGAGTAGATGGATGAACATGTAAACCTGTACAATGTAGGAGTACAGCAGCATTTGAATCTGCTCGGCCGCCCGGTCGAAACTAAGGAGGAAGAGGACCTATAATACCTGAGGGAAATCTGCAAAGCAACGTAGATCGTTTTAGCGGTTTTGCCGACAACTACGATCAGCACCGCCCGGAAGCACCGTCACTCGTCGTGGAAATCGTCAGCCGCTATCTGGAGCGAAACGTAGAGCTCGTTGCCGATATTGGCTGCGGTACAGGACTTTCAACTTTCATATGGGAAAACGCCGCTCGGCAAGTCGTCGGTATCGAGCCTAACTCGGACATGAGAGGAAAAGCGCAGCACAAGCTGGAGACAGCAGGAACGACAAAGGCAGGAACCATTTCCTTCAAAAGCGGGTTCTCCAACAACCTGCCCTTTGAGGACGGAACTGTAGACGTCATCACCTGCTCTCAATCCTTTCACTGGATGGACCCCGAGAGCACGCTTCAGGAAGCGGGCAGGGTCTTGGCTCAGGGCGGCGTGTTCGCAGCCTTTGACTGTGACTGGCCTCCGGTGCTGCAATGGCAGATAGAGCAAGCTTATACAGAGCTTATCACCAAAGCGGATACCCTTTTGGAACAGGAAGCCCCAGTAGAGCAGCAAGCTCATAAATGGAGCAAGGATCAGCATTTAGCTAATCTGCAACGCAGCGGGCAATTCCGATATACCCGGGAGATTGTTTTCCACAACCGTGAGCAGTGTGACGCAGCTCGTTATACAGGGCTCGCTCTCAGCCAAGGGGGTATTCAAAGTCTCTTAAAACTTGGCAATAGAACGCTTGACGGCGATGTAGCCCGCTTCGTGAACCTGGTAGAGAATCATTTTCAGGGCAGAACACTAGACATTCTGTTCAGCTATCGTATGCGGCTCGGCATCAAGTAGAAAGGAATCAAGGCCATCGTGGATGATACGCTCTTCGGCTTAGGGCAAAAAAGACTCTCCCTCGCCTCGTAAAAACGAGTGCGTACAGGAGAGTCTTTTTCTTCAATAAATAGCCACGCTCATATCCCTGCAAACCTTAGTTGCAGTTCCACTGTGTCTTCAACCTAGGAAGAGCGGACAGCCAATAAGTGCGCCAACCGATCAGGATAGTCCGTGATAATGCCGTTTACCCCGGCCTCTAGCAGACGCTTCATTTCTTCTGGCTCATTCACCGTCCATGGGTGGTAGACGACGCCTAATGCCAAAGCCTCTGATACAGCTTCTGGTGTAACCACTTGTTTGTAGGCATGAAGTGCGGTAACCCCGAATTGGGTGGCATACTCGGATGGGCGGACCATAATTTCGATATACAGCGCCCCCGTCTTGATTTCAGGAGCAAGCTGCGCACAGAGCGCCAGCGATTCGTGATTAAAGCTGGATATGATTACCCGCTGTTCTAATCCAAAACGCTTCACGGTAGCAATGACCTCTTCCTCCATTCCCGGATAGAGATAAATGCTATTTTTCAACTCTAAATTAATTATTGTATTCGAGGAGGACTGGGCTAGTTCCAGTAGCTCATCCAGCATTGGGACCCGCTCACCTCGGAATTTCTCACCAAACCAGCCGCCCGCATCCAATTTATTTAATTCTTCCAGCGTAATATCCCTTACATCCAGTGAGCAACCTGTCGTACGCTTCAGCGACTCATCGTGAATCAGCACCAGATGCCCATCTTGGGTACGCTGCACATCCGTTTCTATACCTGTTGCTCCCAGTTCCAAGGCGTGGCGGAATGCCGCCATCGTATTCTCAGGACATACACCTGAAGCTCCGCGGTGTGCGAAATTAATCACCTTTCCGGTTACAGTCACCACATAACCCCTCCTGTCATTTCACAGGAACATTATACCTGCTCATTGTTTGGGCAGTATAAAATATTCGTCACAGCTACACTTCTTCTATGCCGTTTGAACAATTTTCCCGATCCACTCGGAATAAAACGTATTCCCGTTCCGTCGATCAAAATCAGCCGCCGCCGACTCTGCCAGTGGCCTAAAATACGCAATGATTTCCGTCAATGTGCGCTCCTCTTTCCCCCATTCCAAGGAAGCCGGCAACCGGATCAACCGTTTTTCTCCCGAAGTATCCAACTTCTGCAGCAGACTCACCATCGTCGCGTAAAAATACATCTGCTCCAGCCCGCTCTCATAGTCTAGCGCCATATGTAGATGACGCTCTACCACTTCGATCCCTTGAACCGGATCAGCAATCGTCAAATATTCGATATGCTCTGCTATCGTTTTCAGAAAGTCACGGTCATCCCGGACTAGGCGATAGCCTTTACGATGCTGCTCCTTTGCCTGATCAACCTCGCCTTGACGATAAAGCGGCAATAGCACCTGCGAGAGCGTCACATGCGGCACTTCTGCACATCTCATACGACCCGACAAAATCGGTTTTGCCACGGCAAGCGCCTGCTCATCCTCTCCGGCCAAGTAGTAGAACCGCACCATCTGGCTCTGCTCGCAGGCTTCACAATCACTCATACTGTCCCGTTCGATCAAGCGGAAGGTATCCAGATATCGCCGTGCTTCTTCCAGATTTCCCATGTCCATCGCGATGCGGAACTTATAATAGTAATATGGACGCTCATTATACCCGTATTCGGCATAACGTCTGCGCATATCCTCCGCCAGATCTTCTATTTGAGTCTTCGATATATTGGAAAAGCTGCACACCTTACCGAGTATCCATTTGTAATTCCACAACAGCTCATCTGCGTCGTATTCCTCTGGATTTTGATCAAATTGGCCCAGCTGCCACGAAAAAGCAATCAGCGACTTCAATGGATATCCGTTAAAAATAGCGCAGTCTACAATCTCTCCCCGAATTTCATAAGCGAGTTCCTTCAATCCGGAAGTGTCTGCCAAGCGAACAGCCTCTTCCAGAATCGCCAGCTTTGCCGCCCCTCCGGGCATATCCTGCGCCTGCTCCATCAATTCATATATTGTCTCTTCCATTTGAATCCTCCCTTAATTACGCAATTACGTATTCTGTCCGTTCCCTAATCCCCAATTGATAAAATGCAGTACACTGCGATTCATCAGTCCCAATTCACTGCGGTTCATCGGGTAGTGCCCCATCATAAGCGCATTCACATACATCATTTCTGTAGCAGCCGTAACCATCTGCGTATCGGTAGCTTCAAGAATTCGGGCCACCACCGGGTTGTTCAGATTAAAGTATAAAGTGGAGTAGCCCGAATTTTGCTGGACTCCTGCTTTCAGACTATCAAGCACATTGGAAAAAAGTGAGGTTGTCTCCTCAACCGTGTTTTCCATGGAGCGCAAGGTCAGTGCATCCTGAGAAATGGTATACAATACTGGCAAACTCGCAGGCTCAAAACGCTTCAACTCAGCGCGACAACGCATTGGCTGCAAAGCAGCATCCATGACACGTAGTACACCGTAATAATTCTCGCGCTCTTCCTGTGTTAGCCCGGTAAATGATAGAGATACTTCCTCAGGGCTAAGACGCTCTGTTTGCAGGTTAGGGTCAATCCAATGCAGCTTTTCCAAAATGTCTGAATCATAAATATAGCCGCCATTGATCACCAACATGGATTGCGCCGCCGCCACATGCGTAATCTGACGATACTCATCTACTGTCGATGTGTAATGCAACGGACGTCCGCCCGCCTCTCGGATCAGTTCACTCAGTTCACGCCGCCCAAATGTACTTTCGAAGGAAAACCAGCGATGCATAATCCGCAGAAATTCATCATCCTCGACCGCGAGCGCCTTCATGGACAGCTCGTGCAAACGAATCCAGTGTTGCAAACGGTCTGGTTCATATTCCGCCATGCGTAGCAGTTCTTCCCGAATACAGGTCCCCAATTCAGAACGAACCGCATCAAGCTGCTCATTTTCATAAAAATACTCACGTGATGCCGTTGGTTGCAATTCATCTGTCCAAATCAGGCTTTTAATGAAGAATGCCCATTCTGGCAATACATTTTCCGCCTTATCGGACACCAACATATGCTTCAAGTACACCCGGTGCAGCCGCTTGCTGTTCAGATTAACACTACGAGGCAAAATGAATGCAATCCCGCCTGTTCTGCCCGATGCCGTCCGCAACGGTATAAAATCACTGAAGCGCTCGCCCATCAGGCGATAGCCTAAATCTAGCACCTCACTACGGCGGCTCCGTAATTGTTCTGGGTCCTGCATCCAGCTCGTCGATGGAAGATTGACGCGCTTGGTCTCCCCGTCTACAGACAGCATGACCGGATACGGCAGCAACGCACCATAATAGAATAAAGACTCCTCTACATGCGCCGGCTCATAATAAAACTCACTTCCCGGCTTGCAGCGCAAATAAATTTGCGTTCCTACAGGCAGTTCGGTCTCCAATCGACGAATCGTATACGTCCCATCCGGCTTCCCTCTCCATTCCATGGAGACGCCTTCCTTCACCGAGCGGGTCAGCACCACAATTTCATCGCTCACCATAAAGCAGGATAGCAACCCAATCCCAAATCGTCCGATAAACGAAGTCTCAGAAGCCAGCAAATCGGCTCCCTTCTTGGAAGACTGACCGATAATCGATAAAAAACGGTGAATGTCTTCTTCTGACAATCCAATGCCGTTATCCTGAATCATCAATACCTGATGCTCCCCAGAACCAGATAACTCCACGATGACTTTACCTTCATAGTCGTTACTCTCAGAAGCTGTATCTTCAAGGGCCTTATCTTCTTTTAATACATTACTTTCAGTAGCAACCTTCCGCAGCTCCTTGCGAGCCGTGATCGCATCTGTTGCATTTTGCAGAACCTCACGTATAAACACTCGTGGACTGCTATATAAATGATTGGCCAAAATATCAATCATACCGCCCAAGTTCACTTGAAAACGATATTCGTCTGTTTGACTCATAGAGATCATTCCTTTCTCGAAATACTACAACCACCATTTGGATTTAAATAGACTGTCTTTTAAAGTATAACGTGGATTTAAGTCGGATTGCACACCCTGCATTTCAGATATCAGTACGTTGACAACGACATAATAGGGTCTTTTTTCACCTGGGAAGTCTGGCACTGGGTCTAATTAACTTCATAAAAATGTACGGAGTACGAGCACTTAGTGAATAAAGGTCATCTTTGTCTAGTTAAATTTAGTAATAAACATAATATTTATTTAAAATCCACCCTTCTCTCAGAACCCTATATCTATGGAGGGACAAATGGCTCATTTTACGCAAAAAGCTCGCATTGCCGCTCTTGTAGTACTCTTACAAGAGAGAATGCGAGCTTATTTAGGTACAGTCGAAGCTGTACCCTTTTACAGAAGAGAATTAATGAGACTTAGCGAGACGGATAACGTTCCACGATGCTTTGCCCAAATGAGCTTTTACAATTCCGTCATCAAGCTTGGCGTTACCGCCGTTGTGAGGCGTAACTTTTTCACCGGCTGGACTGTTGGTCGCTTTAAGATCATCATGCTCCAATACAGTATGCTCGACAATGCGGTAGCCTTCAAAACTGCGTACATCTACTGTCAGCTCCAGCGATTCAGACAAATGACGGTTCACTGCAAAGACAGTCAGCGCGTCTCCCTCTTCATCATAAACTACAGCGCTGTCCAGATAAGGGATGTCTGTGAAGTCCTTGGAGTCGTATTTTTCCGAATCCACGACAGGCATCAGCGATATCCCACGACCATAACGGGAGGCATGCAGATACGGATAGAAGATCGTTTGTTTCCACGCCTTTCCACTATTCTCGGTCATGATTGGCGCAATAACGTTGACCAGTTGGGCGAGACAAGCCATTTTCACACGATCCGCGTGGCGCAGGAACGTAATCAACATGCTGCCTACCAACAATGCATCCTCAAAGTTATAGATATCCTCAAGCTGCGGTGGTGCCACAGACCACGGATCAATTTTTTTGTCCGCATCATTGGAGTGGTACCATACGTTCCATTCGTCAAAGCTGAGCATCATTTTTTTCTTGCTGCGTTTCTTTGCTTTGATATAGTCACAAGTCGAAATGACCGTATGGATAAAATGATCCATATCCATAGAGCGTGCCAGATAATTAGCCGTATCATTGTCATGATTGCCGTAGTATTGGTGCAAGGAAATATAGTCGGCTACCTCATAGGTATGATCCAGTGTGGTTGCTTCCCATTCCGGGAACGTTGGCATCGTGGAACTGGAGCTTCCACAGGATACAAGCTCAATGTCAGGATCAATCAGCTTCATAGCTTTTGCAGATTCAACAGCCAGACGGCCATATTCTTCTGCTGTCTTGTGACCAATCTGCCATGGGCCATCCATCTCGTTACCAAGACACCAAGTTTTAATCTTATGTGGTTGCTCAACCCCGTGACTACGACGTAGATCACTCCAATAGGAGCCGCCTGTGTGGTTGCAATATTCCACCAGATTACGCGCAGCATCAATTCCGCGTGTACCCAGATTAACCGCCATCATGACTTCGGAACCTACATCCTTGGCCCATTTGAAAAATTCATTCGTGCCTACTTCATTTGGCTCGACCGTTCTCCACGCCAGCTCCAACTGTCTAGGTCTGGACGCGACAGGGCCGACACCGTCTTCCCAATTGTAACCGGATACAAAATTACCGCCCGGATAGCGTATAATAGGAACATCAAGCTGTTTTACCAACTCTTTAACATCATTACGGAAACCGCTTTCATCACTAGTTGAATGAGTAGGCTCGTAAATACCGCCATATACGGCACGCCCGAGATGCTCTACAAAAGAGCCATAAATGCGTTTATCGACTTCAGCAATACGAAAAGATTTGTCTACAATCATCTTTGCTTTTACAGCTGCTGCCACCTAAACCATCCTCTCTGAATGCGAAAATAAAATCCGTTCTACCACCAAGATTAAGATGCCGTTTTATTTACGGTTTTAATATAACACACCCTATTTATCATAGTCAATATTATCATTAAATACTTAATATATTTATTAATATTTATAATAAACGATAAGCAATTGGTTACGTATTTCTAAATATTTTGTTTTATAAACAAACTTATTGAGTGAATAACCACTTTGCCAAATAATAATAATAACGGATTATAGGTGCGTTCAAAATAGTGCTACTGCCGTATCTTGCAGTCTGTTTTAAATAGTGAATATCAGTCTACCAACAGTTGTTCTAAATATGTATAAATACCACCTATATCGCCCGCGTTTAAGTCTGAGAGGACCCATTCTTTCAAATATCCCTGCTCTGTCCGTATAGATATGTAAATACCTTCAGTTTCCACTTTCACCAGCAAAGAAAGCTCAATATCTACGCCTAATAAAACTCGTTCTTTGGTGCAATCCTCAGTATTCGCAGCCTTTACACACAAAATAGCAATATCCGTATAAGCGTTATATGCCATTTTACCCGCATTATATAACAGTTCCTGTAATCCATTGCTTGCATCCAAAGGGAGCGTATACTCCATATCATGCAACACTGCCGCGGACTGGTCCACCGCGATCCAGCTTTGGTATTCATCCCGGGCAAAGGCCCCTCTCAACTCATGCAAAAAATAAATAATGTCAATGCCCTTATCATAATAAATACAAATATGCGGAATGCGTGAATCCTCTATTGAGCTAGCCTCCTCCTGCGCCATAAAGAGCCCCTCCTCTTGCTGCCACCAGCGCAAATAGCAAGATGAAAAATTCAGTGATGGGGTGTGTCGTTGATTTTTAGAGATATAGACGACATGTTTTCCATACCGTGAAGCCAATTGTTCCACTTCCTGCAAGCTCACTGGCTCCATTTCCCCTAGCAAGACAATCGTATCTGTCAGGTCGCATACCCGTTGTCCACCTTCGAGCGCTGTATCCTGTTGTTCTCGCTCCCGCAGGATGGCTTGTTCGATGATCGCGGCAACTTTGTCGCCAGAGGGTTGAGCTTCACATTGGGTCTGAAAATAATAGGGTGCTTTCGAACTAATTGCACACTCCTCTATAAACACATAGGCGCGCCGTATCCAATCCGGATGTCCGTAACGCATTACGGGTAATTTAGTATCCTGTATCGGAAGATAGCTATACTTATGTAACATATGTTTTAGCTGTTCTATGGAAGGAACAGCTTTGGACTGCTGCAAAACTTTACATATGTGTGCTGTAATCAATGGAGTGGCATAGCTATTGCTGTTGGGACATTGTACAGCCTCTCCAGCTGCACCTACTAGTTCATGCTTGGCAAAAGCGATAAAATCGATACCGCTTGAGAATGCTAACTCAGCATCATATGTATATTGTCCTGCTGTGAGAATACCGCTATGATCGCAGCGCACACCAATCACATTGGCAAAGGAGGCCGGATAAGTAAGAAGTCCTCCGTTTTGTGCAGCACATACTATAATTAATCCCGCCATAGCTGCATCATTTACAGCCTCCCGCAGCATGCTTCGATCTCGATAATTTATACTCCCCAGGCTGATATTTGCTACCTGTACACCATGTTTTACACACCAATCCAGCGCAGCACAAAGCTGAGTTGCATTTCCTTTTCTATGGTTCATTATTTTTACACTGCTAATGATCGCATCTGGAAAATACGTTTGTACAATAGCTGCACATAGCGTACCGTGATTTAAGGTACGTCCATCTTCTACGTCTCCATGAGCTATTTCGACGTTATATAATAATTGGGTGTTTAAAAAGCCAGCATTAACCCCGTCGTCAATAATGGCTACATGAATCTTGCCATTCATGTTTTCTCCCCCTGTCTCTTCGGATTGTGGAATGAATCTCACGGCTCTGTTCCGTTCTATTAGAGTAAGCGGAGGGTGCCTCTGCGAACGATAGCGTTCGTCTGAAAGCACCCTCCTAATTTAGCAAACCATGTACATAATAGCTGGATCAGACTGCAATATTCACCTTCGTGCCTGCAGTCTTCGCCCCGTCTTTGGCCGAGTCCAGATAAGCATTGAG
Source organism: Paenibacillus sp. 1182 (assembly GCF_017833915.1). NCBI lineage: Bacteria > Bacillati > Bacillota > Bacilli > Caryophanales > Paenibacillaceae > Paenibacillus > Paenibacillus sp. 1182. The sequence continues at coordinate 172,312 of NZ_JAFICR010000012.1, read as the reverse complement.
CTCTTGTTCAGTCCACACCCTGCCTGCCTCTGGATTTGCCTCCTGCTCTTCCTTAGGTTCAACCCGATCTGTAATCATCGGTTCGTTATTCACTGCTTCACTGATACGCTCATTAATATTCGCAGCGATTTCCATGATCTTTCCATTAAGTCCTTCTGCCTTTTCACGCAAAGACGCTGATTTTGCAGGGTTAGCGTTTTCCCACCCCTTAGCCTCGCTTCCCAATGTGATTTGTGCCGTTTTGGCTATTTTGGCACTCTTCAACTCATTGTTTGCAGATACAACACTATGCATTGTATAGGTGACCAATCTTTGCTGCTGCTCCTCAGCAGTCTTAGGCGTATATTCTTCCTTTCTACCTTTTTGAGCTTCTTTTTTACTCTCCTCATCCATGCCTAAAGCCTTTTTTTGCTCTTCCAGTGACTGCTTTTGAATGTTCTCGTCAATTTGCTGAATCTGTTTATCTATCTCTTCCATTTCAGCTTTTACAGCTTCTGGACCGAGACCACGCTTGAGCGCATTACTTAAATAGTCCGAACGCCTCTCCATCAAATTTTGCTTTTGTTCTGTCAATTGTTGAATAACCTTGTTTTGTGGCTTGCCTATACCCTTCTTTTCAGCCTGAGCGGAAAAGGGATGCCGTAGTTCAAGTCGGTTGTTATCTGCGGTGCGGAACGGCGATTGGTGAGATGATGTAAATGATACATTCATCCTAAAACCTCCAATTCTCTTCTAAATGAGGATTTTTTCAAAAATCGAGTAAGCGACTGAAATCGAATTTTGCAAAATCCTGAAATAAGTGATTCTAGAGGTATATCGGATATTTTTGTATGTTTTTGTATGTTTTATCATCATTTTCACAAATCCTTCATTCCTTTTCCACTGTTAAGCAGCCCTTTATCGTCTCATACAAGCTGTTATATGTAAGCAACCCCCCTCCCACTATACGCTCTTCCGGAATTAGGATAGCAAAACTTTTTTCCACTTCAAATAATAGATATACCAGATCCCTGGGGAACAACCCCATATCAGGCCCCAGTAATGTAGCCTCTTTATTGATCTCGCCCGCTTTTATTTTAAAAAGCTTCCAAAATATATTTTCCAGTGTCATTCCTGTTCCCGTTACATCCTGAGTAAAGTTCATGTTCTTCCCTCCATTACAACTGAACTACATGATGATCAACCGAAAAATAATGTAAAATATTCTCCGTCAGCCTATTCATATCTTCATCGTTGGACAGATGGAGTACGGGCACGGAATAATTGGAAAATTCCTGTTTTTTCTCTTCCACGAAACGATGATCAACAGATGCATATTGCATATTGACCGTGGAAGAAGAGTAACTGTCGAATACATTGTTACATATGGCGTATCCCAATAAGGAAGAGGAAAAACGGTTTTCCATGTACTGTTTCACATGCTCCAAATATTTTATATTGTATTCATCATAGTGAAGACAACAGATCAGTCCATCCGGTCTGACAGCACGGGATACCAAAAAAGAGGTTACTCCAAAATAATTCGTGAACGTATTGTTAAAAGGAACAATCCCACCTGGAATGCCCACGAGTATTAGATCAGGCTTTTCGCTCTGCTCTATTTTTTTCAAATACCGATTAAACATGATAATCTTCTGGGTTTCCGTCATACCGCTCTCAAACATAAACTGTGGAAAAGAATGTGCACCAATCAGCTCCCCGCATCCATTAGATGTGATTTGTGACACCCGATATCCTTGTGCTTCAAGCTTCTGCCGAAGGTTAAACTGTAAATTAAGCTTATGCGTTCGCTCGTTCAACCCTAATACAAATAGAACCGGTGTAAAAAAATCATGAATAACAGAGCCCGGGTCAGGCGGTAAAATATCTTTCGTGCGTACATCAAATGTATTTTTTAAAATCAGCTTGTCCTCATGCTCCTCACAGGGTTCGATGAATTCCATACATGAGTCTGGCAAAGTAAAATTACACATGACTTTTTTGCCAAGCTGTCCAGCCTTCTTGATCACGGGAAGATACACCTCAGCTACATCCAGCTTGAAATTGGATTTCACCAGTAATATAGCATCACAACGCTCTATTTCTTGCTCCAAACAAGACTCTGGCTTCACGATGAAGCCTGTCACTTCCCCCTTGTCCGTTACACAGGCATCTTTCCCGATCATCCCCGACCCTTGAAAAGAAATAAGGACAACTTCCTCATAACTTCCTAATAGATTCAAGTTCCTAACCAGGGCTATCGTTTCATAATCAAACGGAAAAATGATTAATTTATTGGTCATGGAGACACCCCTCATGCTTTTTCAAAATCGAGAATCGTATCCTCGGAGAAATCATAGCCCAGCTCATTCATCATGCAATAATCAAGTAGGGTGTGCCGAATATCGTTTTTGACTACCGAACAATGACTCAGCTTCTTTTCCTTGGACAAGGTATGCAAATCATCTGCTACAGCAACACACAACGTACAAAAGCGGAAATTCCAACAGTTTTTACATGCATCCTCCGTGATTATCCCTACATTCAAAATCCGGTTGATTTTATCCACTTCAAAGCCCGTGTCCACCGTTCCAATCTGCACCACTTCCGACTGCTCACTGACCCGTTCACATGGATACAGATTTCCATGCACATCCGCAAACAATCGCTGTACACCAGGCACACAGGGTCCGCCATGATGCGCCTCTATCGGCATCCCCGCAGAAGGCTTTCTATAATGAAACATTCGGAAATATATCTGAATATAATAGTCCTTAATCAGCTTCGAGACATGGCTTTCATCTACTCTCCCAAATTTGGAAAGCATCATTTTAACTACCTCATAGCCCCTCTGCTCAATAAATTCATTCCTGTACAAAATTTCATCCTTCACATAAGCATCGTTAATATAGGAGGACCTTACACTGTACAGACTTTCGAAGGTTTCATAATTCGTATAAAAATCATTGATACAACCAAAATCATTACGGGTATCCAGCACCACATTAAAATTAATCCATTCAAAGAGGTCCGGGTAATTTCTCTTAATTTTATCTACATTGGCAATAATGGTATCAAAGGAGCCTCGTCCGTTAACAGCAAATCGTCTATTTCTATCATGATTCTCTTGATCTCCATCCAGACTGATCGTAAGTACAAAACGATGCTCATCCAGAAAGTCCAAAATATCGTCATTAAGTAGCGTACCGTTGGTCGTCAAATGAAAACCTACATCTCTATACGCCACCTGCTCCTTGATATATTCGACACATTTCTTGACCAACGGGAAATTAATGAGCGGCTCTCCCCCATAAAAACCGAAATCCAGACGGTCACTGTCTACTGATCTATCAATGACAAAATCAATACACTTGCGCGCTGTCTCAAAATCCATCATCAGATTCGTATGACCTCGATTGTCATATCCTCCTGAATAAACGCAGTAAGAGCATCTAAGATTACAATTTTGAGTTACCTGTAAGGTGAGGGTTTTCAGCTGATGCTGAAGCATATGCTCCAGGTGCTTTGTCTTGGGATGATTCATAATCTGCGGACGCTGTGAAGATAAAAATCCGTTATCCAACAAGTCACGGATATACTGCTGCAATTCCGGTGTAGCCTCCATCTGATCCAGGTTGAAGCTGGAATGCGAATTCAGAAAATGATAAGCCTCCTCTTTAATCCGCAAAATTAAATTAGTATTTACATCATATACATAATGGTGGAGTCTCGTTTGAAATGTGTATATAAAGGGTTGGCACATATTCATGATTCACACCTACTCTGTTTTGATGTGGACAGAAGCCTGGAATGTCCAGGCTCCTCCATACAGGTATAATCCTAATAATTACCAATTCCAGTTCCATTATCTCTGCGATAAGAACCGTCACTTTCTCGCGATGTATTGGAGCTTCGAGTCAGACTGCCTGCGCAATAACAGGAGCAAGGACAGTAACAGGAACAACCACAGCCAAATGCCTCAATCGTGTCGCCTACATTCGCGCTTCTTTTCACAAGCTTACGCATGTTAAACTACTCCTCCCATTCATGATATGATTTAAAAAGGTGTTCACCTATACTAATTCCGTACATGGTGTTAAATCACACTATGAATGCGTTTGTTTTTTTCATCATTTTATGGGGACCTCTTCTTTCTCTAATACCCATCCTCTGTATTCCGCATGACAGGTCATAAAATGGGAGTGTAATCCTATTTGGGCTGGTTCGCCGTTCTCCAACAAAATAACTCTATCGACATGCGCTAATATCTCGCTGCGATGTGTAACGATGATTACGGTCTTATCACGCAACCGGGTCTTCAACAATTGCTGAACATTTAGCCTAGCTGCTGTGTCCAGATTGGAGGTCACCTCGTCGAGAATAAACAATGACGCTTCCCTGATCAATGCCCTTGCCATCGCAATTTTCTGTCTTTGCCCACCCGACAATCTGGAGCCGTTCGAGCCTATGGGGAAGTCATCTGCCGAGTTCTGAACCAATTCTTCCAGGCCAACCTCAGCGATAATGTCCTCTATTGCATCATTAGTGACTTCTGTGCCTATGCGGATGTTGCCAAAAATAGTAGTATCAAATAAATACACCTGCTGACTGACCAAAGCTATTTGACTTCGATACTCATCTATTTCATAGCTTTGGATGTCAATGCCGTCATAGGTGATTATCCCCTGATCAGGCTGGCTGAATCTCATCATCAAATCCAGCAGCGTAGACTTCCCTGCCCCATTTGCTCCAATGATAGCTACCTTTTCCCCTCGGGCAATCCTAAAGTTCACGTCGGATAGGACGGGTTCATCCTTGGTATAAGAAAAAGAAACATGATGAAATGCAATGTGATCTTCGAATGGCGGCTCAGTTAGTATAGACGCTGGGGTGACTGAATTAGATGTCTCTTCCTCTGCCCAGTCCAAGAACTGATAATATCGAATGGCGGAGGGAACGACTTCAGCCAGCATGTAGCCAATGTTTAAAATAGCGAAAACAGGAGTGGTAACATAAGCACTGTAAGAAACAAAGGCAAAAATCCCCCCTACAGTGAGCTGTAAACGAAAGATAAGATTAGCTCCCACAACGTACACAAGCATCATTAGAAGCTGAATTAAAATAGATTCCGAAGCGATATTCCAGGCGTCCAGAAGTGACAATTTCCGTTCTGAATCTACAATTCGACGCTGCTTGGTTGAGAACTGCTGATGCTTATGTGGAATAAGACCAAACATTCGATGCTCCTTCATGCCCCCGACAGATTCCCCAAACCACTGGGCAAAATCACTACTGCCTTCAATAAAATCCCCTACCAGTTTTTTTCTACGCTTCACAAAATACTTCACCACAACATATTTGATGGGTAAAAAAAGCAGCACGATTACAGTCATTTTCCAGTTAATGAGCAGCAAACCACATAAACCACCAATCATGCTGAACGCCTGCATAATAACAAAAAATACTCCACTATCTGTGATCCTTGATACATTGCCTACATCCGTGCCAATTTGGTTCAGCAACTCCGCTTCATTGGTTCGGTTAAAATAGCTCATTCGTACTCTTGTCAGATGTAAATACGCTTTTTCAAATAAAGAAAAGGTAACCTGTGCGCTTAAACCTGCCCGAAAGGTTTCTTTACACACATTCAGCAGCTTGTCCAAGCAAACGATTAAAAACGCAGCAGAAGTGTACAGGATTACAGCCTGCATATTCTCTTTCAGAAGACCTTGATCCACAATAACCTTGCTTGTTAAAGGCAATAATATATTCAAGCCCGCTGATAGGATGAGACATATCAAAATGATAGTGACCGTCTTCAGATAAGGCCTAAATGTTGCCGCCAGACGTTTATATACTATGGATTCTTTCATCCTTTTCCCCCTTTCATCAGATGTACCTTCTCCCCCTATTAACTAATTCCGTATCAGAATCAAAATCACCTTAAAACATCTTTTAACTGTTCTAGTAATTCCATATTTACGAGATTAAATATGATTTATGTCATTCTTGAAAATTGGAATTAATGTATATGATTGGCACATACAAAAATCACTTATTTTTTTATCCGTCCAAAGGGGGCTTGAACAAATGCCGACCACGATGGTTATCGACTGTTGCAAAGAGGATCAGTGCAGAGGTAGTTCCAGATGCTTTTACAGAAAAATTTGTGAACTTTATCTGAGCGAGGTATACCGTTTCTGTATGCATTTAGTCAAGAATCAGTCTTGCTTTACATTTATGGCAGAAGAATGTACACAAGATACTTTTGTAGCGGCAAGACAGCAACTGGTCAAGCTCAAACAACACCCCAATGTAAAAGGTTGGCTGTACCTCACGGCTAAAAATCTTATATATAAATCATTTAGGTGCTACTATACACAAAAAAAGCATGAAACTACGCTTGAATGTGAGAAGATCTGTAGTTATTCAAATTCGGTAGAGGAGGAGTGGGAAAATCGTAGATTGGGAGATGTGGATACGGTTATCGTTAATATACTAATGCAGCTTTCCAACAATGAATATACGCTCTATGAAGACTACTTTTGTCGACAACTGGCTGTGCCCTTCCTTGCTGTCAAATATAATATTTCGGTTACGGCTACAACGACTCGAATCTATAGACTGAAAAGAAAACTTCGTACATTGTCCCATCAATATTGCCTAACTCATATATAAATTTATCCATGAAAGCAAAAAAGCGGAGCCCCTCTCCCAAAGGGAAGCTCCGCTGTCCGTTCTTGTGACTATGAATTGTATTCACACTACACGATTACTTAATCCCCGAAATCGTATAGTTCTCAATAATATACTTTTGGAAAACAATGAAGATAATCATGATCGGAACGACCATGAAGGTCGAGCCTGCCATTTGCAGGGCAAATTGACTTTCGTTCTGTCCCTTGAGTAGTGACAGTCCGACAGACAAGGTGTATAGCTTCTCATCGTTCGCAATAATGAGCGGCCACAGGAAGCTGTTCCATCCGCCGATGAAGGTCAGGATGGCCTGTACTGCGATAATTGGCGTCGAAATGGGCAGCACAATTTGTAGAAAAGTGCGGAACTCCCCTGCTCCATCAAGACGTGTCGCCTCCAGCAGCTCTTCCGGGATATCGGACATGAACTGCCGGAACAGGAAGATCGCGAACGCGCCTACCAATCCAGGCAGGACAATCCCCAGCATGGAATTGGTCAATCCCATCTGATTCAGGATCAAATAGACGGGAATCATCGTCACTTGACCTGGAATCATCATCGTTGCCAGTACGAGATAGAACAGAAACCCTTTGCCCTTAAATTGGAATTTGGCAAAACCATAACCCGCCATGGCATTCAGGAATAATCCGAAGAAGGAAGCTAAAACAATGATCAGCGTATTCGTCAGATAGGTTCCAAAAGCCATGCTATCGAATAGTAATTTAAAATTATCCAGTGTAAAATGCTGCGGCCAGATGGTCGGGGGAATTTGGGTTACCTCACCCTCTGTCTTAAAGGAGGATAAAATCATCCACGCAAAAGGCAGCACCATCAACAGACCTCCCACGGTCAGGAGAATCGCCACGAACCATTGAAATGTTTTTTCACCACTGCGCGAGTTGTTGCGGGCTTGTTGAACAGCTGTTTTCACGTTCATCACCTCTCTCTATCAGGACTCCGCTTTATTTTGCAAACGGAACTGAATCAGCGTTACCGCGATGATCGCGAAGAACAGAATGAACGATCCCGCCGCGGCATACCCGAATTTACTAAATTGGAAGCCGTTATTGTAAATGAACAGGGATGCCGTCAGCGTGCCGTCGAGCGGTTTCCCTTTGGTCATGACAAACGGTTCCTCGAAAAATTGCAGCCAGCCGATCATCGTCGTAATGGACACGAAGAAAATAGCGTAACGAAGCTGCGGTAGCGTAATATAACGAATTTGCTGCCATGTATTGGCCCCGTCAAGCTGAGCCGCTTCATAATAAGAACCCGGAATCCCTTTAATAGCCGCAATAAAAATAATCATGTTTAAACCGATGCCCCGCCAAACTGCTAACACAATCAACGAAACTTTCGCTACTGTTGGATCAGTCAGCCATGGGACGGGACCTAAATTCATCAGACCAAGTACATAGTTGAATAATCCCAGCGTCGGATTATACAGATAGCTCCAAACGACCGCGACCGCAACCACATTCGTTACGGATGGTAGATAGAACACGACGCGGAATACTTTGAAAGCACGTGATTTACCCATGTTAATCAGAATCGCGATGCTAAGCGAAAATATCAGCACCAACGGAACACCGATGATGACGAAGAACAGGGTATTTCCAAGGGACTTTATAAAGGATGGGTCCAATAGAACGTTTGTATAATTTTCCAGACCTATAAAGCGAATACTATCATAATTAACGAGTCCTGACAGATCCATATTCGTGAAGCTGATTACGAGCGCCAGTAGAATCGGCAACAGCGAAAACAGCGTCAACAGGATGATGGAGGGACCGATAAACAAGTATGGCGCAAGCTTCTGCGAGCTTCCTTTCATGCCTTCACTCCCTTTGACAATGGCGGATATGGATCATTATTTTTTCATAATACTTGCAGCCTGCTGATTAAAGTCATCCATTTCCTTCTGTACATCGGCATGACCGCGGTAAATACGCTCGAAGCTCTTGATGAATTGTTGAGAAACCTCTTCCCATGCGGCCAGTTGCGGCAATGCTGCGGAATGATCCAGCTGTTTGCGAATCGTCCGAAGCATCGGATCACTCTTCAGTTTGGCATCCTCCCACGATTTAGTAGTCGCAGGCAAGTTACTGGACAGATCCATCCATTTCAGTTGCGTTTCTGGTTTGCTCATGTAAGCCATGAATTTGGCCGACTCCTCTGGGTGCTTGCTGAATTGCATAATTGAAAGGTTCGCTCCACCCAAAACGGACAGGTTGTTTACTTTGCCAGGAAGCTCCGCTATATTCCACTTACCTTCCAGTTCTGGTGCCTTGGTCTTGATTTCTTTAATCATGAAAGGACCGCTGATAAACATTGGAACGATCCCCTCACCTTGCAAACCTTGAACGGAGTCAATTCCAATATCCACTGCGTTAGAGCCATTTTGGAAAAAGGTATTTACATACTTCACAGCATCTACAAACGGCGGTTGGTTGAACAGCGGATTGCCTTGCTCGTCAACCAGTTTGGAACCGTTCTGGAGAGCAAACATAAAGCCCATAGACTGCTCCTTTGCACTAAAGGAGATGCCATATTTGCCTTTGCCCCGAGCCGCCAGCTTTTGGGCAGCATCGGAAAGCTCTTCCCACGTTTTAGGTGCTTCATTATATCCGACTTGTTTCAGCAGGTCAGAACGATAGAACAAAACTCTCGTTTCAGTGTACCAAGGTACACCGACCGGTTTTCCTTCAAATTTGGTCGTACTCACAGCACCCGGAAAAAAATTCTTCGAGTCCAGCTCAGGATATTTGCTGATATAAGGTGTGATGTCTGTCAATGCACCCGCAGACGCAAGCTCAGGGACCCACGACGTTCCCAATTGGACCACATCCGGACCAGACTTCGAGGCAACAGCTGTTAGCAATTTATCGTGAGCGTTATCCCAAGGCAACGCCTGTACATCAACGTGAATATCTGGATTCTCTTTCTCAAAATCTTTCACAATTTCAGGCAGCAGCTTTCCCTCCGCTCCCATACCCCACATGGTGATGGTCGTCTTGCCGTTCGCATCTTTGCCAGACGAATCATCCTTGGACGAGCAGCCTGCCAGCGCGCCTCCCAGTAATAAGGTGCTTGCCAAAATGATCCCCAACGTTCTTTTCATCATACGAATTCCTCCCGAGATGACCGGTTTACCGATCATGCAATATGATAACGAATTCAAATACAAGAATTTTGCAAAAATCCACAAAGCGACTTGTAATCAGCAATATATAGAACGAAATGATTTTATTCGCCTATATTATAGACCCTCGGAGCGACTTGAATCGAATTTTGCAAAAGCCTAATACTTGTAAATACATAGCGACTAAAGCATACCTCTATAACACTTATATTCAAAGCACAAGGACCATACTCCTCAATAGAAACGTTTCGATAGTCATTATAGAACAAATTGAAACCGTATTCAATAGAAATATTATTTTTTATTCACCTACAATTCCGACTTTTTTACATTTATATCATCTTTATTACGTTATTTATTCTATAAAAACTTCCCGAATTGGATTTGACTCTCCATTTGAAAGCGTATATAATCCAACTGAGTTCAATAATAGAAACGTTTCGATTAATAATACGACAGAACATTATGCTTCTATACTAGCTATTAGCCTTTTTAGCACTTTTTTGAATCATCTTTATCCAAAAAATCTCATGAATCTGAAAAAGAGAGCTGTCCACCAACAATACAGCTTATGGAGGATTATGATGGAACAACACCTGAATTCCTATTTAGAAAGCATGACGCTTGAAGAAAAAGTTGATCAACTGCTACAGCTTGTAGGTGCCTTCTTTGAAGAAGCGGGAACAGATAGTCAAATTACCGGCCCTATGGCTTCTCTTGGCATCACAGAGAAAAATGTCCATAACGTCGGTTCCGTGCTTGGCATCGCAGGGGCCAAGGAAGCAATTCGTGTTCAGCAGGCTCATTTGAGTAAAAACCGTCTGGGTATTCCGCTTTTAATTATGGCAGATATTGTACATGGCTTCAAAACGATTTTCCCTATACCGCTGGCTATTGGTTGCTCATGGGATATGCAGCTGGCAGAAGAGAGCGCTACCATTGCTGCCCGCGAGGCGGCTGTATCCGGTGTTCACGTCACATTCGCCCCTATGGTCGATCTGGTGCGTGACCCGCGCTGGGGCCGTGTGATGGAATCTACTGGGGAAGACCCTCATCTCAACAGTCAATTTGCCCGTGCGTTTGTACGCGGATTTCAGGGCAAAGATCTGACGAACGATACCGACCGGGTGGCCGCATGCGTGAAGCATTTTGCCGCATATGGAGCTGGCGAAGGCGGACGGGATTACAACACTGTAGATGTATCCGCATGGCAGCTGCGAGAGTATTATCTCCCCTCCTACAAAGCTGCCTTAGATGAAGGCTGCGAAATGGTGATGACGTCCTTCAATACCGTAGAAGGCGTAGCCGCAACGGGCAATAAGCGCCTGATGCGTGATTTGCTTCGTGATGAATGGGGCTTTGATGGTGTACTCATCTCGGATTGGGCCGCCATCAAGGAGCTTATCCCTCACGGCATCGCCGAGGATGAGCGCGAGGCAGCGAAGAAAGCACTGCTGGCTGGCGTAGATATTGAAATGATGACCTCCTGCTATAACGGGCATCTGCCTGAACTGGTTCGCAGCGGACAGCTGGATGAAGCGCTCATTGATGATGCAGTAATGCGTATATTGAAGCTCAAGCAAAAGCTGGGCTTGTTCGAAAATCCGCTACGCGGCGCAGACCCTGAGCGTGAACGTGAAGTTGTGTTCTGTGAAGCTCACCGTACGGTTGCCAAAGAATTAGCTATTAAATCTTGCGTGTTGCTCAAAAATGATTCCGTTCTTCCATTGAATCGCAATCAACATATTGCGTTGATCGGGCCTTTTGCAGAGAGTGGTGATATCTTGGGCTCTTGGTCGTGGAGCGGTTCGCAAGAGGAAGCTATTCGCGTTGTTGACGGGTTCCAATCGAAAATATCCTCCTCGCTGCTCACGGTTGCGACAGGTTGCTCTATCGACGATATAACTGAGGAGCAATATGCAGAAGCTCTGCAAGTTGCCAGCCAAGCAGAGGTTATCGTGTTGGCGCTTGGAGAGCGCTCGGATATGAGTGGTGAAGCAGGCAGCCGTTCCAATATTCGCCTGCCACAAGCCCAGTTGGAACTGGTGAAGCGCCTGAAGACGCTGAACAAGCCTATGGTAGCCGTATTATTTAATGGTCGTCCGTTGGATCTGCACGGTGTTATTGAAGAAGCAGACGCTGTACTGGAAGCCTGGTTCCCTGGTGGCGAAGGCGGCGCGGCGATTGCCGACTTGTTGTACGGTGATGCCGAACCTACGGGTCGCCTGACCATGTCATTCCCGCAATCGGTCGGACAGGTGCCCGTGTACTACAATCATTTTAATACAGGACGCCCGCAGTTAGATCCGAATACAAAAGAACGTTATGTGTCTCAATATCTAGACGTACCGAACGAACCTTTATTCCCGTTTGGCTATGGACTGAGTTATACCGATGTCGCTTATGATAGCGTACAGCTTTCCGGCGATACCCTTATACCTGGCCAGGAACTGACCGTGAAAGTGCAGGTAACGAACACAGGAACACGTCCAGTCGAAGAAACCGTCCAGTTCTATGTTCGTGATATCAGCGGTGATACGGTTCGCCCAATGAAAGAACTGAAAGATTTCTGCAAAGTCCTTCTTACCCCAGGCGAAAGCCGGGAAGTGAAATTTGTATTGACCGAGCCTCAGCTGCGTTATCATCATGCAGATTTGAGCTTCAGCAGTGACAGCGGTGAATTTGCCGTCTTTACAGGACCTAACAGCCGAGATACTAGTGAAAGCCGTTTTCGGTTAGTGAAATAAACAGGAAAGTGAGGCGTTCCCTATGATGAATACAAGTCTGGATCAAAATATTTTGCTGCGGGCCGGCGACCTGTCTTTTACCTTCTTGAGCAGTGGTGATGTGTATAAGATCGCCCACGGCTCAACGATGATCAACCAACTGTTGACCAATTCAGTCGACGGTTCCTTGAACAATCTGTACTTGAGATTGTACCGTCCGTCCGGCGTAAGTATCACTCCCCTGCTTGGAGTTCGCTCACCAGGAGTAATCCGACAAACGGATCAGCAGATTATTTGGGAAGGTTTCACCGCTGGTGTAGGCTATCAGGTGACCTTCACGCTAAGCCGCCTGGGAGTATGGTTCTGGGATGTAACCCTACAGGGCGATGACGTGGAAGCAGATGTCGTGTACGGTCAGGATATCGGCATTGCCGATACCGCTGCTGTGCGCAGTAATGAAGCTTATTTATCTCAATATATTGACCACACCGTGTATCATGATGAACAAAGAGGCTATACCGTTTGCTCACGTCAAAACCAGCCTCAAAGTCAGGCATTCCCATACATTCAACAAGGCTCGTTAACCCGCACTGTTGGTTACTCGACTGACGGATTTCAGTTCTTTGGACTTTCGTACAAAGAAACGAATGAGCCGGAAGCACTCCGTCGCGACTCGCTCGCCAATGAAGTATACCAATACGAATTCGCCTATACCGCATTGCAGTCCGAGCGAGTGAAACTTGCCGGGGAAGCTCGCTTTACTTTTTACGGTCTGTTCCAGCCCAATCATCCAGCCGCAGTGACAAAGCTGGAGTATCAGGAAATGGTGACAAAAGCACGTGACGAAGTAGCTGCCATTCTAGTAGACGCTTCCGAGACCATCATACCGGTACGCGCGGCAAGTGATCTTCAGACAGGGCGTGTGGCTCCAGTTCAAACCATCGGTGAGCCGCTGCGTACACTGGACTTCACCGATGCCGAAGTGGATCAACTTTTCCCCAAACGGCAGGAAGAAGAACGGGATGGCGATGAACTACTTTCCTTTTTCACGGACAACTATGAGCATGTCGTACTCAAATCCAAAGAGCTTCGTGTAGAGCGTCCCCACGGGCACATTTTAATGGGCGGTCATTACTCAGGAGGTAAGGAAGAAACCATTACAACCACCTCCTATATGTACGGGGTGTTCAATTCCCAGCTTGTGATCGGCAATACCAATTTCAATAAAATGATCACCAACGCGCGTAATGCGCTCAATATTCCCAAGACATCCGGTCAGCGCATCTATGTCGGAATCCAAGGGAAATACCGCCTGCTCACGATGCCTTCCCTGTTCGAAATTGGCTTTAATTATGTGCGCTGGTATTACAAAACGGCTGACGATACATTCATGATTACAAACCATACGAATGCCGATAGCCCAGAAGTTCGGCTTCACATGCGTGCGGTAAGTGGCCAAACCTATCCGTTCCTCATCACTCAGCAAATGTCTATGCATGTGAACGAATATGAGCTTCCGTTTCATATGGAACGTGAAGGTGACGCCCTGCTCTTCCGGGCAGACTCCGCTTCCCTGAGCGCCGAGGCCTACCCCGACCTGCTTTACCGAATGCACGTAGAGGGCGCTCCATTACAGCATGTGAGCGACGCTCAAGCACTGCTACAGGGTGGTGCCTCTCCTGATGCGTCTCTGGTTGTGCTGGAGCTGGGTGACAGTAGCGAATGGACCTGCACCGTGCAGGGTTGGCTGAATGGGCTTTCAGCTGGTCAAGAATCAGCGCACAAAGAGCGTCACGCTTCCTTTGAAGATGAACGCGAGCGCTATCGGGCATATTTTGCCGAGCTTATGAACGGTTTCCATCTGTCGCTGGGTCAACATGAAACGAGTGAGCTTTTCCGTGTGAACGCAGTGGCTTGGTGGTACACCCACAATATGCTCGTTCACTACTCTGTGCCTCACGGTCTGGAGCAATACGGTGGTGCAGCCTGGGGAACACGTGATGTGTGTCAGGGACCTGTGGAATATTTCTCAGCTGTGCAGAAGTTCGATGAGGTTCGTTCCATTCTGCTGACTGTTTTCAGCCATCAGTACGAGGACAGCGGAAACTGGCCGCAATGGTTTATGTTTGACAACTACACTCAAGTGCAGCAAGAAGAAAGCCATGGGGATATTATCGTCTGGCCACTCAAGGTACTGGGCGATTATTTGACCGCAACCCGTGATTACAGTATTCTGGAAGAAAATGTACCTTACACCCATCGGCATACTTTCGATTATACCAAGCAGACGGCGACTCTCATGGAACATGCCCTGAAGGAAATCGAATATATTCGGGAGAATTTCCTGCATGATACGTATTTGTCGGCCTATGGCGACGGCGATTGGGATGACACCCTCCAGCCAGCCAATGCACAGCTGAAGCAATACATGGCGAGCAGCTGGACGGTTGCACTCACCTACCAAGTTATTAGTAACTTTGCTGCTGCTTTGGAGCAGGTCCCCGTAGATGTAGTAAGCGAAGCCGACAACATTGCACAAGATCTACATCAGATGGCCAATGGCATCCGTAAAGACTTCAACCGCTACATGCTGGAGAGCGGGATTATTCCGGGCTTTGTGTATATGGAAGAGCCCGGCCAACCTAAGCTGATGCTCCATCCGTCTGACACCGAGACAGGAATCCATTATCGGCTGCTGCCGATGACACGCAGCATGATCAGCCAGCTGCTCACGCCTGAGCAAGCATTGGCTCATGAGCAGCTCATCCGTGAGCAGTTCCTCTGCCCGGATGGCGTGCGTCTGATGAACCGCCCTGCACAGTATGATGGCGGTGTGAGCTCGCACTTCAAGCGTGCAGAGCAAGCGGCCAACTTTGGACGTGAGGTCGGGCTGCAATATGTGCATGCCCATATCCGCTTTGCGGAAGCGATGGCTAAGTTGGGACGCAAAGATGACGCTTGGCACAGCCTGAAGCTCATCAATCCGGTCGGCATCCGTGCGTCCGTACCGAATGCCGAATGGCGCCAAAGCAACGCCTATTTCAGTAGCTCGGACGGTAAATTTAACACCCGCTATGAAGCACAGGAACGGTTTGGTGAACTGCGTGAAGGAGCCGTACCCGTCAAAGGCGGCTGGAGAATCTATTCCAGTGGTCCAGGAATCTATATGAATCAGCTCATATCGAACGTCCTTGGTGTTCGTCAGTCGGGCGAAGATCTGATCCTAGACCCCGTGCTGCCGGATCATCTCGACGGATTGGAATTTGAATTTTCCTTTGCGGGAAAACCAATTACCTTCGTCTACCGCATGCTGCAAGAGCATACTGGCGGTGAGCAAAGCCGTACAGTATTGAACGGAATACCACTGGAAAGCGTGCCAGCCGATGATAATCGCTACCGCTCCGGTGCCTTGCGCATCAAACGCGAGATTTTCGAGCAAGCCTTGGCAGAACATGACGGTGTACACCGTCTGGAGATTATTTTATAAAGCGTTTTTAATGCTAAATCTGGTATAGGCAACAAAGGGATGGCGATCTTGCGGGATCGCCCTTTGCTGCTTATGTGTAGGACTAAGACATTTGGAATAGATATGTGGTTAATAATGAATATACAATAACAATTATAAGACGGACGACAAGGAGGTGACGATGTGGTCAGCATTAAAGATATCGCCAAACAGGCGGGCGTTTCCATATCTACCGTTTCATATGCCTTGAATGGTAGCGATAAGGTAACAGAAGAAACTTGCGCACGTATTTTAGCCATTGCCAAAGAGCTTAACTATGTGCCCAATGCCGCCGCACGTAATCTCAAGAAAAGGCAGACCAAAATTATTGGCGTTTTCCTGACTGATTTCCGTGGAGACGTTTATGGAGATTTACTGTATGGCATCAAGGAAATTTTGAACCGCAAGGGCTATGATCTCATCGTATGCAGCGGTAAGCAGTCTCACCGAATGTTGCCGGAACGCATGATCGACGGCGCCATTGTGCTGGATCAGACGTTTGATAGTCAGGAGCTACTGAACTACGCCGAGCGAGGACATAAAATTGTCGTGTTGGACCGTGAACTGAATCATCCTAACATTAACCAGGTGCTGCTGGATAACAAAGCGGGCGCAGCTCTCGCAATCGAACATTTATTGGAATTGGGACACCGTAAGCTATATGTGGTTACCGGACCAGAAGGTTCTTACGATTCATGGCAACGGATGCAGGCGGTCAAGCAGACCGTTGAGCGTAGCGGCGTGGCTGAAATGATCGAAATTGACGGCGATTTTGAGAAATCGGGCGGTGAACAGGCGGCTGAGATCATTTTGCAGCAACAAGTTAGCCCAAGTTCGGAACCTGTAGCCGTATTTTGTCTCAATGATGAAATGGCAGTGGGCTTTTACAATCGAATGGCTCAGTCAGAGCTGACGATTGGCAAGGATATTCATATCGTCGGCTTTGATAATATCGAGCTGGCGCAATATATTCAGCCCCGTCTGACAACGATTGACTATTCCAAGCGTAAATGGGGCGCTGTAGCTGCCGAACAAGTTCTCAAAATCATTGCCGGGGAAGACGTGGAGCATGAACGTTTATACGTTACGCTTGTCCAAAGAGAATCGGCAGGCGCAGCATTCATCACCCAAGATCAACAGAATCTGTGATGAACAACGCAGAAGTAACCTGCTCGCCAGCCTCCTCCCAAAAAAAGAACTTCCACAGGCCCAAAACACGGGGTGGAAGTTCTTTTGGTTATACTTATTTAACCTAACAAATCCTCAATTGAATTCGACAACGACCGTAAGGGATTACCAATCGTTTGCCCCGTCTCCAGCTCCACCTGTAACGCAGCATCAACCATAGACAACTGTGCTACAGCCAGCCCACTGCTTGGATCAGCCTCCCTTAGCTCATACAGCGAACGAACCAGCAATTCCTTATACTCGTCTTCACGTCCCTGCATAATCAGTTCAAAAGCGTCCTCCACCACCTTAACCTCTATCCAAGAAGAGATATCCGGTTTGCCTAACAGAGCAGCCGTATGATAAAGACGCTTCATCGTTCCCTCTACAGTAGCCGGATTCGTGAATACCAAGGTCCGTGGCCGCAAATCATCGCATATCTCATGAAAAAAGGGCTCATCCAGCGCAATTACTGGTGTAGACAGGGTCAATTGAGCCTTTTCTGCCAAAACAATATAATTCGTGCACGTTATCAAAATAACGTCTATATCGCTTTGAGCAATCCATCTCAGTTGCTCTTCTACCTTGCGACTGGCATCGTCCGCAGAAAAATGCGGGTCTGACGAGATCCGGCGCATAAGCCCAGGGTCCACAAAATGTATCAGCTCCACCTCATAAGAAGCAAAAGCTCGTTCCACATAGGCTATGTTCGAGTGATGTGCATGCAGGCAGCCCACACGTTGCTTCAAGCCTTCCATCGTCCAACCTCCTGTTATAAGTTTGCATCATTTTATCAGGAAGAGGACGATTAGGAAAGCATGCCAATCACGCCATACCACAAATGCACTTTCTTAAAACTTGCCGTTTGTATTTTTCCACTCTGTTTTAGCTGGAACCTCCTGAACTACGTCCCAATGTTCCGCTACCTTGCCGTTCTCTACCCGGAACAGATCATAGACAGCGGCTGAAGTTCCCTTAGACGATGTCAATTCACTCACAACCAGCACAAAGTTGCCTTCTCCAATGACCATGTGAACCTGATCATATCCAAAAGAAGCTCCTTGGCTTCCCGCTGCGGAAAATGCTTGTTTCAAATTGGATACACCGTCACCAAAAAGAGGATTATGTTGAATGTAATGGTCACCGTTATAGTAGCTTTCCAATGCAGCACGATTTTTGCCAACCAGGACATCATCCACAAACTTGCGGATCAGTGTTTTGTTCGTCTCAGTTTGGTTGAGATCCGTGATCTGTGTTGTTCCATCAATCATGGTGTGTCCGCTTGGATTGGCTGGAGCCGAGTCCTGCATGTTGTCCCAATGCTCAACAATTTTACCATTGCTATCGAAGCGGAAAATATCAAAAACAATGCTCGTTTTCCCTGCAATGGACTCTTTATAATGAACTGCTACATAATTACCATCCTGAATTACACGTTGGATTTCAACCTGTACATTGGCTCCCTTCGCCTGACTAATCCCTTGCAGCAACGCATCTCTTCCGCTAGCAAAGCTCAGATTGTGCCGAATGTACTGATCCTTGCTGATCCAAGTCTCGGCCGCTTTCGTGTCTCCGGTTTCAAAACTTTTCACGATTTCAATGACCTTATCCTTATTACTCACCCCGATTTGTACCGTTTGGCTGGCCGGGTCCCAAATCACTTGCTTGCCCCATGCTTCTTTGACGACATCAACCGGTACATAGGTTACCCCCTGCTTGGTCAATAGGGTCGAGGTGGATAGCGGTACCTTAATCCCGTTGATTTGCGCTTCCGGACTGCCAGACACCAGTACAACTGTCGCCTGATCATATCGGATGGTCGTGCTTTGTCGCGCCGTATTGAACGTAATATGCTTGGCATCCATCGGAATTCCCAAACTGGAGGCCAATTGTCTCAAGGGAATTAAGACCTGCTTATTTCTCACGATAGGCGCAATTTTGTAAGTCTCCTTCTTGCCATCTACCCAAACCTGAATACCCGTAGTAGGTTTTACCTCGGCTGCTAAAGCCGGTACAGCAGAAGACAGAACAAGCAAACCAGCGAGTGCAGCAGTAACCGTATGTTTTTTCATGAATGTGAACCCCTCTCAACATGTAAAATAAAATGTGGAAAACAATTTCCTTTTATGTAACTAATATAGTTACACCTAATCGCAAGAAGCAACTTTTCCCCGCCTATCTAACTTTAAACCCCATTTAAATCTTTTGAAACCTCAATAACCCTCCTTTCAAAAATTTATAATTGTACTGCTACAATGCAAGCCACAAGCCTTAGAATAAAGGATATGGGGAGCAATAACAATGTGTGATAACTTGCTAATGCCAAAACTCAAAAAAAGCGGCTCCTATCGGCAAGCGAATGAACGCTTTTTGAATAGTAAGCCGCTGTGTTAACCCCATTGCTATTGTTATACGGATAACGTCCTCCGAAACTTGATAAAGCTCCCGATTCGCCAGATTGAGATATACACCAGTGCCATCGTAATCGCCAGCATGCTAATTTCGGTCGTACCCAAACTACTGAGATACTGGGTCAAAACGACGCGAATCAAGATAATAGCGATAATAATATATTTAAAATATGGGTTCGGCTTGGGATAAATAAGACCGTCATCCCGTCTTTCATACGCTGTATGCAGCAAGATAACATAGCCAAACAGAGCCCCTAATAGCCCGGCAACCAGCAGTTCCCAAAAGGCGGGAAGGGCGTACGTTTGACCGGGAATATGCATTAATTGGTACACAGACATCATCATAAGCGGGAATGCGATAAACAAGGGGAGCAGAATCCGGATTCCATTTCCTTTTACCGGTCCCCTTCGTCTCTTGGTCCTTAACCAGATCATCAGCCCCACCAAAACAGCCATCAATACATATATAAATATCGTCGTCATGGTGTAGTAACTCCTTCCTTATAGATCCTGTAGATACGCTAGCCTAAATCGACAGTTTTTTCTCCAGCAGATACGCGCTCAAGCGGATTAATACATATGCAGCAACCCAACTCATCAACACCGCAATCGGGAAATGCCAGGTAAATGGAAACCATTGTCCTGTTTGAGCATGGTCAAACTGCTCATAAAGCCCCTGATCGCCCGACCAATAAAAGACACTCCCGCCACCCATCAAAAGAATCCACAGTATCGGGTTAAGCGGCCTCAAGGTGCTGTATTTGGTACTGGCCGTCAATAGACCCAGCGCAATAACCAACGGCGTGAAGGCGATAATCATCACAAACCAGTTCAATCCGGCTACAATAAAAGACGCTGCATCCGCAAACGTATAAGGCTGTATGGTTGATGAGATGAACAACGCGTACAGAGAACCCACCACAAACAGAAGCAATATTACGACCATGGTTTGTAAAATAGCCGCAATCCATTTGGCGCTAATCAGCCATATGCGCGGATAGGGAAGGGTCAGCCACCATCCGTAGGTGTCATTTTCCCATTCTCTTCTCAAACTTCCCACACCCATGAAAATGATCATGTACGGCAAGCCCAGGGTCACATACCACAGCCTTGTCAATTCGAGCTGGTTGTGAAGTGCAAAGTACAAGGAAATAGCGAACGCCGCAATTAGAAATAATGAGAAATATACGAGTCTCCACGATCTCGGTAGTCGATTGCGGCCCTGCTTTCTCCAGCTTCCTTTATTTCGAAATTCATGGCGTATCAAATCTTTGAACAGCCCTGATGAATTCACGCCTTCCACTCCTTTTTGTACAAATTGCGGAACACCTGATTCAGCGAGCCATGCTCTGCACGCAGATCATCCGAATCACCAGACCATATGATCCGTCCGCGGTCCATCATGACCGTGTAGTCAAACAAGCCTTCCACTTCCTGAATATCATGCGTGCTAATGAGTATCGACTGCTGCCGCCCCTCCAAATAATCAATAATCCCGGCTACAATCGCCTCTCTAGAGAGAACATCAATACCCGCAAACGGTTCATCCAGGATCATGAGTGGAACCTCACGTGCCAGACATAAAATCAGTAGCACACGTGCCTCCTGGCCGCGACTCAGCCCAGTCATTTTAAGTTCCAGCTCCACGTCCATATGATCAGCAAGTTTATACGCGTCTTTTATATTGAAACCAGGCAAAAAAGACTTCCCCCATTCCAGCGTCTGCTGAACTGTATGATTGGGGTACCAGCGTGCTCGGTCAGGAAGATAGGATATATCCCGGTTGGTTTCCCAACCAGGCTGTCTGCCCAACACCTGAAGCTCGCCCCCATCTGGCTGAATCAATCCGGTGATTGCTCGAAAGAAGCTGGATTTCCCACAGCCATTGGGTCCAAGCACGCCTACAATACGTCCTGCCGGAATGATGACATCTAATTGATCTAGTGCTTTTTTACTGCCGTATTGCTTCACCAGATGATTCGCAACCACAACAGACTCCGTCATGCCTTATCGCCTCCTTCCTTGTCATTTCCGGCCTGTTTGCTTCGTATATATTGCTGTACATCTTCCCACGATAACCCCAGGCTACTCATCTGTCCGAGAAACTGATCTATATACGTTATAGCCAATTGTTCCCGAAAGCTGGCAATCCGTTCACTGGACGAAGTAACATAAGTGCCTAACCCGCGCCGCTTCTCAGTCAATCCGTCCCGCTCCAGCTCCTGATATGCCCGCATCACGGTATTCGGATTCATGCGTAATTCCTGCGCCAAATCACGAACAGATGGCATTTTGCTTCCCATTTCGATCTCCCCTTTAGCAATGGAGCTTCGTACTTGATTTAATATTTGTTCATATAATGGCTGGCTAAAGTCAATTAAAAATCGGAACGAGCCAACCCGTTGCTCTTCCATGGGTGTTTCCCCCTAATCGGCTGAATCTTCCGTGCCTGAAGTGTATTATATCACTTAATACACGTAATACAAGTTTATTTTAGCTGAAATTTTAGTCATGCCACCCAAATTTCATTCAGTAAATGCTCAGCTTGCGCTCAGATAGCATTCAAGTTGATCCCTTATGATGTATCACGTACCAAACAAACCATAAATGAAAGGTGGAAAATGAAGATGAAGAGCACCAAGAAAGCAATTTTGGCTGGAACGATGGCCTTGGCATTTTTAGGAGGCGGGGCATTGTACTCCACAAGCGCAGCCCATGCTGCTTCAACTACACCTGAGAAGGCTCCCATCGCAGACAAAGCACAGGCACCTAAGGGGAATCCCGGCGATGCTAATGGCCCTAAAATCGCAGGAGGTAACTATGCTGAGAACAAAGCTCTCCTGAAATTATTGAAATTATCCTCCAGTCAATTGGATACACAGCTGAAAGCAGGTAAATCCCTTGCTACAATCGCCAAAGCACAAGGCGTAAGTGTAAATTCTGTTATTGATGTGATGGTTTCGGATATGAAAGCGAAACTGGCTACGGAAAAACAAAACGGTAAAATTACAGCAACCGAATATAACCAACGCGTTTCTAATCTAAAACAAATGATGACAGACATGGCGAATGGCGTGAAACCATCCAAGCCACCAGTAGATGGCGGTAAAGCGGATGCAGGTAAAACTCCTGCTCAAGGAGATGCCAAGGCTCCTGCTAAAACCAATACAGCTAAAGCCTCTACTAAGCAGAAATAGCTACAGCTCCCGTTTGGGCACATCCACTCATGTATAATAAATCTCCGTCCGGCTTCCCTGTACGGATAGAGACGACAATAAGCCTGTCCCCTGCTGCGATACAACAGAAGGAGACAGGCTTATTTGTCATGTAAACAAGATAATATGTGGTAGACTAACATGATCCAGAGGTCATTTTTCACTCTAAATCATAATAAGGAGAATGTAATGAAAATAAATAAACAGGAATTTGATGTGCAAGGAATGCGCTATACGATCAGATCAGCCATAATTCAAGATGCGAAGAATTTGTCTGAAATCCGCTTGCTGATTGATGGAGAAACTGAAAATTTAGACAGAGAAAAGGGAGAAGCGTTTATAAGTACACCCGGTTTTAAACAGCTCATCGAAACGGATACAGAGAATAACAGAAACCTATTTTTAGTTGCGGTAGTTCATGATAAAATCGTCGGATTTTCAAGATGTGAGGGCCATGTTCTGAGCAGATTCTCTCATAAAGTTGAATTTGGCGTATGCGTACTAAAGGATTTTTGGGGTTATGGGATCGGGACGAATCTTTTAAAAAAATCTATTTCTTGGGCTGACTCCAATGGCATCAAGAAAATAACTCTACAAGTTTTGGAAACGAATGATAAAGCCGTTGAGCTCTATAAAAAACATGGATTTCAAATCGAAGGGTTATTAAAAAACGATAGGGTTCTTTCAGATGGTAAATACTACAACACCATAATCATGGGGAGATTTCATAAATAAAAAAAGACCCTGTTCAACAGGATCTTTCATCTTTGCATCGCCACACATCCCCTAGTAGCGATAATCATCATAAGGATTGCGATTACGATACTGATCACGCGGCTGCTGAGCTGCGGTAATCATCAAAAATATGCCTGAGAGCAAATGCATCAACCAGCCCACAATCGGAATCCATCCAATAACCGAGGTCACGATCCCTAAAATAGACCCATAATAAGACTCTCTATTCGTCACCGATAGCACCAACGTAACAATGTGGAAAATCAGCATAAAGAACAATATAGTATACGCGGAATTTACGACGAGCAGCCCGCCCAAAACGGGAATAGCTAAAAACAGCTCCAATCCGCCTGTAATCCATTTTAATGTTTTTGATGGTGTCATTGTTCCACTCTCCCGATGCTGTTTCATTCCATAATTATATCCTATCCCTATACAGACTGACATACATTTTTTTACATATTATATGCTTATATCGTGACAGACTCATCCCTTTTTCGAATGAGCTAAGCCCTGGCTACATATATGTGAGAGAGAATGAAATGACGTGATTTCTAGAGGGGTGAACACGATGGGATATTATATTGAGGTGGAACGCGGCGTGAAGCTGTATGTCGAGGATATTGGAGAAGGCATCCCTGTTCTGATGGTGCACGGCTGGCCGCTGGATCACCGAATGTACGAATACCAGGTCGCCTTGTTGCCTGCTTACGGGTATCGCTGTATTCAGGTTGATCTTAGGGGGTTCGGCAAGTCTGATCGACCATGGCATGGATACAATTATGATCGATTGGCGGACGATCTGCTGGCTGTTATGCAGGCGCTTCAGTTAAACCAGGTACGGCTAATCGGGTTTTCCATGGGAGGAGCTGTGGTTACACGCTACATGAGCAGGCACTGGGGATTTGGCGTCAATCAGTTGATCTTGATCGGAGCAGCTACGCCTCGATTCACCCCAACCAGCGACTTTCCTTATGGTACTCCTGTCACAGAGGTAGATAAACTCATTAAACAAGCCTATACAGATCGTCCACAACTGGTAACTTCTTTTGGCGAAATGTTGTTTGCTAATCCCGTCAGCCAGAGCTTACGCGACTGGTTACGTGACCAGGGCTTTGCGTCAACAGTTCATAGCATGGCTTGTACTTTGTACTCACTACGTGACTCTGATTTGCGCCCTGATTTGCCATGTATACACGTGCCCACCTGGATTCTACACGGCAAGCTGGATCGGGTCTGTCCTTTCCCCCTGGCTGTCCAAACTCAAAAAGGAATCGCCGGATCAAAGCTAATTCCTTTCGAACGAAGCGGGCACGGTGTATTTTACGAAGCGCTACCTGAATTTAATTCTATCTTACTGAGCATACTAGCCCCATCCTCCACACCATAATTGAAAGCCTGTTCATTCTTATGTATAATTTATATTTATAAAAAACAAAAAGACGCCTCAGCGCCGTTAATGGCTATGGGGCATCTTTCACTACAAACATTAATCCGCTTAGGATTGTTTGGTATGATTGAAGCTCGTATTATTTAAAACAGCCAGCTTTTTCTCGCCCTTCACCATGGCAGAACCGCAAATGGGGCATGTCGGCTCGACAGAAAAAGCGAAGTTATCCCGCATCCAGCCGTTACATGTATCGCTGGCGCAATTCCAGACAGTTGTAATTTCCTCAGGAATCTCATCCATTGGCTTTTTCCGTGAATTGTACATAAACATCCCTCTTTCTTCATGATTTATAAAGCGATAAGATGTAATCAGTTCAAAAACGGTCTTGTGAACAGATAAAAACAAATGCCCCAAACGCTATGTTCGGGGCATCTGAAATAGGCTGTAATTTTAAATTACAGTTTTACAACGTTCTCAGCTTGTGGTCCACGGTTTCCTTCAACTACGTTGAATTCTACGCGTTGGCCTTCGTCCAAAGATTTGAAACCTTCGCCTTGGATTGCGGAGAAATGTACGAATACGTCGCTTCCACCTTCAACCTCGATGAAACCGAAACCTTTTTCTGCGTTAAACCATTTAACTGTACCTGTTTGCATGGAATTACCTCCAAAATGTATTTATATGACCTTTATTTTTTACAAATAAAAATTCACATATTGCACAAGGTTATTTCAACCTAAAACAATAGCCCTCTACAATATGCGAATCTCAGGTCACAATCTCAATATACTCATATTACCATAAGTGTATTGAAAACGCAAGCACTGGTGAATTTAATTTATGCAGAGTGCTTATGTTCTCTATTGCTGCTTCAAAGCTGTGTTCATTCGGCGGGAGTGAGTCATTAACGCCTACTTAAAACATTATATCCGCAGTTGCTTCCTATTATACCAGCAATCAAGAAATAAATATACAAAACATTGTGCAGGAGACGAACTTCTTACTAAAAGCTCATCTCCTGCGTTTATTTGCTCATTTTAGTTCATTTGAATTACAACCCCGCCAGCGCTTTAATTTCCTCTGCTGTCAGCGCTTTGTTATACAATTGAACTTCATCCAGGCTGCCATTGAAGTAAGCATCGGCGGCAAAACGGCTTTTGCCGAGATAAGCCTCGCTCGTCAGCAACTCATCGGGATTGAAGGTAATGCTGTCATTAACAGCTACTTCCTCACCATTTACATACAGCTTTCCTGTATTCCCTTTCAGTGTAACCGCTACATGCGTCCACTGGTTTAGAGGTAATGATGATTTGGAAAGCAAGCTTTGGTCCGTACCCTCATGGATTGTAAACTGGAGTACACCGCTTCCTTGGGAAGGGGTAAGAAACATATGCCGGGCTTGGCCGTTGCCGAAGTCAAAAATCCGTTGCCAAGCTGCACCGCCCTTCCAGTTCACCCAAGCGGAAAAGGTAAAATCCTTCGCATCTGTTACTGTATTTGGCAGTTGCACGTAACCATCCTTACCGTTGAGGACAAGCGCACCACCAAGCTTCCCGTCTTTATCCCATGCAGCCCCACCATAGGTCTTACCATCGAATTGATTGTATGTGCTGTCGACAACCGAAGTTCCTTGATCCTCACTCCATGAATAGCGTGCGAGCTGAGGACCTCGGGCCTGCCCGGGAACAATGGCTGTAAAGTTTTTCTTAGCTGTGGCTTTGTCCTTTTTGATGGTCGCCGTCAATGTAACTGTTACAGGCTGAGAACCGGCTTCTGGACGGTATACTTCACCTGTCACAGAAATATTCTCCGGGTGGGTGGACTCCCATGAAATATTGGTATCTTGTGCTGCTTGAGTAGGTAGCGTCAGATTATAAAGAACATTGCTCGTATCGCCCAGGCTCAGATCCTTCTGCACAGCAGCTACAATCTTGCTGGCCTTCAGATCAGGCTTTAGCGAACCCCATACCGCAACACCCTTGGAGGACAACGCGGTAAAAGCAAGCGTCTTGGCACCTGTGTCTGGATCATGGTGCCGCAGGAATACACCTTTGTACTTCGTGCCCTCTGCTGTAATTTCCAGCTGATTGCCTGCCCCCAACTTCCAAGTACCGTTCACTCCACCAGACAGTTTGCCGCCGCTATCCAGACTGACGTTAACGGCTTGCTTAATATTTGCCGAAATTTCCTTCCCGTGATTTACATACGAATATTGACCGAGGACATCCTTTTCTGACAGCTTTTTCAGTGAATCCTCATCTCCCGAATAACGATAAGGAGCAACCACAGGCCAACCGTCAGCGTTCATGAACATTTCATGTACCCGCACTTCATACTGTTCGCCTCTCCCCGGGAAACGGGAATGGAAAATGACAAAATGCTTTTTCGTCTTAGGATCATAATAAGCCGAGTTGTGTCCAGGCGACACATAACCTGCACCTAGTCCAGTACCCGGATCACCAATTTCTCTTGGAATCAGGTAATTACCTATCAGTTTGACACCGTATGGTTCAATGGAAGCGTCATCAAAAAGTGGTTTATCCGGATTTGCCTTGACCTTGATCATATCATTACCTTCAGCATCGTAGAAAGGGCCATCCGGTGTTTTGGACCGAGCCACCCGCAAGTTGTATCCGCCATCCGCTGACAATCCACCATAGGACAGGAACAAGTAATAGTAGTCCGTTTGCGGACTGTATTGTATGTACGGCCCTTCCATACGAGCATGGTTACCGCCTGTCAGCTTTTTCCCGTAGCCTTGACCAGGGAGCGGCTTCCCTGTTTTTTCATCCATCTGCATAATGAAGATGCCTCCTGAGTAGGAGCCATATACCATCCACAACTTGCCGTTCTTATCATAAAAGGTGTCCGGGTCCACGGCATTCGGATGCTTGGTTGCGTCATAGATCGTCCCATCCTCACTCAGTTGGTCCCACATGCCGGATTTTAGAAAAATGCCTTTATTCTTATAAGGCCCTTCAATTTTATCAGCAACTGCTAGGCCCATTGCTGAACGCGGTGAGTCACCCTTGCAAGCGTTATAATACATATAGAACTTGCCATCTGCCAGTTGAATGACATCAGCTGCCCACAGCGTGTCTGTCTGTGCCCAATCCAGTGCTTCCTTTAATTCTTCTTTGACATTGGGAATCAATGCATTACCATTCGCAACTCCTGTAGCAATCGTATCCCAATTCATGAGGTCTTTGGACTTGGCAGCCGCCAGATGTGAGCCAAAAATGTAAAATGTGTCTTTCACTTTCAGGATGGATGGATCATGTACGGAAGTCTCCTTGAAAGAGACAGCCTTTTTACTTTG
This sequence comes from Paenibacillus sp. 1182, assembly GCF_017833915.1. Classification (NCBI taxonomy): domain Bacteria; kingdom Bacillati; phylum Bacillota; class Bacilli; order Caryophanales; family Paenibacillaceae; genus Paenibacillus; species Paenibacillus sp. 1182. The sequence continues at coordinate 144,027 of NZ_JAFICR010000012.1, read as the reverse complement.
AATTGAAAAGTTTTCTAGGTCTTGAGCTTGAAGGGAAGTTTGCACTACATTTTGAATTCCATCTGTATCTGAATTGAGTGTTTGCTCGGCGCCTACCAAAGAAGCAGGCAACAACAGCGCACCTGCGAGTGAAGCTGCCGTTATTTTACGAATAAATGTTTGCTTCATAAATCAATCTCCTCTCATTTTGAACATCCCTGATAACATAAGACATATTGAGAAAGCGGTCAGGATTATGTTTGTATTAACTTCTTCAGCCTCAAATTTAAAGTTGCTCATCCCTCCCGTTTTTAATTAAAGCGCTTTCAATTGATTTGAAAAACAAAATCACCTTCGGTTAAGAAGGACGATTCAGACCTGGCGGTTAACCGTACCTCTATATTATTCAAATAATATGGAAAATTCAATATGTAATTTTATGTTTTTATAAATTATTCATCGAATTATTAACATTAATAAATGTATTGCGTAAATTTCTAGTTTAAAGTTATAATTTTACAACTAAAATTCTATATGTTTCCTGCCGATATACCTAAAAGAACAATTTTACGTGTATAGAAACATTTAGATTTTATAAGGAGGTGAAAAATATATGCAATGGTATTTAAAAGTGCTGCAAAACTATGTAGGATTCCAAGGCAGAGCAAGACGTACAGAATACTGGATGTTTACTCTGTTCAATGTGATAGCTTGTTTGATATTATACTTAGTGGATCTCCTTTTGGGACTTCCTTTAGTATTGACACTTATCTATAGCTTGGCTGTTTTGTTACCGTCTCTGGCAGTGTTTGTCCGCAGACTCCATGACACGGGTAAAACCGGGTGGTGGATTCTGATTGCTCTTGTGCCTTTCGGTGGCATTGTGCTGCTTGTATTCGAATGCCTAGACAGTCAGCCTGGCGACAATAAGTATGGAAAAAACCCTAAATCGTAATGGTTGTAGATGTCTAAAACCTCAACCTCTTTCACTTTTGTGAAGGAGGTTTTTTTCATATCCGCCTCTCCCCTAACTAAGTTAAAAAGCCGCCAATCCAGCACAGCGAAAGTAAGTCTGAGCAGATGCTATGTATTTATGGGATACGAACAATGTGGTCAAAGAAAAGGGCAGAATCCAAAGGGTAAATCTCATCCATTATTCGCATCCGTGAATTTTTTTTGGCTTTACCTGTTTACATCCTCCTCTTTTAGTTTATTTTAAACGAGTATTAAGCTGGCGCTAAGATTGGGTGTGTATGATGTATATTAGAATCTGGTAACTACATAAGCCGGATCGGCTAAAGGCATAAACATTACTCCCGTTGGATATCCATATAAGGCTCCACTCTGTCAGAAATTGAATGAAACACAAAGGAGATTTTACACTTATGAATCGAAAACGAATGTTGGTCATCTGTACACTGTTGCTAGCGTTGTCTATTGGGCAGTCTTCTACTTGGGGAAGTCGGGCTAATGCTGCTACACTGGCTCCAGAGAGAGCCCCTCAGGTACAGGATAATGATGCTTCCAAGGATGATGAACTGTTGAAAACATTGGGCGCATCCTCGGATGAGCAATTATATGAAGCGTTGTATAACGGTCAAACCTTGGCTGATATTGCACACACCAATAATCAGGACGTCCAGGCTGTTGTTGATTTACAGGTAGCTCAATTAACAGAGCAGTTGGATCAACGACTGGCCAATAAGAGCATTACGCTTGAGCAATACCAAGCCCATAAGGCAGAATTGACACAGGTCGTTGCTAAAAGTGTGTTCGGGCTGTAAGCAGTGACACGACAAAATGTGAAAAAGGCGCTGAACCCATGGGGGCCAGCGCCTTTTGGCTTGTCTATATTTTGTTGTAAATTACACTTGATATACTCGGATCAAGTTAGTGGTGCCCGCCTCAGCGACAGGAACACCTGCTGACAGGACTACAGTATCGCCTTTATGGATATATCCTGCATTCAGCGCGTTACGGATGGAGGATTCGAACATTTCATCCGTTGTTGCTACTTTATCCCCCTTGATCGGGAATACGCCGGACAACAGGCAGATTTTAGCGAATACCGTATTATTCGGAGTAACCGCAATAATAGGTGCCTTCGGACGATATTTGGATACCATACGTGCCGTGAATCCGCTGGCAGTCGATGTAATAATTGCTTTCGCATCCAGCTCCAGGGACGAACTCACCGCACCCTGACTAATCACTTCGGTAATGTTGGTGCTTTGACGTGCTCTGCGCTTATCGAACTGCTCCTGATAATCGAATTGCGATTCTGCTCTGGCAGCTACAGCGGCCATGGTCCGTACAGACTCGACAGGGTATTTACCCGCAGCTGATTCGCCCGACAGCATAACAACATCGGCTCCTTGCATAACGGCATTAAACACGTCACTAACTTCGGCTCTCGTCGGACGCGGGTTCACCTGCATGGATTCCAGCATGTGGGTAGCTACGATAACGGGCTTGCCGACCAGATTACACTTGTCGATCATTTCTTTTTGCATCACAGGCACATCTTGAATCGGCACTTCGACACCCAGATCACCACGGGCTACCATAATGCCATCGGAAGCTTCGATAATATCATCCAGGTTTTCCATGCCTTCAGCATTTTCAATTTTGGAATAGATTTGTACATGCTCAGCATGATGTCCCTTCAAAATCTCACGGATTTCACGGATATCGTCGCCTTTACGCACAAAAGAAGCCGCAATAAGCTCAACACGCTGCTCCACCCCAAATTGGATGTGCCTCACATCTCGCTCCGTCACGCCTGGAAGGGTCGTATGAATCCCTGGCAGGTTTACACCTTTTCTCGGCTTCAAAATACCGCCGCTTACAATATTACAAATCATTTCCGTACCTTCGATGGAGGTTACAGTCAGATCAACCAAACCATCGTCAATGAGAATGCGGTCGCCTGGTTTGATGTCCTTCGGCATATCCGGGTAATTCACTGAAATACGATGCTCGTCCCCTAGAATCTCTTCTGTGGTCAGAATGAGCTGGCTTCCTGGTTTCAGCAGACAAGATGCCTCTCTCAGCTTGCCAATCCGTATTTCCGGTCCTTTAATATCCATCATGACAGGGATAAAGGTATTCATTTCCTTCGCAGCCTGACGCACATTTTCGATACGTTTAACGTGATCTTCCAGCTCCCCGTGAGCCATATTCAAGCGGGCTACAGTCATACCAGCCTGGATCATTTCTTTTAACAATTGAATGGAGTCACAGGCAGGTCCCATAGTACAAATAATTTTCGTTTTAAGCATAGTAATGTCATCCTCCTGAATGTCTTTACTGTATGGTTTTCTATTCCACTTTGCTTCTCTATCTACATTAAACTTATATAGCTCTATTCTACCTGTACCCGTGCACCAAGACTATGAACTATAGTATGATGAATGTACTACAGTATAACGAAAGTTGAAGACATCGGGGAGTGAGTTTCGTGATTACATTGATGGATATACGGCAGGATAACGGTGTGGACTGGTATGAAAAGGCTGGTGCAAATAGCGACAACGATGACTTACTGTTCATTTTGGTCACCTTTGGCAAATGTGTATATTGGGTGAACGATTGCAAATTCATTCTCGGTAAGGGTGAAACACTGCTTTTACCCGGTCATCTGGATTACTATGGCAAGAGCATTCCTACGCTCTTTCATACCAAGTATGTGATACATTGCCGCAAAACATGTACGAACAGCACACTTCCCATATTGAATACTGACAAGCCGTTGTTGATCAAACCTGGATGCTACGATATGCTGCATGAACGGATTAAATCGATGTACTATCAATGGACTGAACACCCAAGCTACTACACCATGATGGCTGACTGTTTGCTGACCGAGGCAATGATATATATGAATCAGGAATGGGACAAAGGCGCCATTTCTTGCGATCGAGAACGACATGTGGAACATATGAAACAGTATATCCAGAACCACTACCGGGAAAAGGTAACCAAGGAGGAGCTTGGCGACGCCATCCGTAAAACCCCCAATTATGCCGCGACGCTGCTGCGTGAGGTAACACGCCAAACGATCAGCGAGCATGTACATACGCAACGCATTAAAACCGCCATCTACATGCTGACCGAGTCCCGGCTAACGATTCGTGAAATTTCGGAGTATGTGGGATATAGTGATGTGTCCTATTTCCATCGAATTTTCAAACGGTTGACAGGCTGCTCGCCGTCCGAATTTCTGGATGAACGTTCCTCAATCGTATAGGTGTGTCTTCAAGCTATAAATAAAGACTAATTATTAGTGAAATAAAGTTGTGGGAAGACAATAAAAACACGATCTTGGTGCATCTTCAGAAAGAGAACGCTCACTTAGCCATTCACGCCTAGATACAATGTGGTTGCGACTCGTTTTCCTACAAGGAGCCGTCGGGCAAAATGCTCTTTAACAATATTGAACGTCTAATATCATGCAATTTAATCACGATCTGGTTGGCTTGAGTTTGGGAATATACTCTAAATAAAAAAGAACGCTCATTTTTATGAGCGTTCCAGGAAAAATCAGTTTTTCCCATCTTTTTTTTCGTAAACAAAATTATTCACGATAACTTGCTTTGTCTCAGCTGTTATCTGCTCTTGATTATCCCGATTTGCAACTTCATCACTTGGATACTCATTCGGAACTTCGACAGGGAGAAAATCCCCATGTTTTGAGTGTAAAATTTCCGCTGGTGAAGAAAACACTTTTTCATTTATTTCCTTCTTTTTTTCAGGCGTTAGCCAGTCAGGCTCATTGTTAGTTTTGGTTTGAAGCGTACTACTGTCTGCAAAAGTCTGACTTTTGATGACGGCAACCGCCCCTCCGACAACGACAGTTAGACTTAAGACAATAACAACCGTTCTGAATCGCTTGTTCACTCTCACTCCTCCCTTCTAAAAGTAATCTAGTTAAAAAAATTAATAGCCAATGAATCCATTTCCAGAAATAGTGTAGTCATTTAAATTATTTACTAATATTTGATATGTCCCAGGTCCTGGTGCTTTGATTTCAAACTTTGTATTTGTGCCTGTATATCTTCCGGAAACCAAGTGAACCTTGCCCAAATAATCTTTATTCACAAGTGTATAACCTACATCGGGTTGTGACCAAGAACTATCATCTCCCCACTGCACCACATTTATAGGCATAGTTATTGCATAATCGACATAAAACTTATCAGTCCAATATCCATCGTGCTTAGCAAGGTGGTCAAATGCCCAAGATGTCAGGGTCATGGGAGAAATCTTCTCGATTGATTGAGTTTTATCGCTTTCGCTTTTTACAATTACTGACTCTAGTGGTACTGCATTTGTTATAGCTTCATTATACTCTTCAAGCGTCAAACCGCTCAAGAGCGTATCAGAATTAACAATTGAAGAATACGGCGGGAATAGGGACTGGTTAGAAGAGTCTTTAGCAGATGAGGATGAATCTGCATAAGAACTTGAAGGATTCAGCCCGATTGCTACCAACATAACAACTAGCATAGTTACAAGAAATTTTTTCACAAATAACTGCCTCCCAATGCTAAATTTTAACAACTATTGTATAATAGTACAATCACCCTCCCTTGAATATATATCTTTTGAAATTTTTACATTAATGTTACATTTTTTTGAATATTCGAGATTCTGATGATACAATACATTCAATTCCACACATAAGCAAATACCCAAACTATCAGTTGTTGGCCAAGCATATAGGGGTCATCTGTTTAACTTATAAAATTATCAAACAGGAGATGAAGAATAAAAATTGGGTACAATCTTATATCAATAATTAGATGATGCAGCACTACTGCATTGCAATAAAAGGCCTAAATTGCGAATAACCATCCATGCTTAATGGAAAAATGGTCGCTCCACTTGGAACCCTGCTCTAGCAGTCCTTTTTGATTAGGGACCAAGAGCGTTCCATATAGAACGACCATCATATTTATAATTACGCGTATAAATCTGCGTGTATTCGCATTACTTGGGTGATATTAATTAGAAGAACCCGCTGTTTTGACCTCTTCCAACATTTTATCGTTGTAGCCAAACATCCAGGTCAGGACAAAAGCTACAACCATAGCAGCCAAGTTCGCCAAAATATAAAGCGGAAGCTGATGATTCATGTAGAGCAACGTGCCTGGAATGACCGTAACTGCCATACCTGTAGCCGCCAAATGGAAGACCGAAGCGATAAAACCGCCAACCGCCCCACCGATGAGGCCCATGACAAAAGGCTTCATGTATCTCAGGTTTACCCCGAAAATAGCCGGCTCCGTAATCCCCAGAAAAGCAGACAACGAGGAAGGAAGTGCCAACGCTTTCAGCTTGCTATTCTTCGTTTTCAGTCCAACCGCCAGACAGGCAGCACCTTGAGCAGCCATAGCGCAGGTAATGATGGCGTTAAAGGCGTTTACGCCGTTCTTTTCAAGCAGTTGAATCTCCAAGAAATTAAAGATATGATGCACACCTGTAACAACGATAATCTGATGCAAGAAACCGATGACAATCCCTGCAATACCGAAAGGCAAATCCAGCACAAACGTTGTTCCGTGCAGCACCCATTCTTCGAGTGAATGGAAAATCGGACCGATGGCAAACAATCCCAGGGTGATCATGATCAACAGTGTTAAAAACGGTGTAAGAATCAGATCTAGCGCTTCAGGCACCCGTTTGCGCAGCGCCCGCTCCAGCTTGGCTCCGATCAAGCCCACGAAGAAAGCTGGCAATACTGAGCCTTGATAGCCCACCACAGGAATGAATCCGAACATCGTCAACGGGTGGGCTGAGCCGTCCGCAACACTATAAGCGTTGGGCAAGGCCGGGTTTACCAGCATCAGACCGAGAACGATACCCAGCACTGGACTACCGCCGAATACTCTAAAGGCTGACCATGCGACTAACGCTGGTAGAAAAGCAAAGGCTGTATCCGTTAATACTTGTGTGTATAATAGAAAATTGGGTGAAATATCCTGTGGGGTCATGCCAAATAGAGCGAGAATTTGCGGCTGAGTGAGCAAGCCACGTAGCCCCATGAACAACCCCGTAGCAACCAGTACAGGAATAATCGGTACAAACACATCGCCAAAGGTACGGATGGAGCGCTGGAAGACGTTCCCTTCCTTTTTCGCCTGACTCTTCACCTCTTCTTTAGATGAACCAGTCACGCCAAGCTTTTCGACCTCTTCGAAAATTCGATTTACCGTACCTGTACCAAAAATAATCTGATATTGCCCGGAATTGAAGAAAGCACCCTTGACCTTGTCGATCTCCTCAACTTTTTTCTGATCAATTTTCTCCTTGTCATGCACCATAATCCGCAAGCGCGTCGCGCAATGAGCAAAAGATGCAATATTTTCTTGCCCACCGATTGCCTGGATCACTTCTTTAGCTATTTCTCTGTTCTCCGCCATGATGTTCATCCTCTCGTTGATTCCGTTATGTTTGATGATTAACGATCCACTTGATGTTTTAGCCTACTCATGTAAAATCCCATTTTACCGCCTGGAAGAGAGCCTCTCCCTTGTCGGCAAAAAAGCGTATTTCGTCACTCTCTGGATGCGGAAAAATACGACTGGTGAACACCTCTTCCCCATCATTGACGAAAATCTCAACTGAAGACGTATCTACAAACAAATGAAGTTTGATATGATCTTTATCCCATGAACACTGCCGTACCTCACCATACGAAGTGGCTACAGGCACACCTGATTGCGAACGATCCAATACTAGTTTGCGACTGATGGCATCATATTTAATCACCGTTTTCTCAGTCTCACTCGCACGGAACTCAATACCAAACACCTTAGCGCTTAAAAGATCTACCTCACAGATCAGCTCATAGGCCGTACCTGTAAATCCTTCATAGGTTTTGCTCTCTGAGAATAACGTGTCAGCTACCCGATCCTCACGATTTCTGCGTAACGTAGTCAGCTCAGGGATCGGCCGCTGCAAGAGTGTGCCCTCATGAAGCGTAAGCTCCCTTGGTAATGTCAGACAATGAGCCCATCCGTTCGGATCTGTGGGATAGTCGATATCCGGCAGCCCCATCCATGCCACCATAATACGCCGCCCCTGCGGGTCAATCATCGTCTGTGGCGCATAGAAGTCAAAGCCTCTATCGAGCTCGTGGAATGCGCCGTGCTCCAGTATTCTTGTACCGGTATCTAACGGCTTGCCGATTACGTAGCCCGATTGATAAATATTGTGATTTTCATCCCCGGAAGGCTCCAAGCCCTGAGGAGAAAAGATCAAGACACCCGCTTCGTTCAGTTCAAAATAATCCGGACATTCCCACATGTAGCCAAACGACTCCAGCCCTGTGCACAATTCTCCCTCAAACTCCCATGAATGAAGGTCGGTTGATCGGTAGAGGACGGCGCAGCCTGTTAAATTCGTTCTCTGGGCACCAATCACACAGTAAAAGCTATCGCCGTCTTTCCATAGCTTGGGATCACGAAAATGGTCTGTATAGCTTTCTGGCACATTGGCAATAACAGGATGCTCCCATTTGGTAATGTGACCGCTCTCATCCATAACAGCCATGCATTGATAAGGATGTCTGATCCAGTCTTCATCTCGTGCATTTCCCGTATACAGCATATATAATTTGCCCTCATGCTCCAGTGCGCTGCCCGAGTAAGCCCCATGTGAATCAAAATAATCCCCAGGTGCGATGCCAATGCCCGCACTATTCCATGTGACCAAATCTTTGGATTTCAGGTGATACCAATATTTCATCCCATGATCCGTTCCGAGCGGAAACCACTGATAAAATAAGTGGTATTCACCTTGGTAATATGAAAAGCCATTGGGGTCATTGAGCAAACCTGTCGGTGGCTGGATATGAAATGCCTGCCGCCAGTGACATTGCTCCACTTTCTCCTCCAAGCTGGCTATTTCACCGGGCTCTGCCTGCTCGATCATTCGATACTTTTGTTCTCTTGTCATTTTCATAGGTGTACCTCATTTTTATTAAAACTTCGCTTCAGGAACCGGTTCCAACTCAATGAAAAAAATATTCTATCGGAACCGGTTCCCATACGATTAAAAAAATATACTCATCCATGGATTTGCAACCGATTCCATTTATGCCCGAATGCTATGGAACCGGTTTCGAAGAAATTATAATCCACTTGTTCAGCGTTTGTCAACGCTTTCTCTTTCGATCAGGGAATAATTCATGACCGTCACTTTTTCTACCGATTTATGTTCTACCAGCCGCATAATATTTTGCGCTGCTACACGTCCAGCCTCCATATACGGATATTGGACGGTTGTCAGCGCAGGGTGAATGACCTCCGTAATATCGTATCCCCCAAAGCCAGTTACCGACAAATCCGACGGGATAACAATCCCTCTGGAATAAGCCGCATTGATTACGCCCAGCGCGATATTATCCGTAGCACACACCATTAACGATGGCTTGAAATGGTCCAAAATGGCGGATGCAGCAATCCGTGCATCGGACATTTTAAATCCGGTCTCATAGTATCTGATATCATACCCTGCTGCTTGCATCGCATCGTCCGTACAAGACTCAGTAGGCAATGCATCGCGTACAGCCTGCCTAAAGCCCTCCTTGCGCTGCACACCGACGGCAACATCCTTTTCAGTAACACCAACGTAGGCAATTTCGCGGTGTCCCTGAGACAAAACGTACGTGCCAATATCATATCCTGCACGATAGTCATCATGGATAAGGCTATGAAGCTGCTCGTGCTGCTGGCCCACCAGCAACACTGGAATACCGATGTCACGAATCGCGGTCAGATGGTCGTCTGTAATTTGAGCAGCCAGCAAAATGATACCCGAAATCTTTTGTCGGCCCAGCTCATAAATGGCTTCGATTTCACGCTGTACATCCTGGCTCGTATTGGAGATCAGCATCTGATAATGCTGAGAACGCAGTTCCTCATCAATCCCCATCAGCGTATGAGATGTCGCAAAAGAATCCAGACGCGGCACAACGGTGCCGATGATGTTGGTCCGCTTCGCCTTAAGACTCTGGGCAAAGGCATTGGGCACATAGCCCGTGGCTTTAACCACTTTTTCAATTTTTCGTTTCGTATCCACGCTGACAGACCCGCCGTTCAAAAAACGGGATACCGTGCTCTTGGATACACCAGCCATTTGGGCTATATCTGCAATCGTCTTATTCATGAAGTCCCCCGGAGATTTTTCGTATTCACAAGCTTCCAAAACGTCTCTTTTCACATAACCCTATAATACCATATGGCGGGATTGGATTGCTGTGGCTCCAGACCCATCATGCAAAAACGCCGTCCCTTCAGTGAAGAAGGAAACGGCGTCTCATGATGAACGTAATTTTAAAAATCAAAGTTATCCGGATCTGGACCTACCCGAAGATCGGCATTTAACGCCTGAATTCGATCCATATCCTCGCGCGTCAGTTCGAAGTCAAAAATATCGGCATTTTCGACGATCCGATGCGCCTTGGTAGACTTGGGAATGGTGACAACTCCCTGCTGCACATCCCAGCGTAAAATCACTTGCGCCACCGATTTACCGTACTTGGTCGCTATGTCTTGCAGTACCGGATGATCCAGCAATTGGCCTTGCATTAACGGGGACCAGGCTTCCATTTGAATGTCGTTCCTTTGACAGAATTGCAACAGCTCGGTTTGGGTTAATTGTGGATGGAACTCCACCTGATTGATCATTGGCTTGATTTCAGCATCTTTCATGAGATCTTCCAAATGATGAATCTGGAAGTTGCTGACTCCAATTGCCTTAATCCGTCCTTCTTTATACAAGGATTCCAACGCTCTCCAAGCTTCTTTATACTTTCCCTGAACTGGCCAATGAATCAGATATAGATCCAGGTATTCCAGACCCAGCTTATCCAGACTGGCTTCATAAGCTGCTCTTGTCTCTTCATAGCCTAAATCTGCATTCCACACTTTGGACGTGACGAACAGTTCTTCTCTGGACAGATTATTTTCCTGAAGGGCTTCCTGAATAGCCTGCCCTACACTGCTTTCATTCGCATAGATTGCAGCTGTATCTATACTGCGGTAGCCATGCTTTACAGCAGCCTTTATAGCATCGACCAGCTCCGAACCTTCCTCCACTTTAAATACCCCGATGCCAAACCAAGGCATACGAACTCCGTTGTTTAACAATGTTGTGCTTTGTAAGTTTTGTGTCATTTTGTATCTTCCTCTCTATTTTTTAAAAGCTTTAACCTGTAATGGTAGTTGTATCCCTTTTTTCGAGCATACGACTCCAGCCTGTGAGCAGGACCGCAACGAAAACCATAATGCTCCCGATCCAGGCTGTATGAATGAGACCGAGTGAATCCGTTACAATTCCGCCTACATAAGCTCCGATGGCTATCCCTGCGTTGAAAGCAGCAATATTAACAGCAGAGGCAACATCGACAGCTTTGGGTGCAAACCGTTCGGCTAACATGACTACATATACCTGTAACCCGGGCACGTTCATAAACGCAAGCAATCCCATAAAGAAGATCGTAATCAGTCCTGCCGTTTTAAAAGGTGCCGTGAACAACAGGAGAAAAAGGATCACTGCTTGAATCAGAAACATGTAAAACAAAGCTGAAAGCGGCTTACGGTTTGCTGCTTTTCCGCCAATGACATTCCCGATGGCAATCGCAATTCCATACAGCAAAAGAATAAACGTTACCGTACTTTGCTGAAATCCGGTTATGTCGTGGAGTAATGGAGATAAATAAGTAAACACCACAAATGTGCCTCCATACCCCAAAGCTGTAATGATAAATGCAAGTAGCAAGCGACCATTGGTAACCAGTTTGACCTGCTCGCGGAAAGGAGTCTTGTTCCCTTTGCGCAGTGTAGATGGCAGCAGAATCAGATTGGCGATGAGTGCCACTACACCGACGACCACAATCGCCATAAATGCAGCCCGCCAACCCCATTGCTGCCCAATATAGGTACCCAAAGGTACACCTGTGACTGTGGCTACGGTCAACCCGGAGAACATAATGGAAATCGCACTCGCTCGACGATCATCCGGCACAAGATCGGCCGCGATGGTGGAACCGATGGACATGAACACCCCATGGGCGAACGCCGAGATCACACGTGCAATCAGCAGCAAGGCAATTCCACTAGAGACCGCAGCAAGGCTGTTACCTGCAATAAATATAATCATGATCCACAGCAGCAACGTTTTACGGGGAACACTTGATGTTAATGAGGTCAAGACAGGTGCCCCGATGGTAACTCCTAATGCATACAGCGTTACAGTTAGTGCGGACATCGTTACAGATATGTGCAAGTCTTCAGTAATGAGGGGAAGCAGTCCCACGCTGATGAACTCAGTTGTCCCAATCGCAAAGGCGCTTACGGCTAGAGCCAGTAATGGCCATATACTTCCTTTTGATTCTGGCGACATGTTTTTCCCTCCTATCTATAGAAATCTTCAACCAACAGATGTTATTATGAGTTATTCAAGCAATTATGAACAGTACGTACTTTTTAGTGATATAGGTACCAAAAAGTACCCTAAATAAAGTCCTTTTTGATTAAAACAGGATGTTAAGGTATGTATAACAGAAAAGCGATACACATGGAGGGATCGGCATTGGGGAAGAAAAAATACAATATCTCTGTTGAGGCGACGTTAGAGGTGATCGGGGGGAAATGGAAATGCGTGATTCTGTGTCATTTGACACATGGAAAGATGCGGACAAGCGAATTAAAACGGATGATGCCTTCCATAACACAAAAAATGCTGACTCAGCAGCTTCGTGAATTAGAGGAAGACGGCATTGTCAATCGGATTAGCTATAATCAGGTTCCACCCAAAGTGGAGTACGAGCTTAGTGAATATGGATGTAGTCTGAAAAGCATTTTAGATTCTCTTTGTGCCTGGGGAGAAAGACATATCATCAAAGAATATGGGGATAAATCTGCGGTTTTGGAAGATAACATTCTGAATAAGCTGTAAAGCCAAAAAGAGCGCCTGCAATACATCAGCAGGCGCTTCCTCTTTCTCCAAATTCCAAGGGTTACGAATGGGGCATTATTTTATTTTGTGAAATCAATGACCATGCGTCCTTGGATTTTGCCCTGCTCCATCTCCTCGAAGATCTCATTAATGTCTTCGAGCGGACGTTTTTGTACAAGAGGGACGACTTTACCTTCTGCAGCGAACTGGAACGCTTCTTTAAGGTCTTCACGAGTGCCGACCAAGGAGCCAATAACTTGAATGCCGTCCAGAACCAGACGAGGAATGTCCAGATCCATCTTATCGGTTGGAAGACCTACAGCTACAACACGCGCGCCAGCTTTTACAACGTCGATGGCCTGGTTGAAAGGTGTTTTGGCAACAGCAGTAACTACGGTTGCATCCAGACCAGAACCGTTTGTTAACTCCTTGGCTCGGGCGACCGGATCTTCTTTCATACTGTTAACGGTATAGTCAGCACCAATTTGTTTGGCCAGTTCTAGTTTTTCATCACTGATATCAAAGGCTACAACTTTAGCATTGAATACATTTTTGGCATATTGCACCGCCAGGTTACCCAAGCCGCCAATGCCGAAGATACCGATCCATTGGCCTGGTTTGATTTCACTTACTTTAACTGCTTTATATGTTGTAACCCCTGCACAAGTTACACTACTTGCAGCGGCAGGATCAAGACTATCTGGTACCTTGACCGCGTAGTCAGCTGTGACAATACATTGCTCTGCCATTGCACCGTCTACCGTATATCCGGCATTTTTAACTTCACGACACAGCGTTTCCCGCCCAGTTAGGCAATATTCACAATGACCGCAGCTTTCGAACATCCAGGCAATACTTACGCGATCACCAATTTTAAGACTGGTTACTCCTTCACCTAATTCAATGACTTTTCCAATACCTTCATGCCCTAGAACTCTGCCTGTGACATCACCGAAATCTGCATTTTTCACATGTAAATCTGTGTGGCAAACTCCGCAGTATTCAACTTGGACTAACGCTTCTCCATGCTTCAAGGAACGCAAAGGTCTCTCTTCTATACTGACTTTCTTGTCTTTTGTAACAATTGCTGCTTTCATGTAGATCTCTCCTTTAAATAGATATGGAATTATTTTGTAATGTACACTCATTATTATAGTAATTTTTGCCCAAAAAGGACAAATATAAATCTAACTTAAAACTATTTAATCCAAAAACGCTTCTTTCTAAGTCCTTGGACCCTTGTAGGAACTTTGTACAATAATTTACAATGTAAAAAGTTTCACATATTCTATTTTGGAAGAAGGATAAAGAAACATGAAAAAAAACTGGAAAGGTTGCCTGTTCAGCATATTTGCCATTATCTTGGCTGTATCGGTAACAGGATGCAATTCACAGCCCGCCATTTCTAGTACCACTAGCACTTCATCCTCATCAGTTAACAACGCTCATGCAGTTGTTCAGAAAGGCCCACACTGGTCCTATGAAGGAGATCAGGGACCGGAACATTGGGGAGAGCTGGAAAAAGATTTTGTTGCTTGTGGTAACGGCCACGAACAATCTCCTGTCAATATAGAGCATACCCATCTGGAAGCATCGCAAACACAGCAACCGCTGCAAGTTCATTACACTAAAACGAAAGCATCCATTTTGAATAATGGGCACACTGTGCAAATCAATGTTGCCGATGCCAGCAATAACATCATGCTGGACGGTACTAAATTCACTTTAAAGCAGTTTCACTTTCACCACCCGAGCGAACATCAAATTGATGGTAAAAATGCTGAAATGGAGCTTCATTTTGTCCATCAAAGCGACAACGGAAGCACAGCTGTCTTAGGGGTCCTTATCCAAAGTGGCAAAGAAAACAAGGCTTTCAACCGCATTTGGTCCAAACTGCCGAAGGATATTTCCCAAGAAGCGGCTCTGGATGAAGAAATAAATCTCGCTGCGCTGCTGCCAAAAGACCTGCACTCCGTTCGCTACAACGGATCGCTGACTACCCCGCCATGCACAGAACATGTAAATTGGACAGTGCTGGAGCAGCCTATTGAATTGTCCGCAGACCAAATCAACCAGTTTGCTGCCATTTTCCCCGATAACCATCGTCCTGTACAACAACTGGGAACCCGGGAACTGACTGCTGATAAATAATAAAATAAAGTGCCGTAAGATGTAAGGTGCATTCTATATTTGAATACCAAAATAAGACCCCTCTGTTCAATCTAGTTAGAGGGGTCTTTTCGGTATTAAATTTACTACTCATTACAAGCGCACCAGTTCCTCCACCTTCACTGGCTGACCTGTACGCATAGAGCGGTTGGCGGCGATGCCAGTTAAAATGGACCATGCACCGTCGATATGTGAGGCCGCACGATGAAACCGATCCTCTGCCGGCTTATCAAAAATATCCCGCAGCATAACTGGATCTCCTCCGCCATGACCACCTACGCCTTCTTCTACCTCGACCTCATAAGGTGCTGCAAAGTGGGGATAGATGGTGATAGTCTTCTCTTTGAGCGCACCCTCATCTGCCTTGCTGCCACCGGAATTAACATAGGATTGCTCGGATACCCGAACCTCCATCCGTCCCTTCGTGCCATTAAATACGATGATAAAGCCCTCCCAAGGCATATAAGCATTCAGTGAATAGTTCATCACCGTCTTGTTCTGATACTTCACCATGACACTCAGCGTGTCTTCTATGCTGATATTGTCGCCAAATACGCTTTGATCCCGCACATAGCCATCCTCATGCTCAGCATCCAGATACATACTTTTTAGATGCTCATTACGGTCCAGGTGTAGCGCAAAGGGGTCATTCTCCGCTGCCTTGCTGCCGTAAGCCCGTTGATAAAACTCCGTCACGCCACGCTGCTCCGCATTTTCCCGGCCGTAAAATTTCAGATCTCCCATCGCATACACCGTCTCCGGTTTCGAGCCAAGCCAGAAGTTCATCAGATCAAAATGATGCGTCGATTTATGCACTAGCAGACCACCGCTATTGCGCTTGTCACGGTGCCACCGACGGAAATAATCTGCGCCATGCTGTGTATTCAGCAACCACTCGAAATTGACTGACAGCACCTCTCCGAGCGTTCCGTCCATAATAATCTCGCGGATTTTCGTATTATGCGGCGCATAGCGGTAGTTAAAGGTGACGCGCAGCTTCCGTCCCGTGCGGTCTATGGCATCCAGAATGTCTTGGCATTTGTCCTCATCCACCGTCATCGGCTTCTCAGAAATGACATCACAGCCCAGCTCCATCGCCCGGATAATATACCGGTGATGCACCCGGTCAATGGTCGTGACAATGACGATATCCGGCTTCGTCTCCGCGATCATCCGATCAAACTCGTGTGCTTTATAGGTCGCAATCGGCTCATACTCGTATTTCTCCTGCAACAGCTGATTGGCATAATCCATTCTCGTCTGATTGACGTCACAGAACGCGATCAGCTCCGAGGTATCTTTGAAAACGGTAACAACTTCACCGTAAAAAAATTCGGCTCTTCCTCCGGTACCCACAAGCGCATATTTGATTTTAGCCAATTGGCTCACACCCTTTACATGAATTGCTTTTATTTTATAGTATAAGAAAGAGCGAAATCTTCGCTTTTATTATGATTTTTCCCAAAAAATATACATATATTATCCTTATGTATTCTTTCATTAAAGGAGACTATCGATATGATCGCTACACCCCGCTTTGCCATTGAGCAAGCGCTACGGACGGTGCCATTCAGCATGTCCGCCGACCATGTCCACCAAGCGCACGAAATCTATTATTTGCTGGCAGGAGAGCGTTACTACTACATTAATCAGCGGGTATACGCGCTCCAGAAGGGCGATCTGATTTGGATTAGCAAACATGATTTTCACCGTACAAGTAACAAGGGTAGCGGTAGCCATGAACGGATTTTGATTAACTTTGATGAAGAATTTGCAGCCTCGCCAATGACTGTCTCTCCCTCCAGCGATCAGAACCAGCCTCTTCTGCCAGAAAAAAGCTTTCTGCTTCGCCCCTCCGCGGAAGAACAATGCGAGCTGGAGCATCTATTCCAGCAAATGCTGGATGAATACTACCAAGAACATGCCTACCGCCAACTATATCTCCAAAGCTTGCTACTCCAGCTCCTTATCCGCATCCGGCGCATACAATCGGCCACTGCCGATACCATTGCACCGGAACGTAGCGAAAAGCAGCAACGCGTGTACTCAGTCATCGCATACCTGCATGCTCATTATGCCGAGAGCCTGTCACTAGATCAGCTGGCTGATCATTTTTATATTAGCAGCACGTATTTGTGCCGTATTTTCAAGCAGACAACAGGTTTTACCTTAGTAGAATATCTTCAAGATGTGCGGGTCCAGCAGGCTCGTGTGTACCTGAGAGAAACAAACTGGAAAGTGACTTCCATTGCTGAAAAAACGGGTTTTGACAGCATCGCTCACTTTGGTCGTGTATTCAAGCATCTTACCGGGCACACCCCGCTACAGTACCGAAAAAAATACAAAAAGGAGTAGCCATACGAAAAATCGCCATCTCCTGTTCCAAAGGTTCTCGGAGTTTTAAAACCCGAAGGGTTGGTGTAATCCAAAATGTGCGTTACATCTCCCTTTACATTACGATAATAGCTGTTACTATAGAGCCATGATCCCTTACTGATTTCAATCAGTAAGGGATTTGGAGCGGAATACCCATTTGAGGTATACCATGTTTCATGATCTTCCCATTTGAGTCCTATCAAAGTCACGTGGAGTGCGTAGCTCGGATGGACTTTATCGGAAAAGGCTGAAAACCAAAACTTGTGATGGTTTTCAGCCTTTTCACACCGTCTTTTGATTAGACACACTCCCGGACATTACGTCAAAAGCTATATGCAGGTCTTCAAGCTGGAATATGTGCATAGCTCGACCGCAGAGACGCTTTGAACGCTACTTTTTTCAATGCGAGAGGATCATGCGGCTCTTGTTTTATAAATTCAGTCCACTTAAAGCGGCTGGGAGGTATAAATATGCTAAAAACGATATTAGTTGTAGACGACGATGAAGAAATCGTAAAACTCATCACAAAGAGTTTAAGATACGAGCAATTTGCAATAATTTCGGCATATTCTGGGGAAGAAGCCTTATCTGCATTGGAAGAAAATAACATCGATTTCATCATTCTTGATATAGTAATGCCTGATATGGATGGACTTGATGTCTGCAGAAGTATCCGAAATTCTTATAATGTTCCAATTTTGTTTTTAAGTGCGCGTGATAAGGACATTGATAAAATCGTCGGGCTCGAAATAGGAGCAGACGATTACATGACCAAACCTTTCAGTATTCAGGAGCTTGTCTCCAGGATAAAGGCTCACTTCAGAAAAGTGGACAGGCTTTTTAAAGAGTGGGATGAACTTAGTCCCAGTAACGAAAAGGCGGATTCTCCGCTCATTTTGAACGATAAGACGTTTGAAGCATTCCTGAATAGCAGGAAGCTCGACTTATCAACGAAGGAATTTCAGATTCTGTCTATCCTCATGCGCCACCCCAATAATGTATTGACTCGTGAACAGATATATGAAAACGTCTGGGGAGACGAATACGGAGAAATAAATACCGTAACGGTTCATATAAAAAATATCCGTAAGAAACTTGGTCCTGAATATGACTTTATTAAAACAATATGGGGCATAGGATATAAATACACGGAAAGAGAGCAATAGTATGAAACTGAAAATAAAGCTTCCTCTTTTGTTCCTGCTGATGTTTATAATATTCATGTTTTCGATTGGAATGTACCTGAAGCTTGTCTTTGCAGTATATTCCCCTATACGCAGTTCATTGCTGGACTCGCGATATATAGCATTGCTCCTGCCCATATTTGCAATTGCCTGTTTCATATTTATTATTCTGATTATCTATATTCATTTTTGCATAGAGAAACCCATTCAGCTTCTGAATACCAGGCTTGAAGAAGTAAATATTGTACATCCACTGCCTCCGCTAGCTCTGAGAAGTAATGACGAGATCGGAGAACTTTATAAACACTTCAATAAGATGGAGCACCGGCTTCAACTCGCCCACAAAGAGCAGATCGAGATGATCGCGGCAATTGCCCACGACTTGAAAACACCCTTGACATCTATTAATGGTTTTACTGAACTGCTGGCTACGCACAAGGATTTACCAGAAACTGAAAAGCAGGAATATTATGATTTGATTCAAAAGAAGTCAGGATATATGGTTGAACTCATCAATGATTTTTCCAGCTTCACCAAAGAAAAACTGGAGTTGGAATCTATGGTAGCTACACCTGTAAAAGCATCAAAATTATTTGAAAACATTGCCCTTGAATATGAGTATGAGTTGGCAGGACTTGACAACGAGCTTACTTGCCGCCATTCATTTACGGAAAATATATTGCTGATGGTCAATGAACCGATGATACGTCGGGTTTTCGGCAACCTCTTTAGCAATGCTGTAAGATATGGAGGGAAAAATAAGCTGAAAGTGTATATGACTGGATACCCGCTAGGACAGTATGCCTTTTTTCAAATCGAGGATAATGGAATTGGAGTGCCGGAAAAGGATATATCTTCTCTGTTCCTCAAATTTTTCACTGTGGATAAATCGCGGCAAATCCAAAAGGGCGGACTGGGGCTGGGGCTTGCAAGCTGTAAATCCATTATTGAACATCATAGGGGCGAAATTTGCGCCTACCCTTCCGAATATGGCGGTTTGGGGATAAGATTCAGTCTTCCCTTGGCCGCACAACACTGATTTTATTTGTGCACATTTTCTTTTACTACAGGAGTTAAAGGCTACTGCCAGGTGTGAACACCCAGGCAGCAGCCTTTTTTATTTTTTCAGTGTTTTATAATTTTTTATATTCTCTTTACAAACATTTATTTTTCTTTTAAAAAAGCTTTATCTTTGTGTTGTAAAAATTACTTGTAGTAAAAAAACTACAATCACTAGAACTGGAAAAGGAGGATGTTACAATGTCAATTGAGTTCAGCCGTTGGCCCAATCACTACATGATGTCATACCAAGTCACCAAAGCTTTAGGTATGGCAAGCCTCGGTGCTACGGATGTCACCGAGATCTACGAGGCCTGCAAAAAAATTGACCCCGATGACAAAGATACGTGGCACAGGGAATGGCTCATAACGGCTCAGGCATTGGAAAGACACGGCAAGGAGGCCGAAACGGCTGGAAACTGGTATACAGCACGAAACTGCTACATTCGTGCCTGCAATTACTACAGAATTGCGGAATATGCGGTGATGGATGATGACACCGAGAAAATCCGTGTATTTAAGAAAGTAAATGAACTCTTCGAAGCTGCCGGAAAGTACTTCGATGTCCAACCGGAGAAGATCCAAGTCGATTACGAAGGTGTCAAGCTGGATGGTTACTTCTTCTCCCCTTCCTGGATAAAAGGTCCGAAGCCGACCCTTTTTGCTCTCAACGGTGGCGACGAGTGGTCCATTGAAAACTATTTCTGGCTAGGTCCCGCTTTTATTTCGTGTGGATATAACTTTCTGGTCTATGACCAGCCTGGCACCGGCCTCTCGCTGTACGAAAAGGGAAAAGGAAGACGAGCGGACAGTGAGGCTTTCCATTCCCGAGCAATCGACTTTCTTCTAACGCGGCCGGAAGTCGATCCCGATAAGATTATCGTGCACGGTGAGAGTTTTGCGGCTTACGACTCTTTGCGATTCGCTTCGTTCGATCACAGGATTGCTGCCGTCATCTCCGACGGCGGTACGCACGCCTTTGATTGGGATGCAATGCTTAAATGGATGCCACCGAGTCTGGCCGCACATGGCATGAGAATTCTGGGGGCAAAAAGCTTGGAGGACTTTGCGGGTAATCCGCGTTTTGCCTATGATCTTGAGGGCGTGCTCCACCAGATAGAATGTCCGCTTCTTGTAATGCACGGAGCGGAAGAGATATTGGTTCAGCCAAATCCGCTGACACAAGCCTTGAAAAATTATGAGCAAGCGGGTTCGAAAAACAAGACATTCTTCCCGATAGAGGATAGACGACTTGGCGGATTAGAACACTGTCAGGTAGACAACATCAACGTGCTGCATGAGGTAGCGCTGAATTGGCTCTGCTCAATTGGGCTTGGGCCAGCCGCACCTCGCCCTGAGTGATTGCCAAGACGTCATAACGTAAAAGTCTATTTCACTCGCATTCTCCTTTCGTAGTTTTGAATATGAGTCAATCGTTTCTTTTGTTGTGTCTAGATTATCAAATAGTACAGAAGAAATTTCAATGGACTGGCGTAGATAGTATGTTGATGACGTAAACAGCATGAAATACGAGTACATTTCCGTCCGGACAACTAAAAGAGGGTGTCGCAAATCAGCTGTAAATTAGCTGTTTCGCGGCACCCTCCATTCATTTGGGCATGCCTCTCTGATGATTCATAATATTCACGGCAATACATCATCTGAGTATACCTCAAGCAGGTTATTAATATAATTTCTGCTCACGGGAAGATTGGTAATCTCATGACCATTAAAAATATCGACGTTCCTTGCTTGTTTATAAGGCCCCCACAGCGCTTGATGCTTTTTCGGCATCTAGTCACCTTCCTCCCCGGTCACGGGTCATCCCGTGCCTACTTGACCGCCTTGGATATGATCTGATTCAACTTTTCAATGGTTGCCCCAGCATCCTGCTTGCCCAAGAACATCAGGTCGATGGTCTCCGTGATATCCGAGTTCAACCCCGGCACCTGAGCATCATAGGCCAAAGCAGATCCATGAGCATGCCCTATGTTACGTCCCTCGGTCAAATAGCTTGAATGCTCAATGGTCGCCTTTTTCATAATGCTCTCATCTGCGGCAGCAAGCGTACCCATGGCATTCCCACCTTCAACCAGCCGCGCCTCCTGCCCCTTCACAGAGACGTAGAATGCTGCCAGCTTCATGGCCTCTTGTACATGCGGACTATTTTTATTTACAGCTACATAGGCAACCGGAATGGCAACGGGCTCATTCTTTCCGGTATTGGATGGCCAGTAGATATAATCAAAGTCGAGGCTTTTATTTTGATTAAACAAGGGCTCCAGCCATCTTCCCGCCGCCAGCATACCGACTTGATTGGACATGAACATCGCGTCAGCCCCTTGCCCTTTGGGAAGTGATCCGAGATATACGGCATTTCCCCTTTTCACCATATCGTACATAAAACTGAAGGCTTCCTTGCCCTTTTCATTGTGGTCCAGCACATATTTGCCCTGTTCATCAAAAATCTGACCGCCATTCGACCACACCCATGAATACCAGTGAGCCCACCAGTTTTCCGCAATATAACCCTGTTTTCCGGCTGCCTTCAGCTTGGAAGTAGCCTCCTCAAAGGCATCCCAGTTCCATTTGCCTTCGTCATAGTATTCTTGCGGCGTCTTCACGCCTGCTTCCTTGAATACCTTTTTGTTGTAATACATGACCATCGGGTTTGAGTCGGGAGTGACCCCATAGATTTCCCCATCACGCTTTGCCGGTCCCCACAATCCTTCTGGAAAATCCTCAGCCTTCACATCACTTGCATCACTTTTTAAAAACTCACCCAAAGGCTGTACCTGCTTCGCCCCGATCAAACGCGCAATCGTCGGTTCATACGAATAAAACACATCCGGTCCGCGACTTCCCTGAAGCTGTGTCAACAGCTTTTGCTCATATTGGTCTCCCGGTACAGGCACCAGCTTAACCTCGATATTCGGGTTTTCCTTTTCAAATGCATCGAGTGCCCGCTGATACACCTTTACCTCCGCAGGATTACCCCAAACCTGCATCGTAAGCCGCACTTTTTGCCCGTCTGTGTTCTCTATTTTGGGAGAGGTACTGCATGCCGCTGCAAGTAAAAACAGAACGATAAGGAAAAATCCAATCTTTATCCAGCTCATGTAATCGTCCACTTTAACCGCCTCCTGTAGCTTCACTTGGTTGTATGCCTTCCTATTTTAAAACGCTTACAAAACTTCCCTATCATCATATGTAGAAGGGTGAGACACGATATCCCCATTTTCATTTTCATATAAATTTTCTCTTTTGGAGGACTCTGATATGACAGCGATCAAGGGAAAGTAAAGGCTGCACAACAAAAAAAGAAGAATGCAGATCACCTGCTTCCTTCTTTCGTATTCCTTGAGCTATAATTCAGTTTTCTAAATCTTTATTAGCATCTTTTCAAAAGTATTATAGCCGTTCGTTTCGCCTATATACGTATAACCGCATTGTCTGTAAAACTCGCTAAGCTTGTCATTGCCCGCAATACAGTCTAAACGGATTCGATCCTTGCCTGTAAAGTGGATACCTTGTTCAATCCATTGCATCAGCTCAAGGCCTAGACCCTTCCCGGTGCTATCGCGATCCACAACCAAACGATGCAGATATACTGAGGTTCCTCCCTCAGAATCCGTTTCGTCTAATCCCCACAACTTACGGTCCCATGCACTGGGCTGCTGCTGCAAGATCACTGCGCCTGCCAAGCCATGATCCTCTGATGCTCGGAAAATAATCACTTCTCCACGTGCAATAGCGCCGCCTAGGTTGTGATCATCTTTTCCTTTTAATAAGCGTCCCCATTGCGTAGAGCCTTTGCTGTGCAGCCACCTGGCCGTCTTTAAAATTAACTCCTGAACCTGCTCCTGATCTTCAGTGCTTGCCTGAAAAGCCATTAATCCTGGTTTGACGGATGATTCGACAATAGTCATTGATGTCATGCTGCACCTCAGCTCTCTAATTTTCCTTATGTATAAAATATAGCATAAAAAAAGAGCGTCGGTGATCTGGCAGAGCGTTAAAAATATGTATACTACTATACTCTTATCGGTCATTTATGGTGAAAAATGTAACCTTTCTAATCTTTTCAACCGATGATATCCGTATGAGAACAGTTGGAAAGGTTGTGAATGAGGTGCCAAGCCGTAATCCATATCTCCTCAAAAAGATATTTGGCATTAACAAAGAACGTATACTCATTTTCGCGCTGCTGCTGATCCCGGCTATCGCCGCCTTTATTGGAACACGGCCTATGCCTGCACAGTATATTTTGCAAGGAGAAATGCATCCGGTCAAAGATCTTGGCGTTCAGGGAAGCGTGTTTTTTGCGTCTGTTCAAACGGGTATTGCTAACAATCTCCTGGAGCGTTGGAATGTATATTCCAGTGAAAATGTATCCGGGGGTGCGATTAAGTTTGAACCCATTGCCCCTGATGAAGTGGACTCTTATTTGAAGGACCTTTCAGAGACGGACACGCTAAAATATTCTGCTATGCAAGCTGTACATGCAGCGACGGAATTAAGTGTAGACAGCGAAACAGGTGGTGATTCAACACCTTTCTCGAATCTTAGCAAATTGGAGGATGCTCGCTATGCGGAGCTATTGACTCATTTGCAGGATCTTGCGGGGAATTCCTTGGGTCTGATGACAGGCATCGGACTGTATGAGGAAGCCAATAACATCGACTTTTCAGATCGCGGACGTCACAAAATTGCAGGCACTGGCACGATGGAAGAATACGGGGATGTCGGATCGGTCGGTGGGCTGGAGCAAAAACTGCTGGGAGCCGAGGCGGCAAAGGTTGATCTATTTTTCGTACCGGCAGATTATGAATGGTATGGGGAGGAAGGCAACGAAGCAGAGGCTGCCCGAGTCCAAAAGGAACATGGACTCAAGCTGCGCATTATCCCCGTAGAAACACTGGAGGATGCTATCGTGTATTTGAAGCAACTAGACTGGGAGGAAGTACATCTTGAATGAATCAGATTCCAAAGCATTTCCATCCAAGACAGCTGGCAGCGTACACCAAGCCTTGCTAGCGGTGGGCACTATAGGTGAATTTATTATCCTTATTTTTACGTTAGTGTATATTTACGCAAATGATTTTTATTATGATCATCTATACGAATTGGAGCAAAAATTTACAGTCTTTAGCTTTGTTCTGTACTACATGTGTTTTGTAACCTATCTGATCTGGCTAGTTCAAGTACATAAAGCCATCCGGCAAAAACATTCCGATTATCCGATTCGTACCGTGGGAGCCATTGCTCGCATGATTCCTTTTATTAACTTGTGGGGATTCTCCAATACATTCACCCATATTTATAGGTACTTTGCGCTCCACCCCGAATTGGGGCGTAAAGCTCGTTATATTCAAAAGATGATTGTTCCGCTATATTTTGTCTGGTTTGGTGAAGGAATTATTAACCGGATTCTTATCTTACATTTTTCCCAAATGGAATCGATGTCCATGTTGTTGGGAGCTATTATGCAAACCACCAGAATGGCCTTCTTTTACTGCATGACACGGATCATTCACAATAGTCTGGTTATGCTGAATAAAAAAGATGAAGAAGAATTGCAATAAAAAAACGAGCTGGCCTCCACGTCAGCTCGTTTCAATTTCTGGTAAAGTATATTACTTCATCCCCAGGATTTAATGCGTCTGTGAAGCAGGTACAATTCGGTATAATCCTGAAGTCTCGCCCTCCGCGGGACGTACTTCCTGGATGACCCAGCCTAATGACAGTACCCGCCCAAGCCGATCATACTCAGCCTTCGTCAGTTCGGATGTAACGGCTTCGCTTCCTTCCTCCAGGGACAGCTCAGGCTCCCGCCCGAACGCAACGGCAATCCACGAACGAATGCCCCGGATCGTATTGTACTTGATCTGATATCCATCCGTTACCGCGCTGACAAACACCTCCGGCTCTTGGGACGCCAGCCCAGTGACAAGCTCTGTATAATCAAAATCGGATGGTCCGTCCGTTGGCAGCTCATTTTGCTGCACCCGACGGATTAATTCCTCTTGGGACCAGCCTAAAGAGCGTAATGATTCCAGCAAGAGCGCGTCCCATTGGGAAATACGTACTCTTTTCGTCGATTCAGTCATCGTTTTTTGCCTCCTTTGGGTCATGCACATCGTACAACCGATCTTAACCCTAACGGTTAACCGGGTATGCTACATAATGGCCGGGACTGATTTCTCTCAGCTCGGTTGCACTGTTGTTATCCTTGTCCCATACTAATGAACCGTCTGGTTGGGCCAAGCTTCCCCCCAGTCCCTCGCGCTCTCCGACTGCTCTCGGATCAGGCACAGGGATAGAGGACAACAGCGCCTGCGTATAAGGATGAGCGGGCTGCTCATACAATTCATCTGCATCAGCTACTTCTACCAGTCGCCCATGGTACATCACACCGATTCGGTCTGAAATATGCCGCACCATCGACAAGTCATGGGCGATGAACAGGTACGTCAGCCCGAACTCCTGCTGGAGATCCTCCAGCGTGTTAATGACCTGCGCCTGGATGGACACATCGAGTGCCGAAATCGGCTCGTCACAGACGATGAACTCGGGGTTCACGGACAGAGCACGAGCGATGGAAATCCGCTGGCGCTGCCCGCCGCTGAACTCGTGCGAGTAGCGGTACAGATGCTCTCGCTTCAGCCCTACCTTCTCCAGTAAAGCCACTACGGCATCCTTACGCTCACTCCCCTGATGCAATCTGTGAATATCCATCGGCTCACAGATCAGGTCAAGCACGTTCATACCCGGATTAAGAGAGGAATATGGGTCCTGAAAAATGCTCTGAATGCGCCGACGCAGCGGCTTGAGCTGTTTATCGTTCAGCTTGGAAATATCCTGGCCGTCAAAGCGTACCGTACCTTCTGTATAATCGTATAACCGTGTCAGACAGCGTCCAACCGTTGATTTCCCACTACCTGACTCACCGACCAGTCCGAACGTCTCGCCACGCTTGATTTGAAAGCTCACGCCATCTACCGCCTTGAGCACCTCAGAGCTACGCCCTAACAAATCCTTTGCGGTCACAAAATGCTTCTTAAGCTGGTGTACCTCTACCAATGGCTGATGCTCACTCAATACATTATTTGCTTCACTCACCGTTATTCCCCCCTTCCGTATGGCCCGCTTCGGGCGTCTCGTAGACTCCAGCAGGCCCTGCTTCCGGATCGTTCAACCAGCAGGCTGCTCGCTGACCCGGGCGCAGCTCTATCATCGGCGGCCGCTCTACACAGCGGGCAAACGCATGCGGGCACCGTTCCATGAACGGACAGCCCGATGGCGGGTTCAGCAGGTCCGGCGGCGTGCCCTCAATCGGCACCAGCCGCTCTCGGAAGCCGTTCGTACGCTGGGGCACAGAACGCAGCAGGCCCTGCGTATACGGGTGGCCCGGACGATAAAAGATATCGTCCACGCGTCCCTCCTCCATCACCATGCCGCCGTACATCACGATGACACGGCTGCACACCTGGGCGACGACGCCCAGATCATGGGTGATTAGAGCAATCGACATGTCGGATTGCTGCTTTAAAGACTTGAGCAGCTCCAAGATTTGCGCCTGAATCGTCACGTCCAGCGCTGTAGTCGGCTCATCTGCAATCAGCAGCTCCGGGCTGCACGAGAGCGCCATAGCAATCATCACCCGCTGGCGCATCCCGCCGCTGAATTGATGCGGGTATTGGTTCATTCGGCGCTCCGGCTCGGTAATGCCTACTTGTCGCAGCAGTTCTACAGCTGCTTGCGTAGCCGCTTCCTTGCTCAGTCCTCGATGTCTGCGAATCACCTCGACCAGGTGATAGCCAACCTTTTTGACCGGATTCAGCGAGGTCATCGGGTCCTGAAAGACCATCGCAATCTGGTTTCCACGTATTTTGCGCCATTGCTTTTCCGTCAGAGCGGTCAGACTTTGTCCCCGATAACGGATATCGCCGTTCAGCCGCTTGCCCGGCGGGGCTATCATCGACATGATCGCTTTCGCTGTCACACTTTTGCCGCTGCCGGATTCTCCTACGATTCCTACCGTTTCTCCAGCATCAATATGAAAACTAACCCCTCGAACTGCCTGATTCTCCCCCTCACGAGTGAAAAACGAGACCTCCAGCTGTTCGACGGACAGTAGATGTTCTGTCATCGTGTTTTCGCTCCTTCCTATCGCTCCTGGAGCCATTTGTAATGGGCCTGTACTATGAATCTATGAAACTATGAATCATCGTTTTACTAATTTGGGTTCAAAGCCTACACGCAGCACATCTCCCAAAACATTAAAGCTCAACACAGTCAGTAAAATAAGCAATCCCGGAAACAATGCCATATATGGGGCCTGTGCAATATATCCTTGGGCATTATTCAGCATACTGCCCCACGTAGCATTCGGCAGCTGAACACCAAAGCCGAGGAAGCTCAGTGACGATTCCATCATAATTGCTGAAGCGATATTGTTCGTCGCCCCTACGATAATTACCGGAATCAGATTAGGTACAATGTGCTTCATAATAATACCAAACGTACTTTGTCCCGAAGCTTTGGCGTATAGTACATACTCCCGTTCACGCAACGTCATTGTCTCTGCCCGCACCACCCGGGCAATGTTCATCCACATGAGCAAGGCGATAATGACAATGATATTGCCGACGCCCGGCTTCAAAAACACACTCAGCAGCAAAATAACCAAGAAAGACGGAATCGACATGATCAGCTCCAAAACCCGCATAAGCAGATTGTCGATCCATCCTCCAAAATACCCGCTCACAATACCTACCACTGCACCGATACTGGTCGCAATAATCATGGACGCGAAGCCTACCAGCAATGATACACGTCCGCCGTACAGTGCTCTTGTAAAATAGTCCCGCCCATAATCATCCGTTCCAAACCAGTGTGCCGCTCCCGGTGGTTGGAGACGCTCCAGCACGTTCAACTTATTCGGGTCCTGCGGCGATAAAAATGCGAAAATCGCCCCCAGCGAAAATACAATCAATAGTATGAGGGCGACGGCGCCCATTTTGCTCGTCATCAGCTCGATCCCGATGTTGCGCCATTTGCTCCGATTCATGAATTCACCTCGTTGATTTAATTCTCGGGTCCGCAATGCTGTACAAGATATCCGCAAGCAGATTACCCAGGATCAGCAGCAGAGCGGAAAATAAAGTAATCCCCATGATGACAGGATAATCCATCCCTTTTACCGCCGTCATGCCCAGCGAGCCAATGCCCGGCCAGGAAAATACCGTCTCCGTCACAATGGCTCCAGCCACCAAGTCCGCAACCGACATTCCGAGCAGCGTAATGATGGGCAGCAGCACATGCTTGAGCACATGTCGAAACAAAACTAGTCTTTTTCCAGACCCGAACGCGTATTGAATCTGCACGTACTCTTCCTTGAGCTGCGTAATTGTGCTGGAACGGATGTACCTCACATACACAGACAGAAAACCGAAGGCCAGTACAAAACATGGTAAAATCCCATGCTTGATCACATCCAGCACCGAGTCCGTACCGATGGTACGCATCCCAGTACTCGGAAGCCAATGCAGATAAATCGCAAACAAATAAATAAGTAAAATACCGAGCCAAAACAGCGGAACAGAAATCCCGATGTACGACATCAGATTAATGAGCTTGTCGATCCAGCGATTCCGATTCGCCGCAGCCGTCAAACCAAGTGGGATGGCAACCAGCACAGCAAGTATGATGGATGCGCCCATTAACCCGGCTGTAGCCGGGAGACGGTCGAGAATCTGATCCAGCACGGGCTGGTGATTAATTAGCGAGTAGCCGAGATCACCCGTTAGACTCTTTTTAAGCCATAATATGTACTGCACGTAAGCGGGCTGGTCCAGCCCCAAGCTATGCCTCATTCGTTCAATGTCTTCCAGATGCATATTCGGTGTAACAAAAGAGAGAACCGGATCACCTGGGGCCAGCTTGATCAAGCCGAAGCAGACGATGGACACAAAAAATAGCATCGGTATAACTTGCAGCAACCTTCTGGCGATGAGTTGTCTCATACGTTTCCCTTCCCCTTGCTGTTTTCGAAAAAAATAAGCTGGTTAGCCCAGCTTATTTTTGAAAACCCTGTCTTATTTGTGATAAATTTTGGACAAATCCTCGAAAATCACGACCGGCTTCAGCACAGCCTGATCAATACCGCCATACTGCTTGTCGAAGGCTACAATAGTCTTGGTGTAAGCAATCGGATAGATGACAGCATCCTCAGCCAGCAGCTCTTGTACCTTTTTATAAATTTCTCCACGTTTAGTCGTATCCGACTCACCCGCGCCCTCTTCCAGCAGTTTATCCACTTCCTTATTCGAATAATGCGAATAGTTGGAGGATGATCCGGTGCTATACAAAATACGATATGCGTCAGGGTCATACCCCATGATGTAGCCGCTGATCGCCAGATCAAAGTCCTTGGCATTCGTATCGACGAACTTTTGCGACCATGCCGATGAATCCATGCTGTTCACGTCCAGCTGAACGCCTATGTCCTTTAACTTCTGCTGGATATAGAGTGCTTGTGCTTCCTGTACCTTGTTACCGCCCGGAATGATAATGCGCAGTTTCAGTCCTTCAGCTCCAGCCGATTTCAGCAGCTCTTTTGCTTTGTTCACATCATTATTAAAAAATGCAACGTCGTTCGTGTGATACAGTACGTCCTGTGTCAGAGCAGATTTTGCAGTGTCTGCATAATCCTTGGAGCCATAGGAAACTTGAATCAACTCATCCTGATTTAATGCATAAGAAAGCGCCTGACGCACTTCTTTTTTGTTCAGCTGCTTCGTATCACTGTTTTCATTAAACATCAGATAAGCCAAGCGACCTTCGCTGTAAGGGAAAATGTCAAACTTATCTGTTGCTTTAATGGTCTCCACATTTTGCGGATCGAGATAGTTTACATTAATCTCACCATTTTGAAGGGCCAAATTCGCAGCATTTGAATCTTTAACAATTCGGTATGTTACTGAATCCAGATGCGGCTTTCCGCCAACATAGTTATCGAACCGTTCGAGTGTAACGTACTCACCGGTTTTGTACTCTTTAAATTTGAAAGGACCTGATCCAACCGGAGAGTTGTTTTTTGTACTTTTCTCAATATCCGCTTCATTCTCGAAAATGTGCTTCGGAATCGGGGATACCTGTACCAGTGCTGCCTCAAAAGCAGGAGCTGGCTGAGGAAGTTTGAAATCCACCGTTGTATCATCAACCTTGCTCGCCTGAACCGGTTTGCCATTAACCATAAAATTACTTCTCAAAAAGCTGTGCTGCTTCTCATCCAAAATTTTGTTAATGGTGAAAACAACATCGTCAGCTGTCAGCTTCTCGCCATCATGCCAAGTCAGATCTTTTTTCAGTTTTAGTGTATAAGTCAGCTTGTCTGCTGAAGGAGTCAGACTGTCTGCTAAATAAAATGTCTTTTTGCCATTGTTCACCTGAAACAATGGTGCGAATATCGCCTGGTCTATCGTCAGACTTACCCGATCACCCGCATAGTTCGGATTCAGCACCACCGGATCAGCTTGTACGCCAATGATCAGGCTGCCGCCGTCTTTTGGCTGTCCGTTATCAGCTGTTGTGGTAGCTGTACCGGGTGTATTCCCATTCGTCTCAGACGTAGATCCAGAATTCCCGCCGGAGCATGCACTTACAACCAACATCAATACAATGAATACCAATACACCAGTCAAATTACGACGCATCGCTCTAGCCCCCGTGTCCTCTTAGTATGTAATAAATTTATTATAAATCGGAATAGTCGGATTTACAATCGGTCAAAAACTGTTTATTCCCCTTGTCATTAGCATTCCAGACATTATGTGATCGAATCTAGAAAAAAGACACCCGTTAAGAGTGTCTTCAGAATATCCACAAACTGATTAGTGCCAGGATGGCAGGCAGACCTTGCTTTAATAAAATAGACTTGTTGGCAGTTAATGCACCATATACCGCAGCCACTACCACACAAATGACAAAGAATAATTGGATTTGCCGCCCGATTACAGGTTCCGGATAGAACAAGCCCCACACCAATCCGGCTGCCAGAAATCCGTTATACAGCCCCTGATTTGCTGCCAGGGATTTGCTTGCTTCCGCCAGCTCCTTCGAGGTCCCGAACGTACGCATCGCCCGCGGAGTCGTCCACAGAAACATTTCCAATATTAGAATGTACACATGTTCCAGAGCTACAATTCCGACCAATATTGAACTAAGTAAGCTCAAGGTATGTTCCTCTTTTCCACATAAAGTTACTATGAGGTGATTTTTAGATCGATCCTCAAAAAGTATAGTTCATCTTCCAAAAACAGTAAAGAGACCGAACCTTAGGCCCGGCCTCATTTCTACATGAAGCCTTACATCGTTCTCGCGAAATCCAACAAAGCTTTGGACATGCTGTTGATCTCGTCCGTAGATGCATTCACTTGCTGAGTTAGGGCGGCTTGTGTCTGTGTCAGCGTAGACATGTTCCCGATATTGTGCAAAATCCGCTCGATGAGTGTCTTCATTTCGTCCAGACTGGTCTCGATATTTCCGGTCGCATCAGCACTGTGAATAGCGAGTTTTCTCACTTCATCTGCGACTACCGCAAAACCCCGCCCCTGCTCGCCCGCACGCGATGCCTCAATGGCAGCATTCAGACCCAGCAGATTCGTTTGATTTGCAATCTCTTTAATGAAGTTGGAAATGTTTTGTGTCTCTTCTGCACTGACTTTGGCTTGATTCGCTGCGTCTGTCGATTGCTCCTGAGCCGTAGCCAGCTCCTGCGCTTGGTTACTAACCGAATTAACACCATTCACCATTTCCGTAATGGAATCGGAGAGATGCTGGATCTTGAGCGTGAGTTCATCCGCAATAGCCTGCTTTTCCTTTTCTATTGTAATGTCACGAATGGTACCCGCAATCCGAATAGGCACTCCCTTGCTATCGCGCAATGTTTTTCCACTGCAATAATACCAGCGATGCTCACCATTCTTACGCACCAAACGACATTCCATTTCATAAGGTGTGCGCCCTGTATAATCATTTAAATGATCATTCAAAACTTTAATCGCCATTTCGGCGTCCTCAGGATACAGAATTGAAGCCCAACTGCTAAGCTTGCTTGGGAAATCTTGCTCATCCTTAAAGCCCAGCGTAGCCCGGAATTGCGGTGACCACCAAAATATACTATCCGGATTCTCAATGTCTCCTCCAATAATGTTTACATCGTAAGGAGCCTCCACCAAAACACGATTAATGAGATCGTATCTTGTAACCAATGCCTGAAGCTCCTCAGACTTAATCTTCTGATCGTGCACATCCAACAGAGCGCCTGCAATCCGAAGCGGCACTCCCTGCTGGTCACGGATCGTCGTTCCGGTAGCCCGGAACCAACGATATTCTCCATGCTTCAGCCTCAAACGATACTGTACGTCATAAGGGGTCTTTCCCGTAAAGTCCAGTAAATGATCAGACAATTCTGCCAAAGACCTGTCATAATCTTCGGGATGCAGCCGAGATGACCAGCTATCTAATACATTAGGGAAGTCCTTTTCGCTCTGATACCCCAGCATAGAACGGAATTCTTCTGACCATGTGAACGTATTACTTGGATTGACAGGATCACCGGCAATGACCTCCATGTCCCATAAGCCAATCTCTATAGCCTTGGTAACAAGCTTCAAACGGATATCAACATGTTGAGCATCATTTTTCATGGACTCTATCGCTTGGTTAACATTGTTTGCGATTTCTTGAACCTCAGGAGAAGCTGAGGAAACCTGTATTACAGCAGAATAATCTTTTTGCTGTATTCTTTGTGAAAGTTTGCGGCTTTCTTCTACTAAAGGAGCAAGTGATTGAGACTCATTTTTCTTGAGAAACATATATGATCTTCCCTTCTAAGCCAATATATAAAACGGTATAATTTAATATCGGAATTTTATTAAGAATCATTATAATTAAATCGTTAATTACATAGGCATTAAGACTTATTTTTCATGTCCATATACCTATAATTCCATACAGGAAACATCGAAAAATGTCGAAAAAGGAAGAATTCTAACAAGTCTGGAAACAGAAAGGGCACCTTTGCATTACTGCGCAAAAGTGCTCTTTCTGTCAACTATTCAGTTCGTTATATCTTATTTAATTGAAGCAACGTATTCCTCGCCCTTTTCTTTATCATATTGGCCTTCCCATTTGGACATGACCACAGCGGCAAGCGAGTTACCTAATACATTAACTACCGTACGCGCCATATCCAGAATGCGATCAATACCAGCGATAAAAGCCAAACCCTCCAGCGGGAGGTTCACTGCTCCAAGCGTAGCGAGCAAAACGACAAAGGAAGCACCCGGCACACCTGCAATACCTTTGGAAGAAATAATTAATACTAGTACCAGCGTGATCTGTGTCGTGATTGGCAGATCAATACCATACATTTGGGCAATGAAAATCGCAGCCAGTGCCTGATACAGGGTGGAACCGTCCAGATTAAAAGAATACCCAATCGGAATGACAAAGGACGTAATTCCTTTAGGACATCCGAACTTCTCCATCTTCTCCATGATCTTAGGCAAAACACTTTCCGAACTGGCCGTCGAATATGCAAGCAACAGCTCACTTTTCAAAATTTTAATCATGGTCCAGAGACGGGTACCGCACAGCTTGGCGATAATTCCGAAAACAATCACAATGAACAGCGCCATGGAGCCGTACACCGACAAAACAAGCTTCAATAACGGCCATAATGAAGCCAACCCAAACTTGGCCACTGTCGTTCCAATCAGTGCAAATACTCCGAACGGAGCCAGGCGCATGACCTGATTGGTTACCCAGAACATGGCGTCGGCTACGCCTTCAAAGAAATTCAGCACAGGCTTGCCCTTGTCACCAATCGCCGCTACCCCTAGTCCAAACAGTACGGAGAAGAATATAATAGCGAGCATATCTCCCTCGCCCAGAGCTTGAATAACATTGGTAGGAACAATATGCACAATCGTATCTATAAAGCTATGGCCTGACTTCTCTGCAGTCTCCACATAGGAATGGATATCACTCTTCGCCAGGTGGGACATGTCCACGCCGTCACCAGGTCGAACCAGGTTAGCAACAAGCAGTCCGAACAGGATGGCGACTGTCGTTACAATCTCAAAGTACAGAATGGACTTTCCGCCAAGTTTACCTAGTTTTTTCATATCGCCCACGCCGGCAACGCCGATAATGAGCGTTGAGATCACAATAGGCACGACAATCATCTTGATCAAGCGGATGAAAATATCGCCGATTGGCTTTAAGTAGACTTCCACCCCTGAATTGCCGTAAAATAAGGCACCAATAATAATACCTAAAGCCAGACCGATAAAGATTTGCATCGTCAAATTAATCTTTTTCACTTCGTGTCCCCCCCTGGCTGATTTGTATATTTTTGCAGTATGCTGTTCTTAATATTCAAATGATGTTATTTATACTACAATCTGATCTATAAAAACCGACAATTATCTACAGCTGCATTTATTTTTTTCTATAAATTCACAAACTTTAACGACGAGCCTGTGAATTTAGCTCACATTGCCTTTCTGACTGAATACCCAGGAGGTGAATATGAATGAAGTTGAACACGCTCCTTTTCCTGCTCATGCTTGTATTTGTACCGCTCGCAGGTGAGCTGAATATTCACCCGTTCGCTAATACATTCCGTCTCAGCTTTGGTACGCCTGTATTTTTTTTCTTTCTGTTATCTATTCGTCATATTCCGCCTGCATTATCGGGAGTGCTTGCAGGGATAGCGGTAGTCGCCTTTCGCATCTTACTCAATCATTACACTCAGTCCAGTCTTCTCTTCGAAGAGTTGCTGATCTTGCATGGCCCTACCTTTTTTTATTACATGGTCTACGGTCTGCTCTTCCAGCTCCTTAACATTAATGCTGAGCCTTACCGCGCACTCCGTGTGGGTATCCTCTCTGTAGGGATTGAGGTTGCCGCAAGTGTGTCGGAACTTAGCGTCCGGTGGAGTATTGACGGCGATTTCTGGGACATCATTAAGATCAGTAAAGTAGCTTTTATGGCTATGATCCGCAGCTTCTTCGTGCTTGGGTTTTATAATATGATTCGGTTAAATCAATCGGTCCAGCATGAAGAGGCACAAAGACAGCAGACGGAGCGAATTTTACTTCTTGTATCAGACTTGTATGAGGAGTCGGTCCAGTTAGGCAAAACGCTGTCACATGCAGAACAAATCACTCGTGAAAGCTACGAGCTGTACCGTGAACTGCAACAGGATGAATCTCTAAAGGATAGAGAACATTACGCCAGACAGGCACTTCGTATTTCCGGACAGGTTCACGAGATTAAAAAAGACAGCCAGCGGATTTTTGCTGGTTTGTCCAAGCTGATTGATGCCGAAAGCGGAGTGCATTACATGGCTTCTCAAGAGCTTGGGGAGCTCATCATCCGAACGAACAGCAAGTACGCCCAATCACTGGACAAGTCTATTCGTTTTACCCTAGATGTCGATCCTTTGTTGCCCAAGCTACATGTTTATACCGTTCTGACACTTATTAATAACCTGACAGCCAATGCGGTTGAAGCCATGAGGGACGACGGAAGGATTGACGTTTCTATTCGCTGTCTTCCGGGAAAAGAGGATATAGCTTCATTTAGTGTTACCGACAACGGTCCGGGTATTCCTCAGCGGAAACGGGAAATGGTCTTCACACCAGGGTATACGACCAAGTATGATGAGGAAGGACAACCGTCGACCGGTATGGGATTGTTTTATGTACGTGAGGTCGCGGAGAGCCTTGAAGGAACGATTGAACTACAACAGATTGAGGAAGAGAATACAGATAGATTACAGACCACTTTTAGAATTACATTGCCTTTACGGAAACTGACGGAGAAAGGAAGATAGCCCGGATGCGTTTTTATATTGTGGATGACGATCAAGGGATTCGTTCTATGCTGGCAGACATTATTGAAGACGAAGGTCTAGGGGAAGTCATCGGGGAAGCGGAGGATGGTTCCTATGTGAATAGCGGCCTGCTGGAGCTGAACCGGATTGATGTATTGCTAATTGACTTGCTGATGCCGCTTCGTGACGGCATTCAGACCGTGCGTGCACTCGGCGATCAATTCAGCGGCAAAATCATTATGATTTCTCGCATCGAATCCAAAAACATGATCGGCGAGGCGTACTCGCTCGGTATTGAATATTATGTGGCCAAGCCTTTGAATCGACTGGAGATTATTGCAGTTATTCATAAGGTGGCTGAGCGTCTGCGCATGCAGCAGTCGATTACGGATATCCAGCGGACGCTTCAAGGGTTGTCGATGTTCACATCGAATAACCCAACGGCAACGATTGAACCGACCCGAAACATCGTAACTTCCGGGCAGTTTCTGCTCTCCGAGATGGGAATGATCGGCGAAGCTGGGAGTATGGATTTGTTGGACATGCTGGAATTTCTGGACCAGTATGAGGAGGAAACAGGCAATCTGTCTCCCTATCTGTTCCCGCCGTTGAAGGATATATTTGCTAATGTAGCATCCAAACGGTTAGGGGCTTCAGCCTCAGCAGTAGAGCTGAGTAAGGAAATTAAAGCATCGGAGCAGCGTGTCCGCCGCGCTATTTTCCAGACGCTAAGCCATATAGTATCGCTCGGGTTGACTGACTATACCCATCCTAAATTTGAAAATTACGCATCCAAATTTTTTGACTTTACAGAAATCCGCAAAAAAATGCTGGAGCTACAAAACAATGTGGAGCCTTCACTGTCCCAAGCCCGCATTAATACGAAAAAGTTCGTACAGGTGCTCTATATGGAAGCAAAACGACTATTGCATTAAGAGAAAACGCACCTGCATCTCCTCATGTATCTATTACTCGGAGATAAAACAGGTGCCCATCGTTGATGATTAGATATCTCTTTAATCCAGACTCTTTCCCTGCCACTCCATAGCTTCCAAGAGATCTACACCATCGGACAGCAGACGTTTCAAGACATTCAGTTCTTCTGAGCTGTAACGATTTAAAAATTGAAATAACTGTTGCTGTACCTCAGCATGCAGTCGCTCATGTACAAGAAAGAGTTTTTTTCCCAACGGGGTTAGCCGAAAATAAATTTCTTTTTTGTTGTCGTTCAGCTGGGTTCTGCGAATCCAGCCTTCCTTGAGCAGCTTGGTGCTGACTTTCGAAACGGTACCTTTGCTCAGCTCCATTCGTTGCGCTAAGGTTGTAACATTGATCGGCTCATGCTGCCCGATACAATCCATAACGTGTACATCCGTCATATTGAGCGAAGTCATTCCATCAAAGTGCTCGCGGATTTCTTCGAGAAAGGTCATGCTCTCTCTTTGCTGATGCTGCTCCCACTGATGATTCATCTTAATAAGCAAATCATAGACATGCTGAACCGATGTCGCCTTTTCCATACGAACAAGTAGTCACTCCTTTGGCATACTCCTCCTTTCATTATAGCCCACATTTGTTTCACAAGAAACAATATGGTCATGTTATGAACATACCCTTTCCCCTTTATACCAATGTGGCAATGCCTTCCTTAATCACACTCAATATATCCGTTTGTTTCATAGAAATGGCCCAAGCGATATACCCATCCGGACGGATGAGAACCGTATGCACATCTCTCCATCCCACGGGCACTTCCTCGGCTACGGCCTCCACATATGAAATATGTGAAAGTGAGCTATGGTGAAACTCATTCGATACCTCATTATCCTGTGCAAGATGGAGAAGTACAAAGCGGCCTTCATGAAGAAGATCGTAAGCATACGTTGTCATTCCGTCAGGCAAATGCAATTCAAAATCAGCAAACCGTTTCCCGTTCAGTGGATGCTGCGGTATATTGCTAGCCGCTGGATAGCATACATCCAGTGCACTAATCTGCTCTGCCATAGATTGATTAATTTCCGGATGGCGGAACCATTCCTCATGCAATTGGCGGTGTGCCAATACAGCAGGCGTAAAGTCCAATAAGCGGGTCTGAACCTCGGTATTCCGTAAGAACTGCGTATTAACCGGATAACGTTCGTCATGATAGCTACTCAGCAGCGTGTCTGGAGCCCAGCCACGAATCACTCCGGCCAGCTTCCATCCCAGATTTGCCGCCTCTTGCAAGCCAACATTCATTCCCTGTCCACCTGCCGGGAAGTGGATATGCGCAGCATCACCTGCTAGCAGGATTCTCCCTTTACGATAGGTCTGCGCCTGCCGCGTTGCATTCCCGAATCGAGATAACCAGCGAGGATTGGATACGCCAAGATCTGTACCGAGCAGATCATACAGTCCTGTCTGCACTTCTTCCAGCGTCACAGGCACGTCCTTCGGAATCTCCATCATTCGTGGTGTAGTCAAAATAACCCGATAAATATCTGGATACACGGGGGCAATCATCACTCCACCTCGTTCACTATATTCGGAATGTACGCCACTTTCAGGCGGATTGACTAACTCTACATCCGCCAATACAGCGGTCAGAGTCGTATCCGTGCCCGGAAAAGCAATCCCGGCTTGTTTACGCACGATACTCCCAGCCCCATCCGCTCCTACGACATAAGCAGCATTCATTACCGATACATTGGCTTGTGGTCCAGATGCGCATACACTCACCACCTCTACGCCCTGCTCGTGCTCTCGCACAGATACCACTTCCATGCCACGATGGACGACAACTCCCAGCTTGAGCGCATGCTCCTCGATCACTTGCTCTGTAATCACCTGTGGAATAAACAACGTATAATTAGAAGAACTATCAAGCACAGAAAAATCCAAGCGGGTATTCAGCATTGTAAAGTGACCCGTACGTATAGGTCTGCCGCGCTTCATAAACCGCTCCTTCAATCCACGCATATCAAACATCTCAAGCGTCCGTGGATGTAGCGTAAGCGCACGCGACTGGCCACTGGGCTCCTCTAAACGTTCAATTACACATACGCTTACGTTTGCTAATGCCAACTCAGCAGCTAACCACATTCCAACAGGTCCGCCGCCTACTACAATCACTTCGTAATCCATGTTCACACCCCTATCTAAAATCTTTATTTCCACCACCTAATCGTTTCTCACGAAACAATATATACATACAGAAAGCTCCCCTTAACATTTCCGCATGTACCAAACAACATATAAAGCCTTTTTTATTGTTTCTACTGAAACAATATTATTGTAATTTAATTGAGAACAATTATCAACCACTTTATTAAAAACATTTCTACCCTTTACTTTAAATCATGCATTCATTTACATTTCATAAAATATAATTGTATAATCGTTAAATGAGACTAAGCTAGAACAAACTCTCCATAGAAGGGATGATCATACATGTCAGATGCCAATCAATTATTCGGTCAAGCGCTGGTTAAATCACTGGTCGGGGAACGTGGACATATTCGAGTAGCTCGGGCTTTACCAGACATTGACGTCGAGCTGGCAGGGAAGAAAAATGCAGAAATGCCTTACAGCATTTATCAACTGCTGAAGCATATGATCTACTGGCAGCAATTTATGCTGGAGCATTTGGAAGGACGGAAGCCCCAGCTTCCGGGCAATGTCATGGAAAGCTGGCCCGAAGAGACTGGACCGCAAAGCGAAGAGGCATGGCAGGCTCTCATTAACGAATTTTTACAGGGCGTAGATCAAGCTGTGCAGATTGCCGAAACCGCGCAACTGGATGATTCACTAGCTCATTTCCCAGGTGAAACGAAAGCAGGACTGCTGCGGAATATCGCTTCCCACAATTCATATCATTTGGGTGAAATCGTACTGCTACGCCGGATCTATGGAGCTTGGCCACCACCAGGAGGTGGCTTTCCAGCTTAAAGGCAACACCACCGCTCTAATCAAGATTCCTTCCATCCGCCGCTTCATACCTCCATCATTGCATTGGGATTTAGGCACCGCGAGGAACTCGCTCGCGTAGCCTATATGGGAACCCGCTAACTCGACTTGAAGCCGTTCATCCGTAATCAAGTGCAATCCGAATAACGGTTCCCATGATGCAAGATCAAAGAGAGGTT
The DNA here is from genome assembly GCF_017833915.1 of Paenibacillus sp. 1182. NCBI lineage: Bacteria > Bacillati > Bacillota > Bacilli > Caryophanales > Paenibacillaceae > Paenibacillus > Paenibacillus sp. 1182. The sequence goes on along the minus strand of NZ_JAFICR010000012.1, from coordinate 103,258 downwards.
TCGAGGTTATGGTGAGACACTTATATTTAAATCGTAATATCGCCTGTATGATCGTGATCAGCCTTATTGCTAACATGAGTGGAAGTATGATCCTTCCACTCTTTGCTATTTATGTAGAGCAATTCGGGATATCCGTACTCGGCATGAGCATTTTATTTTCTCTGTTTTATGTGGGGAGATTTCTTGGTGGAGGCTTGGCAGGACGAATTTATGAAAAGATTGGCGCAAAACGCTTGGGGTTGAGCTTACTCATTGCCGAAATCGCTTGTATGCTCCTGTTTCCGATTGCAACAAGCTTCATCATTTTATCCATACTGAGACTCCTTCAGGGCTTGGTAGCTATAGGGCTAACCGTCTTTGTAAGAGTCACGATCAACCATATGAGCACCGCAGAGAATCGAGGCACGCTCAATGGATATATCAGCAGCAGTGAAGGTGCCGGTATGATTTTAGGGCCTCTTATGAGTGGAGCTATTGTTTCTTATTTTTCTTTATCCATTCCGTTTTATTTCGTTGCTATTTTCTCATGTATATCCTTCGTTGCCGTCTCCAGAATGACCTTCCCCAGTCTCTCCTCCAAACCTCAGCAACAGCACGTACCCCTTCATGAGTCGAAAAGAAAAACCATGCTAACGAAACAGCTACTGCTCTATTCCACCGTTCATTTTCTTGAAATGAGTGCATTCGCTATATTTTTAACGTACTTCTCCATATATGCAACCTACAAGCTCCATTGGAGCCCCGCAGAAATTAGCTTAGCTTTTACAATTATCGGCATATCGACCTTCATCTCAGCGCCCTTTATTGGCAAAATATCTGATCTACTTAAGGATCGCTTGATGCTTTGTATCCTCGGTCTATTGTTGATCATGGTGGAAATCATTTTATTTCTTTGGTTCACTGAACCGTGGATCGTATACTTAGGAATGTTCATCGGAGGTATCGGAGGGGCCAGCTATCTGGATTCCTTTTACTCGCAACTAGGGGATGTTATTCCTGAGGAGAACAGAAGCACATTTATCGGCAACGTCGTATCTTTGTCCGAATTGGGGGCTATTGTGTCTCCGATCATCGCAGGTGTACTCATGGAACGCTTTAGCATCAACACTCCCTTTTACTACAATTTGATTTTGGTGTTGATCGCCATAGTTATCCAATATGTCATTCGATTTAAGTCGAAATCTATAAGAAAAAGGCCAATTGCATAAGCAACTGGCCCCCTTTTTCATCACAGCTCCAACTCAACTGCAACCCCAAAATGATCCGATACAACTGGTCCTGTTTTTCCGTTCAGTACAACGGTCGAGGATTGTACCTGTGCAGCCTTATTGGAGAAGATAAAGTCAATGCGGAGCGGCTCCGCATTACTTTCCCAACCAGCAATAGCTTTAATCACCGTGTGGCCTTCATCACGTACTGCTGCATTCGGATAGGTGTCCGACCAGCCGGATTGCAGTACATAGTCATATCCTTCTCCGCGTACTTCAGCCGCGTTGTTGAAATCACCCATCATGAACACAGGAGTCGGAGCAAAAGAATGTAGCACTTTTGTTGTACGATCCCAGAGTCCACGGAAGGATTCTTCATCATTCCACCAGTTAAAATGTCCACTTACAAACCAAGCCTGCACTCCGTCCACCTCAGTTTGAATACCGACAATTTTACGTGAGCGGTAGTTGTCATAATCCTGTAGCGAGGAAATATATTCGTTCACCGTAGCTGTTATCGGTGTTTTCGACAGAATCGCCAACCCCTCGTCGTATTTGGCAAAACCAACATGCGCGGGAGCCCACGTCCAATGATAGCTATCAGACAATAGCCCGTTCAGCACATAAGCATAGTTATCACGCTTAATGACAACTTCAGGATCTGCGCTATGGTAAGTGCCCAAATCGTCCGCTGACAAAGGAGCCTCTTCCATAGACTGGTTCACTTCCTGTAAAGCAATGACATCAAACTGCTGTTCATCAATAAAAGCAGCCAGTTGCTTTAGCTTATCGTGCTGGTTTTCTTCCATCCAAGCATGTGCATTTAAGGTTAACAACTTCAAAGTAATCACCTGTTGAGTATGTCTTGTATATCTGATTTAAGCACATCAGCCTTCGGTCCGTAAACCGCCTGCACCCCATTATCTACTTTTATCAAGCCCAAGGCACCCAGCGCTTTCCACGTCTTTTCGTCCCCAACGGCATCTGTATCCTTCACCGTCACACGCAGACGGGTCATGCAAGCGTCCACCTCGACAATATTCTGCTCACCCCCAAGTGTCTTGATGATATCCGTAGCCAGTTGGTTTTGAGTGGAAGTAGCTGCCACACCCTCTGTCTTCGTACTCCCTGCCTCGGAAGTCCCTTGAGGCTCCTCATCCGTATAGTTCCCCAGTCTTCCTGGCGTAGCCATTTGGAATTTACCGATCATAAAATAAGCGATAAAGTAGGTTGCTACCGCAAACACCACGCAAGTCAGCACGAAGTTAATAATATCCTGCACCAACCCCGCATTTATAGACAACGGCATTCGGGTCAGCAGTTCAATCATACCAAATGAATGTAAACGCAAATGTATGATGTCGGCCATTCCGAACGCAATACCGGTAAGAATAGCATAAACCACATACAGCACAGGCGCCACGAACATAAACATGAATTCCAGTGGCTCCGTTACCCCTGTTAAAAAGACAGCTGCGGCTGCCGAAAAGATCATCGACTTGTACTTGCCGCGTTTGTCTTTGTCTACACGGCGATACATAGCCACCGCTAGTCCCATAAGGATACCTGCTCCACCAATCATTTGTCCTACCTTGAAGCGGGCAGGCGTCACGCCTTCCAACAAGCTATTGTAGGCTGTCGGATCGGTACCACGAAGCGCACTCAGGTCACTTGCCCAAGCCAGCCACAGCGGGTCTTGCCCGGCAACGACACTTCCTGCCCCGGAACCTGTAAGCGTTGTGTAAACGCCTCCAAGTTGAGTATAGTTAATAGGAACGGTCAGCATATGATGAAGTCCAAAAGGAATCAGCAGTCTTTCCAGTGTACCATAGACAAATGGTGCTACAAAAGGAGCCGATTCTCCCGAAGTCGCCAACCAAATGCCGAACTGATTAATCCCCCCCTGGACAAATGGCCAGACGGCAGACATGATCAAACTTACGATGACAGACCATAAAATCACGACAAAAGGAACAAAACGTTTACCGTTAAAAAAGGCTAAAGCGTCCGGCAGCTTGCGGTAATTATAGTACTTGTTAAATACCACCGCCCCGACGAATCCGGAGATGATACCGACAAACACGCCCATGTTGAGTGCGGGTGCTCCTAAGACAGAGGTGAAATAACCACTGACCGGAATCGATGCACCGAAGAGTGTATGGGTGGTTGCTCCCTCCTGGGTTAACATCTTCGATGATACGCCCAAAATCGTCCCTGTTGAAATATTGATGAGAACAAAGGCAATTAAAGCCGCAAAAGCCCCGCCCGCCCGTTCCTTAGCCCAGGAACCACCTATCGCTACCGCAAATAGAATGTGTAAGTTATTGATAATACCCCAACCCAAATTCTCCATGACCCCGCCGACGGTCAACCAGAAATGAATATCGCCAGCCAACATCGCCACTACTTTACCAAGCGAAATCATAATCCCGGCCGCCGGCATAACAGCAACAACCACAAGCAGTGCCTTCCCAAGCTTTTGCCAAAAATCAAATGATAGAAGTTTTTTCATGCTCGTTCAGTCTCCATCCCTTATAGTATGTATAGCATGGGTAGTACTCAAAAAATATTATGCAATCGGTTGCACAATTATTATAATGATATCGCTTTCTATTAGCAATACCCTAATTGTAAATATCTTGGTTAATAATGATAGAAACACTCGAAAAAACCGCGAATTTGTTGATTTTCGAGCAATATCGTATGATAGAACATAATATTTCCTGCTTGAGATAGCAAAAGGAGACGAAGACGATGGCAGTAACCATCAAAGATGTCGCAAAACGTGCTAATGTTGCTACTTCCACCGTATCCCGCGTCATTCAAGATAGCCCCAAAATCAGCGAAGCTACCAAGGTACGTGTCCGTAAAGAAATGAAGGCGCTTGGCTATGAACCCAACTATTCAGCTCAGAGTCTGGCTAACCGAGTCACACAGTCGATAGGCATTATTATGCCTGAATCGGATGTGGCGATCTTTCAAAATCCTTTCTTTCCGGAAAGTCTTCGCGGGATCAGCGAATGGGTGAACGAGCACAACTATACACTGTCGATTGTCACAGGCAAAACGAATGATGAATTGCTATCCCGCGTAAAGCTGATGACCCGGACCGGACGCGTTGACGGCTACATTGTCCTGTACTCCAAGCAAAAGGATAGCATCGTGGAGTATCTTCACAAAGAAAAAATTCCCTATACCGTAATAGGCAAGCCTCAACAGTTTGTCAGCGAAACCACCCATGTAGACAACGACAACTACCAGGCTGCCAAGGATGTGGTCACTTATTTGACTGGGCTGAATCATCAGCGCATTGCTTATGTTGGCGGTGATCAGGAACACATCGTGAATCTTGAAAGACTCCGAGGCTACCAAGATGCGCTACGAGAGGTTGGCTTGCCTCTACCGAAGGAATACGTGGTCAGAGAACCCTTTAATCTGGAGGACATGCGCGCGTTATTGCAGGCTACCCCGCCGCCTACTGCGATGATCGTTAGCGACGACCTTGTAGCCATGGCCGTACAGAAAATGCTTGCCCAGTTAGGCGTGTCCATGCCAGAGCAGTTATCCATGGTGAGCTTCAATAATCTAATGCTGGCTGAGCTGATGAATCCTCCTCTTACATCCGTGGATATTGATATCTTTACTCTGGGTTATCAGGCTGCCAAAAGCCTGATTGAAAAAATTGAGGATCCCAAGGAACTGACCAAACACATCATTGTGCCCCACCGAATCGTGGAGCGCAAATCCAGCCAGGTACTATGAATCTCTAAGAAATGGACAAGAACTGATTTTGTGGATATCCATAAAATCAGTTTTTTTGCGTTGACAGGGCAAACGGTTGCACTATATACTGAACTCGCTCATATATTGGTCTCGTTAAAACAACGATCTCATTTTCCGAGAGGGGTACGCACTCATGGTTTACAACCGATTATTTGACGTAGATAGTTGGAAGCTGACAACACACGCTCTACATAGCACACACATGCGATTACAGGAAAGCTTAACGTCCATAGGCAACGGTTATATGGGCATGCGCGGCAATTTCGAAGAAACGTATTCAGGGGATCATCATCAGGGAACTTATATCTCCGGTGTATGGTTCCCCGACAAAACAAAGGTCGGCTGGTGGAAAAACGGCTATCCTGAGTATTTTGGTAAGGTCATCAATGCCATGAACTTCATCGGCATCAATCTGATCGTAAACCAAGAGGAAGTAGACTTATTTACGGCACACATCAGCGATTTTGTGCAGGAGTTGGACATGAAACAGGGGATCCTGCGACGCACCTGCACCGTGAACGATCAGGTTCGTATCACTACGGAGCGTTTTCTGAGCATCACCACTCGTGAGCTATGCCTGATTGATTACCAAGCAACGAATATAAGTGAGCAACCTCTAACTATAGAGCTTGTCCCCTATTTGGACGGCAATACGAAGAATGAAGACACGAACTATGATGAGGTTTTTTGGCTGGAGGAGGCCCGAGAGGTTCAGGAACAATTCATTAGCCTGTCCACAACAACTATAGATAATCCCTTCGGTATTCCGCGCTTTACCGTAAACGCTACCATGGGTATTGTGACCGAGGGACAGGATCAGCAGACGACGGAAGAGGGCTTTTTGTATGCTGCTCGCCACTATCAATACAGCGTCGCTCCGGGCGACAGTATCCAGCTGCAAAAATTTGTGGCTGTTACAACTTCACGGGATATGGAAAAGGACGCACTGATTCCACAAGCTGAACGCATCGCCGTAGAAGCTGTGAACAAAGGCTACACTTCTCTTAAACAGGAGCATGTCGCAGCTTGGGCCCGACGTTGGGACAAAGCAGATGTAGAAATAGAGGGCGATACGGAGGCCCAACAGGGAATACGCTTTAACATTTTCCAGCTGTTCTCTACGTACTACGGTGAAGATGCCCGTCTGAACATTGGTCCCAAGGGTTTTACAGGTGAAAAATATGGCGGTGCCACCTATTGGGACACAGAAGCATATGCCGTACCTATGTACCTGGCGCTCGCAGACCCGGATGTAACCCGAAATCTGCTGCTGTATCGCTACCAACAACTTGAGGGTGCCAAGCATAACGCGACCCAGCAAGGACTTCGGGGTGCACTGTACCCTATGGTCACTTTTACGGGTGTGGAATGCCATAACGAATGGGAAATTACCTTCGAGGAAATTCATCGTAACGGTGCCATTGCCTATGCCATTTACAATTACACCAACTATACGGGTGACTTGACCTATCTGCATGACTACGGCGTAGATGTACTGGTCGAAATTAGCCGCTTCTGGGCCGACCGGGTTCATTTTTCCAAAAGTCAGCAGCAGTATATGATCCACGGGGTTACCGGGCCAAACGAATACGAAAATAACGTCAATAACAACTGGTATACCAACACGCTGGCTGCATGGGTTTTGAAATATACATTATCGGTCTTGCCTCAAATTTCGACTGAGAAAGCGCAGCGCCTGGCAGTTACGGCTGATGAGCTTGCACATTGGCAGGATATCGTCACTCACATGTATTATCCCTATGATGAGGAGCGGGAAGTCTTCGTACAACACGATACCTTTATGGATAAGGATTTGCAGCCTGTATCCGCCCTTGATCCCAGCAACCTTCCACTAAACCAGAAATGGTCATGGGATAAAATCCTGCGTTCATGCTTCATTAAGCAGGCAGATGTGCTGCAAGGGCTGTATTTCTTTGGAGACCAGTTCACACTGGAGGAAAAAGCGCGCAATTTTGCATTTTACGAGCCCATGACTGTTCATGAATCCAGTCTGTCTCCTTCTATACACGCCGTGCTGGCCGCCGAACTCAAAATGGAGGAAAAAGCAGTCGAGATGTATAAGCGGACGGCCCGTCTGGATCTGGATAACTATAATAACGATACCGAAGACGGCCTTCATATCACTTCCATGACGGGAAGCTGGCTGGCGATTGTACAGGGATTTGCCGGGATGAGAACCTATAATGAAACATTAAGCTTCTCCCCCTTCTTGCCTCAAGACTGGACCAAATATACGTTTAAAATCAACTATCGCGGTCGCTTGCTAAGTATTCTCGTACAGGAAAATGAAGTGATCATTACCCTGTTGGATGGAGAACCGCTGACGCTGGAGCTGTATGGACAGCCAACGCACATTACCAGTGGGCGGCCGTTAATGACGAACAGCGTTTCATAAATCGGGTAGACAGGGGGGAAAGCAAATGAAGGCAGTCATTTTTGATCTGGACGGAGTCATCACAGATACCGCCGAATATCATTTTCAGGCATGGGGCAGCTTGGCGGCAGCGTTAAACATCCCTTTTGATCGGGAATTTAATGAACAGTTAAAAGGAATCAGCCGTACGGAATCGCTCGACAAAATACTGGCGCGCGGTAACCTGTCCAATACGTTTTCAGAAGAAGGCAAGCAAGAACTGGCCACACGGAAAAATACGGAGTATCAGCGGCTCATCTCAGCTGTAACTCCCTCGGACATTCTTCCAGGCATTAAAGCGCTTCTGACAGAACTTCGTGAAGCCCGAATCGGCATCGCTCTGGCCTCTGCAAGTAAAAATGCAGCGTTTATCCTGGAGCGACTGGAGCTAGCGTACTATTTTGACAGTGTGGTGGATGTTACCGCCATTCGGCATGGCAAGCCTGACCCGGAAATTTTCCTTACTGGAGCTGCAAATCTGGGCGTTCAGCCTGCCGATTGTATCGGTATAGAGGACGCACAGGCTGGCATACAGGCGATCAAGGGCGCCGGGATGTTTGCGGTCGGTGTAGGAACACCTTCACAAATGCAAGGGGCAGATATCGTGGTAGCCACGACTGCCGAGCTTTCTCTGAGCATGTTGGAGGCACATTTTTACGAGTTCAAAAAGTGACTCCACTCGGAGGAATTTATATGGCGTTATCTCTAGGATAGAGTACCCTCGCCTCATAAGTATGACCAAAAACGGACACCACTGGTGTTCGTTTTTGTTTACATATACCCAAAAAACTCCCTCTGTCTCTCGCGTCTTCAGCTCCTCTATCGTTGAACACATTAGATTACCATTCCATGAATATTTATTACCATTTTACACATATTACATGCATAACTTTTGAAGGAGGAGGAGTCATGGCAAGATCACTCGAGGCGAAATTGGACCATCTACAAAAGACCCTGGGTCATCTTCCTGATGTCGTCTTCAAGAAAATGAATGTGGGTCAAACGGGAATTCATGTAATTATGATCTATCTCTCTGGTATTGCGGATACGAGCATCATTAACGAACAAATCGTCAAGCCGCTCATTTTAACTGGAATTCGTGAAAGTCACTCCCAAGTTAATCCCGAGAAAATAAAGGAGGAGCTGATACAGCAGACAGCATTTACGATCGATATGGAAGAAGAGACAGACCTTGAGACGTGTGTACACGAAGTGTTATCGGGAAATACCTGTCTGCTGATCGAAGGAACCGATGAAGTCTTTTTTGCGTCTACGGGCCAGTTTCCGTCGCGAAGTGTCGATGAACCAAGCACTGAAACTTTGGTTAGAGGACCGAGAGAAGGTTTTATTGAAGATTTGCAAAGCAACCTGGCAATGGTAAGGCGGCATATCAAAGATCTAAGTTTCAAAATAGATAAAATGACCATAGGAAGGAGATCCTCACGGAAGTTAGCGATCCTGTACATATCAGATATCGCAAATCCGGAGCTAGTTCAGGAAGTTAAACGGAGAGTCGAAACGATTGATGTGGACGATGCTTCCGATACCGGGATTATTGAGCAATGGATTGAGGAACATTCATGGTCTCCGTTCCCACAGATCCAAGCCTCTGAACGCTCGGATAAAGCTATAAATGCTTTAATGTCCGGAAGAGTTGTCATTATGCTTGATGGCACTCCTTTTGTCCTGATTGCTCCCATGACCTTCTGGATGCTGGCTCAATCCCCAGAGGATTATTACGAGCGTTTTCCTTTAGGAACATTTTTCCGCATGCTTCGTTTAACGGCTCTGTTCATTGCAACATTCCTGCCTTCGCTGTACGTTGCACTTATTTCTTTTCATCCTGGATTAATCCCACCTGAGCTAGTGATGTCTATCGTTGCCTCAAGGGAAGGGATTCCTTTTCCCGTTTTTGTGGAAGCTCTAATTATGGAGTTAGCATTGGAAATACTGCGCGAGGCAAGTCTACGGCTACCTAAAGGCATAGGACAAGTCATCGGGATTGTAGGCGGTCTTGTGATTGGACAAGCCGCTGTCGAGGCGGCGATCGTAAGTGCTTTTCTGATTATTGTCGTTGGTCTTACTGCCATTGCGTCCTTTGCAAGCCCGCAGTACAGCGGCAGTATTGGAATCCGGCTTCTTCGTTTCCCCATTATGATGATCGCAGGGATTTATGGGCTGTATGGAGTAATTTTAGCCTTTATTTGTTTAGGCGTACACATGGTCCAGATCAAAAGCTTTGGAGTTCCTTACATGTCACCCCTAGCCCCAATTCGGCTAAGAGATCAACAAGATACTTTGGTTCGGGTTCCTTTTAAATATCTCAAAAAACGCCCTATGATGCTAAAGACACAGGACGAAATACAATCTAACAGAAAAAGGAAGTAAACCTATGCTCTCTTACATCTTTCTGTTTCGTCGAACCCTATGGGCGCAAAAATGCTTTGCTGCATGGATCGCATGTGCTGCTCTCCTCACCGGTTGTTGGGATAGCAGAGAGATCGATAACTTGAGTATTATTCAAGGCGTCGCCATTGATACGGATCAGCAGGATATGCTGGAACTTACCTACCAGCACTTAATAGCGCAGAAATCCAGAAAAAATATGTATAGCAACGTAACAACCTTTAACAAAGATTCAATCCAGTCTGCTTCCAGGGAACAGGCCAAGCAGGTATCCCGTGCTCCTTTATATAGTTTTATTCGCTTGATTTTGATTAGTGACCAAGCTATACAAAAAACAAGAATCGACCAATTGTTAGATACGTTTACTCGCTCCTATAAACCGAGTCGAAAATCACTTGTTATGATCGTAAAAGGCAATGCGAAAGAAGCGCTCAATAAGATTGGCAAACATAAAGAGATACCTTCCATTGACCTTGAAGCATTGGCCAAAAATAGTGATTTCAACTCAAAAATACCTTATAGAATAACATTAGGGGAAATGTCTACACATATCTCACAAGGAGCTGACTTCCTCATTCAATGCCTAGAAAGCAATGACGGCAATCACTTCTCAGGAGCAGCTCTGGTCAGCGGCAAAACGAAGAAATTTGCTTTTTGGCTGGACGAAGAGGATGTTATCGGAATCAACTGGATGCTGGGAAAAACGAAGGGTTCCATTATTAAAGTTGAGGACCCAAAGACGAAGCAACACATGGTCTTTGAAGTTGAGGATGCCCATAGTAAACTTATTCCCCACCTTAATGGACAGGATCTCTCATTCACAGTTCGTATCAAAACAGATATCAAGCTAAACGAAAACTCGGTTACTTCTGTAGACTTCCTGAAGGAATCATTCATCCGAACCGCCAAAGAAGCGGCGCAAGATGAAATCAAACAGACCATATCCCAATCGCTAAACACACTTCAGAAAGAAATGAGAGCAGATGTAGTCGGTTTTGGCACAAAAGTAAAAGTGAACTATCCCGCTTACTGGGATCGGGTAAAGGAAAATTGGCAAAATACATTCAGTCAAATACCAATCGATGTTCAGGCTGAAGTACAGATTGAACGAACAGGTGCTTATACAAAAGGAGAGGAAGAGTAATGTCCAACATACCTTCCATGAAACAGGAAAAAATCTCTACCCTTCAAGCCTTACTTACAGTCACTTCGACCGTGTACGCTGTGGGAATTGTCAGTTTGCCAAGAACCATCGCGGAAAAGACACAAACGCCCGACGTGTGGCAGGGACTTTTGCTGGCAAGTCTGCTTGGGGTAGGCATCGTTTTTATCCATTTTAAACTGTGCCGGAGATTTCCAGGGAAGACGTTCTATGAGCTCAATCCTGTGATCGCGGGTAAATTCATCGGCCTGCTCATCAATATTGCATTTATTGTACATTGCACGATGATATGCTCTTTTGTATGTAGAATGATGGCGGAATTCCTCAAAGGTCTTGCACTGGAGAGAACCCCAATAAGTATGATTCTCTTACCGTTTCTTCTGCTTATTGGGTATTTGACCTGGGGCGGTCTCCATGCAATGGTTCGATTGATCGAACTTTTTTTCCCTTTAACCCTTATTGTTTTTTTATTGTTGGTCGTTCTTAATGTCAACCATTTCAATCTTGATAATTTGCGCCCTGTTTTCCATAAAGGATGGCGACCGATCTTTGAATCACTTAAAGTTATACCTTTCTCTACATTGGGTTTTGAATCCATCCTTATATTAACTAATGTGATGACCCACCCCCAAAAAGCATGGAAGGCTGGGTCAATCGGCTACTCGATTGCAATGGGTTTGTATATTTTAATGGTAACGATGGTCGTCGGCTGTATGTCAGTTGAGGAAGTTTCCCGACTGCAATGGCCAGTCGTTTCTTTTGCACAGCAAATTGAATTCCCCGGCGCGTTCCTGGAACGATTTGAAATATTATTTATCATTTTGTGGACGATCAAAATTTTCATGACCGCCTCAAACTATTATTTCTATATTGTAACGGGGATCAGCCAGCTCACCCAAAAGTGGAACGGGTATATCTGTTATCTCCCGTTAATTATATTATTTTGCCTGAGCATGTATCCCCAAAATTTTGTTGAGATAGGCAACTTCGATAAAATAATAGGTTATTTTGGAATTGCTGTATGCGCAGTAGTACCCTTGGTGCTTCTTGTTATCTCTATGGTCTTCCATCGAACAGAGAATCCGGGTGGGAAACAATAGAGAATGCCTCCCCATTCTTGCTGATGAGACTCAAGCCTTCTTACGCCACAGCGTAAGAGGGCTTTTTACTGCACTTGGCGGTTATACTTCGAAATTTTCCAACTGCTCCCTCCACTCAATTTATATTCATGAACTGATATAATGGAAGAGTTAAGCTATACCAGATCAACTATTCTCTCTTAGGAGACTAATGCATATGAAACCAACCTATCTTATGGATGATATACAGTGGCAACAGCTTATTCAAAACGTGGCTGACCATTTTAATGATGTGACGATCAAACGAGGTTTCCAATATTTTAAGCAAGGAAAGGTAAAAGAATTCGCAATGCCTGATGCCGATCATATTGCAGCTGTCGTGGATGGAAGCGAGCTATACGAGGTGGATCTCCACTTGAGCGCTTTTGCTGCCAGCAGATGTACATGCCCTGTCCACGCCAACTGCAAGCATATGATCGCCGTACTACTGAATTACGCGAATGAACAGGAACGTTCTGTACATGCTTTAGTGAACGCTCATTCGGCGGGATTCACTCGATTGGCGACAAAAGCTGACACGCGTAACACACCTCCTTCCCGGTCGAATCTTTTACCGGATCACAAGGAAACAACAAGAAACGCCCTCAGTAAAACTGCAAGTAAAATACCGGACATGCCCATTTCAGAGTGGCATGATCTGTTCGATCAGTGTATCGCCCTTAACCATGTAAACACACAAAACTCCCAATTTGTCCAAAGCGCTTTAGCCTCGATCTATGCTGTGAAGCCGCCGCTTTCACCCGGCATGCAACAGCTATACGGACTGCATGCTCATCTGCGTGTGCTGGAAAAGCTGGTACCTCAGTCTTCCATGCCAGGCTATCCCTCTCATACCTATATGGGGTATTACACGCAAATTGCTGCCGATGAGCTTAAAGAAGCGATCGAGCGTGATTTTGAGAGTCCACTGGAGCTGACCGATGAACCGATGCAAGAAGCCCGTATGGCAGAAACCTTAGCCTATTTACGCCGAAAAATGCTGACAGAATCGCGTAACGGTACTTATTTTTCAGACGCGTATTATCAGTTTTGGCTGTACTGGGTGCATCCCGTAAGACAGGACTCCAGCATATATACGGAGGAATTACAGCATTTGCAGGCGGCTGAGGAGGATCTCGGCACTACTTTAGCAAGGCTTCCGTGGATGTTGGCTCGCAGCTGGATGCATATTTTCCAATCGCAGGATAATGAAGCCTGGGTACTTCTTCAGGAAGCGGAACGAGCTTTTCCACTAAAAATCTCTTCCAACCAATTGCTTTTGTTCTTACAGGCGTTGCGTAAAGCTGAGAATTGGGCACGCCTCAAGGACGGACTGCGGCATATCGGTCCCCTGCTTCACAGTCATCGGGATGACCATTTACAGGATTATATGCATGATTGGGATGTGGTTTTGCAGCACCTTCCAGAAGCGGAGCAGGACATGTGGGACACGCTGGTGGGTATGCTTCCATTTGCCGGAGGAATGTATGAAGAGGCACTGCTTGCTCACGAGAAATGGCGGTCATGGATCGACTATCAGCTAAGCATACGCAGTGAACCTTTGAGTTTTCGAGTGAGCGTGTTACAGCCCATTGAAAAGAACGCGCCTGAGTTACTACTCCCCTTTTACCATCAAGCGGTAGAACGCTATGTGCTAGAAAAAAACAGATCCAGCTATAAAGCAGCAGTCAAGCTATTAAAGCGGCTGTTCAAGCTGTACAAGAAAATGAAGCAAGAATCACGCTGGGAGCTGTTCTTTACGACCTTCACCAGCCGTCATAGCCGCCTGCGGGCGCTACAGGAGGAATTGCGGAAAGGGAAATTGTTATCATGAGTCAATATACCGAAACGATTACCGTGCATATCCAATTAACTACCTATGGAGACGCGCTGATCTATGGCGATTCCTCCATGAACTATAGCATTTCCGGCCAAATTCTGAAGCAGCGTTTGTTTGCTTGGCATGAGGCTTCGTTTTATGGCACCGAGCTGGAGATTCAACATGTTCAAGACACGGATATTATCCTGCTGCCTTCGGAGCAGGTGATTCCTTTTCTGGCAGAGCGCGAGCTTCTAAAGCATATCGAATGGATCTGGGACGAGGCCCATGCCCCATGGCTTCAGCTGATCCCTTCGCTTGCTCACTGTATTGAAGCGAAAGCCTATGTGCCCAGCTTCACGGCGTTCCAGGCAGGGAAGCTGCAATGGGAATGGGATGCGGAAGCACTGGAAAACATCCAGCCGGCAGAGCTTGCTTTGCTAGGCAACTTGGAGAAGGACGAACAAGATGGGCTGATAGCGGCGTTCTCGGCTGCCGTATTTCAACGCTGGTACGGCACCGAAGCGGAAGCCGCCGATTTGCGAAGAGAATATCCGATTCTCTTCGCCTCCAACCGCCCAGCCGCGGCGGGTCTAGACGCGCGGGCCTGGCTCATCGCCATCGGCTGGAAAGCCGATACCGCGCCCTTTCGGCCGCTTCTGCAACTGCTGGAGCCAGAGCTGGAGGACGACGAGCCGTCCTGGCAGCTCAAGCTTGTGTTGCAGGACAAGCAAGACCCGGCGTTGCTGGTGTCTGTACAGCTCGCCGATGATGGGTATGCATCCGGCTCATGGCCCGATGCCTGGACAGCACATGTCCGTGAGCGCTCAGCCGGGTGGCTAGAAGGCTTGACCTCGATTTTGCCTGCCGGGCAGCGTGCCGGAAGCCGTGATGACGTGCTGAATCGCCCGCTCTCCGACGAAGCGGCGTGGCAATTCCTGACGACCGACAGCCAACGTCTGCTGGAAAGCGGTTGGCAAGTGCTGCTCCCGGCTTGGTGGGAGGCAGCTACCCGCAAGAAGCCGAAGCTGCGGGCCAAGGTACGCCCGGGCGAAGGGGCGGGAGAGCGCACGAAGGGCAGCTCGCTGTTCGGACTGGACTCGATTGTCCAGTTCGATTGGCGCGTTGCCATTGGCGATGCCGATCTGAGCGAGTCGGAATTCGCCGAGCTGGTCGCTCGCAACGAGCGCTTGGTTCGCTTTCGCGGGCAATGGATCGCGCTCGACCCTGCGCTGCTGGCGCAGATCCGCCGGGCTATGGCCGGGATCGACAGCGCTCAGGGATTGTCCTTTCAGGACATCCTGCAGCTCCACCTGCTCGGCAACGCCGACGATCCTGAAGGCGACGCCTCGAGTGAGCAGCCGGAGGATGCGGCACGCTTCCGGCTGGAAGTCGAGCTGAATGCCCATCTGCTGAAGCTGATCAGCCAGCTCGGACGGCAGTCAGAATGGCCTGCATTGGACGTGCCGGACGGGCTGCAAGCCGAGCTGCGGACGTATCAGAGGGACGGGTACGCATGGCTTGCCTTTTTACGGCGTTTTGGACTGGGGGCCTGTCTGGCCGATGACATGGGACTTGGTAAAACGGTGCAATTTATTACTTATTTACTGCACTTACAGGAAATTGCCGCTGAGACGGGTGTCCGCTCCAGTTCGCTGCTGATTTGCCCGACGTCGGTGCTGGGCAACTGGCAGAAGGAACTCAGCCGCTTCGCCCCTTCATTGAAGGTGATGCTGCACTATGGAAGCAGGCGGAAGCAGGGAGACTTGTTCCGTGAAGAAGTAGAGCAGGCTGATGTCATCCTGACCTCCTTTGCTACGGCAACCCTGGATCAAGAGCTGCTACAAAGCATGACCTGGGATTCGGTCTGCCTGGATGAAGCGCAAAACATTAAAAATGCGCAAACCAAGCAATCCACAGCCGTGCGCAGCTTTCCTGCACGTCATCGGATTGCGTTGACCGGGACACCTATTGAAAATCGATTGTCCGAGCTGTGGTCCATTTATGATTTTATCAATCCAGGTTATCTGGGCAGCTCACGCGCCTTTAGCAATCGTTTTATGAATGCTATTGAGAAGGAACATAACGAGCAGCGCACATTAGATTTGCAAAAGCTGGTTCAGCCCTTCATGCTGCGGCGCAAGAAGAAGGACCCTGCTATACAGCTTGATTTGCCTGACAAGAATGAGATGAAAACCTACATTCATCTGACCTCTGAGCAGGGCGCGCTCTATGACCAGATTGTCAAAGAGTTGATGGAACGGATGCAGAAGCTGGAAGGGATTGAACGGAAAGGAGCCATTTTATCCGCCCTTACCCAGTTGAAGCAGCTTTGCGACCACCCAGCCCTCTTAACCAAGGAGGCACTCCCGGATGCAGCGGCTTCCGGTTATAGTCAGTCCGATCTTGAGACGGTCATTAGCCGTTCATCCAAGCTAGAGCGCATTCTGGCTATGGTCAAGGAACTGCGGGAGGAGGGCGAGCGCTGCCTTATTTTTACACAGTATATTGGTATGGGGCAGATGCTCCAGCGGGTACTCGCTCAGGAGCTGCAAGAGCCTGTGCTCTATCTGAACGGTAGCACGTCCAAAACGGCGCGTGACCGAATGATTGATCAATTCCAATCTCACACGCTCCCCCCTGCCGAGCAGCCATCCGTGTTTATTTTGTCGCTCAAAGCCGGGGGGGTGGGCCTGAATCTGACGGCAGCCAACCACGTCTTTCACTTTGATCGCTGGTGGAATCCGGCTGTTGAAAATCAGGCCACAGACCGAGCCTATCGGATGGGACAAACGAAGGATGTACAGGTGCACAAATTTATCTCGCTGGGCACGCTGGAGGAACGCATTGATGAAATGCTGGAGAGCAAGCAGCAGCTTAGCGACCAAATCATAACCAGTACCGAAGGCTGGATTACTGAGCTGTCTACAGACGCGTTAAAAGACCTCTTTACGCTACGGCGCGAGTGGGCATAATGATGTCCCAAGTTCAATATATACCTATTTTTAAGAAGCAGTAGTTTATAGCACGGTCCAAAACTCCTTTGTGTGCATTTACTATCTCATCACAACAAAGGAGTTGATTTGAAGTGGCCATTCGTCCTCCACAAACGCTGAAATCTACGGGCAGAAAGGTTCCTGTTACGAGATATCGCAATGTGAGTCCAACACAAACCCTTCGTAGATTTACAGTTATCTGGGCTAACAATGATGGTGTACCTTTTAACACGTCTGGATTTTTTGCAACACTCCGGCGTTTAGATGGAACCTTTGTGCAAGCTGCAGGCTTCGACCGCTTTGGTACTGCCCGATTCAACAGAGTCCGCACACCTACGAACCAGCCTTATATTCTGCGTACTTTTAGAGATGATGGAGTATTATTCCGCGTTAGATCCGTACCTGCTGGCGTATCCTCATTTGTCGTTATTGGTTAAGCTCATACCGAACGCAGCCTAAACGTGGGTAACCAAAAAAGCAACCAGAAACAGAGCATATCTGTCCTGGCTGCTTTTTTATATGCCTACCTATTCGGAATCTTCTTCCACTATTGCATCTTTCGTAGCGGCTGTATTGTACACCGTTTTGAGCCAGTTTTCACTCGACCAGTTCAGCTTGCCTGCACCCGCTCCATCCTTGGCCTGCAATTGAGCAACCAGGTTAGCAGGGTCTTCGGCAGTATAGCTGTATGGCAACGTTGTGAACCCATTCCAAGAGAAGCCCTTGGCCTTCGCAGGATAAGGGGCTAACGGGCTATTCGCAGCTTCACTGCCTCCTCTGAATACGGTACCATTGTCGGAAAAGATAACGTCTTCGGCTTTGATTTTACCTGTATAATCTGCTTTGTTAGGATCTTTTTGATTATTACGCACTGGAGAAAACACATCAATTAAATAAGACTTTTCTAGCAATACCGCGCCGTTTTCTGTTGAAATTGCACCATTACCCACGACATCAAAATGGTATCCCTTGGCGGCAATTGCTTTAGCCATGTCAGAAGTAATTCTTTTTTTGGCTCTGGCCAATCCGGCATCGTCCATAACGATGTTATATGCATGAGCATTACCACCACGCAAACGTGGCATACGGTCCTGAATATCCAGATAGTAATTATGATGCAGCGTCACTTCCAAATCTGGATTGTCGGAAGCCATTTCCGTAGCACCGATCAGATGCGCCTTCTTTTGTCCTGCTGCAATATCAATGATATCTTCTTTACTCATGCCTACTGCATTGCTTCTCAGATAAGCGTACATAGGATAGGAAGACTTGTCTGCTTCCATCGCGTTGACTTGTTGGGTTACCCAGCTGTTGGAGCTGCGGTCATCTCCTTTGAACAAGGACCAGGAAATCGTAACTCCGTTACTCCCTTTTTTCACATCTACCAGACCATCATAGGCTTTGTTAAATGTGCAATGGTCGATCCATACCTTGGAGCTTGCACCTTCGACAGTAATATAGTCCCAGTCATTCTTGTCATAGTTCCCTTTGGTTGCTTCATCCCACTCCCAAAGTTCATCAAATTCGAGGTTACGGAAAATCAAATTGGAGCTTCTTTTGATAACAAAGCCGGCATGTTTGATTTTCACACCATTGGCCGAGAAAATCGTAACCCCATTCATATTTTCGATATAGACTTTGCTCACACCTGTCTTTTTCAGAACAGGATGTGTTTGTACAGGATTGTTGGCACTAAAAGGCATTACTTTGGCAGCACTAGGAATTTCATTCCAACCGAGATCAAGATCGTTCATAATCTCAATCACTTTGACTTTGCTGCCTTTCTTCAGTGCTTCGTTGAGATCTACAGCGTTGTAAACTTTTTTGTAGTTGGCATCTGTATCCGCAATGTTGCCACCACCTGTATTACCATACGAAAAGCCAGTCAAATTATAGTTACTTTTAGAGGTTACATCAGGGTCCACTCCAGGAGTCGGTTTTTCTGTACCTGGTGTTGGATTCACAGGCGGTGTTCCTGGATCTACCTCAGAAGAAGCACCGGATACAATCACATTATCGAATTCGGCAGCTGCTTTGGAGGTCACCAAACCAATGGCTCCAGCAGTGAGGCTGGTGTCTGTTGCGGACAGCTCCAGTTGATCATTGACATACATTTTGATTTCCGAACCGGATAGTTCCAGCTTAACTCTGTACCATGTATTCGTGTCCAGTTTGTATTTTTTATTGGTAGCCAGTGTCTTCATAGAGCCTTTGACTTTTTTTCGAATCTCAAGCGCTCCGTCATTCTTGTTGTACAACGATGCTGCGTAGAAGTTGTTGGAATCTGTGTATCTACCTGCAACGTAGACTCGATTGGAGCCATTAAAATCATTTACATATACATCTGCTTGCACGCTATAGTTCGTCCATGAGGCATTACCCTTAACGGAATGGCTTTCGCTTCGACTAGATTGCTGGTATGTAGAGCCATTCCCATCCTTGACCACAGACCAGTTCCCCGAATCCGCGGTCCAGCCTTGAGCTTTTCCTTGTTCGAAATCATCACTTATCTGTAAATTCCCATCCGCATGTGCATGACCTAGCAACGGTAATGATAAAGACAGTACCAACGTACTGCTTAACATTACACTTGCACATTTTCTTAGCAAACTCGATTTCATATAACAATCCCCTTCTTGGTTAGATTCATGAATACTAAAGCAAAGGTTGCACCGTTCATCGGACATGACCTGCCCCAACGGTATATAACGTACTGATGAAGAGAATAATATCCCAACACCAATGAGGGCCCTCAAACGCTATACTCCAATAATTATAGGCATTTAAATATATATTAAAATATGTCTAATTACTTATCTTTTGTCTTAATTTTTCAATTAATTTTGCATCCTGTTTCGTGAACACGCCAAATTCTGTTTCATAAAATCACAAAAAACGATATTTTTTTATTTTTGAATAAGACATACAGTTGTCATATTGGGAATGGTACATATAAAGGGGTGAGTATCATCCATATCATTTAAAGGAGCGATGAGATGTCCAGCTACGACTACGCTTCCAAATCGGAGTTAAAGGAAGCCATTCATGCCTCCTATTTACGATTTGACGGTGAGTTTCAGGAGATCGACGAGAGCCAAAAAGATATTCGTATCCCTGAAGTAGATAAAACACCCGCAGAGATGATTGCCTACCAGCTCGGATGGCTTCATCTTGTCATGACATGGGACAGAGACGAACGGGAAGGAAAAACCGTCATCATGCCCGCCCCCAATTATAAATGGAACAGACTAGGCGAACTATATCAATCATTTTACAAGACTTACTCCCACCAATCTTTACGCGAATTACGCGATATGTTCAAGTTGACTGAGCAAAAGTGGCTGGATTGGATCGACACACTTAGCCACGAAGAGCTCTTCACTCAAGGCGTTCACAATTGGACGGGTACGAATCCAAACTGGCCCATGGCAAGATGGATTCACATCAACTCGGTGGCACCGTTTAAAACATTCAGAGCCAAGATACGGAAATGGAAGAAATACAAAGTTCAACAGTGATGAAAAAAAGTGTGCATTGTGCTACAATACTTGAGTTGTATCGGGATACATTTAGGGAAGGGTAAGTGAAACGCCATGCTTATTATTGGTATTGCCGGCGGTACAGGTTCCGGTAAATCGACGGTAGCACGCGCCGTCGTTGAGCGTCTGGGATCTAATAAAGTGACTTTCATATCTCAGGATAACTATTATAAAGACCATTCACATCTGAGCTATGATGAACGTGCTTTGGTCAATTATGATCATCCGTTTGCCTTTGACAACGAATTGCTTATTGAGCATCTCCAATGTCTGAAAAAAGGACAAGCGACACAAGCGCCCGTGTATGATTTTACGGTTCATGCCCGCTCCACGGACGAGACGGTAGAGCTTCTGCCAAATCATATCGTTATGTTGGAGGGTCTGCACGTACTGTCAGACGAAAAGCTCCGCAGCCTGCTTGACATCAAAGTATTTGTGGATACGGACCCTGATGTGCGTATTCTCCGTCGGGTTCTTCGCGATATTGAGGAACGCGGCCGCACCATCCATTCGATCCACGATCACTATCTGACTACGGTTAAGCCGATGCATGAGGCATTTATTGAGCCTTCCAAGAAATACGCTGACCTGATCCTTCCTGAGGGAGGACACAATGAGGTTGGCATTCAACTGCTGTCTATTTTGACTGAAAAATATTTGGCAGGAGATCGGACTTGGGGTACTGTATAAGGTAATCCCGGTTGTTTAAGGCTGTCGAGGTTTTCTCGGCTGCCTTTTTTGTGTTTTATATGCCATTTGGACTAATTTTTTTTGGAATCCCCGTGTGGTTTATGTTAGCATGTAAAGGTTAAATGCTTTAGATTCAAGCTAAGTTGGAAGCGTTATCAAATATGTGCCTCAGATGATATGACGTCCACGTGGTGGAGGTCTTTTTTGAATCAGGATTTTTACAAATCCTCGAATAGGTATAATTACGGAGAGTGCTGCCATGAATGAGCTATGCAACATTTTGATTGTGGATGATGAGATATTGGTACGGCAAGGAATTAAACACCATTTATCGTGGGAACAGTATGGATTTCGAATTGTAGGTGAAGCTTCTAACGGGAAAGAAGCATTGGAGCTGATTGAAACCTTGCGCCCTCATATTGTCATTACAGATATCGTAATGCCGATCATGGATGGCGAGGAGCTGACGCGCATAGTCAGACAGAACTATCCAGATATCGAAGTCA
The DNA here is from genome assembly GCF_017833915.1 of Paenibacillus sp. 1182. Lineage (NCBI taxonomy): Bacteria > Bacillati > Bacillota > Bacilli > Caryophanales > Paenibacillaceae > Paenibacillus > Paenibacillus sp. 1182. The sequence continues at coordinate 81,597 of NZ_JAFICR010000012.1, read as the reverse complement.
TTGTACTTAGCAGTTACGGCGAGTTTAATTACGTGCGATCCACCTTTCAGCAAGGGGTTGCTGACTATATTTTAAAGCCTAAGCTAGACACGGATGAGTTGCTCCAAGTGCTCCAGAGAACCGCTCGCAAAATTCCATCCATTCAATATCAAGCAGATGCCGGGAATAGTCAAATTACGATAGATCATGTGATCGAAAAGCTGATCTCCGGGTATAGCATGGACTATGACGCCGAGCTGCTGAAGCAAGCATTTCCTTATGCCCGTTTTGCGCTCATAGGTATAGAACAGCTGGCACAGCAGGATAAAGGGCGCTCCATCTCTGCCTCGGACCTATTTTCCAAGCTTACAGATCGAGTATCCTCTGCCTGTGAGTACATCGTACTGCGACAACTGCCATCTGATGGCTATGCGGCTGTGTTTTTAGCCAATCTTGATCCACGGGAAGTAGACGCCTGGATGGCTGCGGTTAGGGAAGTTGCTCAGGAGACAAAGCGAGTCGATCCACAGACAGGCTGGGCAGTTAGCCATTTATTTGATGAGTTCAATCAGATTAGTGACGTCTATCAGGATGAACTGCCAAAACTGCTGAGTTACCGCTTTTATTTCCCAGGAACAGCGCTGTTAATAGAAGACGAACTCCCTCAGCCTGTACAAGTGAACAGCTCGTTTAACTTAAAACAATTTACAGAAGAGATGAAGCGTGAGCATTTTGATACAGCTTTTCAGGATTTGAGATCCTATGTAGCCGCCATGTCTGGCAACTATACCTCTACCGCTTTTGAATTCAAATCGCTTCTCGGAAATATCGTGTTCAACATTACGATCTTGCTCGGGAATCAGGGGTATGATATGAAGGAGTTGGATGCGGCGAAATATTCCTATTTCAAAACAATTAATGATGCCCCTCATGTACATGAGGCCGTGCGCCTTCTGGAGACTTTTTTGGAGGAAGCGAACAGACAGATCATGGCTAAAACACAGCAAGGAAGTAGCGCAAGCATGAAAAAACTGCTGGAGTATATTGAGGAGCATCATGCTGAAACGCTCAATTTGACGACACTTGGGCAATATTTTCACTTTAACCCTTCCTACTTGTCCAGTTATTTTACGGCACACCATACAGAAGGTTTTAGCGAGTATCTGAACAAAATACGGGTTGAAAAAGCCGCAGAGTTACTACGGTCGGGGACGATGTCCATTTCGGATATTAGCAGCACGGTAGGTTATTCGGACCCCAGCTATTTTACTAAAGTGTTCAAAAAGGTGAAGGGTTCCTCGCCCAGTCAGTACCGCCGGGAACATCTCTATTAGAGAGTAAGTCACATCTGCCAGCAGAAAAGAGATTGAATATGAAAAGATATATGCATAAGATCAAATATCAAGGTCTGTTCTTCAAAATCTTTATTGTTATGGTGGTCAGCATCACTGCGGTGTCCTTGCTGACCTCTTTGGTGACGATTCGGATGTCTGAACGACTTTTTGCGGAGACATTCAGTATTACAAATGCCAAGGTACTCAGCCAGATTCAATCCAGCTTTGAATCCTTCAATGATTCTATCGTGAATGCCGTAACCCATGCTTCGGAAAATGGAACGGTCAAGAACTATCTGACTGGCGGCCAATCTGACTCGATTAACTCGGCGAGGATTTACTTCGGAATGGCACAGCAAATGAAGCAAATTAAATCGAACGTCGATGCCTATGATGTCGGTGTCGCTGTAACAGGTCTGAACGGTCGGAGCTTTTACTCCGACTCTTCCTATTGGCCTGTAACTGCGGAAGAGCTTAAAAGCAGTGCGATTACAGCCCAAAGTGTAGCACGACCGGCACAGCTTATGTATCAATTGGATACTGAATTATTTCAGCAACAAATGAATACCACCGCGCAAAAGCCAACACCCTATATTATCGCCTCCAAACCATTTATGGAGCGGACCAGTGGCACCCTGTACGGCATGATCTACATCGCTATCCGAGAGCCTGAATTTCGCCGTTTCTACAACAATTTCACGAGCAACGGCAATGATGTGCTTATTTTGGACAAGTCGGGATTAATTGTATCGAGCAACCGCCAGGACCTGATCGGACAACGCTCCAGTGAGCTACTAGGCTATGCCACAAAAATCAATGAACAGGGATTGAACTACATTAATACCGATGTGATGAATAAGGAGAGTATCCTCCTTTCCAACTATATCCCTTCATTTGATTTTTATCTGGTGAACATGATCGACAGACAAGCCGCGATTGGGCAAATTATTGACGTTAAATCCGTTGTCTGGATCTGCATTGCCATCGTACTGATTGCTTTGGTGATCGTTTTTCTGATATCCCGTCGACTGATTCGTTCCCTGACTCGACTGGTGAAGCAAATGTCGACCATACGTGAGAAAAATTTTGATAATTATATCCCGGTAACAGGCAGCTATGAGGTTAGACAATTAAGTCATGCTTACAACTACATGCTGGATGAACTGAATGACTATATCCGTAAGCTTTTAGAGACGCAAAAGGGTCAACGGAACGCAGAGCTTGCTGCACTACAACGGCAGATCAATCCGCATTTTCTGTACAATACACTGGCTTCGATCAAAATGCTGGTGCTCAAAGGAAACAAGGAAACAGCCGCCGAGACGATCAATGCACTCATTTCTTTACTGCAAAATACAATCAGTAATGTGAGCGAAACAATCACCATTGAGCAGGAAATGGCCAACATGCAAAATTACGTGTTCATTAACCATGTTCGCTACGGGCAACGGGTACAAGTGAATTATTTTGTATCACCCGATTGTCTGGAGTACCATGTGCCCAAGCTCATCATTCAGCCTTTTATCGAAAACTCCTTTTTCCATGCGTTTAATGAAAAAAATGTAGGCCACATCTATATATTGGTGTCCAAAACGGAGGATACATTGATCTGTGAGGTGGTCGATGATGGAGACGGTATGGATTTGGACGGGCATACAGCGCAAGACGGACTACCAAATCCCAAGAGCAAGCGCCAACTGTTCACAGGCATCGGCATCCAGAATGTGCACAACCGCATTACCCTTTTATATGGAGAAGAATATGGAGTGACTATCTCCAGTAAAAAAGGCGAGGGCACCAAAGTAAGAATGACCCTACCACTGATCGTAAAACCAGCCCCTCCTACCCCATAAAAAAATAGGCTGAACTAAACAAAGAAGGTGGAACAAGAACGGAGTGGGCGGAATGGTGTTGTACAAGCAACAGCGGTGGGAAGCACCATCCGGCCGCGCAGTGGCGCTTCGTGAACAACTTTAGTTCAACCTAAAAAAAATACCTAAACCAAAATAAAATACAAATGTAAGCGGTACCTTTTTTCATAAATCATAATAATAAGACCAATCCGTATAAAGATATTCCTAACACCGACAAAGTATGGATGGTACACTAGATTTATAAATGAGGTAACCGCTTTCATTCGAGAAGTTTAGAACTAGCAAGCAACATATAAAAAAAGAATAGGGGTTGAACAAAATGAAAAAAATGACTTTCCTTCTGCTGATTGCAAGCTTGATCTTGCTATCCGCATGCTCCAGCAATTCCGAGAAAGCAGCTACAACCACAGATTCAGGCAAAAAAGAAATCACCGTCTGGGCTTGGGACCCGAACTTTAATATCGCAGCCCTGAAGCTGGCAAAAGATCGCTACGTTGCCAAACACCCAGATGTAACCGTAAACATTGTTGAATATGCTCAAAACGATATCGTACAAAAAATGAATGCCGGCCTTAACTCCGGATCTACTAAAGGATTGCCGAACGTGGTTCTGATCGAGGATTATCGGGCACAGAACTTCCTGCAAGCCTATCCCGATTCTTTCCATGATATGAGCAGCACGATCAAAGCATCCGACTTCGCTGATTATAAAATTGGACCGACTAGCTACAATGGCAAGCAGTACGGTGTTCCATTCGACTCCGGTGTTATGGGACTGTATGTAAGAACGGACTATCTGGAACAAGCCGGCTACAAAGTAGCGGACCTGACCAATATTGATTGGGACAAATTTATTGAAATTGGTAAAGCCGTAAAACAAAAAACAGGCAAAGAAATGCTGACTCAAGATCCGAATGACCTCGGTCTGATCCGCGGTATGATCCAAACCGCAGGTTCATGGTACCTGAAAGAAGACGGTAAAACACCAAACCTGGCTGGTAATCCAGCTCTGAAAGAAGCTCTCTTGACGTACAAATCCTTGTTCGACGCTAACATTGTTAAAATGAATGCCGACTGGAGTCAGTTCTTGGCCGCATTCAACAGCGGTGCAGTTGCTTCCGTACCTACAGGTAACTGGATTACACCTTCGATCAAAGCAGAAGCTTCGCAATCCGGTAAATGGGCTGTTGTTCCTTTCCCTAAGCTGAAAAATATACCTGAATCCGTGAATGCTTCCAGCCTCGGCGGCAGCTCCTGGTATGTCCTTAACTCGGACGGTCAAGATACCGCTGCTGATTTCCTGAAAGAAACATTCGGAACAGATACAGAGCTGTATCAAGATATGCTGAGCAAAATTGGAATTGTCGGTTCATTGAACGCAGCTTCCAGCGGTAAAGCTTATGACGTGGAGGATCCGTACTTCGGAGGCGACAAAGTATATAAGAAATTTGCAGAATGGACTAAACAAGTTCCAAAAGTCAATTATGGTCTGCACACGTATGCCATTGAGGATATCATGACCGTTGAAATTCAAAACTATCTGAACGGAAAAGATGTAGACGCAGTTCTGAAAGATGCTCAAGGACAAGCGGAAGCACAGCTTAAATAAGACAGTCCATCTAGCCAAGGCTAAATAATAAAACGAAAAGCACTTAAAACCTTGGGCTTGCGAGTTCAAGGTTTTATTGCTGCACAGGGAGTTGACATGGTATGAAGACAGCCGCGCCCAAAATAACTACAACACGTCTCAAAGCAGGTATGACAGGATGGTTGTTCATATCCATCGCAGTGATCATGATCGCCGCTTTTTATTTCTATCCGATGATTCAGGCGCTTATCTTGTCCTTTAAGACAGGTACAGGGTCTAATCTGAGCTTTAACGGCATTGATAACTACAAGCGACTCTTCACCGATAAAATGTTTATAACCGCCGTGAAGAATACGTTTATCTATTTAATTTTCCAGGTGCCTTTGATGGTCATTCTGGCTCTGTTCATTTCGGTATTGTTGAATGATAAAAACCTGAAATTCAAGGGCTTTTTCCGCACCGCTATCTTCTTGCCGTGTATCACATCCCTTGTAGCCTATTCCGTTGTCTTCAAGTACCTGTTCTCGTCCGACGGTCTGGTAAACTCCTTATTGCTGAATCTGCACGTGATTGGCACGCCCATCCAATGGATTACAGATCCTTTCTGGGCCAAGGTTACGATTATTATCGCGATCACATGGCGCTGGACTGGTTATAATATGATCTTTTACCTGTCCGGTCTTCAGAACATTGACAGTTCCATCTACGAAGCGGCCCGTATTGACGGAGCTTCCCCGATCCGACAGTTTTTCAGCATTACGGTTCCACTGCTTAAGCCGATTATCCTGTTCACTTCGATTACATCAACGATTGGTACACTCCAACTCTTCGATGAAATTATGAATATTACCAAAGGTGGGCCAGGGAACGCGACATCTTCAATTTCGCAATATATTTACAATCTGTCCTTCAAGTATTCATCCGACTTTGGTTATGCGGCGACCGTATCTTATTCCATCGTCATTATGATCATTATCTTGTCGATTATCCAGTTCAAAGTGGCAGGTGAGAAAAAATGATGAAAACAAAAAGAGCATTTACGTACGCCTTTCTGATCCTTGTGTCGTTCGTTTCGATTTTCCCGTTCCTGTGGATGCTATCCAGCGCCACGAACCTGTCGGTCGATGTGACCAAGGGCAAGCTGCTGCCTGGCTCCCATCTGATGGATAACATGCACAATTTGCTTGAAAAAGTGGACATCGTTACCGCACTCAGTAACTCTGCAAAAGTCTCCATCTCAACTACGCTGCTGGCTATGCTAATCGCGTCATTGGCTGGTTATGGCTTTGAAATTTACAGAAGTAAAGCGAAAGACGTTGTCTTCAATATCCTGCTGATGTCTATGATGATTCCGTTTGCGGCGATCATGATCCCGCTCTACCGGATGTTCGGCAGCATTTCTAATGTCATACCGTGGATCGGTATTGATACGCTCTCTTCTGTCGTCATTCCGACCGTAACTACGGCGTTCCTGATCTTCTTTTTCCGTCAAAGCACCAAGATGTTTCCCAAAGATCTACTGGAGGCAGGTCGTATGGATGGATTGTCCGAGCTGGGTCTGTTCTTCCGGGTATACATGCCTACAATGAAAACAACCTATGCCGCTGCCGCGATCATCACATTCATGTCCAGTTGGAACAACTACCTCTGGCCTCTGATTGTGCTGCAAACGCCGGAAAATCAAACGATTCCGCTGTTGATCTCGAACCTCGGCTCCAGCTATGCACCGGATTACGGTGTCATCATGATCGCCATTGTCCTGTCCACACTTCCGACTGCACTGGTATTTTTCCTGATGCAGAAACACTTTGTAGCGGGCATGGTGGGTTCGGTAAAATAACAGATTTCTGTGTACGTTCTTCATTTCAATTTTAAAAATAAGGAGTGTTCGCCTTGACCATCCAACCCCCTAGTCTGGACTGGCTGACCGACGTAACCAAATTTGCTGTACATCGGCTGCCCGCCTATTCCGATCACAAATATTACGCTACGCTTCAGGAAGCGGAGCAGCAAGCTGATATGGCTTGGCGTCATAGCCTGAATGGGAGCTGGAAGTTTAACTATGCAACAAATCCAGCCAGCCGTCCGGTAGAGTTCTATACTCCTGGCTTTGAGTACGGTGGCTGGAGTGATATTCAGGTGCCGGGTCACATTCAGACGCAAGGCTTTGGCCAAATGCAGTACGTGAATACGATGTATCCGTGGGACGGACATTCGGACGTTCGTCCACCCCATATTCCGGAGGATCACAACCCGGTCGGGAGCTATATCAAAAGCTTCGTTTTGCCGGAAAATATGGCTTCCGACGCGCAGCCTGTGTTCATTTCTTTCCAAGGCGTCGAGTCGGCTTTCTATGTATGGTTGAACGGACAATTTGTCGGTTATAGCGAGGACAGCTTCACGCCGTCTGACTTTGAACTGACACCGTTCTTGCAAGCTGGCGAAAACAAGCTGGCGGTAGAGGTATATCAAAGAAGTACAGGGGCATGGCTGGAGGATCAAGACTTTTGGCGTTTTTCCGGTATTTTCAGAGACGTATATCTCTATACCATCCCTACGGTTCACGTACGTGACCTGCATGCCAAGGCAGATCTGGATGCTTCCTACACACAGGGCCTTCTGGAGCTGAAATTGACCTTGGAAAAACCAGCAACTGCCTATGCAACTGTCGATGTGAAAAATGCTGTCGGTCATGTTGTAGCTTCTTTGAAAGCTGACTTTACGGATGGCACCGCTTCGCTGTCAGCAACCTTGGAGCAAGTGCAGCGCTGGAGCGCGGAGAAACCCTATTTATACACGTTGTTCATTCAAATTTATGATGCCAGTGGATCGCTCGTGGAAGTCATTCCACAAAAAATTGGCTTCCGTAAATTTGAGCTGATCAACAAGGTCATGCATTTAAACGGCAAACGCATCGTCTTTAAAGGTGTGAACCGCCATGAATTTAACGCTCGCACCGGACGTGCGATTTCCCGTGAAGATATGCTGTGGGATATCCGGACGCTCAAGCAGAACAATATGAACGCTGTTCGCACCTCTCATTATCCAAATCAGACTCTGTGGTATGAGCTATGCGATGAGTACGGGGTCTATGTAATTGATGAAATGAACTTGGAAACACACGGTTCCTGGCAAAAACTCGGTGCCGTCGAGCCATCGTGGAATATTCCCGCCAATCTGCCTGAGTGGCAAGATATCGTCATGGATCGCGCCATTTCCATGCTGGAACGGGACAAAAACCATGCGTCCATTCTAATCTGGTCCTGCGGCAATGAGTCGTATGCAGGTGAAGTGCTGCGCAATGTCGCCAACTATTTCCGAGCCACCGACCCGAGCCGTTTGGTGCACTACGAAGGCGTGTTTCACAACCGTACGTACGATGATACCAGCGATATGGAGAGCCGGATGTACGCCAAACCCGCAGATATCGAGCAATATCTAAACGACAATCCGCAAAAGCCGTATATCAGTTGCGAATACATGCATGCGATGGGTAATTCCGTAGGTGGCATGCACAAGTATACAGAGCTGGAGAACAAATACGAGCTGTATCAGGGCGGTTTTATTTGGGATTATATTGATCAGGCTGTTATGAAAAAAGATCGCTACGGACACGAGTACCTCGCGATCGGCGGCGACTTTGACGACCGTGCTACAGACTATGGCTTCTGTACGGACGGAATTGTCTATGCAGACCGGAAGGTTTCGCCGAAGATGCAGGAGGTCAAATTCCTGTATCAAAATCTGAAGCTCACCCCGGATCGCAGCGGTGTAACCCTGCGCAATGAAAACCTGTTCGAGGGAACAGGCGACTATGAGTTAGCATATAGCCTGCTGCATGAAGGCCAAGAAATCGCACGTAATGCCATTCATGTAGATGTAGCGGCTCAGACCGAAGCCTATATTCCACTGACATTCCCTAATACGGATGGAAAGCCTGGTGAGTACGTTATTCACACCGCTCTGGTTTTGAAGGAAGCGACGCTCTGGGCTGAGGCTGGACACGAAGTGGCCTTCGGACAACATATTTTCATTGTGGAAGATCCAAAGCCGCTGAAAGCTTCAATAGGTGGAGCCCTACGAGTGGTGCATGGCGATGTAAATATTGGCGTTCACGGTACGGATTTCACCATCATGTTCTCCAAAGGAGCAGGCAGCCTGACTTCACTTCGCTACGCCGGACGTGAGATGATCGCCATGCCTCCTGCCCCATTGTTCTGGCGGGCGACCACAGACAATGATCGGGGAACCGCACTAGGCTTTGAAGCCGGTGGCTGGTTCGCTGCAAGTCTGACACGTAAATGTGTGGGCATCGAGGTCACGGAAGAGCAGACAGACCGTGTAACCGTTACATTCCGCTACACGCTGAGCATCCATGCAGACGTACAGGTAACGGTAGCCTACACCGTCTTCGCCGACGGTAGCCTGAACGTAAAATCGACTTATGAAGGCGTCTCAGGATTGCCTAACCTGCCGATCTTTGCCCTTTCATTCAAGGTTCCGGCGGACTATCGCCATCTGGACTGGTATGCGATGGGGCCGGAAGAGAATTACATCGACCGTGCCTTTGGCGCGAGACTAGGCGTATTCCACAACGAAGCTGCGGATAACGTATCCGGGTATGTCGTACCGCAGGAATCCGGCAACCGTACAGGCGTGCGCCGTGTCAATATTACCGACGATTCTCAACGCGGTATTCGCATTACTGCACCAGCTACCGCACCGGTGGAATGCAATATTTCGCCGTATACAGCGTTTGAGCTGGAAAGTGCCTACCATCTGTATGAGCTACCCAACGTGTATTACACCGTTGTCACCATAGCCGGTAAACAAATGGGCGTAGGCGGCGACGATAGCTGGGGAGCTCCGGTACATGAAGAATACCAAATTACAGCCGATCAAAAGCTGGAATTCGAATTTACCGTGCAGCGGATATAAATATACTCCCTGCATAGACAAGTATATATAACAAAAGCCCTTCCGCTGCTTCCCTCATGAGAAGCTAAAGCTGGAAGGGCTTTTGTATTTTATCATTCCAATCATACTGTCAGCAGAAAATAAAGCCCTAGGTTGTCATTGTTTCATTGAATCAACGTTTCCCGTTAGTTCCATGGATTAATATAAAACTAAAATCCAAACTCTGTTACTCTTTCAAGCCACTCACGCATAAGTGACTCAAATAATAGAGCCTGTTCAATCTGAAGATTATGCCCTGCTCGATCTAAAACGGCGAAGGTTGCTCTAGGATAATTTTCTAAAATTCTAAAAGCATCTATGTAACCAACGACTGCATCTTGTCGCCCAAGGGTAAATACTGTTGGTTTATCAAAAACTAATTTATCTATATTGGTAGAAAATCCATAGTTTCTTTGAATCTTGCTAAGAAAATCGTAGTCAGCGATCTTACAACCTGCCACTATCTCTTCAGAATACCTTTTCCAATTATATTCATTGAGAACGACTTGATTTGCGCTAAAATCACTTATTTGCTCTTCACTTAAGGTGCCCATAAACTCACGATCACAATGAACAACAAAATGCTCGGGCAGTATTCTTCTTTTGTGTTCAGGAATAATTAATGGACAAATCAGAGCAGCTCCACCAATACGATCTTTATGTCTATTAATTATTCCCCTTGTAATATATCCACCGTACGATTCGCCTGCTATGAGATAATCTTGGTTTGGGACAAGAGTTTCAATAAAATTTATAACTGCTTCTAGCATATCATCTGAATTACATATTTGATCGTAGTCCTTTGTTTGTCCCATTCCAGGCAGGTCAAGATAGATACGACGCCTATCGGGATTATCTTCAAATATCGGTTCCATGCACCCACTCATTAACCGATGGTCTGGTGTAAAACCATGGATCATTATAATCGGTTTGCCTTTACCAATTTCCTCGTAATATATATTGGCATTCTTGACTTTACAATATGGCATACAGACCCTCCAAAATTGATTTATTTATAATATTCTTACACTAAAGAAGAATCTACATTGTTTTATCAAGCAAACCAGATCTCCGGTTCGTTTTGATTATATACTCATATATAATACATGTAAAGAACATTTGTTCCCTATTCTTGTTTCTGGAGTTAAACTAACCTGCCCGTTAGCTTAATAAAACAACGTCGCTTTAATACTTTATTTTCCCAGTCTAGAGCTTTAGCTAGCTCGTTGCCAAATTAACATACGTTCGCGTGAAATCAAGGTTCTTCAAGTCCCTTTGATCTATAAAAAACTCCAAATAACCCGCGTCCCACCAGCACATACCAACCTCGTCCAAAGAGGATACCGAGAGCAGAACATGCCAATTTTCCGAAGCTCGATCGTGCTTCTCTCGATTCGTCTGATATTCTTGCAGCTGAGGCAGCACTTCGGATCGTAAATGCTCCGCATAATCGGTATTTCCCCTATGCATAGCTTGCTCGATTTCCTTATGAATCTGGCTCTCACTCTTATGCCAGTTAAACAGAAGATCCTCCAGCCCGTTTCGGCGTAGATAAGCATCCCGCCGGGTATTCCCTGCAAAAGACTGATGCTGCCCCCACACCGTGTCGCTATGTTCATATAGAAGCTCATAAAGCTCTTCGTACTGATCTACAAGAATATCTCCTAGCTCACCCTCCGACCGAAGGATAATAATCGGCTGAAAGGAAATCGCATAGGCGGTGAAATCTCGTTGCTCTGCCGAAACCTCTACGCACCCAGCGGGCGGTAATGTTTTCTGCAAAGCGCTGCTGTCACCGTTATAGTAAAAGATTTTATGGTCAATATCATAGGCGGGCTCATCCAGCCCAAGAAAAAAGTATAGTATGCCCTGATGAGGCAATCCCTCAAATGGTGAAAAAGGCAGCTCACTCAAATTAATTTGAGCAATAAACGTATAATATTCCCCGTCTGAATTACAAGGCCACTCTATCGTGGGTGGCAGATCTGGATAGCCGGCGATCCGACTATTTCCAATGTGTTCGTAGTTTTCCTCATGCTCCACATGAAATTGTATAGCAGCTTGAGCTTCCTGATGAATCTCTTCTTTTAACTCTTCATCCAGTGAATACCCTTCCAGTATTCGAGTCAGTTCATCCTTTAATGGTGGTTGTAGCATCTCGCTCGCCCCTTTTTCATCAAGTAATAACATAGCCTGCTACCATTTAAACCCTTCCCTCAGATTACCATATTAAGTGACTCCGTCAATTGACCAAATACTGCACCGGTTGCCTCCTATGGACGGTGGCACCCAACTTTTAGTAGAAATGCACTAGACATTGTTCATAAATGTTTTGTGATAGGCATTCCGGTATTGGGAAGGAGTCATGTGGGCTCTCTTTTTGAACAAACGCATAAAATACTTCTCATCGGTATAGCCTGCCTCTTCGGCAACCTGCTTAATGCTCATATCTGTACGGGAAATCAACTCTTTGGCTTTGTTGATACGAATACTGTGAATGAACTCCAAGGGGCGCATACCTGTGTTTTGCTTGAACAAACGAGAGATATAATCCTTGTTATAATTGAATTTTCGAGCTAAATCCGTCACGGTCAGCGGCTCTTCGGCATGAATTCGGGTCCACTCAATAATTTTGTTAAAACTCACATTCCCCTGTGAATGAGCAGGATTGGAAAGCAAGCGGCTAAGCGCCAGTTCTGATATCTCGATCAGCAGCGAGGTGAACAAATAATTGGCACTGTGATACGTAAGATAATGTGAGTTGGCTACATGTAAAATCTGATTAACGATAATATGAATCCGATCCCCGTTGTCTGCCTGTACACATTGCGGTAAATAGATATCCCGCATCTTGCCATGACGCTGCAAAAGTCCATTCATAGCACTTGTTTCCTGCTTCATTTCCTCATTAGATAGTACATTCGGGGTCGCGGGAACATCGAAATGAAACCAATAAAATTTTACACCCGGCAACGATTCCCGGTATCCTTTATGCGTACGACCGGGGTAAAGCAATAGAATATCTCCCTCGCCTACTTCAAAATCCTCCCGTTCCTCTCGTATATATACCGTCTCTTGGACACCCAGGATCAGCTCAAAATTATCAATGGAGCGACTCATATGCTTCCAAGGCACCTCGGAAACAAACTCGCCTGCGGAGATCAGTTGGATTGGAGCATCTACATTTACTTTTAGATAGGTCATGTTATCGCCTCTTTAGATTCATGTTCGGATTTGTCCACCCATTGTATGGTTAAGCTACTGACATACCGCGATTCCAATGCTAATGTAGTGGAGAAATATACACTTTCATCTTAGCTAAGGAGCGATGATTTTGAAAGCTAAAGCTTTTGACTTGCATAAAGTAAGAATTGATTCCGGCCCACTTTTACATGCGATGGAACTGAATACGGCCTACCTGCTGAGCTTGGAACCCGACCGTTTATTATCGCGCTTTCGTGAATATGCGGGACTGGAGCCCAAAGCGGCTCACTATGAAGGCTGGGAAGCGCGTGGCATCAGCGGACATACACTCGGTCACTACCTGTCCGGCTGTGCACTGATGTTTGCCTCCACAGGCGACGAAAGACTGTTGGAACGCGTGAACTATGTAGTCGACGAACTGGAGATATGCCAAAACAGTCATGGAAACGGATACATTTCCGGCATTCCACGTGGGAAAGAGATTTTTGAGGAAGTAAAAGCCGGAGATATCCGCTCCCAGGGCTTTGATCTGAACGGTGGCTGGGTGCCGCTATATACCATGCACAAACTTTTTGCGGGCTTGCGTGATGCCCATCTGCTGGCGCATCATCCCAAGGCCCTGTCTATAGAAATCAAACTCGGCAACTGGCTGGAGGATGTACTTCAAGGACTGGACGATGATCAGGTGCAGCAGGTGCTGCATTGCGAGTTTGGCGGTATGAACGAGGTGCTGACCGATCTGGCGGAACATTCGGGAGAAGAACGCTTTTTGAGTCTGGCGGAACGCTTTTATCACGGAGAGGTGTTAAATGATCTCGCAGATAGCCAAGATACGTTGGCAGGGCGACATGCCAATACGCAAATCCCCAAAATCATTGGCGCTGCACGGCAATTTGAAATGACGGGGAAACCGCAATATGCGGACCTATCTCGCTTTTTCTGGGATCGGGTGGTTCACAAGCATTCCTACGTGATCGGCGGCAATAGTTATAATGAACATTTCGGTGAACCTGGCAAGCTGAATGACCGTTTGGGCGAAGGTACCTGTGAAACTTGTAACACCTACAATATGCTGAAATTAACAAGACATATGTTCGAGTGGGACGCCTATGCAGCCTATGCCGACTACTATGAACGAGCGATGTTCAATCATATTCTAGCTTCACAGCAGCCTGTAGATGGACGTGTGTGCTATTTTGTATCGCTGGAAATGGGAGGACACAAGTCCTTTAATTCTCAATATGAGGATTTCACATGCTGTGTCGGGTCCGGTATGGAAAGTCACTCCATGTACGGCACTGCAATTTATTTTCACACGCCAGAAGCGATCTATGTCAATCAATATGTCCCTTCTACTGTGACATGGGACGAGATGGGCGTACAGCTCAAACAAGACACTCTCTTTCCGCAAAATGGACGGGGAACGCTGCGCGTTATCAGCAAGCAGCCCAAATCCTTCGCAATCAAGCTAAGATGCCCGCACTGGGCGGAGCAAGGGATGCTGATTAAAATCAACGGGGAAGAGCACGTCACAGAGGCCTGTCCTACCAGCTACGTTGTAATGGAACGGGAATGGAGCAATGGGGATACGATCGAGTACGATATTCCTATGACCGTGAGAGTCGAGGAAATGCCGGATAATCCACACCGAATTGCTTTTATGTACGGCCCGCTTGTACTGGCTGGGGACCTTGGCCCTGTTGAACAGGAGTCCAACGAGGAACGTCTGCTTGCGTCTGTTCTGATCGGATCGACCGATTCCCTGACAACGAAGCTGATTGCTGACGGGAACGAGCCTAATACATTCCATATGACCGACTTAGGCTATATCGGAGACTTGCAGCTTCGTCCGTTTTATCAGATGTATGATCGTTCATATACCGTCTATTGGGATCTCTTTTCCAAGGACGAATGGACAGCAACCGAGGCAGAATATCGTACCGCGTTAGCGTATCAGCTAGAGCTGGAACGACTTACAGTGGACGTTGTGCAGCCTGCCGAAATGCAGCCTGAACGGGATCATGCCTTTACTGGAGAGCATGTAGGTCTAGGGTCCATCTATAACCGCAAATATCGCGATACCTGGCCTGGGGGCTGGTTCTCTTTTGTCATGAAGGTGCTTCCGGATGAGCCTGTCCAATTGGCGGTTACTTATTTGAAGGACTTGAGCCGTCCCCATAGTGACTTTGACATCACTGCGGATGGCCTGATTTTAGGGGAAGGCAAGCTGGAGTCTGAGGAAATGAATAAATTCGAAACGTTCGTCTATGAGCTTCCTCTATCTGTGACGAACCACAAGAATGAAGTTACGATTCAATTCAAGGCCCATCCACAAGGCAAAGTGGCGAAAGTAGCTGGATTACGAGTGATTAGACACTCTATTGTATGATCAAATTATCTATATAAATCTACTATTCCGCCTACTGCGTTTTGATGTTCGTTTTTTAAAGGAAGTTTATAAAACAACAAGCAGACGCTTCTATAAGCTGTCTGCTTGTTCCACTTACTTCCTTATAACTTCGATTCATCGTCATTGCTTCATGTTCACTTCACAGCATGTTCATTTCGCGGAAACTGTCTCTAATCTTGCGCAGCTCTTGCTGTGCTCGACCATAGCGGGAAGCGTAGGTCCAAGCAAGCACTTGATGATAATGCGAAGGTGTTTCAATCGTGGTCACGTTATACATGGCCAGATTCCCATCTATTTTTCCTTTTAGGGTAAACTCAATGGCAGGATATCCGTTCACCACCATATCTGAAGCGGTCCCCAATTCAGGGTCCGTAATTCCTGACACCAAATGATCCTCAATGATTCCTTTATATTCTTGAAGAGTCATACTGCTGTCAAAATCGCTTTTCGGTTCAGACAATACAATCAGATATCTTTCGGTAAATTCATTTTTAATGGCGATGTCCGCATCCTCATTAATCCTATTATCTCGTGACCAATTCCAGGGAGCCGTAACCGCAAACTGGCTATCCTTACTGGTAAATACCTCAGGCTTCATGATTTGCGTAATGAGCATAGAAATTAAAGATACAGCAAAAACCATTGAAATGATCGTCGTCAGGATGATTGCTCCTGCAATAATCCCGGTTTTCTTTCTGCCCACCTTTCCCAAATCCCTTACCTTAACCACATATGTATTCGCAGCCATATCTCCAATCCGTTGTTTCCGAGGTGTCACCAGCACACATATACCGGCGGGCAGTCCCATGAAAAGCAGCGGATTCGTATCCACCAGATGTATGAGAGTGCGGATCAAGGATTTAACCATGCCTGGCGGCCTTCCTTCTCCATTCACAACCTGAATACGAAGTACAAACTTGCCCAGCGTATAGCCTGTAAGTCCTTCCAGTAACAGATAATAGCAGAAGGAGCCGATCAGGAAGAGCATCACTACCATACCCATATTTGGGGTTTCCGCTTCAGCTACTTTTTCCGCTGTAAAATATACCAGCCCTCCGTACCCAAAGACGATAAGAATGAAGTCAATCATCCAAGCCGCCCATCTTCTGAAAAAAATAGAGGCACCGTATGTTTCTGATAATACTGCCATCTTATCCGGTTCTCGTCGCTGATAACCGCCATTCCTCACAAATTCTCCCGGAGCTACTGTAGATGGATTTTTCAATAAATTAGGTTCTTCCAAATGATACACCCCTGATGTCAATTTAATCCTAGTTAAGTATAGCATCCTTTTTCATCCAATGGAGCAAGCCTGACAGTGCACTGGAGTAAACCGAATCCCGCCGATGAACAAACCACACCTCTAATTTACGATATTCCTCAGGTAAACGATGAGAAGCAATACTTCCCGCCTCCTCTGCCTTTGCAATCGACGATTGTGGCAACATGGACACTCCCAAACCAGAGGCTACTCCACCCAAAATGACTTCCAAGGTTCCGAATTCCATAATCTGATACGCATCCACACCTGCATCGCTCAGAAAACTTTCCGCTCTTGCCCGATGTGTGCAGCCTACATCGAAGAACAGCATAGGCTTGGCAAGCAACTTGCTCATATCACTTTCTCCCGGTTCCGAAATAAGCACCAACTCCTCTTCAAACGCCGCAACATGCTCTATATGCGGATCATCGACGGGGCCATAGACGAACGCTCCATCTAATTCGTAATTTAATACCTTTTGTACGAGATCATGGGTGCTGCCTGTCATAAGCGATAGATGGACATCAGGATATTGAGCGTGATATTCCATCAATAAAGAGGTCAGATGCGTAACCGCCGCCGTCTCAATCGAGCCCAGTCGCAAAGGTCCCGCGGGCTGGTCTGAATATTGAGTGGACTTTACAGCCTCGTCCAGCAAGGTCAGTATGGTATCCGCATATTTCAGCAGATTCTCTCCTGCTGGCGTTAACGTCATTCCCCGGTTAGATCGGCGAAATAGCGGTACGTTCAATTGTGCCTCAAGCTGCTGAATCCGCGAAGTCACATTGGACTGTACATAATTCAAAACTTGCGCAGCCTTCGTGATACTGCCCTCGCGAGCGACGGCCCGAAAAATTTTCAAATCACTGCTTTCCATGTATACGTCACCTGCTTGGTATGATCATTTGTGATACTCACGTTCGATTTTGTTCATTTTACCGGATGCTTGCCGCTCTGTACAATTCAATATATATGCAATTGCATCTAAATTCGCACCACGGGAGGTTTTAAAATGAAAGCCGTGATACATGCCAGCAAAAACGGCCCTGAGGGTCTGATGTATACAGACGTTACGGACAGACAGCCAGGGAACGATGAGGTGAGGGTAAAACTCAAAGCCGCAGGCTTGAACCATCGGGACTTATTCCTCATGGCAGATCGAGCTGCCAACGATGCTCCACTCATTCTCGGATCCGATGGAGCAGGTGTGATCGAGGCTGTGGGTGCTGGCGTCCCAACCTCGCTGGTAGGCACCGATGTAATGATCAATCCATGTATCGGATGGGAGAATACGCATCATGTTCCCTTAGTTCCAGCCATTCTGGGCGGACCTTCGGACGGGACATTCGCTGAATCGGTTATCATCCCCGTCCAAAATGCCGTCAGCAAGCCAGCATACCTTTCATGGGAAGAAGCAGGGGTACTGCCTTTGTCTGCTTTGACCGCTTACCGCGCGCTCTTCACAAGAGGCCAATTGCAGGAGGGTGAGCACGTCCTCATTCCCGGTATTGGCGGTGGTGTAGCCACGTATGCCATGCTTATGGCTTTAGCGGCAGGTGCACGGGTCAGCGTCACATCACGCAGCGAAGCAAAGAGGCAGGCTGCCCTCGCCCATGGCGCTAATCATGCATTCGACAGCCATAGCGGATGGAAAGAAAATATGAACGGAGACACCGTAGATCTGGTCCTTGACAGTATCGGTCCTGCTACGTTCGATAAATATTTGGATGTCCTCAAGCCAAACGGTCGGATTGTTACATTTGGCGCAAGCTCAGGAGATCAAGTAGAGATTCCACTGCGGTCTATATTTTTTCCTCAAATCAGTATCATCGGCACCTCTATGGGCAGTGGCGAGGAATTCGCAGCTATGCTTCAGTTCATGGAGCGCCATGCACTCCATCCGATTATAGATAGCGTATTTCCTCTACAAGACACAGCAAAAGCCTTCCACCGTATGCAGCAGGGAGCGCAGTTAGGCAATATAGGAATCAGGATAGAGTAAGGAGTCTGAACGAAGTATAGGAATGGAAAAAAATCCACTACCGTAAAATGCCTTCATCCAGAAGTCAATTTTATGGTAGTGGACCTATTTAGTCGATCAAACGATGCTGGACCCATTTGTTGCCCCGGAAGCGCCAAAGGAAAACGAGTCCCCGCACGCCCCATTCAATATCCATAGCCAACCAGACACCAACAATCCCCAAGTTGAACACAATGCCCAAAATATACCCGAGCACCACCCGACACAACCACATGGACAGCATTGAGGTGAGGGACGTAAATTTTGAATCACCTGCTGCCCTTAGTGCAGAGGGTGTGATAAAGGCAATGGACCAGAGCGGAATCTGGGCCAACGTATTAATCAGTATGACAACAAATATGTCATCTACGATTTCGGCAGGCGGATGAAACAGCCCCACCATCGGCTCAAACAAAGGCATCAGGATTAATCCCATTACAATAAACGAACAAGACGACAGCCAAATAAACGATTTGGTAAACTTGCGGGCATCCTCGACATTTCGACGTCCCATGCATTGACCGACCACGGTTACAATCGTAAGAGCCAAAGCATTCGCAGGGATTTGGAACACGTTAGCTAGGGATGAGCAAATGGCATTCGTCGCCAACGCATTGGTTCCCAGACTCACAATGAAAATTTGGGTTAAAATTTTCCCCCCATTAAAAAACATCTGCTCCGCTGCAAAGGGAAGCCCGATAAACAAAATCTTTTTAAGCATGGCCAGATTAAAGTAAAGCATATCTCTAAGCTGAACACGCAAGTCATCATCTACCCTGACCAAATAGATCAGCGCGCACACTGCTCCTGCATATCTGGACACATTGACGGCAATCGTCATGCCCAGCACACCCATATCCAATACATTAATGAATACCACATTGAGGAGCACGTACGAGAGGTTCATGATGAGAGAAAGAGCCAGCGATGCCCTCGTCTTCCCGATCCCCCTCAGCGCTCCACACACCGCCTCAACGATTGCAATCCCCACAAAAGACATACAACTTCCCAGTAGATATACCTTACCGTTAGCTAATACATCAGGCGAGGCGGAACCAAACAGAACACTCAAAATCGGATTGTACAACACGATCATAAACAAACTGATACATAAGGCCAGCAAGGAAACGGAGGAAATGGTACCGGATGCGGCTTTAGAAACCATGAGGTCGTTACCGCTCCCCTTATACTGTGCCACGACAACCGTTCCCCCGGTAGACACTGCGACAAACACATTAATCAGAAAAATATTCAAAGAATCAATCATATTTACGGCACTGACTGCCGCCATCCCCGACGAGCTAATCATGGCCGTGTTCACCAAATTAAGACCCACGATAAAAGCCTGATCAATCAGCAGCGGGATAAACAGCGCAATCATCTGTCGATAATCAATAGACTCTCCTGAAAAATGCTTATTCAGAAAGCCATGTGTTCTCATCCTTACACTCAGTTGACTCATATCATCACATTCTTTTTCTCAAATTGAAAAAAACCCTTCAACAGAAGAGCCTTCATGGCAAAAAAATGTATAAAGTTGCAAGGCTAGATGTGTCTAGTTCTTGATTCTGTACACTTTTCTCTACATAGAAGTATTGCTCCAAAAGAAAATCCTGTCAATGGTCTTGCTCACATTTGAATAGAAAATAACAGAAAAACCTGCTCAGCTCAGTGAACAGGTTTTGCAGCAGTATTATAATGCCTTAATATGTCATTAAAACCTTGTTAAAAGAATGTCTATGATCTTCTCGCAATCAAATCTTGTTGAATAGAAGCTTCATTCTTTTCGAATTTTTTATAAAAAAACATAGGAATGATCCCGATCAAGAAGATGATAAATGGCAGCCAGATAAAGCTGAACTGAATGCCAGACAACGCCGTAGGGGTTTGAACTTGCCCAGCGATGTAACCGGTGCTGCCCATAATCCATGCTGGCAATAATCCGCCAATTCCGCTACCCGCTTTAATACAGAATGCGCTTCCAATAGAGGTCAGGAAGCCACTTGCCCGAATACCATTTTTCCATTCCCCATAATCGACTGTATCTGACAACATCGCAAACGGCATAGAACATGCAAAGCCTGATCCTAACGCACCAATAATCCAGCCGATAATAATGAGAGTTAAGTCTGTACTTCCCATTAAAATCACGACTTGACCCAGCGCAGCTAATATCAATCCGATAATCATAATCGCATTTTTACTTAATTTTCTGGCAAAAAACGGAATCAGAACCATCGAGATCAACTGTAAGGAGGTCAGTCCATTGATTAAAGGTACTAAGTCCTTACTGTCCAGATTGTATTGCAGATAAAAGATGAGCGTTGCTGAACGAATATTCAAACCGATCCAGTAACACAAGTTGGCAGCTACAACGAGCATCCAGGGCCAGTTTCGTTTGATCGCTGTGAAGCTTTTAGCAATGGGAACGGACTTCGTTTTCACTGCTGCATTTTCTCGCAAATCGGCAAACGCTATGAAAAACATAATAATCGCCATGATTCCAAATAAAACAAGCGTTAAGGAAAATCCTTTTTGATCATTCCCCTGTCCAAAGAAAGCAACCAAAGGTAACGTAAACGTCGTGGCGATGAAGAAGCCCACATTCCCCCCTACCATGCGGAAGGAGTTCAAGACGACGCGTTCATTAGAATTGGTGCTCAGGTTAGGCAGAATAGACGTAATCGGCGTACTAATTCCTGTGTACAGGATGCCGGCTATGATATACGTAATGGCGGCATATGCAATTTTGCCCGACTCACTCCAATTGGGCGTCGTAAACGTAAGGACCATGAACACAGCGAACGGGATTGCTAACCATAGAAAATAGGGTCTGCTCTGGCCGTATTTTGACTTCGTTCGATCAATCAGGATGCCCCAAATCGGGGCATCAATAGCATCAATAAAACGGGTGATAAATAGTAATGTCCCGGCAATCCCGATAGAAAGACCGAATACATCTGTATAAAAATATAATAGATAACTGGAAATGACACAGTACAACAGATTGCCGGCCGTATCCGTTAATGAATAGCTGATTTTACGATGAAAAGGAACGGTACTGGTTGCCTTTTCCGGTGGTTCTGTACTCACAATTCTCGTACTCATGATCTTTCCTCTCCCCATGCGAATGAATTATGATTCATAAACCCATACACGCATTTCCCCTTTAGCCCGATTGCACCAGGCGTAGTAAGGAATGGCGGTAATTTGTTGAGGAACAAATTCAGGGGGCTCCGAGCTGTATAATGCATTCGAATTTTTTACCCGGTGTCCCTCTATGGTCAGCTTTACAATGCCACCCAGCAGGTTTCCGCTGAACTCTTCCGTAATAAGACTATCCTTCGTCAATCTTAATCCTGCCAAATTCGCTCCATTATCCACTTCTTCCAGGCAAAACACGACTGGTCCGCGTTGGAGAGCAATTTGCTGCTGGTTCATGGAGACCAGCGGATTGCTCCGAATGCGCTCAACTGGCATAGCCAAATGCAGAGTTACCACATCTCCGTCCTTCCAAGTACGCTGAATCTCGATATAGCCTTTTTCCAGACGATCTAATGATATGGTTTCCCCATTCACCTTTACCTCTGCCTGCTTGCACCACCCTGGAATTCGCAGTGCCCATTTAAAGGGAGTTGGCTCTGTTACATGGATCGAAAAGGTTAGATCCGCGTCCCATGGATAATGATGAGTTTGTGTAATTTCAACCTCATGACCAGATAAAGTCATGTTCACCTTGCTGGCAATGTACAGATGCGTATACAACGTATCGTCCGTTTGGGTGTACATATTGTCCTCAACCGATGCAATCATTCGTGCCAAATTGGGCGGACAGCAGGCGCAGAAAAACCATTTTTGCCGTTCTGTTTTTACATGCTCTTGATCTTTTCTGGATTTTTGAAAGGGATTAACCTCCAACGGATTCACGTAGAAAAATCGTTTCCCGTCCAGGTCCATCCCACTAATCGTCCCGTTGTATAGCGCACGCTCCAGCACATCGGCATATTTCCGGTTCGGCGCTAAGCGCAACATACGATTGGCCCAAAAGGCCAGCCCTACAGAGGCGCAAGTCTCACAGTACATGCTGTCATTAGGAAGATCGTGATGGCAAGTGAACGCTTCCGCGTTTACAGTAGAACCGATCCCTGCGGTGATGTACATTTTGTGATTCGTTACATCATCCCACAGTGTTTCACAGGCTTGTAACAGGGAAGTATCCCCTGTTTTCGCGGCCAAGTCCGCCATCGCAATATACAGATATACCGCTCTTACCGCATGGCCGACTGCCTCTTTTTGTTCCCTCACAGGTTGGTGAGCTTGCTGGTATTCGAAGCCTAAGCCAAAATTAATGTTGTTATCATCATTCCAGGTGGGCTCTGTTTGAATATGTTTTCTCTTTTCTTGTTCCTCTGCAAAGTAAATAGGATGCTGTCCCCGCTGTTCAATAAAATATTGCGCTAATTTGAGATATTGATCCTTTGCAGTTACGTCGTATAATTTGATCAAGGCCAACTCAATTTCTTCATGCCCAGGGTAGCCTTTCCGTTTCCCTTCTTCCGTACCAAAAATCTGCTGAATCAGGTCTACGTATTTCTCCATAATGTGAAGAAACTTCGTTTTGCCCGTCGTTTCGTAATAAGCAACAGCCGCTTCTATAAAATGCCCTGCACAATACAGCTCATGATTATCTCTTAGGTTCGTCCAGCGATTATTGGGTTCCTTAAGCAGATAGTACGTATTCAGATACCCATCCTCAGCTTGAGCTCTTCCCAACAATTCAATCACTTCATCAGCCCGCTCTTCAAGCGCAGAATTCGGATGATCCCTTAAGCTAAAGGCAACCGTCTCCAGCCATTTGGCAATATCACTATCCTGGAAAACGGTCCCATAATACTCCCCACTGGATTCCCCGGCTGCAATCCTAAAGTTTTCAATCGCATGACTGGGTTCTGTATCTGGTAATTCATCATTTAATGCTTTCCACTGATAAGGAATAACCTCTTCCGCCACAACCTGCTTATACTTTTTCCAAAATAAATCGTCAACGATGACATGCTTAACTGGCTTTGCCGTTTTCATTGGATAAACATCCCTTCCTGTAAATAGAACGCTTTCATTTTTTGAAAAATAAGGATAAAGTATTGATAATATCGTACAAGCTAACCTGAGTTCCCCTTGCTACAGTCCTTATTTTATCAACCTGAATTTATAAAAAAAATCGCGATCTTTAACTAAAACTTATACGATTTCACACACAAAGGAGCTGGCTTCCATGAGCAAAACAGACTTTCTATCATTCCTTGTTCCTCCACTGCCTTATTTCATTGAGGGGAATTTTACTACATATCAAAAAGGGGATTGGCACCCGAATAGGTATAATCTGGGTTATTTTGACGTAATAATCATTAAAGAAGGATTGCTGCACATTGGTGAAGAGGACGAAGTGTGGAAGGTAACTGAAAATTACGCTCTCATTCTTGAACCGGATAAACATCATTTTCCCATTGAGGCATGTACAGAACAAACCTCCTTTTACTGGTTCCATTTTCAAACCAATAGCATGTGGTGCGCACAATCCTCGTCCAATCCTATTATACCCAGCACTCCCATTCCCGAGCTGCATTTTCATTCAGAACATACGACCATTCATTTGCCTAAAATTCAAAAAGTGGTGAATCCACATGAGCTATTTTCGAAATTAGACT
Organism: Paenibacillus sp. 1182; assembly: GCF_017833915.1. Lineage (NCBI taxonomy): Bacteria > Bacillati > Bacillota > Bacilli > Caryophanales > Paenibacillaceae > Paenibacillus > Paenibacillus sp. 1182. The sequence continues at coordinate 57,266 of NZ_JAFICR010000012.1, read as the reverse complement.
ATTTACTAGCCTCTACTTTAAAACCTAGAAAACTGGCACTCTGGGAGGCCCAACAGACGTTTGTGAATGTTTTTCAGAGTTTGGAGTATGATCAGAATAATAAAGACAGCTCCTCTAAGTTGGCGGAACAGATCGAAATCTACCTAAAACAGAATTACAAGAATACGATCACCAATAAGGATTTGGAAGCCCATTTTCACGTACATCAGAATTATCTTGCTAGATGTATGAAAGTCGCCTTCCAGCGCACACCGCTTGAATATTTAATGGATTATCGACTGGATCAAGGGCGTAGTCTTTTGCTGCAAACTGACTGGTCCGTTCAACAAATTACGGAGGAAACGGGATTCTCCCAAGCAAGCTATTTCTCCAAATGCTTTAAAGAAAAATTCGGAATGTCTCCAAAGAATTATAGACAACAATACTGGAAACCAGTTCATTGAATGCTTACACCTCCTTTACACTCTCTTTACATTTTCATTGTATCCTTTTGATATTCTCGCTTTATACTGAGTCGGTTATATCATTTTCACTTCAGCAAAGGGGCATACATATGAAGTCAACTAAACTCGCATTATTAGCCATGTTAACAGGGGTTCTGGTATCACCAGAACTGACCCATGCGGCAGACATTCAGCCATCCGGGTATGCATCACTACGAACACAGGCAGATAAAATGGGGGCGACTATTACATGGGACAGTGATGACCAGTCTGTTTTGGTCAAACTGAAAAATGGCATTGTCGGAACCTTTACAGTTGGTGAGAAGGAATATCGTCTAGCTGGACTAACCGGAAAAGCGGACCAGGAAATTAAGATGATGAATGGAAATGTATATCTTCCTACAAAACTTCTTACAGCGCTTGAAGCAGAGAACAACAAATATGCAGATCCTAAGGACGCAGTTCCCACCTATAAAGTGATTCCCTCTGCCGAAACAGAAGCTGTGGAGGATGGAGAAGACGCAGCCGACGACCCTGCAATCTGGCTCAACCCGGTCGATCCAGAAAAAAGTAGAATTTTAGCAACTAATAAAGGCGGCGGGATTTTAGTCTATGATCTGGAAGGCAAGCAACTGCAAAACATGAAGGTCGGAAAAATGAACAACGTGGATCTTCGTTACGGTTTCACCTTGGGCGGAAAAAAAATAGATATCGCAGGGGCGACCAATCGAACCAACAACACGATCGATATCTTTGCCATTGATGGTGCTTCAGGAAAGCTGACCAACGTGGTTGGCAAACCCATTAAAGCATCTATGAAAGAAGTATACGGATTCAGCCTATACCATAGCCTCAAGACAGATAAATTTTACGCGCTCGTATTGGGCAAAGAGGGTGAATTTGAACAATATGAGCTGACTGATGACGGAAGCGGCAAAATTGCAGGTAAGCTTGTCCGCCAGTTCAAGCTGGCTACGCAATCCGAAGGCATGGTTGCTGATGATGAATATGGTACGATCTACATCGCTGAAGAGGATCACGCCATTTGGAAGTATAGTGCCGAGCCAGACGGTTCTTCCGAGCCACTGCGACGTGTGGATATTGCAGATGGGCGCAGACTTCACGATGACATAGAGGGACTTACATTGTATTACGGTAAAGATGGCAAGGGATATCTCATGGCCTCCAGTCAAGGAAACAGTAGCTATGCGATCTATGAACGACAAGGCGACAATGCATATATAAGCAACTTTACGATCAGCGCGAGCCCTACCGTTGACGGTACGTCTGTCACAGACGGTATTGATGTTCTTGGCTACGGATTAGGCAAGAATTTTCCTCATGGTATCTTCGTTGCACAAGATGACGAAAATCTTCAAAACGGCAAAAAGTTAAATCAGAACTTTAAAATGGTGCCTTGGGAGCGAATCGCTACGGGAGCCCCTACCCCGCTAACGATAGACGATGGCATCAACCCGCGTGAATTGGTAAACAGAAGCACGCAGTAATGCCTGCCAGGGGAAATTGACTCAACATTCCGACTCTATTCATAGAAAAAAGGGGTGTCCTAAAAGCCATAAAACGGCTGCTTGGGACACCCCTTTTTGTTTTTAAGCGGAAAAAGGTTTAAGATCCAGCACCAGCACATTTACCGAGTTGGCTGGTAAGTCTAAGAGGACAGAATCCGTATGAAGCGTGATCTGCTGTTCGGTAGGCACTATCTTCTCATCATTCTTCTTGTTCACGTTAGGTACATGAACAAGCGAGGAATCGCCGGTTAGTGTAATCAGCTTAGCGTTGGACTCAACACTCAAATCTTGTAGATTCAGCTGTGTTACCTTATCCACACTGTCGGCATTCACCAGCTTCACATATACATGCTCAGCATCTTGGGTTACCGAGTTGAACACGTCTCTGTTGTAAGCCTCCAGCTTATAATCCAGCACTTTACTGTTTGTCACGCCGTCGGTATATGAGCAAATCAGGTTGCTGCCTGTTTCACCGCCATAGTTCACTGTTATGGTGTAGTCCGTGTTGTCGGCCAACTCTTCATAGCTGGCCGCTCTCAAGTTACCTGCGGCTGTACTGGAAGAGTAGTCACCCAATGTGTAGCCTTCTATGCCTTGCTTGTAAACCTTCACGCCGGTAGCCTTGCCGCCATAACCGATCGCGTATTCGACGACGTTCTTTTTCTCCGCAGAAATATCCGTGAGACCCGCACCCACATAAAAACCGTCCGTGCCGGAAATGTGGGAAGCGACTACCTCTACCTTGTAATTGCTCCAGCAGTCGTTCAAGATATACAGACCATTCAAACCGCTATCCTGAGCTTTGAGGACAAGCCCCTCGCCTTCCTCTACTGTTGAGCCCACGGAACCGGGAATGACTTGCCATGCTGAATTCAATTCCTGGGTAAAATCTTGATCCAGCAGCACACTGCCATCCTGATTGGAAGTAACGGTCACACGCTTAATCATAACTTCGGCGTTGCCTGTCGCGATTTCAATGCCACCCTGAGGAATGAGATCCGTTGGCTTGCCATTTTTGTAAGTAGAGAAAGAAGTGCGCAATACTTTATTTCCCAAATATTTAGCATACATTTGCTGTACATAGTAGTTCGGCGTAAACCACACCGTTTCGTCATCGAACCAGATGCAGTCTGGAGTCCATCTGTAGGTTCCATCTGTCAGCACCTTGTTAAACAGCGGTGCATAGGCAGCCAACCGAACGACATCGGCATTATTTTCGAAGCCCGTCATCACCGCTGCCTCTGCTACAGCGCCTGCCAATGTATTTTTATCGGTTGAGGCGTACTCCCCGACAAAAACCTTTGATGTCGCTTTCCAATTGATACTACCGTCCGCGTTATAAGCTCTGTAGTAGTAGTTATAGCGGTCCACGTTATTCAGCAGGTACTCGTTAGAACGATAGTAGTGCTCGTCTGCAATGGTGTCCATATAGTCCTTTTGCTTCTCATACCAGGTAACAGTCTCTTCCGTCACCTGGTTACCATCAGCAAAAGCAACCTTAGCCGAGCCCTTCATATTACCGCTCAGGAACTTCCAGCCCTGCTGATAGGCATCGTCGTCCGCTTGAGCGCCAACCGTAGAGATGATATGCAGCTCATAACCCGGATAGTTTTTCTCCATGTACTCATCAATCGATGTCTTGAACACTTCAAAGTTGGCAAAGAACTCTGTGCCCCAGTTCTCGTTACCCACACCCAAATAACGCAGATCGAACGGTGCTTCATGGCCCATTTTTTTACGCATAGCAGCCCATTCATTATGTTCAAAATCCACACTGATCGCAAAGTCGATCAGATCCGTAAAGTTCTTAATATAGTATTCTCTTAATGCGCCTCCAGCGGGATGAGCATAATCCGAGCGGGCTTGGCAGAGCACGCCGCAGGCCATAACCGGAAGCGGAGCTGCATTCAGGTCTTCTGCCAACTGGAAATATTCCATATAACCAAGTCCCATGGTCATCATATAGCCCCATACATTAAAGTTTTCCTTGCGTAGCTCGATATCCCCAATCGATTCCTTCCAATCGTATACGTTTTCCCATATAAACGAACCCTCGGAAATACAACCACCTGGAAAACGCAGAAACTTCGGATGCATGCCGACCAGTGCGTTCACCAAATCTTTTCTCAATCGGTAGTTAGGATTTCCCTGGAAGTTAGCATGTGCCGATGGGGATTGCTCTTCCTCTCCTGCGCCCCATACATCTTGTGGGAATAAAGAAACCATATCAACCGAAATGTCCCCTTCAAATGTAAGCGCCAGCTGCCCGAGAACCGTAGCTGAGCCTGTCAGCACAAGCTTGGAATCGATGCCGTACTTCTTCCACGTGTTACCGCCTTCCACCTGTATCGTAACCGAATCACTAATAGCCTTTTCATTCGAGTCTTGCAGTTGCAATGTGATTGTGCCCGCTGAATCGGCCTTCGCCCAGATGGTAAACTCATATTTATCACCCTCTTGGATGGACATGGCACAATTCTGATTAGAATCCGAAAAGCCCTTGTTCCGAATCGTTGCACCATCCGCTACCGTCACATAATAGGAGTTCACTTCTTTGTCTTTTGCACCTAAGAACTCATTTAATCCACCGCTATGTTGTGGAGTCATCTTGTCCGTATCACCAGACCAGGCGAACAACGGGTTGCGGTTCCGTCCTGTAGAGCAGCCGCATTCACCGGAAGCATGGGAATACGTATCAAACTCGAAAGATTCAAAAGAGCGATTCTGAACGAGTTCCGCATATATCCCGCCATCTGCTGCGTTATTGATATCTTCATAGAACAAGCCGTACATCACTTCGCTGACATCCAGCACTTCCTTATTTCCATGAATGGTCAGCGTGTACGGAGGCAGCTGTTCAGGAAGAACGGATACTTCAAAGCTTTCTTCAATCTGGCTTAGGCCCTTCGTCAATAAAGCTGTGACGGTAACCCCTTGTGCGGAGGTAATCGCCTGCACCTGACCATTGTCAGAGAGTATACCAGGTTGGCTGGATTTCCAGGTCACTTCTACTCTTCCACCCATCAGAACGGTTGGCAGAGATAAGTCCTTGGTCACAATCGTCGTCGGAAAGGACAAATATTTATCTCTGGCAAGCTTCACGATCTCTTCATCTGTCAACGAATCGCACATGACCTCAATGACTTCATCTGCCGACAAGCCTGCTTTATAAATTCGAAAGTCTGAAACGGAGCCGGCAAAGTCTACATCCGCCGCATGCTGAGAGCGACCAATAAAATTGTTGCTGTAGTTGGACGAGTCTGTAAACGTTTCGAACCATTTACGCAGCTTGGCATAGTTACCGCTGGAAGTTTGACTGATGGAACCGTCCGCTACCACCTCACCATTGACATATACCACCGGACCCGCACTGCTTAATGTGCCGCCTTCTGTACCGATTACGGACAAGGCTATGTGCATCCACTCATCCCTGACAAAACCTCTTCCCGGGTCTACGGACAAATCCGCCTCGGTGAAAAGGGTTCCGCGCAGATTCCGTGTCATGAACATATATGGCCCTGTATGGGCTTTACCAAAATCAAAAACACGTTCCCACATATCTGTGAATCTGCCGAAGTTGACCCAAGCAGTAACCGTCACACCGGTGTTATCGCTTACATCTTTGAATAGATCGGAAGGAAGCTGGATATACGAGGTACCGTTGGGGCCTCCCTCAAGCGTCAATGCCGCTCTACCGGTAGCATGGGAAATTGTGGGTGTTACTGTGCCTGAAGCAACCCCATCGTTACCTTGCCCTGAGCTATCTTTGCCGACGTTCTCTGCATCATCAAACTTGTAACGCGCAATGATTTGATCTTGGAATTTGGTCATATTCGTTGCTCCTATACCTATAGTTTATTAACGTAATGACTAATTAGTTAATATAAATACATACTATATAGCTATAGTACCTTATCCTGAGTACCTTTTTCAATCCAATAAATCGGATTTATGAAGAAAATACTTGAACGAACTACATAAAAAAGCAGCCATCACAGAAGATACTCTGCGATAACTGCCTTTTGGCTTGCAGGATTGCTTGACCCAGTCAGAACCTTTTCCGAAATAAAGAAGCTTGGTCGTAGCTATGTTATCCGTTCAATTTTTGTCCACAATTCGGACAGAAATTAACTCCTTCGTTTTTTGTACCGCAATTCGGACAAAAATTGGGCTTATTACCGTCTCCAGATGGAGAGGGGGCAGCAGGTGTAGGCTGAGTCTCAGCCGAAGGCTTTGGGTTCGGGTTCAAATTTCTCATCATTTCATTTGCTATATTCATCCCCATCATCATACTCGCCATATCTGAGGCAGCACCACCGCCTTTTACATTACCCGATGCAATCCCGTCCGTCATCGTCACTTGCTGGTACTTTTGCAGATTACCGATCATTTCATGAGAAGCTGTCTTCGTGATCATATCTTGGATTTCTTGAGGATAATTGAAGCTCATCACATGAAAGCCAGTAATCGTCATACCATTGTCCATCACTTGCATATCCAGATCTTCTTGAATACCTTTTGAGATGTCAGAAGCATTCGCCTGCAGATTAAACATGTCCTTTCCTTCTCTGCTGATCCACTTCATCAATAACTGATCCAATACTGAAGTAATGCGTATTTTCACATCCTCAACGAGATAACTGTCCTTCACTCCGGCAATTTTATCGATGAGCGTAACATAATCGTTCACTTTAAAATTAAATGTGCCATTGGCACGGATCGGCATACCGCCTGGCAGCTGGGGGGTCGGGATCAGCACTGGATTCTGCGTCCCCCATTTGACCGTAAACTCCTTCGTATTAACGAATAAGACCTCTACCCTCATGCCACTGTTAAAACCAAATTTAAACCCTTTTAAGGTGGATAGAAATGGAATAATGTCAGAGTCCATGTTATATGACCCTTCATTCTCAAAAATACCCTCTATTTTGCCGTTATTTACAAAAATCGCGTCTTGACCGGAGCGGATAATTAACTTACTTCCTTTTTTAATTTCACGATTACTCCACTTCCAGAAAATCATATCATCTCTAAATTCTTCCCACTCTACTACATTTGCAAATTGATTTCTGAAGAATCCCATACTGTATCCATCCTTTCCGTTCAGGATTTTTGCAAAATCCTCAGTTAAAATGATCCTCTGCTGCCGCTATGCGAATGACCGCCGCTGGTAGTTCCGCCACCACCGCCTGAGCTGCTGCTACTGCTGCTCTTTTCAATCTTCCGTTTCGTTGTCGTTGTGTGAAGATACTGATCTCGATGCTCCAGAACTCCAGAGGCGTTCGCATCCTCGTAGGTCTGCCGATTTATCGTAACCCGACCGCCAGAATTGGAAACCATCTTACCCACGATCAACGCTGCCAATCCCAGCGCCACCGCCAAATGAAGCCATCCTTTAAAAAATATACTGTCTGGATTCACCCCTGGACGGATGGCCAAATATTTGTGCGCGCTTAGAATATACTTTTGAAATGCCAGCCCATAGTTGCCGTTCGTCAGATCCGGGCTAATCTCATGGCGTATTTTAGTAAGCCTGTCATCATCCAGATACCGTTCTGCCTTATAAAATCCGGCCAAGTATACCTCTCTATTTCTCATATCCATCGTTAAAATGACCGCGTTCCCATGAGATCTGTCATACCCAGGGCCATGGTCATCATAAAAGTCCTGCGTCATTTTCATAACATCCATATTGTCGGTATTGAGAGTAGTATAAATAATAATGTCCGTTTCTCTTTCCGCTCCGTATTGATTAGCCATAGCGTTCAACACATCATACTCTTCTTGATTGAGCAGACCCGCTTCATCATAAATCAATGGCTTCATTTCTGTCGTTGCTGGTTCGCCCTTCATTTCCATAGGAACTGCCAGAAAAACAGCAAAGAATAACAAGACAGCTATAATGGCTCTATGCTTTTTCAATAGAATTCCCCTCCCATCATCAGCCAAGTGATTAACCTTAATGAGAAGAGAGTAATGCCGAAAATGCCTGCAAACCAAGCCGTCACTTTGAACTTGCTAATCGGAGGCTTACCGACTACCTTGCCCGTCTGTCCGTTCATAGCAAACGTATGCTCCAATTGATTGTAGTCATAGTGTATGACCCATACCGGGAGTAGAACATAATCCGCTTGTTTTAATGTAGTATCAATTTGCTTTTCCGTATAACTCACGGACGTATACTCTGACACCGTAGAATGAATATAAGCATCAATATATTCCTTCACTTTTTCTTTAACTCGCGGGAAAAGCTCTTCTTCGTTATAACTGTACTTCTCCGCAATATAACCCGCTAGATATGGCGTTTTAAAGGGTTTTAGCTGATCGTATGGAAAAGGCTCCAATTTATCCATCAGCTCGTCGTTCATTTTCTCCGCAGCATCAATCGGAACCTTTACATAATTCAAACGGATTTTGCGATATACATCAAAATGCTTCGTTTCCGTATATTCGTAGTCTCCGCTCGTATAGGTTCTCACTTGGGTACCTTCACCTTGAACCTCAATTTTATTATGTAATTCATATAACCAGAAGGGCACATACATCCCGGTTATTCCCTTGATTCGGTCTGCTATCATGAACCGGTTCGGCGTCAGACGGCCGTTCTTGCACCATTTTTTGAAAGCAACTATGGCTTCTTCCTTACTGATTGAAAAAGGAATAACCTGCGCCGGAGCCAGCTTCCCGGTCAGTTGGTCTCCAAGAACCACGGCAGAACCACAAAAGCTGCACACCGTTGCACTCGTCTCCACTTCGGTCATAATCACTGCTCCGCAGTTATTACAATGATACTCATGGGCCTCATCTTCTGAAAAAATACGATTTATCAGAGGATCAGGAATAGATTCGATATTGTCCTCTCTTCCGCAACTATGACAGGATAACATCCCTGTCTCACCGTCAAAGACCATGCCGCTGCCGCAGTTGGGGCATTTGTATTCGATAACCGGCATCTGCTCACCTCTTCATGTAGATACTGTTATGATTCCTTAGGGTTGATTTTTTCTTTGATTGCAGCCAATTCATCTTCTGTATTCGTACTCTTCTCGTATTGTGCAAATAAGGCATCCAGGTCGTCCTTCGTTCCTGCCCGAAGCTCGGCTATAGCCATCGCTTCATCATACGCTCTGTTCACCTGCTCTTCCATAACCTCAAAAGCAGAATTCCCGTTGCCGATAGAATTCAAGGTTTGCTGTGCTTTGGCAACCGCCATCTTCCCTTTAAGTTCAGCGTGCCGCGCTTCTAGTTGCCCCATATCGGACACCAACTTCTCCTGCATTATCTTCATATTTACGGCGTTTGTCGAAGCTACATCATAGGACGTTTGTAATTGTTCCAATTTCTCCGCTTGCAAACCTTTTCTCTCCAGAAACTTTCGAGCTTCCTCTTCATTACCAGCTTCCACAGACTTACTGGCATAATGCTGGAGCTTTTTGATCCCGGCTTTGCATTCATCCAGTGCTCTTTTCGCCCTTCTCTCATCAGCCAATACTGATACCGTCTCCGCTTTCACCTTGCCTAGATCACTGTTCAAATTCCGCATATAATCGTCAATGGTTTTCTCCGGATCTCCCACCTTATCCATTAAGGCGTTAACATTCATTTTCATAATATCCCTAAACCTCGACAAAATTCCCATGATGACCTCCTTCGAAAGGACTACATTCCACCATATCATACATCAAATCCAGTAAAAAATGTTCATTATAGCTCTATATACTGACCCACTGATCACTTTCGGATGTGTGTTCGTTTTATGATAAAAGCAAAGGGTCCAAAAACCCGCTACAGATTTTTGAACCCTTTTATTTTATTGTCTTGATTATAGTTCTTCATAGGACTTGGGGTCCTGCCCCCATATCCGTCCATCCTCACTGCTAAATGCCGAAATCATGTTCATTTCCTCTGGAGACAACTCAAAATCAAAAATATCCAAATTCTCCGTTTGGTGATTTAAAGAAGAGGCCTTCGGGATCGGGATTGCTCCAAGTTGGATATGCCAACGTAAAATCGCTTGTGTAGTCGTTTTACCATGAGCAGCAGCAATTTTCCCAATCTCTTCATTCTCCAGCATACTGTGACCACGACCCAAGGGGCTCCACGATTCCGTCACGATGCCCTGTTCAGCATCTTTTGCACGCTGATGTTCCTGATTAAATAATGGGTGCAATTCAACTTGATTTAAGCTCGGCGTGACACCTGTTTCCCGAATTAAACGTTCATTATGCTCGGGCAAGAAATTGCACACCCCAATGGAACGGATATAGCCCCTTTTCTTCGCCTCAATTAACGCCTGCCATGCTTCAACATATCGATCAATTTGGGGATTCGGCCAATGGATTAGGTACAGATCATAATAGTCCAGACCTCCTCTATATAATGACTCTTCGATCGTTACAATGGCTTCTTGGTAAGCATGTCGGCGACCTGGTAGTTTGGAGCAAACCAACAATTCTTCTCTGGGCACAGAGCTCTGCTGGACCGCTTTCCCAACAGCCCCCTCATTTTCATAGTTGAACGCTGTGTCGATCAGACGGTAACCTGCATCAATCGCGCTGGTAATTGCCTTGACTCCATCTGCACCCTTCAATCCAGCAGTCCCAAATCCAATGACGGGCACCTTAGTGCCATCATTCAATACCTTCTCCGGAATTGGATCGTTCATATTAACAGCCTCCTTTACTATTCTCTTATACCGCAACACCTTTAATGCTCAGAAAAATACAGCGAATGACTCGGTTCCTCCTATACTTATTACCCACCAGTTCGTGACTTTCCTATTAAATTCTCTGTATGCCACATCAAAAAGTGCCTGATCCCCGTTGAAATCATACTTGAAGTCAAGGAGTCAGGCACTCGTATACCGCTACCAAATCATATATTCCACTTCATGCTGAATTGCTTGGTTGTCCAACACAAAGTTGAAGCGTCTTAATTTTTATTTCAAGGTCAAGCCTTTCCATACCCAGTTCTCTACCTCTGGCAAGTCAATGCCCTCTTCGCGAATGAATTGATGATGTTTCTTAACCGTAGCATCCATTTCATCCACAATGTTGGTGTACTTCCCAGCGTCAGGTAAGTTGAGAACAGCTTCCTTCACTAAGTCAAAACGATCCATTTGATTCAATACACGCATATCAAATGGTGTCGTAATATCGCCGTTCTCACGGTAACCATGTACATGCAAGTTATGATTGTGACGATCAAAGAACAGATCTTTGATCAGACCTTCGTAACCATGGAAAGCGAAAACTACTGGTTTATCCTTTGTGAAAAAGTGATCAAACTCGGCGTCAGATAATCCACGCGGGTCTAGTTTTTGACTTCTCAGTTTCAGCAAATCTACCACGTTGATGTACCGAATCTTCAATTCAGGCAGTTTTTCATGCAAAATGGAAATCGCAGCTAAACTTTCAATCGTTGGCTCTGTACCAGCAGAAGCAATGACAAGATCAGGTTCTCCACCTTGATCTGTACTTGCCCAGTCAATGATCTTCAACCCTTTATCCACCAATTCCTTCGCTTCATCAGCAGTAAACCATTGTGGACGTGGGTGTTTGGACGAAACAATCAAATTGATCTTTTGACGGTCGTTTAAAATGGTGTCGAAAACAGCCAACAAGGAATTGGCATCCGCTGGCAGATACTCCCGAATAAATTCCGGTTTTTTATCAGCCAAATGACCCAACAAACCTGGATCTTGGTGTGTATACCCATTATGATCCTGTTGGAACACTGTTGAAGTTGCTACGACATTCAATGATGGGATATCTGCACGCCATCCTTGATCCGTTGCTTTACGCAGCCACTTAAAGTGCTGGGTGATCATCGAGTCAACCACGCGCAGGAAGGCTTCGTAACTTGCAAAGAAACCATGACGACCTGTTAACACATAACCTTCCAGCAGTCCTTCAGCTTGGTGTTCGGATAATTGAGAATCAATTACACGACCATAGGATGATAAGAATTCATCATTAGGTTCAATAATTTGGTCCATCCATTGGCGTTTGGTTACTTCAAAAACAGGAGCCAAGCGATTAGACATTGTTTCATCCGGTCCGAAGATTCTGAAATTACGATTTTGTTCATTTAAGACAACCACATCTTTAACGTATTTCCCTAAAACCGACATATCTTGCGCAATCACTTTACCAGGTACGGAATTATCCAGCGCATAGTTACGGAAATCCGGCAATTTCAAGTCTTTAATGAGGTTCCCCGCATTCGCAACAGGGTTCATTCCCATACGTTTATCGCCTGTGGGCAGAATTTCAGCAAGCTCAGAGTTTAAACGACCGTTTTCGTCGAACAATTCCTCTGGTCTGTAGCTATTCAACCATTCTAACAAAGCAGGTGCGTGCTGCATATTTTTTTGATCAACCGGAATTGGAACCTGATGGGCACGGAATGAATTTGTATTCGGCACGTTGTCCCATTCCTTTGGACCCGTCCAGCCTTTAGGTGAACGGAATACAATCATCGGCCACGCTGGACGAGTAAGATCATTATTTTCACGCGCATTCTTTTGAATAGCTTCAATTTTCTCGATGGCCGTATCCAATACTTTCGCCATTTCTGGATGCATGTGATCCGGATTTTCACCTTCAACAAAGAATGGCTCCCAGCCCAAACCTTTAAAGTATGAGGTCAATTCTTCTTTCGATTGACGAGACATAATCGTTGGGTTACTAATCTTAAAGCCATTCAAGTGCAAGATTGGCAGCACTGCACCATCCGTGATCGGGTTGATAAATCTGTTAGAGAACCACGAAGCGGCTAGTGGACCCGTTTCAGCTTCGCCATCACCAATAACAACAGCCGAAATCAGATCAGGATTATCCAGAATGGCACCTACACCATGAGAAAGGGAGTAGCCTAATTCTCCACCTTCATGGATAGATCCAGGTGTTTCAGGAGCAGCATGTGAAGCAATACCGCCAGGGAAAGAGAATTGTTTGAACAATTTCTTCATACCTGGGATATCTTGCGTAATTTGCGGATAGATTTCGGTGTAACTTCCATCCAGATATGAATTTGAAACCATAACCTGACCGCCGTGACCAGGGCCCTCAATGTAAAGCATGTTCAAATCATATTTATTAATAACACGATTTAGATGTGCATAAATAAAGTTTTGTCCTGGAATTGTGCCCCAGTGTCCAATAGGCTTAACCTTCACATCTGAATCTTTTAAAGGCTCTCTCAACAAAGGATTATCTTTTAAATAAAGCTGACCTACCGAAATGTAGTTCGTTGCACGCCAATATGCATCAAGTTTTTCTAAATATGTTTTAGATGAATAATCTGCTAACACGGGTGATAATGACATGGTGTCCACTCCCTAAGTAGTATTGTTTGTAATTTATTTCCGGAAATTTCATCTACATGTACATCATAACGCCGCGTCGATTAAATTCAACCTTTTTCACAAGTGATACGGTCCAATTTTGTGAAATTTTGAACATACTATGAAATATAAATTAAAAAGACAGTAAAAAAGCTCTTACATTAAAATATATAGAAGTATAAACCAATAAAATTTGTAATAAACGTTGCAATCGCAGGCTCCAATCCTTTTCTCAAAATTATAAAAAAAAGACCGGAGAATTCTCCAGTCTTATCATTAGTGAACCGATACAAAGGTATTAAATTTTAAATATTTGTAATGAAATCGCATATGAGAAAACTCAAATGGCGTACCGTTATCTAAAAAGAACACACCTTCCATAATACCTACAGGCTCATTTTCATTTAAATGTAGCAGCTTTTGATCATTCTCTTGGGACGGTTCTGCAAAAATGGATAAAAAAGATTTGGTGACGGCCAAGTTCCGCGAGTCTTCCAAATAATTAAAAATGGACCCCTCGATAATAGTCTGATTTAAATTCTGAACAATTTTAATAGGGATATAGCCTGTTTCAATCATAAAAGGATCATCATCAAACAAACGTAAGCGGACAATTTTGTATACAAAATCATGAGTCTCCAAGAACAAATCGCGCTGTAATTCTTCTGTTGGCGGAATGACCTCAAAACTCAGTACTTTGATTTTTGGCTTTTTACCATGCATTTGAAAATTATCAGTGACTCCTAGATTAGAGCCTTCGTAGTTAAAGATAGATTCATTTCTTATGTATAATGGATTAATAAATGTCCCGGAACCTTGTTTTTTAAAAATAATTCCGACATTCTCCATTTTAGTCAGAGCACGTTTAATTGAACTACGACTAACCTGGTAAGTCTCACTAAGACTACGTTCATCTGGCAATCTCATATCTGCAAACTTTCCAGCAAAGATTTTCATCTTGAGATCGTCAATAATTTGCTTATAGACAAATTGTGTCATATAGTACTCCTCTTTCAGGTCTTCTATAACTCCATATAGTTTACCATAACTTGCCCATTTCATCTCATGTTTGTTTCTGTATGCTGAGTGGGCTTTCAGCGGATAGGAAACGCCCGCGCTTTTACTTTACATCTCTATGCATAATACCATGATTATACATACATAACACCACTGAACGTACCTGCAAATTAGCAGAAAATACAGAACTCCCACCTTAACTTCCGCGATAAGACCAAGCCTGTTTCGAACCTTGAGGGATGTTTGACTAGACCAGGCTAAAATCCTTGAATACATTGTTATTATTTATCTTGTTCATACGTTCACTAATAAAAATGGTGGGGGGGAGATCATATTGGCTATCCGCTACAGCGTCATCATTCCAACCTATAATCGAGTCCAGCAATTGTTGCTTACACTCGCTTCATTTGAGACACAAACCTATCCAAAGCAACTATTCGAAGTCATTGTAGCTGATGACGGTTCTACAGACGGAACGAGAGAAATGGTCGAAGACTTCAAAGCATCCTATCCTCTTATCTATGTGTCACATCAGGAACAACGCGGTCGATCTGCCGTTCGAAATTTGGGACTGCGCCGTGCAAGAGGGCTATACATCATCTTCTGCGACGCTGACTTTGTAGTATTACCGGAATTTATTAGGATCGTGAGCCGTTATCACCGTAAATATCCCAAGTCCGTGCTTTCAGGCATTCCTCACTCGTGGGACGATGCTTTTACCCATTATTACCCTGACTTTTCTCCTGAAGAAAAAGAACAATGTCGCAACATACTTACGCAGTCCAACTTATGGAATGCTGACTATGAAGCAGCAAACGAAATTACTCCGATCATAACCCCAGAAGATATCCTTCACCAAACGGGTGCACTGTCTAAAGTAGTTAGTCCCACAAGGGTTCCTCCGAATACGCAGAAACAATTTGCCTCAACGGACGTAGCCCCCTGGATGCTGCTGGTTACTCGTTGTGTAGCCATCAGACGCAGTCACTTGATTCGTATTGGAGGTTTCAATGAACGGTTTGTGCTCTATGGACTCGAGGACTGGGACCTTGGCTATAGACTGCATCGCTTGAAGATCCCTTTTTATTGCATCAAAGAGGTGGTCGGGTATCATCAGGAACATCCAACCTATCTCAGAGGAAACGTCTTAAATACGGAAAATCTGAGGATCATGTATGAAACCTACGGTTTCAATGACTCCTCGTTGAATTTATTTGCCCTTATCCCTCCATCCGAGGATTTCGAGACCTACAAAAATACATTGCGGGTATTGCGCAGGGGATTCCGCTCTAGGTTAACACGCTCATCAGCACTGTTATTAAGAAGAACACTACGCATTGCAGCCAAGCAGTTCTACGATCAAAGCAATACTCATGCATACAAAAAATCATTACACTTGATAAAAAGGAAAGCAGCGAACCGGAAAAGTCGAGTCGCTCACGTATTACGAGAAATGCTGGTGAAGTCTGAAAAGCTGGTGGAATAGCAAGAGGCCGGAAGAGCACGAGACACATGAATTTTTCCCGTAATAAAAAGACTCCTCCATCTGAGCGCAGGCCAAACTCGGCAAGCTATCTTATGGAAGAGTCGTATGCAACTTTTACTTACTTTTGTTTTTCCGTTAATGTTCTCACTTTAATAGGATGCAGATTCGCCTCAATTTGAGCCCGCTGCGGTTCATACCACTCTGGCAGCATTAATTTCTGCCCCATAGATTCAGCAGGTTCATCGTTAGCAAATCCCGGTGGATCTGT
This sequence comes from Paenibacillus sp. 1182, assembly GCF_017833915.1. Classification (NCBI taxonomy): domain Bacteria; kingdom Bacillati; phylum Bacillota; class Bacilli; order Caryophanales; family Paenibacillaceae; genus Paenibacillus; species Paenibacillus sp. 1182. Next base: position 41,176 of record NZ_JAFICR010000012.1, on the reverse strand, counting down.
AGCAATTTCAAATAATATGCCACCCGCTTCTCTGAAATATATAGCATTAAAATATTGGCGGTCTATGATTGTGGTCGGCTGATAGCCATAATGCTGGACTGCGCTTCTCCATTCTTCATGTTGTTCGAAGTCTTTTGCACGCCATGCAATGTGATGTACCGTGCCTGCTCCACCAAAGCCTAGACCTATTTTGGCGAGTGGGACATCCACGATGTTGCCGATTTCTCCTACGGACTGATAACGCGCATATTCGGCGTTTTCAGCGATTTTCGTAAATCCGAGTATGCTCTCCAATGCATCCATCGTTCTCTGTGGATTGACACTAAATAGCACGGCACCTCCAAACCCCTTAATTGCTTTATCGGCTGAAATGCCACCGTAAGACCAAGTACTATTCGCTCCCTCTTCACGTTCAACAAGCTCAAGACGTAAGCCCTCATTATCCTCAAATTGAAGATATTGTTCAGAAAAACGGCTCGTTTTCGTAACTTGAATATCAAAGCTTTGCAAACGATGCTGCCAAAAATCAAGTGAACCTGGGGGTACCACATACGAGGTTATGCCCACCTGACCACCTCCGATTCGCCCTTTGGGAGTTCCTGGTGCAGGAAAAAAAGTAATGATCGTTCCAGGACTCCCTGCATCGTTGCCAAAGTACAAGTGGTAAACCTCAGGAGCATCGAAGTTGATTGTTTTCTTCACTAACCGAAGTCCAAGAATACTTGCATAGAAATCGACATTTGCCTGCGGATTACCAGCAAAAGCCGTAATATGATGGATACCTGTAGTTTGAAGCGACATATGAAACCCTCCTTTAATCGTAGAAACCTTTATTTTTTGTTGATGATGACTTTTAATGACCTAACCATCATGTTTTATCTAAGTATTGCATCAATGGAATATGAACCTGCTCCTGTCAACGCAATACCGATTACAACTGCAATAAGAACTAGCGGATATTCATAGCCATTAGCCGTTGCCCAGATCCCGTTTTGGCCATGTACCTTGAAAATTGCTCCGAGCATAGTCGCCGTAATCAAAAATGCAGCCAGTGGAGTGAGCAGTCCTACAGCAAATAGAGCTCCTCCCAACAATTCCATCAACCCAGCAGCCACTGCCATGAACACCCCGGGCTTAATGCCAATCGATTCCATCCAACCGCCCGTACCCTTTGGACCATAGCCGCCAAACCACCCAAAAAGCTTCTGCGCTCCATGCCCCACCAATAACAATCCAACCACCAAACGTATCAATAACAATCCACTTGCCAACATAAAAATCACTCTCCACATTATATTATTCTAAGATATTTAATTTAGAGATATTAGACGAAATTAAACTTATTGTTTAGCGATTTGAGCCTGTTCCTTTTTCAGTTTTTCAGGCGTAACATCGTCTCCATTCGGATCATAAATCGTAGCATTCAAGAGAATGCTTTGTACAGAGCCCCGAAAGATTTGAAGGTATTCTTTACGAAGATCCGTTTGTTCCATTTTTTCAATTTCAGTCAACCCAACTTCTTTCGCTTTTTTTGCAAGCTGATTAATTCTTTCTAAAATGGTAATCATGTATATACCTCCCTATTCAAAATTTATGATCACTTTTATCTTTAATTTATTTATCTCGATATAAAGATATAATACTTTTCTATCCGTGTCAATACTTTTTCGAAAAGAAAAGCAGCCAGAACACTTAGAGACACCTTTAAGCTACAAGTTGTGTAAAACCTTTCAACTCAATTACTAGAGCCATAATAAAAAGCCACCAACCAGAATCACGGGCTGATGGCTTTCTTGTCTTACTCAAATGGAGGCGAGGGGAGTCGAACCCCTGTCCGAAGATAACGACACATAAGCTTCTACGGGTGTAGTCACAGTTTTGATGTCACCCGAGTATCGCCCCGTAACCGGCTATACGTTGGGTCAGCCTGATTATCTTCTTCAGCTCACCGCAGGCGGAGATGAGACAGCGTATCCCACTATTTGTTAGCCCCTATCCCTGTCACATGGGCGATGCAGAGTAGAAGCACGCACACAGTTTCTTAGGCTGCGAAAGCGTAGTTGTTTTGTTGTTTGCCGTTTAATAGGCTTTAGCGTTGATGAAGCGGACGCGTCCCCACTACCCGCTACCCATGCTCGAACTATCCCCGTCGAATCCATAAACGCCCCCTTATTATAAAAGGGCTCCACGGATAAATCCGGAAATACCGGAGCATAAGCATGCATAATACCAAAAGCTGAATTCTAAGATTCAACACTCGAACAAAGTTAAAAGCTTTAAAACTGACTACTTCGTTAGTATACCATATTACAGGTCATTACGAAACGAAATGAAGCCATTTAAGCCTTATAAAATAGCACCATTAGAGGAACAAGTAACTTCTCCACGTAATTTGTACCATAACTAATAATACAATAACTTATCTCGCAATTTTCTGCTTCTCACGTAAAGCACGTTGGATATCACGTTGTGCATCGCGTTTAGCGGCAGCATCACGTTTATCATACTGCTTTTTACCTCTACCCAGTCCGAGCAAAAGCTTGGCATAACCATTGCGAACATAAATCTTTAACGGAACAATCGTGTAACCTTCCTGTTTGGACAGACCGATAAGCTTGCGAATCTGCTCTTTATGCAACAGCAGCTTACGCGTACGCGTCGGATCGGTAGGATTATTACGATTACCTTGCTCAAAGGGACTGATGTGCATATTGTGAATATGAATTTCGCCATTACGGATCGTAGCAAATGCATCACTTATATTGGAACGACCATTTCGCAGAGACTTAATTTCCGTTCCCGTTAATACCATGCCCGCCTCGTAGGTGTCCTCAATAAAATAGTCATGGGAAGCTTTTTTGTTCTGGGCGAGCACTTTCCCGTCTGCCTTCTTACCCATGAATACCACTCCTTATGAATAACGTAATTCACTCTTGAAATCCAGGCATCAAAATCTGGCTACATAGAGCCACCTAGAAATATATTGTAACAAATTTCAGATGGTAAAAGCAAGAAGGGGCAAGCCTTCTACATTTCTAACTAACACTAACATCACACTTAAAACAAGGCGGCTTCTATCCGTTACTGCAGACAGAAACCGCCTTTATACCTAAGTCGCATGATTAGTTTCATACCCTGCCACGAAAGAAGACTCCTGCCTTCTAGCAAGCAAGTATAGCCACCTACTTCTTCTTTTTCCGCACAAAGCCAGCGGTGCTATTGCCGCCACTTCCGCCCTTATTCTTCCGTTTGCGTCGTGCTGCGCCTTCACCGTTTGGTCTGGCATCACTTCCTGGTGTAGCTGCTCCGCCGATGAAAATACCGCTGGCAGACGTCTTCTTCCGTCGCTTGCTTGCCCCGGATGCTGGCGAGTTATACCCGCCCTTGCCACTGCCAAAGCCGAAGCTGCTAGCTGAACCAGCTCCTGCCCCGTTCCCACCGCCGCGCCCTGAACGGCCTGCGGTGCTAATGCCTCCGTTACCTGCGCCAGCCTCTTTTGGCTTCCCGGTAACATCACGACTGCCTTTACCCTCTTTGCCAGTCTTATCCTTGCCGCCCTTGCGGTCACGCCCTTCTCGGCCTTTGCCTTTACCACGGCTCTCGCCACGCGCAAAGCCTCCGCCCTGTCCTGTACCGCCAGTCCGTTCACGGCGTTGCCGTTGCTTCATATCGACAAGTTCAAAGTCAATTGTGTAATCTTCCATATTTACACGCGCGACCCGAACCTTAACCTCATCTCCAATGCGGAACACCTTGGAGGTGCGTTCGCCGATCAACGCCATATGCTGCTCGTCAAAATGATAATAGTCGTCCGTAAGCGCACTCAGACGCGTCAGACCCTCCACTGTATTGTCGAGCTCAATGAACATTCCGAAGCTGGTTACACTGCTGATGATTCCCTCGAATTCCTCGCCGACCTTATCCAGCATGTACTCAGCCTTTTTCATCTGCTCTGTATCACGCTCTGCATCCACAGCTACACGCTCACGCTCGGAAGATTGCTGCGCAATATCAGGCATACGTGCAGTCAAATATTCCTGACGTTCGGCTGTTAAAGCCCCGCCATTCTCCAATACCTCACGAATGACACGGTGAATCACCAAGTCAGGGTAACGACGAATCGGCGATGTAAAATGAGAGTAATATTCCGCTGCTAGTCCAAAATGACCTGTCGACTCCGCATCATACTTTGCCTGCTTCATCGAACGCAGCATCATGGTGCTAAGCACGGTTTGCTCCTTCGTACCCTGAATGTCTTCCAGCAACGTTTGCAGTGCACGCGGATGAATGGAATTCCCTCTACCTTTGATCTGATGCCCAAAATTAGCTGCGAAAGCCATAAAGTTTTGCAGCTTCTCTGGATCTGGGTCCTCATGAATCCGGTACAAGAAAGGTACTTTGAGCCAATGGAAATGTTCAGCTACCGTTTCATTGGCCGCCAACATAAACTCTTCAATAATTTGTTCAGCTATCGTACGATCCCTCTTCACAATATCGACAGCTTTACCTTCATCATCAACAATCACTTTGGCTTCATCAAAATCAAAATCAACTGCACCTCGGCGCATTCGATTAGCACGCAGCTTCAATGCCAATTCCTTCATCGTGCCGAATACATCAACCAGATCCTTGTACCGTTCCATCAGTTCAGCATCTTCCTCTTCGAGGATTTTGCGAACGTTAGTGTACGTCATCCGTTCCTTCGTTTTAATTACACTGGTGAAAATATCATGCTTTACAACCTTCATATGCTCATTGAATTCCATCTCACAGGATAAAGTCAGTCGATCCACCTGTGGATTCAAAGAACATATTCCGTTTGAAAGTCGATGTGGAAGCATAGGAATGACACGGTCAACCAAATACACGCTACAACCGCGGTTATATGCCTCCTGATCCAGCTTGGAGTTCTCACGCACATAATACCCTACGTCGGCAATATGAACGCCCAGACGGTAATTTCCGTTCGGCAAGCGCTCTACATTTACAGCATCATCCAGGTCTTTGGCATCCTCACCATCAATGGTAACAATGATCTTATCACGCAGATCGCGCCGCCCCTGACGTACAATCTCTTCTTCCGTAATCGCGTCGGGAGCATTCTCGGCTTCCTCTGTCACTTCATCTGGAAAAGCTTCCGGAAGCTGATGCTTGCGAATAACGGACAAAATGTCAACGCCTGGATCATCCTTATGACCCAAAACCTCCAACACTTCGCCTTCTGCCGCAGCTCGTCCTTCTGGATAGCTCACAATGCGCACAACGACCTTTTGCCCGTTCACAGCTCCGTTGAAGCTATCCTTTGGAATGAAAATATCCCGGTTAATGCGCTTATCATCCGGCAAAACAAAACCGTATGCTTCGTGGCTCTGAAACACGCCTACTACTTGAAGTACTGCGCGCTTCACGATCCGCACAACTTCGCCTTCTAATCGGCCACCCGCAGGTCCCTTCGACGTCACTCTTACCAGTACCGTATCTCCATTCATCGCACTCTTTAAGTCGTTAGCATGAATATATACATCCGGGTGCTCCCGGTCCTCTGGAATCAAAAAAGCAAATCCCTTGGCATGAGCCTGCAAACGCCCACGCTGCAAATCCATCCGTTCCGGCACGCCATAACGGTTTGTGCGGGTCAGCAGAATTTCCCCCTCTTCCTCCAAGGCATTCAAAAGCTTAAGAAATTCACGGAAATCTTCGGCATCCTTAATATCAAAGTGCTGCTCCAGCTCCTGGTAAGTCATGGGTTTGTATGCGGTCTCGCGCATAAAATCGAGTAGTTGTTGCTCTGTTATCATAATATTGTCCACCTCGGGTGACCTTTAATTTTCAGTAATAAAATCCGCATGTCCTTGTTCCTTGCTCCTGATACAAGGCTCTTAATATACTCATACCCTAGTATACACGAATTTAATCGACGGCATCCCTGCCTGTCCAAAATCTAAAAAAAGCCCCCGTTTCCCGCGAAACGAAGGCTTAAGGTACATATTTATCTTATTTTGCAAAAAATGCAACTAAAACAGAAACGATCATGAAACCCGCACCCAAAACAGCAGTTGCGCGTTGTAAAATCAAATCCATACCGCGAGCTTTTGTCTTGCCGAACAGATGCTCAGCACCGCCAGAGATGGCACCGGACAAACCTGCGCTTTTCCCCTTTTGCAGTAAAACAACCGCAATAACAGCAATCGAGAACACAACGAGCAGCACTTTCAAAAAGATTTCCATGAAAAATCCCACCTCCTGAGCTTATACATCTGTTTTGCAAAACAACACAGCCTCTTTTATGAAAACATGTACATATCATGTTATAAATAGCCGGAAATTAACGCAAAACACTATTTTTATTCTACCACAGCTTCCAGTAGATAACAACAGCTATAGCAAGTCACTCAGCCATTAAGCCTTTGCAAAGTTATAAATTCTCATACACATCCATAATAACAAAAAACAGACCTGCTCGCGGTGGCGAGTAGGCCTGTTTTATTCATGCGTAAAAGCTTTGAGCGTTCAGACTTCGTGATCATAAACCATGAGTCAAGAGACGCCATCAGCATTTTTGCGCAATATTATTTTTTCAGGTTGTAGAAAGATTTCAGGCCGTGGTATTGAGCCAGTTCACCCAGTTGATCCTCAATGCGGAGCAATTGGTTGTACTTCGCAATACGGTCAGTACGGGAAGGAGCACCTGTTTTAATTTGGCCTGCATTTGTTGCAACAGCGATATCAGCGATTGTGCTGTCTTCGGATTCACCGGAACGGTGAGAGATAACAGCTGTGTATCCTGCACGTTTAGCCAATTCGATAGCATCGAATGTTTCAGTCAGCGTACCGATTTGGTTTACTTTGATCAGGATGGAGTTACCGATGTTTTCATCGATACCTTTAGCCAGACGCTCTGTGTTTGTTACGAACAGGTCGTCACCAACCAATTGGATTTTGTTGCCCAATTTTTCAGTGAGCAATTTCCAACCTTCCCAGTCATCTTCGGAGCAACCATCTTCAATAGTGATGATTGGGTATTTATCAACCCAAGAAGCAAGCAGGTCAACGAACTCAGCAGAAGTGAAGGATTTGCCTTCGCCTTCCAAAGTATATTTTCCATCTTTGAAGAACTCAGTGGAGGCAACGTCCATACCGAGGAATACGTCAACACCTGGTTTGTAACCAGCTTTTTCGATCGCTTCGATAATAGTGGACAGAGCTTCTTCGTTAGATTTGAAGTTAGGAGCAAAACCACCTTCATCACCAACAGCTGTGTTCAAACCTTTGGAGTTCAGTACGGATTTCAGGTTGTGGAAGATTTCTGCGCCTACACGCAGAGCTTCTTTAAATGTAGGAGCGCCTACAGGCAGAACCATGAACTCTTGTACGTCAACGTTATTGTCGGCATGAGCGCCACCGTTAACGATGTTCATCATTGGTACTGGCAATTGTTTAGCATTGAATCCGCCTAGGTAAGTGTACAGTGGCAAGCCCAGAGCTTCAGCAGCAGCGCGAGCTACAGCCATGGATACTGCCAGAATTGCGTTTGCACCCAATTTACCTTTGTTATGTGTACCATCCAATTTGATCATCAGCGTGTCGATTTCTACTTGGTTCACAGCATCCAAGCCGATTACTTCAGGAGCAATAATTTCGTTCACGTTTTTAACAGCTTGCAGAACGCCTTTACCCAGGTAACGGGATTTGTCGTTATCACGAAGTTCTACAGCTTCGTGAGCGCCTGTGGAGGCACCGGAAGGAACGATAGCACTACCGATAGCACCGGATTCCAGATATACTTCAACTTCAACCGTAGGGTTACCACGGGAGTCGAGGACTTCGCGAGCGTACACGTCAGAAATAATAGTCATTTGTACTTAATCTCCTTTGTGAATCATGATTTATTGGTCAAGCCTATACTTATTAAATCAAGCTTACTTGCGGGATGCAATCATAGATTTTCCTGTCATTTCCGCAGGTTGCGGAAGTTGCATCAAATCCAGAAGCGTTGGAGCTACGTCAGCCAATATTCCATGCTCACGCAAAACGATATTTTCGTCAGTCAAAATGAACGGAACCGGATTCGTTGTGTGAGCTGTGAACGGACGTCCCTGCTCATCAATTTCCATATCCGCGTTACCATGGTCGGCAATGATAATAACCACGCCACCTTTGGCTTTAACCGCATCTACAACACGTCCAACACATTCATCCGTCGTCTCTACCGCCTTAATCGTTGGCTCCAGCATACCGGAGTGTCCAACCATATCCGGATTGGCAAAGTTCAGGATAATCGCATCATGCTTGTCGGCTTCGATTTCCTTAACAGCAGCATCCGCTACTTCATACGCACTCATTTCCGGCTGCAAGTCATATGTAGCCACTTTAGGCGAGTTGATCAAAATACGAGTTTCGCCAGGAAGCTCCACATCACGTCCGCCACTGAAAAAGAAAGTAACGTGCGGATATTTTTCAGTCTCAGCAATACGCAATTGCTTCTTGTTGTTTTGAACCAACACTTCACCAAACGTGTTATCCAGATTTTTCGGTTCGTAAGCTACAAAGCCCTCAACCGTTTCGCTGAACAACGTCAGGCAAACAAAGTGCAAATCTTTAGGCCATTTCGGGCCACGGTCAAAACCACGGAAGTCCGCGTTTGTAAATACCTGAGACAGTTGAATCGCACGGTCAGGACGGAAGTTGAGGAAGATAACAGAGTCATTGCTTTCGACCAGCCCTACAGGACTTCCGTCAGCCTTCACAATAACAGTTGGCTCCACAAATTCGTCGAACACTGATTTTTCATACGATTCTTTCAATGCTTCCATTGGATCTGTGTATTGAGGTCCTTCTCCGTATACGATTGCACGGTAAGATTTCTCTACACGTTCCCAACGTTTGTCGCGGTCCATAGCATAATAGCGTCCTTGTACAGTCGCAATTTTACCTACGCCCACTTCTTGAATTTTAGCGATCAGCTGCTGCATGAAGCCTACGCCGCTGTCTGGCATAACGTCGCGTCCATCCATGAAAGCATGAATGTACACTTCTGTTAGGCCTTCTTTTTTCGCCAAGTCCAGCATAGCGAACAGATGGCTGATATGGCTATGCACGCCGCCGTCGGACAGAAGTCCGTACAGGTGAAGTTTCGTGTTGTTCTTCTTGGCATGTTGCACTGCTTTAACCAGTGTTTCATTGTCGTAGAATTCACCTTCACGGATGGACTTCGAAATACGAGTCAAGTCTTGATATACGATACGGCCTGCGCCGATGTTCAAGTGACCCACTTCAGAGTTACCCATTTGTCCTTCCGGCAAACCTACTGCTTCGCCAGAAGCCGTCAGCGTCGTATGAGGATACTGTTGTAAATACCGGTCGTAATTCGGTTTGTTGGCCTGTGCAACCGCATTGCCTTCCACGGTGTCACGCAGTCCGAACCCGTCCATAATAATTAAAGCTACCGGTTTTGGTGCTGTCATCTTACTTCGCCCCCTCAACAAGCGCGATGTACGACGCCGGTTGAAGACTGGCACCGCCCACGAGCGCGCCGTCGATATCGCTTTGACCCAGGTACTCAGTAACATTTTCAGGTTTTACACTACCACCATACTGAATACGTACAGCATTTGCTGTATTTTCATCATACAGCTCTTTAATCAGACTGCGGATATAGGAAATCACTTCATTCGCATCCTGCGAAGTGGAGGATTTGCCTGTTCCGATGGCCCAGATTGGCTCATAAGCAACAACTACTTGTGCAGCCTGATCCTTAGCCAAACCAGCAAAAGCTGCTACAGTTTGCACTTTTACAACTTCTTTGGTTTGTCCAGCTTCACGATCTTCCAGCTTTTCGCCTACACATACGATTGGAGTCAGGTCATGACGGAATGCCGCATGAACCTTTTTGTTCACCGTTTCGTCTGTTTCATTAAAATATTCACGACGTTCGGAGTGTCCGATCACAACGTAGTCTACGCCCAGATCTTTCAGCATTCCGCCGCTAATTTCACCTGTAAATGCACCATCTTCTGCAAAGTGCAGGTTTTGTGCGCCAATTTTAATAGACGTGCCTTTTACTGCTTCAACCAGAGCAGGAAGATTCGTAAATGGTGCGCAAATCACGCTTTCCACTCCTGCAACCTCTGCTTTGCCTTTGATCTCTTCGATGAAAGTTTTAGCTTCTGGTACGGTTTTAAACATCTTCCAGTTACCCGCGATAATCGGTGTTCTCAATGGTTTCAACTCCTAACTATTAGGTGCCCTAAAGCTTTATTCACGCATAGTGCGTTTGATTATTTATCGTTCAGTGCAACAACACCCGGAAGTGCTTTGCCTTCCATAAATTCCAGAGATGCGCCGCCGCCAGTGGAAATATGATCCATCTTGTCAGCCAAGTGGAATTTTTCAGCCGCAGCCGCAGAATCACCGCCACCAATGATGGTGTATGCTTCAGTTGTTGCGCAAGCTTCCGCTACTTCACGAGTACCACCAGCGAAAGGCTCGATTTCAAATACGCCCATTGGTCCGTTCCATACAACCAGTTTGGAGTTTTTGATTACATCTGCATAGATTTTACGTGTTTTCGGTCCAATGTCCACGCCTTCCCAAGCTGCAGGAATGCCGTCGATATCCACAATGTCTGTGTTCGCCGTAGCGCTGAAATCGTCAGACACAACAATATCTACCGGAAGATAGAAGTTTTTGCCGAGTTTCTTCGCTTTTTCGATAAATCCAAGAGCTACGTCCAGTTTGGATTCATCCAGCAAAGATTGACCCACTTCATAACCTTGAGCTTTGAAGAATGTATAAGTCAAACCGCCACCAATGATTACGTTATCTGCAATGTTCAGCAGGTTGTCGATCACGTCGATTTTGTCTTTTACTTTGGAACCGCCGATAATGGCTGTAAAAGGACGATCTGGATTCGACAGAGCTTTACCAATAACAGACAATTCTTTTTCCATCAGCAGGCCGGAAACAGCCGGAAGAATATGAGCGATACCTTCAGTGGAAGCATGAGCACGGTGTGCTGCGCCGAATGCGTCATTCACGAAAACGTCAGCCAATTCAGCAAATTGCTTCGCCAACTCAGGATCATTCTTTTCTTCTCCTGCATAGAAACGTACATTTTCAAGCAACAGCACGTCGCCGTTTTGCAGTTCAGCCACTTTCGCTTTAACAGCTTCGCCTACCGCTTCGTCCACTTTAACTACTGGCTTTTTCAGCAGTTCAGACAAACGTACGCCAACAGGAGTCAGACGCATGGATTCAACAACCTGACCTTTTGGACGTCCAAAGTGACTCGCCAAAATAACTTTTGCACCTTTTTCAATCAGGTAGTTAATGGTTGGCAAGGTTTCACGAATACGCTTGTCATCTGTAATTTTACCGTCTTCAACCGGAACGTTAAAATCTACACGAACAAACACCCGTTTTCCATTCAGTTCTATATCACGTACGCTCTTTTTGTTCATCTCCATATTCCTCCGCACCCTTATAATTTTACGAAACAGGAATTTAAGGCACATTTTGATATATAAAGAGCGGAAACAATAACCTGTTTCCGCTCTATGATGTTGCTAATAAGAAAGTTCTTATTATTTAGCCAGTTTAGCGAAGTATTCCAACGTGCGGATCAATTGTGCAGTGTAGGACATTTCGTTGTCATACCAAGCTACAGTTTTCACCAGTTGTTTGTCGCCGACAGTCAGAACTTTAGTTTGAGTTGCATCGAACAAAGAACCGAAAGTGAGGCCTTTGATGTCGGAAGAAACGATTTGATCTTCAGTGTATCCATAAGTTTCAGGATCGGAAGCTTCTTTCATCGCTGCGTTGATTTCTTCAGCAGTTACGTTTTTCTCCAGAACTGTTACCAACTCAGTCAGGGAACCTGTAGGTACTGGAACACGTTGAGCCGCGCCATCCAATTTACCTTTCAACTCAGGGATAACCAAACCGATTGCTTTAGCAGCACCAGTTGTGTTAGGAATGATGTTTTCAGCTGCTGCACGAGCACGACGGAAGTCACCTTTAGCATGTGGAGCATCCAAAGTGTTTTGGTCGCCAGTGTAAGCATGAATTGTAGTCATCAAACCTTCAACGATACCAAATTTATCTTGCAGTGTTTTAGCCATAGGAGCCAGGCAGTTCGTTGTGCAAGAAGCACCAGAGATTACAGTTTCAGTTCCATCCAGAATTTCATGGTTTACGTTGTAAACGACAGTTTTCATGTCGCCAGTAGCTGGAGCGGAGATAACAACTTTTTTAGCGCCGCCTTTCAAATGTTTCTCAGCAGCTTCTTTAGTTGTGAAGAAACCTGTGCATTCCAGAACGATGTCTACACCCAGGTCTCCCCAAGGCAGTTCTTCAGGGTTGCGGTTAGCCAAAACTTTAACTTCTTTACCGTTTACTTTGAAGAAGCCATCATGTACTTCTACTTGTCCTTGGAAATTACCTTGTGTTGTATCATATTTCAACAAATGTGCCAACATTTTGGAATCTGTCAAGTCATTGATTGCTACTACTTCAATACCTTCCACGTTTTGAATCCGACGGAAAGCAAGGCGTCCAATACGTCCGAAACCATTAATACCAACTTTAACTGTCATGAGTGAGTTCCTCCCAAAGTTCGTTTAGTTTAGTTTTATATATTCAAGACAGACCCGAAAGCCTGTCAAGACAACACGATTCATAAATCCTATATTAATCATTTAAATAACGACTTACAATCTCAACAGCAGCGCCTTCGTCGGTGACCAGAATGTCTTCTTGCCCGAAACGCAGTACCGCATGAATAGCGGCCGCCTTGTTCTTGCCTCCAGCTACACCTAGAACCGTATCGGTACGCCTAATGTCCTCCAATCGGAGTCCAAGCGTCAGCATTCTGTGAACAACGACGCCATCTTCGTTAAAATAATAACCAAACGATTCGGCTACCGCCCCTTCACTGCTGATCTGGGCAAAGGTTTCGGGATCAAGTTTACGTCTATGTGCCATCGCTATGGCGTTGCCTATCCCGTGAATGATGATACGACTCTCGCGAATCAGGCTCAATATATCCTGAATGTTCGTATCTTCAAGCAAGGAGTTGTAAGCATGATTGCTGAGCAAATCCGGTACATGGAGCAGACGGTATTGAGCGCCGACCTTGCGAGCCATTGTGGAAGCAATTGTGTTGGCCTGCATTTCCATGCTTTCTCCCAAACCCCCGCGTGCCGGTACAAACCACCCACCCTTAAGGGGGCCATTAGAAGGCAATGCCAGTTGTTCCGCCACGTCTGCAATCGTCGTGCCACCTGTTACAGCGACCACATCCTCGTCGTCCATAACACTTAGCAACGCTTTTGCTCCAGCGCGCCCCAGCTCCTGCTTTGTTAACGGAGAAACATCCGAATCCCCTGGAACGACAACCACCTTCCTCAAACCATAGGCTTGACGAATCTGGTCCTCCAATTGGGACAGGCCGAACAAGTTATTCGCAATCGGCTCCAGCTGTTCCAGCAGATCCAGTCCTGCTTTGCTCACCTTCATGCCTACACTCTCAATCTCAATTAGCCCCTGAGCTTTAAGAAGATCGGTTTCGGCGCGCAACACGCGCTCGGTCATGTTCAGTGAAGCTGCCAGTGTTCTGCGTCCAACAACATCGGACAGCATAATCTGATGCAGGATCGTGTACCTTTTTTTCAAAACATCCATGAGGTCGGGCAGAAGCTGCTTCTGTATTTCTAATATCTTTCGCATGCTTTCCACTCCCGCACACTTCTAAGTTCTGTCTCTAACTGGTCTTAAAACGTCCCGGGATAACTTTTTAAGTCCCACGTATATCTTAACCAATATTTGCTCCATATGCAAGTCTATCTGAACCTATATTTCTCAACCATTTGTCTGAATATGCGCATTTAATAAAAGCTTGCAATTCACTGCTGTATATCATATAATCATCTTTGTTTCCAATTAGCTGTTTAATTAGTTAGTTGTTTGCATTGAATCAACTATGCGCCCGTGGTCCAACGGATATGACGTAGGCCTCCGGAGCCTGAGATCGAGGTTCGATTCCTCGCGGGCGCGCCATTTTAAATGAACGCTTAAATGCTTCTATATAATGTTTTAACCAATAAGAGCGCTGAGGGCTCTTTTTTTTAATCATTAGTTTGACTTTCTTTGACTTTTTGTTTGAAATTGTTTATCATGTGGTTAATACGGTAACAGTTTATAAATAAGGGACGTGTACTCGGCATGTCCACCAAATCCACTAACGATATTTAAGGGAGGTTTTTTGACGTGAGCTATGTTCCTATGGTAGTAGAACAAAGTAACCGCGGCGAACGCGCCTATGACATTTATTCCAGACTGTTAAAGGATCGCATTATTTTGTTAGGCTCGGACGTCAATGACGTTGTAGCCAACTCTATAATTGCGCAAATGCTGTTTTTGGCTGCCGAAGATCCTGAAAAAGATATTCACTTGTATATTAACAGTCCTGGCGGTTCCATTACAGCTGGTATGGCCATTTTCGATACGATGCAATACATTAAACCTGATGTATCTACGATTTGTGTAGGTATGGCGGCTTCCATGGGCGCGTTCTTGCTGAATGCAGGCGCCAAAGGTAAACGTTTCGCTTTGCCAAACAGTGAAATTATGATTCACCAACCTCTGGGTGGTGCACAAGGCCAGGCAACGGATATCGAAATCCGCGCACGCCGCATTCTGAAAATGCGTGATAAACTGAACCGCATTCTCGCAGATCGCACAGGCCAACCACTGGAACGTATTGAAAAAGATACAGACCGTGACTACTTCATGTCTGCTGATGATGCCAAAGAATACGGTATTATTGATAAAGTGCTAACTAGCTCCTCTCCAGAAGGTGTATAAGAGAAAAAATTTGCCTCTCGATAGCTGGTAAATGAAAAAGCTGCTCCGGATGTTATTATCCGGTAGGCAGCTTTTTTGCTTTATTGTTTTTTAGAGTATAGACAGTCCAACTTACTCATTTCTACTATTAAATCTGTCCCGCAAAAGGCTTTCCGCCTTGAGGCAGCAGTTGACCGAACGAGTAGGTAAACTCCGGAATTCCATACGCGTATGGCGCATAATCATACAAATCAAACACGATTGTTACTCCACTGTTCGTCACATAAAAATTCTGATCTGCCGCCAACTCTTTAAATTTACCGAATCCTTCACCAGCCTGAAGCGCATCGATTTTTTTCTTCAAATCAGCATTGAGGAACTTTTTGTAATTTGGATTCGCCTTCAATACGTCAGACAACTGCAGCAGTTTACCATCAGCGAGCGAGAACGTATATCCTTTACGTACCGTCATTCCATGTGCGCCACCCATATACGAGTAATCCTGCATAATCACACTTAGAATACCGTCCTTGTTATAGGCAATTGCAAAATCATTTTCGAAATCATATGGTCTTTCTGTTGTAGCCTCTCCCTCAGCCACCATCTTTTTGCCTGCTGCCAATATACCCTCTGCATGCTTTTTAAGCACATGGTTAATGGCCTGCTCTGCCTCAGGATTCAGCTGGCTGCCGCTGATTTGCGGATACTTAACTTTGTAAGATACCTTCGCATTACTCGAAGCTGGAAGTGTTTGAGACGCAATTGTGATCGGGTTTAGCTGACTTTTACTTAGCGTTACTGTCTTCTGAGCTGCGTTCCATTGAGCATCTATGCCTAGATAGTCTTTCAACAGACTCATAGGAATGTATAGCTTCCCAGCGATCTGTTTGGCATCCATACTACGTGTATTGATTCCATTGACGTTGACGTAGGCATCCGAGGAAGAAGCCATAATGTAAAGTTTATTGTACCCGCTACCTACGGTATAGGTCGTTGCTTTCGCATCATAGCTTACTGGAATCCCCAAGCTGTCACGCAGTGCGGCCACCGGAATCATTGTACTCCCGTTCACTTGAACACCTTTAGCGGGCAACGTTTTACCATTCCATTGGATAGTGATTCCTGGTTGCTGTGTTGCCGCTTGCTGCTGTTTAATCGATGCTGCCTGGATATATGAAACGGGAACAGCTGCAACTCCTGCTAAAATCCCTGCTGCCAGCAGTGCTGAACCCCATTTTTTCGTATGCTTATTCATATTAAGTATTCCTCCTGTTATTATTTCTGTATTGTCTATGTGTAAATAATCACTTTACTTATTATATCTATACCCCATTGTATGTAGTTTACAATCTGTACACTCCCCGATTTCAATCTGTACACCTAATAACCCTTAGCTATGACAGACTCATTACAAAAAGGTTTCGGTATACAAAAAAAGCCAGCAAGCCAGCCTGCGCATGATGCAGGCCGCTTGTGGCTTCGTTTGATGATCTAATATTAGTTCATTTCGTATTGAGCCGACACCTGAACTTTCACTGTTACTTGCCCCGATTGTATGTCTGTCCCGCTACCTGCTAAATCCATGAGCGATTTTGACATGGCATTTTCACGTTGTGTAAAGACTTGTGCTTCTCCGCCATCTACCGTCACATTCACAAGAGCACCTAATCCGCGTTTGGCCGCTTTAGCTACAGCACTGGCTTTAGATTGTGCGCTTCCCAATGCTTTAGTAATGGCTTCTTCCTCATAAGTCGAAGGATCTTCCACCGAAAAACGAACATTATCTACGTTATTGGCTCCGGACTTGGTCGCCTCATCCAACAACTGACCTATTTTATCCAAATCGCGGTATTTAACGGAAAGTGTATGGTTGGCAGTGTAGCCTTTGAGCTTCTGCCCTTCTTTTTCGTTATAGGTGTAGTTAGGCTGTACATAAAACTGGCTGGTCTGAATGTCATCTCCGCTGATGCTCCACTTTTCTTTCAGCAGTTGTGTAACCTTGTTCAATTTTGTAGCATTAGCTTTTTGAGCAGCGGCTGCCGTATTCCCTTCCGATTGTACACCGATAGAGAGATAAGCAATATTGGGCTTTGCCAATACTTCCCCGCTTCCAATCACATTAATTACACCGTTTACCGTCGAAGCTGTTGACGCAGCATAAGCACGCTCTGCCCCTGTCCATAATCCTCCTGCTACTCCCCCTGCTATTAATGCACCTGTGAGAACTGCTGTGGCTACTGTTTTTGTCCAAAGTCTCATTGAATTCAGCCTCTTTCTAGTAAATGTTTGTACCTTCCAGACGGAAAAGACGGAAAAAGGTTGCAGCCAAGCGTACAAATTTCCGAAACAGAGCATGACCACGAGGATTTTCATTATTTATAGTTTGAACTTAATACGGCCTCTATATCCAATAAATCCACAATAAAACAGTTAGCTGAGGAGTGTTCGAAGGATTTTTTTCTGGATATAAAAAAAGCCCCAAAGGGGCTTTTCACTAAGATCATACACTATATTACAAGCAATTCTTTGTTTATTGATTTTCCAGCTCTACCTTACTAACCAGACTTACTAAAGCGTTTACAGCCTGTTCGGCATCCGCACCTTCAGCACTAATATTGATTTCAGTACCTGTGCTGATGGCAAGACTCATAATACCCATGATGCTCTTGGCATTAACCTTTTTGTCATCTTTTTCCACAAAAATCTCAGATGAATATTTATTCGCTTCCTGTACGAACAACGCAGCAGGTCTGGCGTGCAGTCCTGTTTTCAAACGTACGACTACCGGATGTTTTGACATGTCAGCTTACCCCCTCATCAAATAAATCTGGACACTACTTACTCCATTTTATTTATCACATTATAACATTAACCCGGGACAGACACTAGAAAAAAAACTAAAAAAACTGGGGCTAAAAGCCCCACCAACATTCTTTTTACGGAATCAGGCCATTTTCGCCCCTGATTTTGTCAGCCATCTCATCAATTTTGCGAAGCCGATGATTTACACCCGATTTACTCACGACCCCTTTGAGCATTTCCCCGACTTCTTTCAAATTCAAATCGGGATGAGCGAGCCGAACTTCTGCCACTTCACGCAGTTTATCCGGCAAGGTCTCCAAGCCAACTTCTCTCTCCAGCAACTTAATATTCTCAATTTGCCGGACAGCAGCTCCAATTGTCTTGTTCAAATTAGCCGTTTCACAATTGACAATACGATTCACGGAATTGCGCATATCGCGCATAATGCGTACATCTTCAAATTTGAACAAGGCTTGATGCGCCCCAATGATGCTAAGCAGCTCAATGATCTTCTCGCCTTCCTTGATGTAGAGAATAAAACCCTTTTTTCGCTCAATACAGCGAGCATTTAGATGAAACTCATTCGCAAGATCAACGAGTGCCTGACAATGCTCCTCATACATCGAAGAAATTTCAAGGTGGTAAGATGATCCTTCAGGATTGTTGACAGAGCCACCTGCCATAAAGGCGCCCCGTAAATAAGCTCTCTTACAACAGTTTTTCCGAACAATATCCCGATTAATCCCGTCAGTGAACAAGAAACCTTCTGAGACGATATAAAGATCCTTTAGCAGTTGTTGCACATCATTAGGAATACGGACAATGTACACATTATTTTTTTTCAAGCGCATTTTTTTCCGTACAAGCAGTTCGATATGAAGTTGAAAATGCTTCTTGATCAAGGAGTAAATCCGCCTTGCAATCGCGGCATTTTCTGTGGACACGTCCAATATCACCCTTTTATTCGACAGTTGTACGGATCCGAGCATACGTATGAGCGCAGATAGTTCCGCTTTCTCACAGCAGGACTGGCTTTCAATCATCGTAAGCTCTTTTTTCGTTTGTGCCGCAAAGGACAAGGGACTCACCTCCTTCTTAATATCCAGTTTTGTACCAATTGGTAAATATGCTGGCTCAATTTGTCTGCATCATGCCGTAAATACGTGCGGAACAGAACTAATGTATCTGCCACCACTTTATATCCCCGGTCGGTCAGCTCGCCCATGTCTACTTGAACTGGCTTGGCTCCCTGCTCGGCATACATTTCCTGTACTTGGGGTGGAATTTCTCCGTTATTTACAATGACATAGTCGAAGAGATGATGCCCTACATGCTCAAAAATAGCTTGCAGATGGTCTCCTACTGTATAGCCATCGGTTTCACCAGGCTGGGTCATAACGTTACAGACAAATATTTTGATAGCGTCTGATTTCACTACAGCTTCAGCGAGTTTAGGTACAAGCAAATTCGGTAATATGCTGGTATATAGACTGCCGGGGCCAATCAAAATCGCATCAGCTTCATTAATGGCCTCTACAGCCTCAGGCAACGGCTCCACGTGAGTCGGTTCAAGAAAGACGCGTTTGATTCGTCCGCCCGCTTCTGGGATCTTGGACTCTCCGGTAATCACCGTGCCATCCTCCATTTCGGCGCTTAGCACAACGCCTTCCTCGGCTGCTGGCAGCACACGTCCCCGGACAGCAAATACACGGCTAAGCTCACGCACCGCCGTTACAAAATCTCCCGATATATCGGTCATCGCTGCTAAAATCAGATTGCCCAGACTATGGCCTGACAATCCTGATCCCGCACCGAAACGGTATTTCAGCATATCTGACATCACTGGTTCCACGTCAGCCAAGGCAGTCAGCACATTGCGAATATCCCCTGGGGGGGGCATCTGCAGCTCACTGCGCAAAATCCCGGAACTTCCGCCATCGTCAGCGACTGTAACAATAGCCGTAATATCTAGCGGCTTTTGCTTTAAGCCCCGCAGCATGACGGACAAGCCGGTTCCGCCGCCCATAACAACTATACGTGGGCGCTCCCGTTGTGATCCGGTCTCTTTCATGATTTCACCTCATTAATGCCGGTCCCGATCAGCATCCCGATGCGAAACAGAAACAGATTCTGTCTCGCTGGCACCCAGCATTTTTCCTAAATACTCCGATATTGCAACAGAACGATGCTTACCGCCAGTACAGCCAATGCCGATAATGACCTGGCTTTTGCCTTCTTTGCGATATTGCGGAATCAAAAAGTGTAACATATCCAGCAACTTGGTCAAGAATGCCTGAGTCTCGGGCCATTTCATGACATAATCATATACATCGCTATCCTGTCCAGTGTGGGGACGTAGTTGATCCACATAGTGGGGATTAGGCAGGAAGCGCACATCGAATATAAGATCGGCATCAATGGGAATACCATACTTGAAGCCAAAAGAAGTAATGTTCACGGAAAGCATACTGCTCTCCAGATGAGAAAATCGTGAAATAATCCTTGCCTTTAAAGTTGCAGGCTTCATCACACTTGTGTCAATAACCTGTGTAGCCGAGCTTTTTAGTTCTTCCAACATCTTGCGCTCCAACCGAATCCCATCCAAAGGCATACCGTCTGGAGCCAGCGGATGACGTCTACGACTTTCCTTATACCGCTGTACGAGAACGCCATCATTCGCATTTAAGAATAAAATTTCACAATGAATCGTAAAATGATCTTTAATATAATTCAACGATTCCGACAAGGCAGTGAAAAATTCTCGTCCGCGTAAATCAATGACGAGTGCAACCTTGCCTATTTTACCATTAGACTGCTCAATCAACTCTGCAAATTTGGGAATCAGTACAGGGGGCAAATTATCAACACAGAAGAAGCCCAAGTCTTCCAGGCTCTGAACCGCAATGGTCTTCCCTGCGCCTGACATCCCCGTAATAATAATGAGCGTTGCCCACGGCGCAGCATTTTTTAGGTTATCTGTCATATGGACTTCCCTCTCCTTTTGCTTCTTCGCTCTATGCCAGTACCCGTATTATCAGTAACCTGTGGTCAGGAGCGTAGCAGCAACCCTGCAGCCCCTACAACACCCGCGTCATTGCCTAACACCGCTGGTACGATATATACACCTTTTTGAAGCGGTTCAGGTGCCAGCTTGGAGTATACGCGACGCATCTCTTCAAACAAAAAGTCGCCTGCTTTAGAAACACCGCCGCCTATAATAAACAACTCTGGATTAAGCACAGCGGCAACCGCTGCCATGGATTTCCCCAAATAAAAGGCAGCCCGGTTCACGATACGCAGTGCGACTTCATCCCCGGCTTTAGCAGCATCAAATACTTCCTTGGCGGCAATTTGATCCTCCAGCGCCAGAGAGGTCCGGTCGCCACGTTCCACAGCATCCTTGGCCATACGAATGATGCCTGTTGCAGAAGATACAGTTTCCAAGCAACCCATTTTGCCGCATCCACACTGAATTGCCTCCAGATCAGGTACGACGCTGATATGACCAATTTCCCCGGCCATGCCTGAAGAACCTTGGTATATTCTACCGTTTATAATAATACCGCCACCTACTCCTGTTCCCAGGGTATAGCATACGCAGTTTTCGATGCCTTTGCCTGCACCAGCCCAAGCCTCACCTAGCGCAGCAACATTCGCATCATTGTCTATTTTCACAGGCTTGCCAATCCGGTTCTCTAGGAGCGCACGGATCGGTACGTCACGAAAGCCAATATTAGGAGCGAGGACAATAATACCATCACGAACATTCGTAAAACCTGCAACGCCTGCACCGACACCCTTGAGTTGATCCCACTCATAAGGAGATTCCTCAACAATGTGCCGCACATATTTTTCGATATTACCAATGACAACATCTACACCTTTATCGGTTTCGGTTGGTCCCTCGTATGTGTGCAAAAGCTGTCCGTTCTCATTACAAATGCCTACTTTAATCGCTGTACCGCCCAAATCGACACCCACATAGATACTTTCAGACATGTTCCAAGCCACCTTTATGTTTACTTAAAAACCTGGTATGAAATATATGCTTATAATTCCTACTTCATAATAGTAATCCTACGTTCCAACTATAATTGAAGCCCTCGTTACGGTCAAGGACACTTCCTTGTTGAAAAGTGTACGATTAGAGGAACTTTTAACCTTATGCACCCATAAAAAGGAGAAAGCCCGTGCAAACGCAGCAGGCTTTCTCTTCCTGAACAAAAGATGTGGCATAACAGAGGTTTCCTTCGCTCTCCCGTTAGCCTTTTTGTGTACTATAGACACGCTTTTATTGATCCAGTGTTTCGCTCCAGTCGTGAACAGCACTGCCTTCGAGATATTTCTCGCAGTCCATAGCCGCCATACAGCCCGTTCCCGCAGCCGTAATCGCTTGACGGTAACGATTATCCTGTACGTCCCCACAGGCAAAAACTCCGGGGATGTTCGTTTCCGTTGTGCCTGGCTTCACTACAATATAGCCGTGTTCATCCGTATGGATTTGTCCGTTCAGGAAACCTGTATTCGGTGTATGCCCGATGGCTACGAACACGCCATCTACCTCAATCAGCTCATCCTGATTGGTCTCATTATTGTGTACCTTCAAACCCTTTAAACCAGATTCTCCCGTCACAACTTCCAGAGGAGTCCGGTTTAATGCCCAATGTACTTTTTCGTTCTCACGCGCGCGATCTTGCATAATTTTGGATGCCCGCAACTCATCGCGACGATGGACCAAGGTTACACTGGAAGCAAAACGGGTCAAGAAGCTCGCTTCCTCCATGGCTGAATCGCCACCGCCAACCACGACAATCTTTTTCCCGCGGAAAAAGAAGCCATCGCAAGTTGCGCAAGTGCTGACTCCGCGACCTACATTGTCCTGCTCACCCGGAATACCAAGATATTTGGCGGACGCACCTGTAGCAATAATGACCGACTCCGCCTCAATGATGCCTTTACCCTCTACCTTCACTTTAAAAGGACGTTTGCTAAAATCCACTTCCTCTACCCAACCGGAAGTAAATTCAGCGCCAAAACGTTCAGCCTGCTTGCGCATATTATCCATCAGTTCAGGCCCGAGGATACCTTGCTCAAAACCCGGAAAATTTTCAATTTCGGTCGTTGTAGTAAGCTGCCCACCGGGCTGCATCCCTTCAATGATCAGCGGATTCATGTTAGCACGTGCCAAATAAATAGCCGCTGTGTAGCCTGCAGGACCTGTACCAATAATTATGGATTTATACATACGTTTGTTGCCTCCTTTAAGTGATGTTTGGAGCAGGTCTCAGACCTGCTTTTTAAACGTGGAGAGCGGCTGCTTCAGCTTCTGTTTGATACCACACACGCTGTCAATCTGGCGTGCATAGCGGCTTACGGTCGATACGGAAATACCATAGCGATCGGCTACTTCCTGATAGGTGACTGAATGATGATGCATTTTGGCAGTCAAATATTCCAGCGCCGCTGCCCATCCCTCAGTATGCTGAACCATCGGAACTTCCGGGGCAAGCCGATCCAAATACTCCAGCCACAGCGATCTCAAGTCGTGCTGCATGACCGGATCGGATGGCTTGCTCATAACGGTCAGTACCTTATCCAGCACTGCCTGCCATTGTGGATCAACCGGGGAGGCAGATACATCACCTTCAATTGTATGAGGATCGTTCTCAACCTCCAACTGATCAGAACGTTCCGTTTCCGGGTACATTTTCTGCTCACCCTGCTCCGTCAGCTCTTGCAATACTTGCAAGGCACGGCGTTTCAGCTCATCCTCCTGGTCCGGGTCTTCTACGAAGGACTCCAGTGCCTGACGCACCTCATCATCACCGATCAAGCTTAACGCCTGAATGACCTGAAGCTGAGTCGCCCGGTCCCCGTGGCGCAAGGCCCAGAAGAAGGATGACCGGATTAGCGGGTCCTTCTTCATGCTGTCAGGCACCTGGTCAGCACCAAACTTCTCCCACATGCGGAATTGCTCCTCAAACGGGAGATGATAATGATAGCTGAGCACTTGCAGCGGTGTACCCTCCTGCTGGAGTTCCTCCAGTCGGGACAGGAAAAACCGCGGAACTTCCGAGGAAGCATCCTGCTTTTGCAAATGACTCCACAACCGCCGTGCTTCCGCATATCTTCCCGTATTGCTGGCAGCTACCGCCGTGTAATGGTACAAAGAAGCGTCCGCATTGTTCTCTCCATCGCCATGAAGCAACCTGCGGAAATGTCTGTAGGCCTCCTCATGGCGTCCGAGAATGCCCATAGTGGTCGCCAGCTTGAATACCTGCTCCTCCTGAAACGGTATAGTGACCGCCAAAGTCTGCACCAGACGATCCAATTCCGGGCCGCCGCCCTCGTGCTGATAAAAGATCGCCAAGTTGCACAATGCGTGTAAATTCCCCGGCTCATCCTCCAACACTTGAATAATGGTAGCCTTAGCATTTTGGAACAATCCCATGTAGTAATACGCTAACGCCAGATTATTTCGCGCAGCGAACATATCCGGTTGTTCCTCTGAAATTTGCTTGAGCAACTGGGCTGCCTGAGCAAATTTCCCCTCCTCCAGCAGGACACGAGCCTGATCATGCTCTACTACTCCCTGCCGGGCCTTAATGCGGTTCAGCTTCGTTGGACGGTCCAGCTCATAATAGAGCAGCTCCATCATTTCCTCCGCTTCATCAAGAAACTGGCCTTCTTCGTCCTCCTCCAGGTACGTGACCAATGCTTTCTCCGCTTCTTCAAACTGCTCCATATTAGCGTAATTATTCGCCATATAGAAATAACACTCTGTCATCGACGAGTCTACGTCACTCAGAACAGAGGACAGGATCTCATTCGAACCTGCATAATCCCCCATCTCTGATAATATACCCGCCATATTGCAATGATTCACCGGATTATCCGGTTCATATTCAACGGCTTTGCGAAAATATTTCAATGCCTTGTCATAATGATTGCGATCAAGCGAGCGCACAGCTTTCTCAAAAAAGAAAGATGCGTCGAAACGCAAAGCAATAATCTTAGGGCTAGGTTCCGATACTCGCAGATGTTTCCCTTTCATAAATAACCAAGGCACCTCCTTTAAAAGTAACTGACATGTTCATACCCTTCAGTATACCACAACTTCAAAACGACTTGACAGTCGATCCTACCTCATTCCAAAAAACGGATATATGCTCGTATACAATAGATATATATACAAGAATACGCTAAATAGCCGAGCGCTTTTCCCTGTATACATAGGGAGCGTTCGGCTAGCCACTGGATATGATACTTAGACCCAATAAACGTAATAATTAAAGCGTCAGCGGCACCGGCGAGCGCTCGCGATGCTGAAATACGGCAAGCTCGCGATAGCCGACTTCATATAGAAGCGCGCGTGCCTTCTCCAAGTGCTCGGACAGCTTCGCCGGATCATGGGCATCCGATCCTACGGTCAGCGGGATGCCTAGCGAAAAAGCTTCGTCCAGCATGCGGCGGCTCGGGAACATCTCAGCACAGGGCTTCGAAAGCCCTGATGCATTCAGTTCCATCGCCCGACCGCTGCGGGCAACGGCTGAGAGTGCGGAGCGCTCCAGTTCACGCAGCTCCTCCATTTCCTCCGGCTTCGGATGATAGCCGAAGCGCTTAATGACATCCAAATGCCCCATGATGTCATACAAACCGGTAGCTGCCGCCTTAGAAACTGCATTATAATACGTGCGGTACACCTCAAGCACATTTTTGCCTTCCCAATGGTGTACCTGACGGAAGTCCGTGATATCCCATTCACCTAGAAAATGGACGGAACCAATCACATAATCCCAGGGATACGCGGTGATGATATCTTCGATTTCTCGTTCCCAGCCCTCAATGTAGTCGCCTTCCAAGCCAACACGAATATCAATTTGCTCTTTAAAACGTTCCTTCAGTTCCAAACATTCTTCCACGTATCGGGGCAGCTCCTCCATAGGCATCGCCATTTCCGGGTAATAGTCAGCCGGTTTTACATGCAGTAGTGGCATGTGATCGGACAAGCCGAGCTGATCCAGCCCCAGCCGAATTCCCTGCTGTACATACTCTTCCAGACTCCCTATGGCATGCCCACAGCGGGCGTGATGCGTATGATAGTCAATTTTCATGCGATCCTCCCTCTTTCAACACTACAACAAATCGTACTAATCACGACGAGGTCGTTCATGACGGCGATTCAGCTCAGCCAGCACGTGATCTAGCGGTAGCTTGCGCTCCTGCAACAGCACCAGCAGGTGATAAATCAGGTCGCTAACCTCCAGGCGCAGTTCATCATTATCTTTATTTTTGGCGGCAATGATCGTCTCGGATGCTTCTTCGCCAACCTTTTTCAAGATTTTGTCTACACCTTTATCAAAAAGATAGGTCGTATAGGCCCCTTCAGGACGTGTCTCTTCGCGCTCCTTAATAATCGCCTCCAGCTGGGCAAGTACCTCAAAGCGGTCTGCTGAAGCATTGGAAATATCATCGGTTTGATTTACCAGCGTGTGGTCTCCTGCATTTCCTGCAACAGGTGCTACAGCCGTCCCTGGCGCGGAAATATCACGGAAAAAGCAGCTCGTTGCTCCTGTATGACAGGCAGGACCGTTCGGAATGACACGTATCAACAGAGCATCACCGTCACAATCCAACTGGATGGAAGTGATTTTTTGCGTATTCCCTGAAGTAGCCCCCTTGTGCCACAGCTCCTGTCTGGAACGAGACCAGAACCAGGTCTCTCCCGACTCCAAAGACAGTTTCAGCGACTCGCGGTTCATGTAGGCCAGCGTAAGCACCTGAAGGGTGGCATCATCCTGCACAATCGCCGAGACAAGACCCACCTCATTCCAGCGGACATTATCCAGTATCTGCTCCAGAGATAGCTGTTGGTTCAATTCGTTGCTCATCGTATCTCCACTCCTCTGCGCTTCAAATCCCGTTTTAGGTCAGGGATTCCTATTTCTTTATAGTGAAAAATCGTTGCTGCTAATCCAGCATCCGCTCTGCCCGCCGTAAACACGTCATAGAAATGCTCCTGTTTGCCTGCTCCGCCAGAAGCAATAACTGGAATTCCGACGGTATCCGATACCGCAGAAGTCAGCGGCAGGTCAAAGCCGTCCTTGGTTCCGTCCGCATTCATGCTGGTCAGCAGAATCTCACCGGCTCCCAACTGTTCAGCTTCCTTGGCCCAGGCCAAGGCGCGAATACCAGATGGCGTGCGGCCTCCGTGGGTATATACTTCCCACTCGCCCCACGCCTCGTTATACTTGGCATCAATGGCAACAACGATACATTGTGAGCCAAAGCTGCGCGCCCCCTCCGCAATCAGCTGAGGATTACGGACAGCCGCCGTATTTACGCCGATTTTATCAGCCCCTGCACGCAAAATGCGTTTCATATCATCGACATGAGATATCCCGCCACCTACGGTGAAAGGAATGGCAATTTCCCCGGCTGTCTGACGAACTACTTCTTCCATGGTGGCACGCCCTTCAACTGAAGCAGAAATATCCAGAAATACGATTTCATCTGCCCCTTCCCGGTCATAAAGCGCCGCCAATTCCACCGGATCACCTGCATCGCGTAGGTTCACAAAATTAACGCCCTTAACCACCCTGCCATCCTTTACATCCAAGCAGGGAATAATACGTTTAGCCAGCATGCCTACTCCCCCTATGCCTTTGCTACAGCTTGTATGGCAACCTGCAAATCAATGCTCCCTGTATACAATGCTTTACCCACAATAGCACCACCTACACCCTCCTTCGCATAGGTGCTCAGCGTGATTAGATCTTCCATCTTACTGACACCGCCGGAAGCGATCACGGTTCGTCCACTGCTTTTCGCAAGCGCTACGACCGCCTCGACATTCGGGCCTTGCATCATTCCGTCGCGGGAAATGTCTGTGAAAATGAACGTTTCCGCTCCCTTGGAGGCCAACTCAGCAGCCAATTCGTCCGCTCGAACCTCCGAGGTTTCAAGCCATCCGCGCGTGGCCACATAGCCATTCCGTGCATCCAGACCAATGGCGATCCGATCACCGTAGGTACCCAATACCGCTTCCGTAAAAGCACGGTCCTCAATCGCTGCCGTACCCAAGATCACACGGCTCACTCCCAACGACAACAGCCGCTCCACATGTTCACGCGTACGCAAGCCGCCACCCACTTGTACAGGCACTTGCACCGCAGAAGCGATGCGCCCAATGAGCTCATCGTTCACCGGTTGGCCTGCTTTAGCACCGTCCAAATCAACCAAGTGAATGTAGGAGCCGCCCATACGCTCCCATTCTTGGGCAACCTCCACTGGGTTTTCGTTGTATATCGTCTCCTGGCTATAATCTCCTTGTACCAGTCGTACACATTTGCCATCGCGAATATCAATCGCTGGGTATATCGTGAACAAAGTATGACCCCCTTGTGAGCTATTCAACATCTATATGCCTTTACATCCATCAACGACCAAAGTTGGCGTACCCTCAACTATAGACACATGAATCGTTACGCTCGCTTTTCCGCTTCCGCCAGTTCCAAAAACTGTCGAAGCAACCGCATCCCCATTTCCCCGCTTTTCTCCGGGTGGAACTGCATGCCATATACATGGCCTCTGCCCACGATAGCCGTTACGGGCCCACCGTAGTCAGTCACCGCCAGTAGGTCACTTTCGGCCTCCGGCTTCGCATGATAGGAATGTACGAAATACACATGTCCTTCCTCCAAGCCCTGTAACAACGGGTGGTTCGGCTGAGTCATACGCAGACGATTCCAGCCCATATGCGGCACTTTAACCCCCAGATCAGGAGCAAACCGAACGACCTCACCTGGTAAGATATTAAGCCCTTCGTGACTGCCGTATTCTTCACCACGAGTGAACAACAGTTGCATTCCTAGACAAACACCGAGCAGTGGTTGTCCAGCGCTTGCAACCTCCTGAATCACCCGATCCAATCCGCTGGAACGTAAATGCTCCATAGCATCCCCGAATGCCCCTACACCCGGCAAAATCACACCGCTGGAGGAACGAATCACTTGGGCATCTCCCGTTACTACAGCCTCATAGCCAAGACGCTCAACTGCCTTGCTCACACTATGCAGATTGCCTCTGCCGTAATCCACAATGGCAATGGACATGGGCTACAGCACTCCCTTCGTTGAAGGCACTCCCGTCACCCGTGGATCAATGGATGTCGCTTCATCCAGTGCACGTCCCAGCGCTTTGAACACCGCCTCAATCATATGGTGGGTATTTTGCCCGTAGTGAACGATGACGTGTAGCGTCATGCGAGCCTCCAACGCAAATTTCCACAGAAATTCATGCACCAGCTCTGTCGAAAAGCTCCCTACCTGCTGTGATGGATACTCCGCACGATACTCAAAATGAGGTCGGTTACTCAGATCAATGACAACCTGTGCGAGCGCCTCATCCATTGGTACAAAGACGCTGGCATAGCGCTTAATTCCTTTTTTATCACCCAATGCTTCCAGCAAGGTCTGTCCCAGACAAATACCAATATCCTCTACGGTATGATGATCGTCGATATCCACATCCCCTCTGGCCTGCACATTCAGATCAAAGTGTCCGTGCTTGGTGAACAAGTCCAGCATGTGATTCAGAAAAGGAACATCCGTTTCAATCTCAGCTTGCCCTGTGCCGTCTACTGCAAAAGATAGCTGAATGTCCGTTTCGTTCGTCTTTCGGCTGACGCTGCCTGTACGTCCTGCTACGTTATTTTCGTTCCCCATCGCCATCCACCGCCTTCTTTTCATTGTCCAATCGAACTTGTATCGCCCGTGCGTGACCTTCCAGTCCTTCATGGCGGGCAAGCTGCATAATCGTCTCACCATTGCGCAGTAGCGCTTCTTTGCTGTAATAGATCATACTCGACTTCTTGATAAAATCATCAACATCCACTGGCGAGGAAAAACGTGCCGTTCCATTCGTCGGAATAATGTGGTTAGGTCCGGCAAAATAATCGCCTACTGGCTCCGAGCTGTACGCTCCCAGGAAAATAGCTCCCGCGTTTTCGATCAGACCTACATGCTCCATCGGCTGCTCTGTCATAATTTCCAAATGTTCTGGTGCCAGTCGGTTTACAATATGGATGCCCTCTTCCAAAGTGTCGACGACAATGATAGCCCCGTATGCCTCCACCGATGCAGCAGCAATATCTCTGCGCGGTAGCTCTGCCAATTGGCGCTGTACTTCAGCTGATACTTCTTCGGCCAAGCGTTGCGAGGGCGTAACCAGTATGGCTGAGGCCATCTCGTCATGTTCCGCCTGTGAAAGCAGGTCAGCCGCTACATATGAGGCATTCGCCGTGTCGTCAGCCAACACGACAATTTCACTTGGTCCAGCTATACTGTCGATATCCACCGCGCCGTACACCTCGCGCTTCGCCAGCGCTACATAAATGTTACCGGGACCGCAAATTTTATCGACTGGTTCAATGCTATGTGTTCCGTAAGCGAGGGAAGCAATCGCTTGCGCTCCGCCAACCCTATATATTTCCGTTACACCAGCCTCTGCCGCAGCTACCAGTGTATATGGATCTATCCCTGCCTTGCCGCCTGTCGCCGGGGGTGTCACCATGACAATCTCAGGTACACCAGCCACCTGAGCGGGAATGACATTCATCAGCACAGAGGATGGATAGGCCGCTTTACCGCCCGGAACATACACGCCTACACGTTTCAACGGTCGGATAATTTGGCCGAGCAAGCTACCGTCTGGCTGTAAATCCATCCACGAATTACGTTTTTGCTTCATGTGAAAAGCACGGATATTATCCGCCGCTTCTCGAATCGCCTGTAAAAAAGAAGGCTCTACCTTGTCATATGCCGCCTTCAATTCTTCCTCCGTCACACGAAGTTGCTCTGCGATCAGTGATACACCATCAAACGATTGCGTATACCGCAGGACAGCCTCATCCCCCTCTTGGCGTACCGACTGAATAATGGTACGCACAGCCTCATTTTGCTCAGGTGTGCCGTAATCCACCTCCCGTTGGAGACTGAAATCACGGGCTGATACAATCTTCATTTGTCCATTCCCCCTTACTTGCAGCTTGCAGAATGCTCCTTTAACCCTTGGCTTATTCCTTTAGTTGATTTACTCCCGGGGTGCCACCGCATTGGGAATCACCTGATGCAATCGATCACACAAAGCCTGAATCGAGCTGTTTTTCATCCGGTAGCTGACCCGATTCGCAATCAGACGACTGGTAATATCCAGTATGCTGATCTGCTCGACCAATCCATTCTCCCGCAAGGTCTGCCCCGTCTCTACCATATCAACAATGCGGTCTGCCAGGCCAATTAACGGCGCCAGCTCAATGGAGCCATTCAGCTTAATAACCTCCACCTGTTGGCCTTGCTCCCGAAAATACTGGGAAGCCACATTCGGATACTTTGTAGCGACCCGCTGACGAATACCTGGCTGCCAATCTGGTAAAGCAATCACTGACATCCGACAACGGGCAATCCCCAGATCCAGCAGTTCATACACATCCTTGTTTTCTTCCAGCAAAACATCCTTGCCCACAATGCCGATGTCCGCCGCCCCGTACTCCACATACGTAGGAACATCGACGGGCTTCGCCATAATAAATTCCATGCCTAGCTCAGGCAGTGGAATGACCAGCTTGCGCGTTTCGTCCACATCCAGTGGAATTGGAACCCCCGCCTGGCGAAACAGCTCGGAAGCCTGCTTATAAATCCTTCCCTTGGGCATGGCTACTTTCAATGTTTCTGTCATGGCAGTTCCCCCCTTGTACTGGCTCTCTTCCTTCGGCTGTATAGCTGTATACCTCTGCGTACAGCCCCTGCTGCTCACGACGTCGATCTTCCGGTCCGCCCGTGAGCCCTGTTACTACAGTAAGACCTGTTGCGCGTAGCTGTGCCGCTGCAGATAACGCCTCTTGGCGTCCCTGTTCGTCATAACGGATAAGTACAGGAAGCTTCGTCTCCATTTGGATACCATCCACACCATCGACGATCCGGTTTGTCTTCAATGCAAATCCCGTTGCAGGTACGGATCGACCAAACTGCTGAAGCAGATTGTCATAGCGACCCCCGTTGCATACCGGGAACCCAATCTCCGCCGCATAGCCCTCAAAAGTCATTCCTGTATAATATGAAAAATCCCCGATCATGGTAAGGTCGATTAACACATGCTCAGATACGCCGTATGCCTCCAGTACTTCCCACACCTCGCACAAATGTGCAATGGATCGAATCGTCTGCTGCTCCACACTAAGACGGGTAGCCTGGTCACAAATTTCTTTTCCACCGCGCAACCGAAGAATAGCTTCCAGCTTATCCCGATGTTCGGGAGCCAAGCCCAAAGCTTCAATCGCTGTTCGGTAGCCCACTACATCACGACTGAGCAACAGTTCCTTTAGCGCTTGTTGTTCAGCCTGACGGCCTGGAATGATTTCCTCAAATAAGCCGTTCAGAAATCCCACATGTCCCATGGCAATTTTAAAAGAGGCCACTCCTGCCGCCTGTAATGATGCAATAGCCAATGCTACAACTTCTGCATCAGCCTCAGGCGAATCATCACCTACCAGCTCCACACCTGTCTGAAAAAACTCCGCTTCTCTTCCTGCCTCTTCCTCAATCGCCCGAAATACATTTGCGTGGTAGGAAAGTCGGAGTGGTACTTCCTCTTCCTTTAGCAGCGAAGATACCACCCGCGCAATGGGAGCGGTCATATCCGATCGCAGCACCAACGTGGTTCCCCGGTTATTGAGTAATTTAAACAGCTTTCGATCGGAAGTAGAACTAGCCACTCCCACCGTATCGTAGTATTCCATCGTAGGCGTCATAATCTGGCGGTAACCCCAGCGCTCCATGCATTCGAGTACATTCAGTTCAATGGCCCGCAGCTTCGACACTGCACGTGGAAGATAATCTCGAACCCCTACAGGGATTTCGAATCCTTTTGGCTTAGACATCTCTATCACCTCATGATTTCACAATATCTTTATCATGGTAAAGTGCTAACAAACTAAAGTATATTCGATATATTATCATGCTCTACTTGTGAACGTCAACCGAACGGAGCAGCCCTTTTTTACAGATTCGCCAAGCCGCTGCCCCTTTCTATATTTTATCCAATGCAAAATACACGAATCCTAAAAAAAAGACTGCCAGCCCTAAGCCAACAGTCCAATCAATCAAAATATTTAGCTATTCATTTGTTCATCTTTACTCCGGGAAGGAAACTTCGGAACCGTGCCCAAACCGATCCATGCAAATGGTACATATCGAAAACACAACGTCACAATCAACCATGAGCCAAACAACGCCAACAACCATCCACCCGTAACAGAGAAGATATATTCTACTGGCGTTCCGTGCAAATCCAGCTTGCGATATACTCTCAATAACGCCGGGTGAAGTAAATAAATGCCGAATGAGCATGAGCCCAGCCAGCTGATTAACATTCGCAGCCTATCGTTAGCATGACGATATAATAAAACCGAGAACTGAAACAGCACCAGCGCTGAGACGAGGGCATATGCATTATGGAGCAGTTCATAGATCAGCGAGTCTGCATAGATGGCTTCGCGATATGCTACAAACCATATTTGTACATATGCTATACCCAGGAGTAGCCAAGCCACCCACAAGCCCCACCAACTGATCAACTGTCCGCGTCTAATTACTGTACCTGACACCGGAAAAAGCCACTTTTTAAACCCTTCATATCCAATCGCTACAGCTGCGCCCAAGGCAAAATAACTGATATACGTAATCGCGAGACTTCCTCTTTCCTCTTGCCAAACATATTTGTTCAGCAATACAAACCCCCATTGAATGACTAACCCTACTGCCAAAATGATACAGGCTGCTCTCCGTGGACTCGATATCCAATGACATAAGCGCTGCACTCCCCACAACAACAGTGGGAAGACCAAATAAAATTGGATGATGATGATGACATAATACAAATGCGTGTACGCCTTTCCCGTTAACAGCACGAGCGGAAGATCACTGAGCGGCATCAACCCGCGTGTTACCAAGGTCAAATAATACACAAGAGAAAACAAAACGTACGGCAACACAATAAACATCAGTCTTTTTCGGAAGAATATAAGCATATTCTTACCACGAAGCGGCCTATCGACATAATTGTAAAATAAAACAAACCCGCTCACAAAAATAAATACTGGCACCGCAAAGCTACTAAACATATTTAAAAATAGAAAAGGGTAAAACAATAGAGAATGGCGCGCATCAATTAAAGCCATTGAAGTCGCATGAATGGTAACAACGGCTGCAATTAATATTCCCCGGTAAACATCAAGCTCTGGTATACGTTCTTTTTTGACCAAATCAACACGCTCCCATATCGCCTTGCAAATATGTCTTTTATCAATTTTTAAACATAATCAACATGCATTACCCCACTTATTATACAGAAAAACAACACAAGAAAGACCCCTTAATACATAAGGGGCCTTCCTTATTGTGCTATTTACTACTCATCCACACCAGAGCGTCTTAAATCACGCAACGGATTGCCACCCACAAATGCACCTGCGGGCACGTCTTTATGCACGACCGCTCCAGCCGCTACGATAGCTCCGTCACCAATGGTGACACCCGGCAGAATGGTTGTGTTGGCGCCGATCAGCACATGATCACCAATCACCACTTTACCGATACGATACTCCTCAATGAGGTATTCGTGAGCCAGTATCGTCGTGTTATATCCAATGACCGAATTGTTCCCTATCGTAATATACTCTGGAAAAAAAACATCCACCATCACCATCAGGCCAAAGGCCGCATGTTGCCCCACCTTCATCCCCAGCATTCTGCGGTAAATGACGTTTTTCAGAGAAAGCACAGGACAATACCGGGCAATCTGTATAAAAATAAAGTTCTTAATGCCTTTCCAGCGGCTCACCGTCCGATAAATCTGCCACAACGCATTGGGACCTTCTACAGGATAGCGGTTCACCTTTCTCACGATACATTGACACCTTGAAGCTCCAGCTTCAGCAAATCCCGCATATCATGCAACATGTAGTCAGGCCCATATCCGCGTAGAGTTTCCTCGCCCTTGAGCGACCAAGCTACACCAGCCGATTTCACACCTGCTGCCTGAGCTGACAAAATATCAAAAGAACTGTCTCCGACCATCAATGTATGCTTTGCTTCAGCATTCAAGCCTGCTAAGGCCTTAAGGACTGGCTCAGCGTGTGGCTTAGGATGCTCTACATCGTCCACCGTCACAATATAGTCCATAGAGGAAGTCAGATTGAACAGATTAAGTACACGTATCGTGGATGGTCGTATTTTAGTGGTCACAACCCCTAGCTTAATTCCTCTCGCACGCAACTCCTGAATAACCTCAATGACATATGGAAATGGCTTCACCATTTGATCATGATGAATCTGATTATAAGCACGGTAGTCCTTAACTAACCCAGATACATCCGTTAATCCCGAAAAAGTACGGAGTTGATCGTCCAGCGTTCCACCCATATGAGGAATAATATGCTCCCGCGTCAGCGGATCAGCATCCGGATGATTCAAAATGTGTAGAAATGTGCTGATAATCAACTCATTCGTATCCATGATGGTGCCGTCTAAATCAAACAAAATCGTATTTATCATAGATGCTCCTTCTTGTCCTCGTCCGTGTCTTCCTTAGGTAGCTTATCCGCCGTAGCTGTTGGAGGAACCACGTCCTGTCCTGGACGGGATACCTGTTCTGGCGTCACGTCAGGTACCTGATCAATCCCCGCTTTACTGGAGATAATCGGATCGCTATACCGAGCAACAGATGTGCCCTTCCGGCGACGAACCAAAATGAAAATCACGGCAGCTACCACAATGAAAATAGGCAGCAATTGCGAGATCCGTACATTACCGTAACTCGGGTCCAGATGCCCTGGTTCAAACCCTAACCACACCATAGGAGACCACAATGCATTCACAAAGGAAGCCAGCCAATCCGGTCCCTGAAAAGCCAAACTGTCCGTCCGTACACGCTCGATGAAAAAACGACCAATCGAGTACCAAATGAAGTAAAAAGCAAACATTTCGCCTGCACGTACAAATTTCATACGACGAATGACGAGCAGCAAAATCACACCTACAATACTCCACAGTGATTCATATAAAAATGTAGGGTGATGGAACACCCCGTTAACGTTCATCTGATTCACAATGAAGTCCGGCAGATGCAGTTGATTTCGCAAAAAAGTCTCTTCCGTCGGTCCACCGTAGGCTTCCTGATTGACAAAATTACCCCAGCGTCCAATCGCTTGACCGATTAGTAGACCTGGTGCGCAAATATCAGCGATACGCCAGAAATTATACCCTTTATACCGGAAATAAATGACCGCACATATAATGGCCCCGATCAAGGCACCGTATATCGCAATACCGCCATTCCAAATTTTGAAAACATCCCATAGATTATCTCGGTAGTCTTCCCATTTGAAGGCTACATAATAAATACGCGCTCCAATAATTGCTGATGGAACACCCAGAAGCAGCATATCCATAAAAAAGTCCTGCGGAATACCGAATCTTTTTCCTTCACGGATGGCAAGATATAGACCCACAAGCGCCGCCAGCCCCAAAATAAGTCCATACCAGTGGACCTTGATTGCCCCGATTGAAAAAGCGATCGGATTCAGCAGTAATGTTGCCGTTGACATATGTTTCTCTCACTCCTCGTTCTTCCTTGCAAACGAACAAATCAACCTTAATCCATCTCTTCCATATCTTCAGAAATCGTAGCAGTCAGCTTGTTTGTAAATTGCAGGGCAGCATTAACGCCCATTTGTTTCAAACGATAGTTCATCGCCGCCACCTCGATAATAACAGCCAAGTTTCGGCCCGGACGAACTGGGATCGTAACCAGTGGAACATCTGTATCAATAATGCGTGTCGTTTCCTCATCAAGACCAAGACGGTCATACTGCTTGTCCTGCTGCCATGCCTCCAGACGGACAACCAATGTAATCCGTTTGTTGTTACGAACTGCACCAGCACCAAACAGCGTCATCACATTAATAATGCCCACGCCACGAATTTCCAACAGGTGACGGATCAGCTCAGGTGCTGTACCATGCAGCTGAAAATCGGACGTTTGCCGAATTTCTACCGCATCATCTGCTACCAAGCGATGTCCACGTTTAACCAGTTCCAGTGCTGTTTCACTTTTACCAATTCCACTACTTCCTGTGATAAGCATTCCCACGCCATACACGTCACACAGTACACCATGAATAGTTGCTGTAGGAGCCAGCTTTCTTTCGAGAAAGCCTGTGATGCGGCTTGATAAAATCGTCGTCGCCATATTAGTGCGCAGTACAGGAATATCTCGCTCTGCGCTCGCCTCCACTAACTCAGCCGGTACCTCTAGACCACGTGTGACGATAATGCATGGAGTCAGCTCTGTACACAGACGCTCCATCCGATCCCGGCGTTCCTCAGGAGGAAGCATTCCCAGAAAAGCCAACTCAGACCTTCCCAGAAGCTGTACCCGCTCTTGTGTATGATATTCAAAATACCCGGCCATCTCCAGACCTGGGCGATTTAAATCGTCCACTGTGATCAGTCTTCGCAGACCTTTTTCACCGGAAATAACTTCCATTTGAAACTGCTGTACAAGCTCGGATACCTTTACCTGTTTAGCCATTTTATTCTCCCCTTCATCTGCAAAACCAGATTCTATACGTCACTTGATTTATGTAGCTTTACCCTATTAACCATACACCCCAACGCCAGTCTATCCTGCGCCAATGCACACTCCACTTGATTTAACATATGGTTCCAGGCTAGCTCCATTCCGCCAGCTGGGTTGATCCCATCTAGGACTCCTGCCAACGAACCTACATCTAGACCTGTCCATTGTACCCATCGTATCGGAATTTTCCAATGAATGCAATGCCGAAGCTAGTAGCCGTATGCGATATATAAAAAGAGTCGCAGTTCTCCGCTCGGGGAAAACTGCGACTCTCTTCCAGAGGCAAATTTTATTCGCCAACCAGAACACTCAATTCCGATTCCTTATCAAAAATATGAACCTTGTTCATATCAACAGCCAACTTCGCTTTGACACCATCACGAGTATTGGAGCGTCCGTCTACACGGGCAATAATCGTATCATTTCCAGCACCGCTCAGGTACAACAGCATTTCATGACCGAGGTTTTCCGTTACATCCACAGTGGATGTAAAGATCGTATTCGGAGAAGCCTCCAAGAATACAGGCTCTTCATGAATATCCTCAGGACGGATACCCAAGATCACTTCTTTCCCGATATAGCCCTTCGCTTTTAAAATCTGTCCTTTACCTTCTGGTACAAACAGATCCAGACCCGGCGCAGCAAAATGCAATGCACCTTCTTTTTCAACCAGCTTACCTGTGATAAAGTTCATCGTAGGAGAGCCGATAAAACCAGCTACGAACAGATTCACTGGACGGTTGTACAGTTCATCTGGGGATGCAGCTTGTTGGATAATACCATCCTTCATAACTACAATCCGGTCACCCATCGTCATGGCTTCGACCTGGTCATGGGTTACGTAGATAACAGTCGTTTCCAGACGCTTAGCCAGCTTCGTGATTTCCGCACGCATCTGACCACGCAGCTTGGCATCCAAGTTGGACAGTGGCTCATCCATCAAGAACACTTGCGGGTCACGCACAATCGCACGTCCCAAGGCAACACGCTGGCGTTGACCACCTGATAACGCTTTCGGCTTGCGGTCCAGCAGATGCTCAATATCAAGGATTTTAGCCGCTTCACGTACACGTTTGTCAATTTCTTCTTTCTTCACCTTACGGAGTTTCAGACCAAAAGCCATGTTTTGATATACATTCATATGCGGATACAAGGCATAGGATTGGAATACCATCGCGATATCGCGGTCCTTTGGAGCCACGTCGTTCACAACACGATCTCCAATGTACAATTTACCGTCTGAAATTTCCTCTAGACCAGCGATCATACGGAGCGTAGTAGATTTACCACAACCGGAAGGACCAACCAACACGAGAAACTCTTTATCTTGAATGTCCAAATTGACATCAACAACCGTAGCTTTATCTGCACCCGGATATTTTTTGAAAATATGCTCTAAACGTACACCAGCCATAGCTTTTGCCTCCCTAAGATCAAGTTATGAAATCGAATACATTTCTTACTTGTATCTTACCCTAGTCCCCGTAGCATGGCTATTCGCAAACTGCACAAAAATGCTATTTCCTTTTTGTCACTTTGTACAATAGAAGATAGAGCTTGACTAAAACCGCATCATTAAACGTCCGCACGTCCAATCCAGTCTCCTGTTTGATCTTGTCCAAACGGTAAATCAACGTATTTCGATGCACATATAGACGCTTAGCTGTCTCACTCACATTACAATCCAGTTGAAAAAAGATGTCTAATGTGGCCATCGTTTCTGAGTCTTCTAGTATGACAGATGACTTCATTACCTGCTCTAAAAATAATACGCGTTGTTCCTTGGAAATGCGGTTTAACAGCCTTTCCAAATGAAGCTCCCATGAAAAGTGGATGTGCTCTGTTACATGAAAAATCTTGCCCAAATGTATGGTCTCCCATAACAAATTCAGCTCTTGGGGAAGACTTTGCAAAGGGATTGAAGGCTTAGAAACCGCCAAATGGAATACACCCACCCACTCATTCGCAATAAGCTCATATAGACCCAAGCTAAAAGCCGTGAGAACCTCCTCCAACGATTCCGTAAAATCTGCATCCCTGGACTCAGTGTCTTTATCCCGTTCATCGTCCGCTCCTAATAAAAGCTCCTTTTTAGCCATAATCAGCCAAGACTGTTTGTCCAATGGAGTAAGCAGCACATCCCCTCCAAAATAGCTCGCGAACAATCGATGGAGCTGGGTATAAGTAATAGCCCCCTCCTGTGTTCCCTCGCCATTCAGTAAAATCGGAACCATACACGCTGATAGCGAATCACGAAGCTGCAATTCATCTGGAACCTCTTCTTCCTTGTTTAGATTGGCAGCCTGCTGTATAAGCCATTGTCCATAACGATTCATGCGCTCTTCCTCGCTATAAACCGGGTTATCCGACAATTGTGGACCGTTCTGCCAGACCTGCTCCATGTTCCCCAATAGCGCTTCTACCAGTTTCCGTTCTCGATCCGTCAAATATCTGGCCTCTACCACAAATGCAGCCAGTTCACCTGCCGACGCACGAAATGGAAAATATAACTTGTTGTCACGGACAAACGATCTATCCGGAATAACTGAATCGGCTGTCCCTCCCTCTGCCATCATTTCCGGGCACCAAGGCACTATGGTAAAAGGCGCTTGAATAATATTCTGAAGCTGTTGCTGAATCCATTCTGTATCCAGAGTCACGCGATCACCACTTCACTTTTTTTTAGAATATAGAATAAGCACTAAGCGAACATAATGAACTCATTATAACCTGTCGATACCGTAAAATAAAAAAGCTATATAAAAACATAACTTAAAACAATACAAAAAAAGCCATCAACCTATAGTTGATGACTTCTGATGAGCCATGAAGGACTCGAACCTTCGACACCCTGATTAAAAGTCAGGTGCTCTACCAACTGAGCTAATGGCTCGTAAAACTGGTGGAGGATGATGGATTCGAACCACCGAACCCGTAAGGGAGCAGATTTACAGTCTGATGCGTTTGGCCACTTCGCTAATCCTCCATATAAAGGTGGCTCGGGACGGAATCGAACCGCCGACACGAGGATTTTCAGTCCTCTGCTCTACCGACTGAGCTACCGAGCCATATCCATTAACAAAAAAATAAAGTGCGGAGGGATACCCCTTCCCACTTTAGTACGGTAAAACTATTGAATTGAAAAATGGCGGAACTGACGGGATTCGAACCCGCGATCTCCTGCGTGACAGGCAGGCATGTTAGGCCTCTACACCACAGTTCCCTGGATTTTTCAAAATTCAAAAATGGTGCCGGCGAGAGGACTTGAACCCCCAACCTACTGATTACAAGTCAGTTGCTCTACCAGTTGAGCTACACCGGCACAATGGTGGAGGCTGAGGGGATCGAACCCCCGACCCTCTGCTTGTAAGGCAGATGCTCTCCCAGCTGAGCTAAGCCTCCTGGGTATGTATGGTAGCGGCGGAGGGGATCGAACCCCCGACCTCACGGGTATGAACCGTACGCTCTAGCCAGCTGAGCTACACCGCCATAACATAATATTTCGCTAGCTTGTCCTAAATGGCGGAGAGAGAGGGATTCGAACCCTCGCACCACTTTCGCAGTCTAACCCCTTAGCAGAGGGTCCCCTTATAGCCACTTGGGTATCTCTCCATATAAATGGACTCACTTAGCAAAACTCCGCAAGTTATTCTGTATCTCAACAAAGTGATTTGGAATATCAAGCGCAATTTCAAGGTTACACCCTGAAAACTGGATCCGAAACTCATTTGCGTCTTATCTTAGGATAAGCCCTCGACCGATTAGTATTGGTCAGCTCCATGCATTACTGCACTTCCACCCCCAACCTATCTACCTCGTCGTCTTCAAGGGGTCT
>NZ_JAFICR010000011.1:0-263624 GCF_017833915.1 Paenibacillus sp. 1182 | reverse complement strand
TATTAGGCACGCCGCCAGCGTTCGTCCTGAGCCAGGATCAAACTCTCCATTAAAGACCAACCGAAGCTGGTTTATAGAAAGAGCGATAAGCTCATGTTGAAACTGACGAGATAAAAAATATCTCTTGTTTGATTTTGCAAGCAAAATCGTTTTACTCACTCGTTGTTC
Organism: Paenibacillus sp. 1182; assembly: GCF_017833915.1. Taxonomy (NCBI): domain Bacteria; kingdom Bacillati; phylum Bacillota; class Bacilli; order Caryophanales; family Paenibacillaceae; genus Paenibacillus; species Paenibacillus sp. 1182. Next base: position 263,456 of record NZ_JAFICR010000011.1, on the reverse strand, counting down.
AGTTTTCAAAGATCAAACCTACATAACGTCTTACTTTGTTTCACCACCGCGTCTCAGCGGCGACTTAAATAATGTAACACATAACCTCATTTTTCGTCAAGCTTTTTTTTGAAAACTTATTTTTTCCGCTTGATGCAACACGTTTATCCTGCTTTAAACAGTTCAAAACTATTCATGCTGCTTAATGGGGCGAGTTATAACTTATCACATATTTTATATACTCGTCAACCTAAATTAATAATTTATATTTTTTAACTATTTATAAATACTAGATCATGTGCAAAAAAAGGAAGAAAAGTCGGTTTAACAACCTTTCTTCCTGACAAATCAACCCCTGTACATCAAATAAGAGAGTAACGCAGTTCACGATTTTGCCCGCGATCCCTAAAATCCCCGGCAGCTGTTTCTCTAATAAGTGATCGATATACCAGTTTACGGAGCACGACGGTAAGATCCAATTGGAGATTCTTTAGCTCAGGATGGTTAATAAGTTCATTTATAGACCAAGGTTCCCGTCTGCTGCCTAATATACGGAATAGCGGAGAGGAGCACTCCTCCATTTTTGACATAACTGAAAATTCACAAGCAAGCAGTACTAGTTCAACCCGTTGTTCCAAGGTTTCCGTACTTAATGTGAGTTCGTTATACAGTTTGTCAATTGTTCGATCCAGAGGCTGTACCTGAACCCATAAGTGAACCTTTGGATAAATCCCCCGTTCAATGAGTTCAATAGATGCCCAATGATCCAATGCTTTCAGAACACTTTGATAAGCGTCAATGATCCGCCCTTCTCGCACCGCTCTTTTACCATGAACGTAATTGACCAGAAAGCGGGAGAACTCATGAAATCGCTTCTGCTCCCGCAGTGGATCGTTAAACTCAACAATTTCCTGTCTTAAAAAACGAACCCTGTCATCCCTTTCCCAGACAATACGCCCTTCTAGCACATAATCTATAATGTTGGCTTGTTCACCAGCGATAATCCATTCCTTCAGACAACTGAGCGTTGCGTACAACACTTGGCATCTTAAACCATTCATAAATAAGTGTTGAATAGAACGGACTGGCTTGGTGCCTTCTCCAATAATTAGAATAAGTTCATCAAAGTCATACAACATTGAACCGTGAAAATACTCTCCCGGTTTTCTGTACGAAATAATACCTATTGAATCCTCCTGCAACAATTCATCATATATCAGGTTTAATTTGGTTAGCTGCACTTCTCCCTCCATACCTGCAAGGCGGCTATGACCGCAAATTGGATATTTGGATACATGTGATCATTTCTACATAAATAAGAAACTTCCTTCTTCAATTGTAATTTTTTTATCTTATTCACTTATTTTTTTCAGTGTTATCCAAGCGTCTTTATCTGCAAAGCTTCGATTCCACACACCAATTCCTCCGAGCTTCAGCGATTTGGCAAGTTCTACTCTTGCCTTCAGAGATACCTGATCCTCCAGCCAAATCTTTTTGACTACGCCGTCTTCTGTATACTCGACATAATTCTGGCCTTCGGAAGCTCTAAACTTGGGCTTCAACTTAAATTGGGCTATGATATTGGCTGCTGACTCCATACCAAGTGATTTGGAGGTGACCTTAATCTTCCCTTCTTTGGGAGTCTCGGACCACACGCGAGTATATAATGGAATACCTAAAACCACTTTTTGAGACGGCACTTCATCTTCCCGAATAATTCGCTTAATTGACGCTTCCGTCCATGGTAACGAGGCGACGGAACCAGCTTTTGGACTAGCCGCCCAATGCTCATCATACGCCATTACCATGAGATAATCTGTTATAGTCCCCAATGCTTTTCGATCCAAAAAAACAGACCACATCTCACTTTGAGATTTAGGCGTAACATCAATGGACAGTATCAAATCATGTTCCCGAGCCATCGGTTTAAGTTCACGCAAAAATTGGGTGACATTGGGGCCATCCTTTGTATGAACATTTTCAAAGTCGATATTAATACCGTCCAGATCATTTTGTTGAGCAAGTGAAATCATCTGATCTACAATCGACTTTCGACGTTCAAAGGTAGACAAAGCTTCTGTTGTTAGTTCGGGATTAAAACTGTTGCTCAACAACCCCCAAACCTCCATACCCTTGCGATGTGCCCAGCTGACATAAGAAGGATCCGCTTTGCTTTCTACAGTGCCCTCATGATCGACGACACTGAACCACGTAGGGCTCACCACATTTACTCCAGGCATAGGATCAAACTTGGAAGGATCGGGCTTGCGATTATAGACGGCTTCCCAAGCGAGATTCACTGGTCTCCCCTCCCAATGCTTCTCCGATATGGACAAATCGTCCTTAACCGAAGGAATCACAAGCTCTTCTCCTTCAGCGATATGGTCTGATTTAATGTATCCTGCATAGCCATTGTCTAACTGCACAAAATACCAATCACCCTGTTGGGACCAGATACGTACTTTCGTCCGCTGAGGTACATCTGTCAAAATAAAAGATAGGCTAGAGGCTTCTTTACGTAAGGCAATTCTAGCATCCTGTTGCCCATCCTTCTTTTCTACATTACCCAGCCTGACCTTCTCGCCGGCCTTCATCAAGATAACGGCACCCGTTACAGAGTCTTCGTGTATAGAAACGCCGTATACTTCACGTACAGCCTCTATCGGGATATATACCTCTCCACTGATCACCTGGGGGGCTGCGCTCAGCGCATATGTTTTACCATTCAATTCCCCTTGTGCCTTCGAAACCTTCATATAGAGCAAGCTTTGTCTCGTCGCCATAATGACGGTTTGGCTGTCATCCTCATAGCGAACCGAAGGATCAATTTGACTTTGCACCAATTTAAGCGGCATCAGCATGTTCTTGCCGGAGCTTTGAGCTTCATACCCAGTCAACTTGCCCTGCATAAAAATAGGACGGACACTGCCCTGCCAATCGGGTTTCTCATGAAGGGGATTACCAAACCATACGACAGTAATTGCGCATATAATCGCTGCAAATAATAGCAGGCTTGCCGCTCCTTTGAATCGTGAACGTTTACGGCGGCGTCTGGAATGATTTCTGGCCAATATTGAACCTCCATTGTATGAACTTTGAATTCCGTATTTTGTAACCTCAACAGATTACTTGAAACAAAAGTAAAGTGATTTAAACAAAAAAACGCGGTAAATCCCCGCTTACGGAGAATTGCTCACGTTTCCAATCCATTACAATATATACATACCGCACAAAAAAACTCTATTCCTTGTTTCGTTACGTTTGTTTGTTACTACAAGTTTTGCATACTCCGTGTAACTCCATACGATGTCCATGCACTTCGAAGCCTGTTTCCAACGCAGCATGACGTTCCACATCAGCCAAATAGGGATAACTGAAATCTTCAATTTTTCCGCATTTTTCGCAAATGATGTGATAGTGCTCCGAAATATTGGCATCATAACGACTGGCGTTATCTCCATAGGTCAACTCATGTACCATACCCGCTTCTATAAACATCTTTAAGTTATTATAAACCGTAGCCACACTCATACTTGGAAACTTGGACTCAAGCGCTCGATATATTTCATCTGCAGTCGGATGCCCCATGGTTTCCATCAAATAGTTTAATATGGCATGACGCTGGGGTGTTATGCGTACACCTGTCTTCTTTAGAAGTTCCAAAGCATGCTGGACGCGTGCTGCCATATATGTCCACCGCCTTATCCCTTACTTACGATCCTATCAATTACCACGCATCTATTTACAACTTACTTCTAAACCTACTCACATTGTACGGTCTACTCAAGTTTCTTGTCAACGCGCCGTATTGTCGCCGGATGCTCCTATAGAGGTATCTGTCTCGGGAGCTCTAGGTTCAGCCGGAGAGATTTCAGATGTATCGGGCGCAGTCGTACCCCCGGAATCTTCCAAGTCGGGTAACGACGGCATCAGTAACTTTTTAATGGTTAAATTACTGTTGCCCTCCACGTTGATCGCATACTTGCCTGTCCCGTTTTGGCCTGAAATACTTTTACTGTCTATTTTAAATGGAAAATCGGATTGAAGATTACCATAACTGCTTGAACCCTCTAACTGAAAATCTCCATTCGACGGAAGATCCAATACGATATCACCGACAGCACTGTATATTTTCCAATCTCCGCTCACCTGTTCGCTATGCACTTTGATAGAGCCATTAAGCGAATTAGCATTCAGCTTGGCTGTAGAATTCAACACATTCATGTCCCCATTCTGAGTATCAACAGTGATATCTCCTTCCGAACGAGCAAGCTGAATGTCACCTACCATGGTATGTAGTGTGACAGCTCCCTCAATATCGCCTGCCTGCATGTCGCCTCGGTTCGTGCGCACATCCACATCTCCAGAAATCCGATGCAATTTAACCTGACCGTTCAGCGTGCCTCCCTTGACATTGCCGATAGCGTCATTAACGATGAGATTTCCATTACCGCTCTCGAGTCTAATGCTGTCAATAGCATCAACTCCATTCAAGGTAATATTCCCGTTGGAGGTTCTAATCTGCATATTGAACCGTCGGTCCTCAGGCACGGTGATCAGCATGTTCACACGGGGCTGACGTTTGCTTGATGCTCCGTATGACTGTGCCTCCGGACGAATCTGGATAGTCTTGCCGTCGGTAGAAGTCAGTGAAGAAGCTTGAGCAATCTTGTCCGCTTCGGCAGCAGGCGCTTGATCCACCCATAGAGTCCCTCGTACCTCTATATTGGACACAGGTCGTCTGATCAGTGTTACATCACCATTAACCGAATCAACTATTAAATCGGACGTCTGCATAGTTACAGGTACCAGCACACCACCCATATCATACCGATTCTCTTTAGCCTGGCTAAAATCCATAGAGGCTGACGTCAGATTGAGACTGACCCGATTCCACAGATACATATAATGATTTTGCTGGGTCACGATAAAAACCGAGGCTGCCACTACCAAAGCGGACAGAATCCCCTTTAGGTCAGGTCTGAATCGCCTTCCATTGTCAGACTTGCCTTCTTTCCGAAAGTACACAGCAAAAAAAATTAGATACTCCAGTCCCCAAAGCACGAAGATTACGGGCCACCAAACGAGGAGTTGAAGCATATATTCAGTATTTTGAAACACATCTACAATAAGCAAAATGCCTACAGCCATCAACAGAAGCGAAGAGGTGTAGCGCCCGACTCTTATTTTACGGTGCACGCCAGCTTCACCCTCTTTCTTTCAACTTTTTACGCTTAAAGGTCAGAAGGGCTTCCCTTAGAAAAAGGAATAAACCGATCATCATTAATAAAATAGCCAGCGTAAGGAATCCATAATCCTCAAAGAAATTGCTCAACCAGCGAGGTTTCATGCGAAACAAAATCATAAGCCCACCGCCTGCCACCATCAGCACAGCAAAAGCAAAGCCTCTCTCCCACGTATAAAAAGGACTACTTTGCTGGCCTCTAGCATCCATTCGTACATAACGATCGGGCTTACGTCGATAGCGAACCATATAATCTGCAGACTGTAAGACATCATATACATTATAAAAATATAAAACAGGTATGAACAATCCAAGCAAAATAAGTAATGGAATGTTGATCCTTAAGCCGTCAGAGGAAACATACAGCATCGCAAAAATATCTAGCAGGAGCAATACAATAAAACTAAGCCCCCTGATAAACAGTCCTAAAAAAAGATGTCCTAGTCCGGGTAACAATGCCGCCATGATAATGGCAATCACTTTGCGAAATTTAGCGTATTTTAGACGCTTCCCCTGTCTGGGCTGTTCCCGCTGTTCCGATGCTTGTAGCTGTCCAGCCTCTCCAGACGGTAACGGTTGTTCCGAGTTCATGCCATCCTCCCCTTTGAATCCCATACGTGGTTCCGCTGAAAAACATTTCAATGCTTACATAGTACCCCAATCAGATTTAAGAGTAACTGTTAAAAAAAGGTACCCTATTACTCAACAGAGACTGCAGCTATATCTTCCCATTGTCGTAAATCTGCTGCAATACGTACAGGATTAAAATCATGACGGGCCAGCACCTCTAGGGAAACCTCCATACTCTGCCGATCTGGATGTAATTCGTGAAATGGGACATTTTCATGTTCTTTAATCATTATTTTACGTATTTCCACTTTTTCTTGCTCTAAATAAGTCGAAATCTGATCCAGCAATCCGTGAGAGGCCAATCCGTACAATGTAATAAGATGGCGCTTGCGTCCACGCATATACCGAAGTTCAACTTTGTTAAACACCCATAAATTTAAAAATACGAGCACTGTCGCCGCTATAGATGGGAAATAAAACCCTGCTCCAACCCCAAGGCCAATAGCAGCCACGACCCAAATGGAAGCCGCAGTCGTTAGTCCGGTAATGGATTTACCTGTGAACATAATCGTTCCTGCACCCAAAAAGCCTACGCCAGTGATCACAGCGGTAGCCAAACGAGCGGGATCTATGCGTACATTAGCTTCTTTAATAAAATCGGCAAAGCCGTAAATGGAGAGTAGCATAATCAGCGTCGAACCAAGGCTGACCATAATATGAGTCCTCAAACCAGCTGCGTGATTGGAACGCTCGCGTTCAAACCCAATGAATCCACCGAGAAGCATGGACAGTAAAAGCCGTAAAATGATATGTGAATCGTCTATAATCCACGGATTATTCATTCGAGTCTCTCCTCCCGGTTATGTCGTGCTTCCCACTCCGGGTGCGCGGTTTGTGGGCTTATGTGCATTTTTAATGTCAATTTGATACCTCAATGCTATTCCACCTTATGCAGATGGTAGGTAGTTAATTCCACGCCTGGAGCGACCTCAGCCGCAGATACGGGACGAAAGCCATGTTTTCGATATAACGCCACCGCAGGAGTATTTAGAGTTCCTGTAGAGACGATAAACAACGGGATATTTTGATATTCATTCAAAACATGCTTCATTAAAGAATCTGCAATGCCTTTACGAAAATGATCTGGGTGAACCATCATACGTGTAAGGGTAAGCGAATCGGGCGATTCGGACTGCACAGCCAGTGCTCCTAGCAATTCACCGTCCTCCAGCCACCCATAAAAAGACTCTCCACAGCTTCTCAGCGTATCCAATGTATCCATCAGTGGAGGAATTTCATCAAACCCAATCAGCTCAGCTTCCAGCCTATAGGCAACATGCTGTAGACGCCATATCTGACTGACGATATCATCATCTTCCAATGAACATAGGGTAACCATGCTGTTTTCCCTCCTAAGGAAACTCATAAAATGCCATCAGGTTCTAAAGCTTGTTCGCGCCAACCATTCTTAGCGGCTATGCAAAAGGGGCCTGTCCCTAAAAGACAAGCCCCTGTCAAATCTATGCCATTAGCGGTTCAGCACTTCCGTCAGCAACTTATTAGCAAGGCCAGGGTTTGCCTTCCCCTTGCTCTCCTTCATCACTTGACCGACTAGGAAGCCGATGGCCTTTTGCTTGCCAGCTTTGTAATCCTCGACCGATTGCGGGTTAGCTGCTACAACTTGTTCGACAATTGTAAGAATCGCACCCTCATCACTGATTTGTACAAGCCCTTTTTCTTCGACAATTTGCTGTGGCAGTTTATCACTTTCCAGCATTTCCTTGAAGACCGTTTTAGCGATTTTGCTATTGATCGTTCCCTTCTCCAGCAGTCCGATCATTTCACCCAAGCCCCGACCGGTCAATTTAACCTGCGACAGTTCAATACCGGCACTGTTCAAATAACCGAGTAGATCCCCCATAATCCAGTTGGATACTGCTTTGGCATCCTTGGTGAATTGAAGGCTATCCTCGAACAAATCGGCCAATGGCTTGGAGGACGTAATCACCTGGGCATCATACTCAGGTAATCCATATTCGGAAGTGTAGCGTGCTTTACGCTGGTCAGGCAATTCAGGAATCGAAGCACGGATGCGCTCTTTCCATTCCTCGTCTATATGAAGAGTAACGAGATCCGGGTCTGGGAAATAACGATAGTCATGGGCCTGTTCTTTACCACGCATGGATAAAGTTTTACCTTGTGCTTCATCCCAACGACGTGTCTCCTGTACAATTGTTCCGCCTTCGTCCAGCGTCTGCTCCTGCCTGAACTGCTCATATTCCAGTCCGCGCTGTACGCCACGGAAGGAGTTCATGTTTTTCAGTTCCGCTTTAGTTCCTAGCTCTTTTTGTCCATGCGGACGAAGACTGATATTCGCGTCGCAGCGAAGTGATCCTTCCTCCATCTTCACATCGGATACGTCACAATACTGCATAATGGCACGTATTTTTTCCAGATAGGCCTTGGCTTCTTCCGGCGAAGATATTTCCGGTTCCGAAACGATCTCGACCAATGGTGTGCCGACCCGATTAAAATCGACCAAAGATGCGTAGCCACCATCAACATGTGTTAATTTCCCTGCGTCCTCTTCCAGATGCAGTCGAGTAATACCGATACGCTTTGTCTCACCATTCACTTCAATATCAATCCAGCCATTTTCGCCAATGGGTTGATCGTATTGTGAGATTTGGTAGGCCTTAGGTGAATCGGGGTAAAAATAGTTCTTGCGGTCAAACTTGCTCACATCAGCAATGGTGCAATTCAGCGCCATTGCTGCTTTCATCGCATAATCAACGGCCTGACGGTTCAATACCGGCAATACCCCTGGATGACCGAGACAGACCGGACATGTATGAGAGTTGGGTGGTGCTCCGAAGGATGTCGAGCATCCACAGAATATTTTAGACTTCGTATGCAATTCCACGTGCACTTCAAGTCCGATGACCGTCTCATACTTGGATGTAGTTGTAGACATGAATAGGTTCCCTCCTTTTTGGCAAATTACAGCTGCGGACGCTGCTTGTGAAATTCGGTATTTTGTTCAAAAGCATGAGCTACGCGTAGCACGGAAGACTCGTCAAAGGCTTTTCCGATGATTTGTAGTCCGACTGGCATTCCATCCGCTAGACCACACGGAATGCTAATGGCTGGCACACCAGCCAAGCTCACCGGAATCGTCAAAATATCGTTCAAATACATTGTTAATGGATCGTCCACTTGCGAGCCGATTTTGAAAGCAGTTGTCGGTGCAGTAGGTCCGATAATCACATCATATTGTTCAAATACACGATCAAAATCCTGTTTAATCAGTGTGCGCACTTTTTGAGCTTTCAAATAATAAGCATCGTAGTACCCAGAGCTGAGCGCATAGGTACCTAGCATAATCCGACGCTTCACCTCAGGACCAAAACCCTGCGTACGGGACTGATGGTATAGATCAAGCAGGTTGTCTGGATTGTCAGAACGTACACCATAGCGCACGCCGTCAAAACGTGCCAGATTGGATGACGCTTCGGATGAAGCCAGCAGGTAGTATGTCGCAACCGCATATTCCGTGTGTGGAAGAGATACCTCTTCCCATACAGCGCCCAATCCTTCCAGCGTTTTCAGTGCATCCAGCACCTTCTCCTTGACCTGAGGATCGACGCCCTCACCAAGATACTCTTTAGGCACAGCGATACGTAGTCCTTTTACATCCCCGGTTAAAGCGTTCAAATAATCAGGAATGTCTACCTTTGCAGAAGTGGAGTCCTTCTGGTCATAACCTGCAATGGCTTGTAGGACATAGGCCGAATCCTGAACATTTTTAGTAATGGGTCCAATTTGGTCTAAAGAGGAGGCAAAAGCCACCAGTCCAAAGCGGGATACTAGACCATAGGTTGGTTTCAGGCCAACTACTCCGCAGTAAGAAGCGGGCTGGCGAATGGAACCCCCTGTATCCGAGCCGAGCGTGAAATAAGCCTCACCCGCTGCAACAGCCGCAGCCGAGCCGCCACTGGAACCACCGGGAACACGTTCTAAATCCCAAGGGTTACGTGCAGGGAAAAAGCTGGAGTTCTCGTTAGAGCCGCCCATGGCGAATTCGTCCATGTTCATTTTACCGAGTGTCACGGTTTGCGCTGCGCGTAACTTGCTAACAACTGTGGCATCGTAAACGGGATCAAAATTTTTCAAAAACTGACTGCCACATGTTGTACGCAGCCCTTCTGTCACAATATTATCCTTAATGCCAACTGGCAGGCCAAACAACAACCCTCTTTCCTCTCCGGAAATCAGTTGATCATCCAGCTGACGTGCGGATGCACGGGCCTGTTCCTCGTCAACGGTAATATAAGCTCTGATCTTGTCTTCCCGCGCACCAATTGTCTCCAGAGCGTGTCCTACCAGATCACTCACGGAAATTTCCTTTTGATGCAGCTTGTTATGTATCTCGGGCAATGTGTTATTGAACAAGCTCAATTTGCATCCTCCTTTCAAATATGAGATCTATTCCAGAACAGCAGGAACCTTAAACTGTCCGTCTTCTTCTTCAGGTGCATTGCGCATCACTTGCTCATGTGTCAAACTTTCGCGAACTTCGTCGTCTCGCATGACATTGCTGACGTGCAGCACATGAGTGGTCGGCTTTACCTGCTCCGTATCCAGCTCATTCAGCTTCTCCGCATAATGGAGAATGGCGTTTAATTGTCCTGTCATCGTTTCTTCCTCAGCCGCGGTCAGATTCAACCTGGACAGCTTGGCTACGTGACGGACATCTTCCGTGGAAATGTTCATACAAAACCCTCCTCATGTATATGAGGATTTTGCAAAAAATCCAATAAGCGACTGAAATCGAATTTTGCAAAATCCTGATATTAAAAAATGCTGCACCGAACTTTGAAATAACGTTTTTAATTATAGGATAGAACCCTTTACAATTCAATCTTTGACGCGGTACAGAAGCAAACTGCACTTCGATGAGGTAAATGTTGCTAAAAGAATATAAAAAAAGCACCTTTCGGTGCTCTTTCGTGAAAACTATAGGAGCTGAGATTGTGCCCTTTATATATTCTTAAAAAGAATCGACCGTAGCCGACTTCTATATCCAAGCACGCAAATTGACTTGTCTGATAAAATCAGCCTGTGACAACAACTCCGCCGCGGTTTCTTCTTCCTCAGTCTCTACCGAATCAATACCACCGTTCATCACATGCATGAACAGTTGCTCATTATGGGTAGCAAGGGCGTAATCTATCAGCGCTTCACGCTCAATCCGCTCGGCTTCCAGCTTGAGAATACTCTCTTCCAGCTCGATGTCTCCGGATGGTACAAAAAAATTGCGGTTCACCTTCGGTACGCGAATGACATAGTCAAAAGCATTGTCCGCATTACGGTCGTAAGCAATGATATAACCATGTTCGCCCACAGGAAGATTCTGCTCAAAAGCATCCGCGACGATCATAATTCTAGCTCCTAAATGATGCATCGTTAGCCCCCCCGTTTGTCTGAACTTATCTGCTAAGTCTACTAAAAAAAAAGTAGCTTGTCTATATCATCTATGTATCTTCATAATCGACCGTCTCCACGTCCCAACCTGTGTTCATTCAGCCTCACATGCCAGTTTTGTGTAGGGATTCCGCCCCGTCGTTTCACCTTTTTCCAAGTTATGATCTTCGGCTCGGAATCTGCCACAGAATCTTCAATATCTATTATATTGGGAACCCGGAAACTACCTCCAATCTCACGTTGTACCCCATATATATGTTTTCTTTTCATTCTTGCTCCCCCTTGTGATCTGACGGCCTCATGCCTCTTTATCCTCTTAATGGGCAAAAAAAAGAACGCAAACCGGGATTCATCCACAGCTTGCGTGCTTCGCGAGTTTAGTATGTAACTTCAATAAATTTATGTTAACAAAAATAAAAACCTTTGTCTATACATAATTTATAATTTGTTGTCGAAATGGGGCAAAACCTGTCACACCTTTGATTTTGCCCCTACTGAACATTCATCACATTTACCGGATATACGGATTGTTAGCTTTCTCATAACCGATGGACGTTTTGGGACCGTGACCGGAATAGACTGTAACGTCATCTCCGAGTGGAAACAATTTGTTCTGAATAGAATCGTATAGATCCCGTTCGCGGCCGCCCGCCAGATCCGTGCGTCCAACGCCCTGACGAAATAGCACATCCCCGGAAAAAAGATCTTTGCCGCATAAAAAGCTGACACTTCCGGGTGAATGGCCCGGTGTATGGAAAACCCGGAACGTGTGACCGATCAGGTTCAATTGTTGACCTTCTGCCAAGTCATATTCGGCTGGTTCCGTCGAGATCGGAGGGGATGCCTCTGGCCACATCAAGGAGCCATTCAGCTTAGGAGATGTAAGCCAGTCTTGCTCCAAGGCGTGCAGATAAACCGGGCAGTCTTTGGCATTGCGAATCTCCTCTACTCCTCCGATATGGTCAAAATGGGCATGCGTCAGCAGGATAGCTTCAATCGTCAGTGGCTCAATGGCTCTCAGCAAAGGACCCGGATTCATCCCTGGATCAATAATAACAGCGCGCTTCGGATCATCTCCTTGAAGCAAATAAGCATTCGTCTGGAGCGGGCCGAGATTAAAACTGCGAATAGATAATGTCATAAGTTAAAATCCCGAGATCAGCTCGCGTAATTCCTGAACAATTACAGGATGGACCTCGGTTCCCTCCCCATATTTTCCAGCCATTTCTTTACGAGCAACTGCGATTTTTTCTTGATAATCATCGGCTTCCCGATCTGGATTTTCACGTTTGAATGCGATCATAATTTGTTGAACATGTGCAGGGCGTGGTCCCCAGTGGCCAAGTACATGACCTCCCGTATCCGCAAAAATCACAATCGGCACAGCACGTCCGCCCATTGTCAGGAAGTCGTCCATCAGCGCCTGATGATTTTCCAGAATCAATACTTCGGTTGGAATCCCGCTATTCTCCAACGCGCGGAACACAACTGGCACATTGCGTACTACATCCCCACACCAGTCGGCAGCCAATATAAGCACACGCAGATCATCACGATGGTTCAGGCTTTCAAAAAACTCCCGATCCTCTTCGCTGCTCCACACAAACTGATCGTATCCAGAGCGGAAGGCTTCTTTGTTCTTTTCCATGCCCTCCATAAATTGTTCAGGACTCAAGCCCTTTCCGAAATATTGCGATACGTTAGTACGGCTCATGTTATACACTTCCTTTTTTGTTTTTGGCTACAATCCATTTGATAACAAAATAAATGATCAAGAGCGCAAGAGCAACCAGCAAAATCGGTTTGATGTAAGGTGCTGCCACTTCGTCAATTTGTTCCCACTTGTCTCCCAACAGCATACCTAAATATATAAACAAAACAGACCAAGGTATAATCGCCAGCGTTGTCAAAATAATAAAGCGCCATACGTTCATTCGAGCCAACCCGGCAGGGATTGAGATCGCGTGACGAACAACAGGGATAAAGCGAGCTGTAAAAATGACCCCTGTGCCATATTTATTGAACCAGGCTTCAGCGTGGTCAACATGACTTTTTTTGATGAGTATGTATTTCCCATACTTATCTAAAACGGGTCTGCCGCCATAGCGTCCAATCCAGTAAATGAACAACTGGGCCAGCACCCCGCCAATCGTTCCAAACACGACTGCGCCAAAAAAATTAATATGACCCGAGGACACTAAAAAACCGCCATAAGCGAGGACTATTTCACTTGGAATGACCTCCACCATCAAGCCTAGCATAATACCAAAATACCCAAGACTACGAATGATCTCAAACAAATAATTAATGATACTAGATATTTGGTCCATCTCTCTTCCCACTCCCTGCCTGTTTCTCTATTTTCATTTAGTGTATCACAGCGGCAGAACAAGTCGCCACTTCGTCCAAAAAGGGAAGTCAGTGACCCCGGATCCTCTGCCCGCATAAGTTGTGAGAGAGAGGAGGGGGTACAATATGCCTCCCGGCAAATTCCCCAAACATGACAATTCACAATCCCGATTACCCACGGCTCGTGGTATCCGCCGCGCATGTACCAAAGAGTTGTATCGAACCTGCAAACGTCTGCCTGTTCACATTGCTCCTGATCTGGTCAAGCAGGGCGAAGAACTATACTGCCGCAAGGTCGTCGGACACCTTATCTGGATTGCGGAAAACCATAGTAATCGCAAACTACTGTGCGACTGGTGGGATGAAGATGTCAGCGAGGAGCTCGCGGCATTGTGGAAGGTGGATCGCGATGTCTTGTGCACCGCTTTTAGAAATGCCTATGGCGGATAGATGTTTGTGTACTGCAATCATGAACTGTGAACTACAAAAAAGTGGAGCCACCCCGCAGTGGCTCCACTTTTACTATATTCCTAGCTATGTGTCTGCTTTTTCCCCGCTCCTTCGGGAAGCAAGTCCGCACAAGCGCGTTCCAAATAAGGATCAGCATGAATAAAATCCCGAAATGCTGTGTATTCACGCCACAGAACGGATTGTTCTCCCGCTTGCCCTTTGACGGCACGAATCAGAATATTTTTAGGTGTATGCTCCATGTCGATAAATTCCAATAGCTGTGTCCGATATCCCATCATATCCAGCAGTTTGGCCCGGATTCCATCCGTTGCCAGTGCAGAAAAACGCTCCTTTAAAATGCCGTGGGAAAGCAACGGCTCCAATACCGGATTTTCCAGTTGGTTAAACAGCTCATGCTGGCAACACGGAACCGACAAAATGACGGAAGCACCCCAGCGAACAGCCTTTTCCAGCGCCGCATCTGTTGCAGTATCACAAGCGTGCAAGGTAACAACCATATCCACCTGTTCCAGTTCGTTATAGTCTGCGATATCACCGACCAGAAACTCCAACTGTCGATATTGCAGCTTTTGAGCCAGAACATTACAGGCTTCAATGACATCTGCCTTCAAGTCCAAACCAACGATCTGCAATGGTCGCTTTTGCTGTACAGCCAAATAGTGATACAACGCAAAGGTCAAATACGATTTGCCACAGCCAAAATCCACAATCGTCAATGGGCGGCCTACCGGAAGGCTAGGTAATACATCCTGCACCATTTCGAGAAACCGGTTAATTTGACGAAACTTATCATACTTGCGGGCCAGTACCTTACCATCCTCATTCATAATCCCCAGCTCAATCAGGAAAGGAATTCGTTCCCCTTCTTCGAGCACATATTGCTTTTTGCGATTATGAGACAGGTCGGCTTTACTTTTGCTCGGTGACTTTGTCAGAATGGATACTTTATATTTTTTACTGATCAGCACTTGGTAGTCTGCATCCTTGGCGCATAAAAGTCCTTGGCGGAACGTGTCCTCAAACAAGGCAGTCATACGCTCGTTAGCTTCGTCAGGGATCAGATTTTCATGAATGACTTTGTTGCTGTAATGAAAAGCAAACTGGTAATGCAGTTTGTTTTTCAATTCTACAGGTTTAATTTGTACTTTAGTAAAAGAAGCATCCTCCCGTTTGCGAAGCTGACTCAGCGTCGCTGTTATGAGGGATCCTCCCGTGGTCAATTGGTATATAAGTTCGCGCAGTGAATCCAAAAGGTACATCTCACTTTCTTTCATGTAATTGGGTGATCTCGGTCAAACCCTCGGTGACTTCCTGGCGTGAAATTCCACCCAGCTCCAGCTCTGCATTGGTCTTATCCAGTAATTGACTATAAAACGTCTCCGCTTCCGCTAGCAGCTCTGGCTGCTCCCATGCCAATCCAAACCAGACATCGGCGGCTTCGTCCAACCTGTTTTCTCGCTCGTAATGAACAGCCAGCAGCTTGCTGGTTTCAGGGGGGAGCTCATATTCGCGCACCAGCTTCACGATACACGCTATTCGTTCAGGCAGGACCTGCAGATCACGAGTCGCGCCATTCGTATCGCTGTACAAATATAAATGAAGAGATTTCATCAAGATTCGTATACCTTCGTCTGTTCTGCTGGTTTCCAGGTAAATCGCGGCTTCTTCCTCCAAAATGCGAGCCACCTGCTGAAGCTTATCCGCTTCAATTCCAGGGCCCAATCGGAAAAGCTCAATAATTTGTTCCGGCGGCAATCGTCTGAGCAGATCTGAACGAAGACGAAACTGCTTGTTGAGCAGGTCATCTAGCTGTTTCAGCGCTTCGATGTGTTTATTTTCGCGCCTAAGACCGAGCACCGATGCTACTGCGGATGTCAATTCTTCCATCATACTGAGCAAATAGTCTTTTCTAAGCAAGCCGTTCCCTTCCTTTCATCCCGATGCCTAGACAACCAGAAACTTCTGTCTTCTGATTGTATGACATCCTTGTCTAAAAGCCAAATGCCACCGCCATGCCGCAATTTCATTTAACACAATTACAAATACTTTATAGCATCAAAGATTCGACACTCAGAAATCACGTATGGCACGTAACATTCCGTTAGTACAGTGTTTTGTAGCCGATCATGGACTAACGAAATAGAGTATTTGAAAATTTGATATTGATTCTCCGTTAGTCTCGTGTTATTTTTGTTTCATTCGAAACAAAAATAATCTTTATTATTTATTGATTCATATAATAAAATAAAATATTTATTTTCATTCGAAACAAAATTATGCATTGATATTTTACAGGGGAGGACGTTTAAGTATGGGAAAAAAATTCAGTGCGATACTACCGGAATATAAAGAGTTCATACAGCGACAGCATATTTTCTTTGTAGGATCAGCACCGATATCCGAGACGGGGCATGTGAATATTTCCCCCAAGGGATATGATTCCTTTCGTATTTTGTCAGATCAGGAGGTAGCCTATCTCGACTTGTCGGGAAGTGGCAACGAAACAAGTGCGCACATTATAGAGAACGGACGGGTAACCATCATGTTCTGTGCATTTGAAGGCGAGCCCAGTGTATTAAGACTCTATGGTACTGGCACAGTCGTGTTGCCCAATACAAAGCGTTGGAATGAGCTGTATCCTCTCTTTAATCCACTTCCTGGAGCAAGACAAATCATAGTAGTTGATGTTCATATGGTGCAGGATTCATGTGGTTTTGCAGTTCCCTTCATGACTTACACGAGCGAACGGGAAAAGCTGAAGGACGTGGCGATTCAGATGGGCGAAGAAGTACTTAAAAAGTATGCATACGAGAAAAGTTTAGAGAGTATTGATGGTTTGCCGACGGCGTTTGCCTTGAACAAAAATAATATGACTTAGGTATTCTGCACATTAACCGATATGATACAACAAGTCAGCAAAATTCAAATAAACTGAATGTATAGTGACCACATCTAAAAACAATTTGCATACAAGAAACCGGAACCTTCTGACGATCACATCAAAGGGTTCCGGTTTTTGGGCTTACCTTAGTCTACTTTTTCAAGTTTTGCTCCAAAAACGCCAAGATAGCATTAGCTAATAGCTCCGGTGCCTCAAACAGGCTCATGTGACCTGCTTCCGGCAGGGTAACCTGAGTTACTCCGGCCCGATCTGTTGTAAACGTCCGCGCTGGAGGAACCGCCTGATCCTGCTCCCCCGCTACTAAAAGAGCTGGCAAGGCAGAAGCCGACAACACATCCCGTCGGTCAGGACGCTCGCGCATAGCCAATGATGCTCCTACAGCTCCTTGCGGAGGTGTTTTGTAGCCAATTTCTTTGACTTTAAGTAATTGGCTGGACATCGACTCCACATGATCAGGAGCAAACAGTCCCGGTACGAGTCCATCTACAAAGTTGGTAATCCCCTCCGTTTGGATGGTAGATACAGCCTTGTTACGCTTTTCTTTACCTTCGTCCGTATCTGCATAAGCTGTGGAATGAATCAGTCCAAAGGCTGTAAGGCGCTCTGCATGTCTTTGCACTGCCGAAAGGGCTAAATAGCCTCCTAGGGAGTGACCAAACCAGGCAGCCTGAGGGATGTCCAATTGTTCTTGAAGTTTAAGCACATCATCTGCCATTTGATCAATCGTATAGGCTCCTAGTGGAGCATCGCTGCGTCCGTGTCCACGCAAGTCTGGAACAATACAACGATAGCTTGGGGACAGCAAGGGAACAACCTCATCCCAATAGGAGGAGCTTCCGCAAAATCCGTGCAATAGAATGATCGGATCTCCTTTTCCCTGTTCGGCATAGCAGATCGTCGTTCCTTCGCATAATACCTTTTCCATGTGGAACCCTTCCTTCTCTGTATATAATCTATTGGATCTGAATATATTAGTGAGTAGAACATGCTGATGTATATTATTAAGCAGACGATCAATATCTGAAACGGTAACCCTCTGGAAAATCTTGCGAAGCTGTTTTTAAGCCAAATTCACAAGCCGCCGCATTAGCAATATGCGCAGCCATTGTCATGACCAAGTGAAGCGAAGTCATTTGGAGTGTCCAATAGGGTTTGGGACTGCGCTCATTCACAATCGCTGCAACACTATAATGACCCACAGACGGCAGAGACAGCCCTACCGATCGCGCAGGAGTTAGCGGTTCACACGCAATAAGAAACATTCCCGTTGAGCCGTGCTGTCCAAGACAAGCATCTATGGCGATCACATGATGATCTTGGGGAATGCACTCCAAGTATGGAACCAGATGATCCGCATCACAGGGCTCCGACATTGTCCCAATCACGTGCGGAAAACCTTGCTCCTTGAGCATGGTGCCTACCAGTGGCCCCAGTGAATCACCCGACGAGCGATCTGTACCGATACAAACAAAAGTCAACTTATCTATAGCATGCTGATGATGAATTTCTCGGAAAAACGGCGCGAGTCCATCTCGATCTGTTTTCTTTACATTATGTTCTAAGGACGAGCGTCCGGGTGCGGAAGCTCGATTATACAAAGACAACTTTGCCCATCCTCCTTGATTCGGTTGTATATTGGTAATCTGGCTTTCAGTACATTCTACAACAAAAACATGATACAATACAGGCAACTTCCCCTGTTATGAAAGGATGGAAAATTAACGATGGATTTGTCTGTACCGTCTCATGCCAACATTGAGTATATGATTGAGGGCATTAAAACCAAGCTCCGTATGGCGAGTGGTGCTGCTATGCAAGCTTCCGCTTTCTCGCTGGAGCAATACGAGGACATCCATGATGTCTATGATATGGTGATAAACAAGCCTAACCTGAGCATTTCCGAGGTTGAAGCTATTGTTTCTGAACTGGGTAGATTGCGTAAGTCCTCCTGAATCAGCCTATAGGAATACAGCTTAGCTGTATTACAACCTATCATCATGAGCAACAGCCTTCATGCCAGTGGCCCTGTCACCGTAAATAAAGCTCGTACCTCCGCTCGCTTCAACAGACGCGCAACGGGGATACGAGCTTTATTTTTCGATTGCATATACGCATTTTCATACACTTCTTCACTCAAGGATGCTTCAAGGTAAATCTGCTAACACCAGTTCAGATATATCCTCATTACCTGTAGCTAGTATCTTTAATGCACAACTTTTTTGAATTCGTGCAGCATCACCAGGCCCTAACTGAAAATCTCCATCCTGGCACGTAACTTCCACATGACCGCTAACTACATAAATGTGGGTGCGGCGCTCCTCTTGCTGCGGATATTCAAGCTGCTGGCCTTTTTCCAATCTGCTCAGATACAGATTTATATCCTGCGCGATGGATAACGTTCCCTCCACTTCTGAACCAGACACAACAGGCTGAAGCCGATTTAGGCGTTCACTGTGCTTGAATCTTTGCACCTGATAAGAAGGCTGAATGCCAGGGCTCTCGGGTAAAAACCACATTTGCAAAAAGCGAACCGATCTTTCATCCCCAGTATTTCGCTCTTCATGTTCAATCCCGATGCCTGCACTCAGAACCTGAATCGAGCCGCTTTTTAAATCCTGCTCATGTCCCAAGCTGTCGCTATGATGCAATTGGCCTTCAATTACATAAGTGACGATTTCCAAATCGTGATGCGGATGTCTTTTGAAGCCTTGCTGCGGTTCAAGTTTGTTATCATTATGGGCTAGCATACAACCAAAATGGGCATTGCTCGGATCTTCATAATCGGCAAATGAAAAGCTAAACTCACTATGAATCCATCCTTTATTTGAGGTATGTCTTTCTGCCGATGTCACTATTTTAATCATCCTTAACACCTCCATGGATTACAGTTCCGTAAAGCAGCCTTGCTTCGTGATGATTATTCCACTTTCGGCCCTGGCATTACAAACACTGTGATACGATCCCTTTACCCCGGGCTTAAATGCCTCAATCAGCCTGTCGTCTCCGTCGAGTTTTGCTCTTAAGTTCATTATTAGTTAAGTTAATAGTACGAAAAATTAAATCTATTACAGCCATAAGGAGGAGATTTATTACATATGCTATCCCATAAACCCCAACCATCCCGGTTCCTACCAAGCTATTTGCGTCGTAGTCTGTATGCATCTATTATCATGATCGCTGTGATGCTTCTCATCGCCTACTCTGTGCAATGGATTGGCACGGCTCCTTTTCTATATTGGGATGAGCGTATACAGGATGCTATTTTTCCAGACACAGCAGCTACTCATGACCAATTGCTAACCATCGCTATATTCATTACGTCTTTCGGTTCATTCAGCATGTCGTTAATTATCGCCCTCGGTGCTGCTACCTTATGCTGGGTCTTTCTTCGTTCAAAAGCTTATTCCTTTGCGATCCTAAGCAGCTTTACGGCGATGTGGGTGCTGAATACGCTCATTAAAGAAATTCTGCAACGGGAACGCCCGTCACTTCAACATTTGGTTGAAGCCGGGGGCTACAGTTTTCCCAGCGGTCATGCGATGATTTCCATGGGATTTTACGGCATGATATTTGCCATCTGGGCTATAGAACGAAAGATTCGTGAGCGTTCGCTCTTCCTCCCGTGCGTTCTTGGTGCACTGCTCATTATATTGATTGGACTAAGCCGTATATATTTAGGAGTTCACTTTCCTACAGATATTGTGGGTGGTTATATTGCAGGCATCATTTGGCTGGCGTTTACCGTTCCTATGATCTATTGGCGAGCGAAAATGCAACTTTCTTCTCCCCCCCGCCCATAACGTCCGATTCGGCTTTTTGTTTCACTCCGGGTCATGACGTTTATATACGAAGTAAGCAAGGCACAGCAATATCGAAGCTCAGCATTTATCAAAAACGTTATCGTTTGTGAACTTAGGATAAGGGAGGCGATCCTTGTGTGGGGAATTGTACTAAGTATTGTAATGGCCATTATTATCGGATTGATTGGCGATGCACTAGCTGGACATGAAATGCCTGGCGGCATTGCAGGCTCTATGATTGCTGGATTTGTAGGAGCTTGGCTAGGTGTCATGCTGTTGGGAGACTGGGGCCCGGTCATCGGAGATTTTGCAGTCATTCCAGCCATACTTGGAACCGCATTGTTCGTATTCTTGCTCGGACTTGCGTCCAGGCTATTGAGAAGGGCTACCTAACATTTATATATATTTTTATTCTATAAAAGGAGTGATATATCATGAGTAACATTGACAATCAAAATATGGCAAGCACTTCAGGTTTTGCAAAGGGTTTATTCATTGGAGGTTTGATTGGTGCTGCGGCAGCCCTGCTGTTCGCTCCAAAGCCGGGTCGCGATTTACGTAGTGATCTGTCCGAAAAAATGACTGTTGTCTCCGATAAAACGAAGGATGTCGCATCTGTAGTTAGCAGCAAAGCGACAGATTTGGCCAAAACCGTTTCCACTAAAACAGCAGATGTAGCCAAAACGGTATCCGAGAGTAAAGACAACATCGTATCCAGCGTAACCAAAGCTTCTGCCGATGTCGCTAATGAAGCGGCCAAAGCGGATAAAGAAGTTATGGATGCAACCGCTCAAGCAGCCAAGGACACTCAAAAACAATTAAATGCAAATTCCTAATAGGAACACATTCCGATTACAACCAAAATAATATCCAAACACTGAACAGCCAGCATGCAAGAAGCTGGCTGTTTTTAAATGATAGAAAGGCTGGGATGACAATGAACAAACCAAACTCCTATGGAGATGATCTTGCTCGGAACAACAAGAGAACCTTTCACCCCCTCCAGGCTCAAGATCAGCCAGATGAGATTTCATCCAAGCAGACCTCTTCTACTCATCATCATGTTAAAACACATGATCCGGAGAGAGACTTTGATGTAAATGAGCATCCTTTTGAACTTCGCCATGAGGTCAAGCGGCTTAACAAACGCCTAGATCAAATCGCAGATACATTGGAAAAAGCAGAATTCAAAGATATTATAGAGAACTACTCCAGCACGAAAAGAAGAATTATGAGCAATCTGACTGCAGGGATTGCACGTGGTCTCGGCCTTACGCTGGGTACAGTGGTCATACTCGCCTTGCTCGCTTGGTTGCTCAGTTTCCTGGTACAGTTAAATCTTCCGGTCATCGGAGATTTCATCGCCGAATTATTAGGATATATCAAAATGAGCCAAGGTACTAAGTAATTGTCCCTATCTCAATTAAAAACGATCCATCGTAACCGATATAGACTCCCCAAAGAGCTTCCTGTTACGATGGATCGTTTTTTATTTGTAAATTATAACAGCTGTAAGCAGCCGCTACAATTTGTTGCGCTTGTTAGTTTTCAATAAGTCTCCTGTCCACCCCTTCATCATCAGCCAGCCGTACATTCCCGCCATACTTAGCAATGTGGCAATAATCACGGCGGTAAAACCCCAGCCTGTTTTAATCCAAGGCAGATTTTCAAAGTTCATGCCCCAAATGGCCCCCACTACAGTGGCAGGTGTAAAAACGGCGGTCACAATGGTGAGCGTCTTCGTAATCTCATTGCCCCTAAAAGCGGAAATGGCCTCGTCAATAGAGATCAGGGTGTCGATTTCCTTTTCATAATGCAGGAAAAGTCCTTCCATCCGAGTCACACGGTAAAGTAACTGCTTAAAAAAGCGATTCTCCTCCAGTTTATCCAAATATGCCTCCCGAGAAGCCGTTACCAGCTCTGAAAAAGGAATGAACATATTGCTCCAATACAACAGCTCGAAACGTGCATTCAATATAGAATCCATCAGTGTACGGGCATTTCTTTTCTCCATGTCCTCTTCCAGTCTTCTCAGGTTGATCTCGAACTTATCCATACCTGTATGAAAATAATGAAGCACGGCTCTCGCCAATACAAACATGCCGTCAGCTGCATCCTCACACTGTTCCAGCATTTTTTGGCGTTCCGCGGTGTGCATAATTTCACGGGTGTTTTGATCCAAATTTAACGTCACCAGCTTCTGGTTTAGAACCAGAAAATAAAACTTGTTGCAATTGCGTTGACTATCGATTTCCTCTTGAACGGAGTAGATCAGCGACCCGTACATTAAGGGCTGATTGCCATCTGGAAAGCGTACAGATATAAAGCTGGATGGAATGTCCTCTACCTTGTCCAGCCATTCTGCGGCTTCTGGGAGCTTCTCCTTCAAGTGCTGTATGACCGAATCTTGCCAATTCCCAGCACTGATGTCCCACCATTCCCATCCTCCACGAAAGGAAGAAATCTGTTCAAATGCTGTCATGGATTCCAACCTTCCTCCCAACCTTTTTCGCTTTATAAAAAGGACACGTTTCCCCAAATCGGAATAACGTGTCCTTACGATGTGACATCAAATATGTTAAACCAAGAATTCCGCGTTTTTCTCATGAAATAGAGGAATTAGACATAATCTGCTTCAGCTTTTCCGTAGCCCGCTTCTGAATACGGGAAACGCTCATCTGTGATACGCCCAACGTCTGGGCAATCGCACGTTGAGATTGACCGTCCTGAAATGCCAGAAGAAGCACCTTCTGTTCCTGCTCCTTCAGTTGGCTTAAAGCCTGCTGCAAATCCATTCGTTTTTCCACAGTGTCATAATCGTTAGCATCCGAGCTAATGAGCTCGCCTAACGTAGCTGCACTCTCTTCCTGGGATAAAGGCGAGTCCAGTGAAACATAGTGATAGCACTCACGACCAGCAAGCACCTCGATCGTTTCTTCCACGGTTAGATCCAAATAGGTCGCAATCTCGTCCACATTGGGTGAGCGTTCCAACTTAACGGTCAGTTCATCAATAGCATGTTGAACAAGCGCACCCTTTTCCTTAATGCGGCGAGGAACCTGGATGTACCAGGATTTGTCGCGCAAATAATTTTTCATATGTCCCAGCATACTTTTCATAGCGTACGGTTCAAATGGGATACCCAAGCTGATATCGTATTGCTGAAGCAGACGTATCAAAGCCATCTGACCGGTCTGATATAAATCCTCGTATAAGTCCGGACGGTTACGGGAGATTTTCCCGGCAGCCATCTTGACCATCGGCTCATACTTGCGGATCAGCACGGTAGCAATCTCGTTATCCTTGGTTTGCTGGTACTCCCAGATTAGACCAACGGCTTCATCCATCGACTCCGGGGGAGTTACCTTTTCATTCATACTCTTTCCTCACTTCTGGTCAAGCGCTTTACCAGCACCACTTCGGTGCCTTTTCCTGTCTCATTCAAGATATGGACATCGTCCATAAGCGCCTGCATGAGATAAAAGCCTAATCCGCCTATCTGTGCATCATTCAACTCCTTGTCATGCAAGGATGCGATACGGGACGGGTCCTCCACGCGTTCAAAGCTCTCCCCTTCATCTTTGACACGAATGGACAGCGAAACTTCATCAAATTCGAATGTCACTTCCACGACTCCCCCCTCATGACCATATGCATAAAGGACAGAGTTATTACAGGCTTCCGATACAGCCACTTTCATGTCTTCAATATCCTCATAAGAGAATCCCATTTTCGCGGCAATACCGTATAAATTTAATCTTACAATATCAACAAAGTCAGCAGTTGCCGGCAAATTAAGAACTACTTTTTGAATTTGAGCGTTCATTTCTTTTTCTTTCCTTTCCTATTGGGAATTCTCCTGGGGGACAAAGAATTTGGCAATACCAGTCATATCAAATAGCTTTTGAATTTGAGGCGGTACCTCTTGAACAGCAAAGCGAGACTCCATCCCATGCCTTGCTTTTAAAATGGATAACAAGATTCCAATACCTGTGCTGTCAATGTATTTAAGGTCTCTCAAGTTAATAATCAAATCTTGGCTGGATTCCCCCACCAAAGGCTCCATCACCAGACGAAAATCAGGTGCTACCGAAAGATCCAACTCTCCACTCAGATAAACGGTATTTACGCCATCGGTTGTTTCTGTAATTGCATTAAACTTCTCATTTTTATTTGTATTCATAGGCCTACTCTCCCAAAAAAAGATTTCCCTACATACTAACCCATTATAAGAGCGTTTGAATCACGGTATAACTTTTTAAACACTACCAAATGCCACCATCTAAGCTTCATTGATTTGATCTTTACCCGGCTGCATTGGAAAATGGTCCGGAGAATGCCGTAGCAACGCCTGTTTTACACTGCTGATTTTAACGGGCTTACTAATATAATCGTTCATCCCCGCTTCTATACATCGAGGCTGAATACCCTCCATCACATTAGCCGTCATGGCGATAATGGCAGGTTGGGATCTTCCCACCAATTGTTTACGCATTCTCCCCGTACACTCCAGACCGTCCATCACAGGCATCTGCAAGTCCATAAAGATATAGTCATAGTCCTGATTAGCCGTGACCATATCAAGCGCCTGCTGTCCATCTGCTGCCACATCTGAAGCCAGACCGAGCTTATCCAGTATATTAACCATCAGCTTCTGGTTAATCGGATGATCATCAACGACCAGTACAGGTCTACGACTTGGAGATTCCTGATGTGGAATTTCCCAATCGTGGCTGGACTCCCCCTCCAGTTCATTTTCCTGAGCAAAGCCAAGCTTCATTGTGAAATGAAACGTCACGCCCTGTTCTCCGCTCGTATCTACGCGGATATCTCCGCCCATCATATTCACTAAGGTTTTACAAATGGCGAGTCCTAACCCGGTTCCACCATATTTACGTGTCATTGAAGAATCCAGTTGGGAAAAGGGCTGAAACAACCTTTCAACCTTAGCCGGATCAATACCAATGCCCGTATCCTTCACAGAAAACTCAACGGTAAGTCCATTATCGCTTTGCTCTTTGACAGATGCGAAGACATACACCCCGCCCCGGTCTGTAAATTTGACAGCATTGGATATCAGGTTAATCAGCACTTGACGCAATCTTCCCATATCTCCATATAACACAGGAGGCATCTGTTCATCGAGAAAATAAACCAGTTCCAAGTTCTTTCGGTTCACTTCTACCGTAAATAGGCTGAAAACTTCCTTGATACAGGAAACCAGATCAAAAGGATATTCCTCTACCTCCATTTTGCCTGACTCCAGCTTAGTGAAGTCCAGAATATCATTAATGACTGCTACCAGCGCGTCTGCACTACGACGGATGATATCGGCATATTCCTGTTGGTCGCTTTGCAGCTCCGTCTCCATCAGCAAATCAATCATTCCAATGACGCCGTTCATAGGTGTGCGGATCTCATGGCTCATCATCGCCAGAAATTCCGTTTTGGCATTGGCAGCAATCTCCGCTGCCTCCTTGGCGGCAATCAGTTCGCTGTTCATCTTCTCCAGCTGCTGGGTCTTCTGATGAAGCAGATGGGACTGTGTCTTCAAACGCTTATTTGTCAGATACATTTGCACGAAACCTTCAATTTTGGACTTGAGAATTTGAGGGATGAACGGCTTAACCATATAATCAATACCGCCTGCTGAATATCCCGCAAATAAATGCTCCGCTTCCTTGCTGTTAGCTGAAATGAAGATAATCGGAATATCCTTCGTTTTCTCTCTGGCCTTGATTAGCTTTGCGGTCTCAATACCATCCATACCCGGCATCTGCACATCCAGGACTACGAGTGCAAATTCATCTTTTAATAGACATCGCAGCGCTTCTTCCCCGGATGTGGCCTTTACCAGATTATATTGTTCACTCTCCAGCACCGCCTCAAGAGCGAGCAGGTTCTCAGGTCTGTCATCTACCAGCAATATATGAATCGGTTCATGAAGCCCCATGGAATCCTCCTAAGCATCTCTATTTAATCTTCCGGTATATTTTTTCTATCCGGTCCAGCGGCTCGTAGGAATCACTATAATCGGTAAAATGTATGGATTCCTTGGCCCCAAGCACCAACACGCCAAAATGACTCAAGCTATCATAAAACAACCCATGTACATGGTTGCGAAGTTCGTCGTTAAAATAGATCATGACATTCCGGCAAAAAATAACATTGAACTCGTTAAAGGACCGGTCTGTCGCTAAGTTGTGCTCCGCAAAAATAATATTTTTCCGTAAAAAAGGATGAAACATCACTGAATCATACTTGGCTGTATAATATTCAGAGAACGATTGTGTGCCCCCGGACTCCAAATAATTTTTGGTATACAGCTTCATTCGGTCGATCCCATATACGCCTTCCTTCGCCTGCTGTAAAGACAGGTTATTCATATCCGTCGCATAAATGCGGGCCTTATCATATAAGCCTTCCTCATGCAGCAAGATCGCCATAGAATATACTTCCTCACCCGTGGAGCAACCTGCATGCCAGATTCGAATGTACGGATACGTTCGCAAAATAGGAATGATTTTCTGTCTAAAATTCAGAAACAGCTCCGGGTCACGGAACATCTCGGTCACCGGAATGGAAAGGCTCTGTACCAGCCTATCGAAGGCGCTGCGATCATGCAGCACCTTCTCCTGAAGTCCTGATATCGTGCTTACATTCTCGGACTGCGCATGATAATAAACACGCCGCTTAATCGAAGGCAGAGCGTAGTTACGAAAATCGTAGCCGTACAGCCGATGTATACCTTCCAGCAACAGCTCAATCTCAATCAATTCCCGCTCAGCATCATTCGATTTCACTTCATTAGCAGCATTATCCGCCATATCCTTAGATGTCATAATCTCTCTCCAATTCCTAAATAGGTTTTGCCTGTGCCGCTCCCATCATGTGTCGATTTATATTACCCATTTTTTTGGGTTACGAATACAACCACACCCGCATTAATGATAAAAGTTGTTCGGTTTGAATCGGTTTTTTCACATAATCGGAAGCGCCTGCCTCAATACACTTGGAACGATCATCCTTCATGGCCTTGGCTGTTAGGGCAATAATAGGCATCTTCTCGAATTGTGGCATTAGCCGGATACGTCGCATCGCTTCATATCCATCCATTTCCGGCATCATCATATCCATCAGCACCAGATCAAAATCAGGTGTCTGTTCCAGTAGTTCCAGTGCTTCTCTTCCATTTTCCGCAAAGGTAACATCCATACGATAGCTTTCCAGCACACTGGACAGAGCAAATACATTGCGAATATCATCGTCTACCAACAATATTTTTTTACCTTCAAACAGCTCTTCCTTGTTGTATAGCTTTTGCAAAATTTTGCGTTTGTCCTCAGGAAGATTCGCCTCTACACGATGCAAGAACAGCGTTGTTTCGTCCAAAAGCCGTTCCGGCGATTTAACATCTTTAATAATAATAGACTCTGCATATTTGCGAAGTTGCGTTTCTTCTTTGTTATCCAAATCTTTGCCTGTATAAATAATGATCGGCAGATCAGCTAGCTGCTCGTTCTCTCGAATACGATCCAGCAGCTCAAAACCAGTCATGTCGCTCAGCATCAGATCCAGTACCATGCAGTCATACCGCTGAGTGGCCAGCTCATTCAGTGCTTCCTGACCTGTCGATACCGCCGTAATGGCAACATCATCATGATCGATCAGCTCAATAATGGATTTACGCTGATTATCGTCATCTTCAACCACAAGAAGACGTTTGACCATTTGGTCTGTATACGATTTTATATGTGAAAATGCTTTATCCAGACTTTCCTTCGAGGAAGGCTTTTTGAGATAGGCAATCGCGCCCATCATTAGGCCCTGCTTCACATCATCTATGACTGAAATAACATGCACTGGAATATGACGTGTCGATGAATTTCCTTTTAGCTCGCCTAAAATGGACCAGCCATCCATCACAGGTAATTGAATATCTAATATAATAGCGTCCGGCAAATAAGACTGAGCCATGTTGAGCCCATCGTCTCCTTGGAGAGCGATCAGTGCCTTAAAGCCCCGGCTACGGGCCATATCGTACAAAATATTAGCAAAATTAATATCATCCTCAACAATCAGCAACACTTTATCCTGCGAGGTAATCTCGTTTCGGTCGTCCCCTGGATGTATAATGTCCTCCGCTTTGTTTTTCGAAGGCATCTGATATAATGGCAACTGTTTAGCAGGCATAATCATGGGAAGGTCCGTTTCTGCCGAGGCTGCAACATTCTCAAAATCCGAATTCACATCCGTGCCATTAAATTCCTCTCTCGAATGAGAATCCATATCCTCAGCCGTTGGCGTTTGTTCCGGCAAATACAGTGTGAAGCAACTGCCCTGTCCCTGCTCGGATTCCACCGTAATCACACCGCCCAACAATCTGGAAAGCTCGCGGCTGATTGACAGACCTAGTCCTGTCCCCCCATATTTCCGGCTGGTTGTACCGTCTACCTGCTGGAAGGCTTCGAAGATCAGATCCGTTTTATCGGAAGCAATCCCAATGCCCGTATCATGCACAGATAGAGCCAGATAGGATCTTCGTGGATTTAGCAGACCCGGAAGCTGTTCTCCATTTGCCCGAGATACACTGAAACGAATAGATCCTTCCGTGGTGAACTTGAATGCATTGGACAACAAATTACGTAAAATTTGTTTGAGACGATAACCGTCACTGATAATGGCATCTGGCAAGTTCTCTTCGATCTCGGTATGCAGTTGAAGCCCACGTTGGGCTGCGACCGGAGCAAAATTCTGCTCCACAAACAGTTCCAGTTCCTTCAAGTGGACCGCTTCATGGTTAATATCCATTTTTCCAGCGTCCACTTTGGATAAATCCAGAATTTCATCAATCATTTTCAGCAAATCCGCGCCTGACATATAAATGGTTTGTGCATATTCCACCTGCTTCGGCTTGAGATTGCCCTCCTTGTTCTCAGACAAGAGCTGAGAAAGAATGAGCAAGCTATTTAGCGGAGTACGCAGCTCATGAGACATATTGGCCAAAAACTCGGATTTGTATTTGCTTGTGATTCCTAGCTGCATGGCCTGTTGTTCCAACTGAGCTCGTGCATGTTCAATCTCGTCGTTCTTTTCTTCCACTTCTCGTACCTGTTCTTCTAGCGCTCTGGTTTTGGCAATCAGTTCAGTATTAAAATGCTCCAATTCTTCTTGTTGACGCTGTAACAATTCCTCTGAACGCTTGAGTTCCTCTGTTTGCTCCTCCAAATTTTCGTTGGAGCGCTTGAGTTCCTCTTGCTGAGTTTGTAGCTCCTCGGACTGACATTGCAATTCCTCAGTAAGTGCCTGGGACTCGCGCAGCAATTGCTCTACACGCATCCGTCCCTTGATATTGTTCAGAATGATCCCCATGCTCTCTACTAATTGAGCAAACAGCTTCGTTTCCAGATCACTGAAGCGATCCAGTGACGCTATTTCTATAGCACCGATGCACTCATCTTCGAACAAAATAGGGAAAATCATAATTCCCACTGGCTTACTTTCTCCTAAGGCAGAGCCTATGGACAAATATCCGTCAGGAGCCTCTGTAATCAAGATCGGCTTACGATCCAAAACACATTGTCCGAGCAACCCTTCGCCTACCTGGATAACGTCTCTAATCGAATTTTCGCCAGTCACCTTTGCATAGGAGCCGTATAACTTAAATCGGTTGTCTTCTACATCTTTTCCTTGCAAATAGATGGCTCCATAACTGCCTCCCAAGATGGGCGTAAACTCACTAATGAACATCTGAGCAACCTGCTCCAGTGAATTTACGCCACGGAACAACTCAGTCACTCGAGCAGTATTGGCATTAAGCCAAGTTTGGTCCTTCTGCGTTTGAAGGACGGAATGTTCAAATTTCCGCTTTTCTTCCAAGTCTCCGGCCATTTGTTGAAATACACGAGCGACCTCACCGATTTCATCTTTGGAGGCAACACTCATTCGGCTGATGGCCCTGTACTTTCCCTTGCCAAAACCATTAATCATGAGATTCACGACATTTAGACCTTTGGCAATACTTGGGAGCACCCACAAAATAACCAGTAAGCCCATGATCAGGCCGGCGGCCATCAGAATTGTGGTAATCTGCACAGATTCTTCATACGCCAAATTGGCTTGCTTCATGTCGCTATCAATTTCCCGATCCTGAAAAACGGCAAGGGCATTAATACTATCCATCGCCTCCTCTTGGGCAGGCAAACCAGTACTATTGCGGAAAGCGTTAGCCTCATCAATACGATCTTGCCCCAACAAAGAGACCAGTCTTTGTTCGTAACTTAAAAATTCATTCCACGCGACGGCTACCCGATCAACCTGCTGTTGCTCTTCACTGGTGCCGGAATTCGTTTGCAGACTAGCCAGCACTTTCGTTCCAGTAGCCGAAATATCGTCCAGCTCGCGTTTGGCCTCACTAACGGAGGAACCTGGATTCAAGATCAGATTGGCCATCACTTTGGCCATATCGTTCACCTGCCCGCGAATAGCTGTTGTTTTCCGGACTTTCATATATCGATCCTGATAAACCTGATTCAACTGCTCATTCAGGCTCCCCATCCGGTCATAGCTGATTAGTGTCAGCACAAGGAGGATCGCCATAAGCGATCCAAAGCCAATCAGCAGTTTATTTCTGATTTTCATGCAAGCTCTCTCCCTCTTTCAACGAAATCCAGATCAGGCATTTATCATCATCACGATCTTGTGGCGCCTCTTTACGAAAAAAAGCATCCAGCATCGCTTCTTCATTCCATTGCTCATATTTACGCAGACACTCAGTCAGATACTCCAACTGCTCCTCATATTCACCTTCCACCGCCTCCAGCAAGCCATCCGTATACAAAGCGATATGCCCTGTTCCTTCATAATGAATCGTGTGCATTTCTGCATCAATCTTATCAAATAAACCAACCGGGCTGCATGCACGGTCAAATTTGGTAATGCTACCATCCTGGTTGAACAGCAAACCGGGAGGATGTCCCGCATTTACATAGTCAATTCGCCGTGCACGGGTATCAATCACCATATAAATCGCCGTAAAATAATACTGTACCAGCTGTTTGCCCAGATCCAGTTGATTAAAACGACGATTCAGCTCTTGTATGACCTTCTCAGGCTCCACATACGTGGTCACCGTGTCCTTAAGTACAGATGCAATGAACATGCAGAACAGCGAAGAAGAAATGCCATGTCCCATCATATCCAGCAAAATGATGGCATATCGCCCCTCCCCTAACGGATACCAAGAATATAAATCCCCTGCCAGTTCAAAGGAAGGCTGATAGAGCGCATTTACTTGCAGCACCGGGTCCTGAATGGCAGGACTAAGTACCGCTTGCTGCACCATCGCGGCCAGCTTCAACTCATCCTGAATTCGCTGATCCCGATCCTTATGCCAGTCCTTCTCCAATTTGAGACGCAAGGCAGATCGGATTCGCGCCATTAGCTCTACCTTGTTGATCGGCTTCGTGACGTAATCGACGGCTCCCACATCCAGAGCTTCAGCCAATTTTTTAGAATCACCTACAGCCGTTACCATAATAATCGGGATATCTTTTAAATGCTCATATTCCTGCACAATACTGCAAGCTTCAATGCCGTCCATTTCAGGCATCATCATATCCAGCAGCACCAGATCAATATCTGAAGGACGGGGCCTGAGACTAATGGTACGATCGCCTATTCCCAGATGCTCTAACATTTCTGCGGCCGAGTTAGCAGAGATCACATCCCGATAATTTTCTTTTTTTAGTATCTCACGAATAATAATGATATTCGTCGGGTTATCGTCAACAATTAGAATTCTCATTGGCTTCTCCTTATCTGTAACTCATGTATTATACTATACCTACTTAAACGGCAACACCCTTGTTGATTAGTAGTAGTGTTTCCGTAAGAAGGCATTCCAAAAACATAGATAAGGAATGAGGCTGAACCCCATTCCTTATCTATGTTTTTGGAGGACCCGCGAAACACTTGTGCTGCGGTCAACTTCCTCTTTTTCGAATCTAATGTCACGCTACTCTTATAGTGAACAGCGATATCACGCTTTTTTAGCAATGACCAGCACTTTCCCCTGATCCAGTTCTTTTTCATAAAAGTCAGCTTCCGTATCTGTAAATCCCAAGGAAGTAATTTTAGCGCGAAGCTCATCGCCGCGGGAACGGAACAAGTTGGCTAATGAATCGAAAACGCCCTCTTCCTTAATCCCGATTTCCTTGGCATCCACCGTATCGGCAATACGATCTGTCCGATCCTGATCATGAGCGAGCACGAACACATCCTCATAACGATAGCCTGTGTTACGCAACTCATTTACTGCTTCAACGGCTTGTACACCGTTATCTACCACTTTGGCATAAGATTTATGATTGGTCTGATTCATGTTTCTCACGCTCCTTTAAGGATTGACTTCTCTGACTATTACACTTCACATATCCATTTGAAACTTCCATGTTATGTCATGCCTTAAAAAAATCAATTACCATTCCGTTTCATCAAAAAACTCAACATACTTAGGTTTATCAGACGTCTCATCCATAAACACTTTGATTGCACGTTGTCCGCGTACATATACCTCTCCGTCTTCCGCCGTGAATTGCGAGCCACCCAGCGCCTGATCGAGCGTTTTCCGTTGCAGCGGCAGCCACTTATCATTCACCTTGATTCGACCGGCAGCAGGATCTACATGCACATAAGAAACGACGTCCTCACGCATACCTACCACAACATCTGGATATTGGTATTCTGTAGAAAGCAGCAACTTATCCTTTTTGACTCGCTGTGGCTTGCCCAGCTTTTTCAATACATCAGCACGTGTATCATCCAAAGATATGCCATTTAAGGTATGAAAATCTGCTGGTACAGCATGTGGAGCGGGTATCGTCTGCACAGTCCTAACCACATGTCCCGCTATTTGCGGGGAAACGGTTTGCTGAACCGTATCCTGTCCGGAAAAGGGAGTGAGCAAACCAGCAGCTAGTAATAACGTCTTCATCATAAATCTCACCCTTTCAATGAATTTCCTGTAGTTTACGGTTCAGCCACTATGCTACTGACGCATTTTCTGCCACACCCCAGCAGCGATGTCTACATAACCCAACCAGTTTTTACCTGGCTTGGCCGCAGGCTCCTCATAAGTCGCATTGTAGCTCTGAACCGTCCGCTCCGTTGCGGTCAAAGGTCTATTCGATGTCGTTGCCTTGATCGCGTTATCCGTTCTGGAAGTATTACTCGCAGCGCTATGCGATTTCTGAAACCGTGTCATTAACGCTGTTGAAGCCTGCTTGGCAGCCAACGTCACTTCGCTGAGTACCTCCCCCAAATTTCTAACCGATTCCATCACTGGCTCCACTTGCTTCAATTTATGATCAACATCTGCGGTGATGTCATTCGCATGTCGAACCGTTTGTTTTACTTCATAACTCAGTTCATCAATCGTTTTTTGTACATCCTGCAAGGTTTGAGTCACCTTATCCAAAGAGCCTTGTGCTGCTTTCAACGTTTTAATGAGGAAAATAACGAGAACTGCAAATGCGATAGCAATAATAAAAATGCTGACCTGTGTTAACATAGCGTAACCTCTCTTTCGTCTTTCACGATGATGTTTATGATTACTGCATAGTTACCCTTTAGATTCAGACACGAAACAACGTCCAGGCTGGCTTCTTCTCCGCTCCAAACGTTATGATTCACGGACTCTCACACCGTTTAAAACAACGTATAACGATGGCACAGACACGAATATTCTATAGAAGTCTCCATCATCTGCAACCATGCTCTATCGGGGCGTGAGTATGCCACATTATATACAATTAAAGGAGGATACAGAACATGCTAAAATGGTCCGCTTTATTCTTAATTTTTGCTGTGATCGCCGGTATCTTAGGTTTTTTTGGTATCGTCGTGTCCGTAGCTGCTACAATCGCTAAAATATTATTTGTGATATTTCTGGTGTTGTTCGTCATTTCACTCTTCACCAGAAGAAAACGGGTTTCATAGTTATCGGATGCTAGCTGCACAAAAGCAATATTCTAAATGTCTATAAAAAAAGGATGTTCCCACCCTGGTCAACAGGGCTGTGGAACATCCTTTTTGATGCAGCTTTTTAACAGTTAGCGGCGCTTTTATTGAATCACGCTGCCCCCAAACAGGAAACGGTCCTGCCAAGGCTTGCTGAAATCCGTAACTTTTACACCGCCACCCGCTACAGAAAACGTATGGAGAAGCTTGTTGTCTCCCAAATATACAGCTACGTGTGTAATCGTTTGGGAGGAGTTATCCAAGGACGTGTACGCCCCGGAAGATGCATTATAATTTGTAAAGAAGAGCAAATCGCCACGCTTCAGCGTAGTCATGTCCGTATTCGGCTGACTGTTTTGCTTGATCCACTCACCCTGTGAACGAGAATCTGCCGGAAGCTGGATACCTACAGCCTGACGGAAAATTTGACGGGTAAATGCCGAGCAATCAAAAGTAGCCGTACTGCTACGATCCGAACCATATTCATATGGAGTTCCGAGATAAGTCATCCCCGTGTTAATAACCTGCTCTATTGCAGCCGCTGCATCACCGGAAAATATGTTCATAGTTGACGCAGGAGAGGCTGTCACAGGTATTGCAGTAGTATCAGGAGTGGTTGTCACCGGAGCAGACACAGGCTGCTGCACAACAACGCCCTCACCAATACGAATATACTGTGGAGACGAGCTGACGTAACCCACCGTACCACCAGCATTGGTAACCTTGAACCAATAGGCATTACTTGGATCGGTAATCGTAACGACATCCCCTGCATTCAAATAGCCCAAGACCTCGGAAGAAGTGGATGCCTCCGCCCGCAAACGAACGGACGTTTGAATCGTAGCTTTCGTTTGACCGGCAGAACTATTCACTGAGGCCACAGCCTCTTTAGCTGAAACATTTTTAACTGACTCTGTGGCTTCCGATTTACGAGTGGTAGACGGGGTGACAGCAGCAGCGACGCTGGTAGCGCCAACTTTTATGTACTTGTCGGAGCTGCTAGTGTATCCGGTTACTCCATCAGAAGTCTTGATCTTATACCAATAGCTGTTGGTTTTCTCCAATACCGTTACGGCCTCTCCCTGCTTCATAAAGCTGACTACATCCCCTGTAGTCGAAGGACCGGATCTAAGCTTTACAGCCGCCTGAATAACCGCCTTCTGTCCCGTGGATGCTGTTGATGCCGCTGCGTCAACCTGACCCGGCGCCACATGAATTGCTGTCAACAGCGCGGCTGACGTCATGAGCATTCCCATCACGCGTCTTCTCAATGTTGCACCTCCTGGCTGTTTTTACGAATTTGAAGAGCATATCCAATTCCGACGAATATAGCCGGACATGCCTTCATTATAGTAAAAGCAGCAGGAAGAGAGATATAATCCAAACGTCACAAAAGGAAGCGTATACGCCTTTTACATATAGGTCTAAAGTCATTTTTAATACTAACTATTTAATAATTAATCTATAATTTGGGTTCTACATGGACATGGACATGCATCGTATTATGAACCTCTTGTAGGCGCTCCTCAATCCGGTCGCTGATCCGATGCCCTTCAATCAGGCTGAGTTGCGGATTCACCTCAATGACCACATCCACTAGTGCATGATTGCCGTGTACACGTGCCTTAACGTCCCGAATCCCCTCTACTCCAGGTATACGGGCAATCGTACTTCGTAAGTCAGACAGTTCTTGCTCATCAAATCCATCGGTCAAGCTGTGTGTGGAATCCTTAAAAATATCCCACGCTGTTTTGCAAATGATACATCCTACCGCGATCGCAGCTACAGTATCCAGCCAGGGTAGCCCGAACTGTGCGCCGATAATGCCAACTGCTGCCCCAACACTGACAAGTGCATCCGATAGATTATCCTTGGCCGCTGCCAGCAAAGCCTTATTGTTAATTTGCCGTGCCAGCCTGTTATTGTACAAGTACACTCCCAGCATAATCACGGCACAAATCACAGCTACACCCGCGGAGGTGATATCCGGTATTTGCTTTCCGCCCTTGAAAATGCTGCCAATCCCATCAATAAGCACCTGCAAACCGACGACAGCCATAATAAAGGACGCCAGCAGCGCCGCGATCGTTTCTGCCCGAAAATGTCCATAGGCATGGTCAGAGTCCGGTGGCTTTTGGGAAATTCTCAGTCCAACCAGTACAGCAACCGACACTACAATATCGGTAACATTATTGAAGCCATCCGCCCGCAATGCGCTAGAAGCAAATATATACCCGCTAATCAGCTTAAAGGCGGACAGCAAGAGATAAGCAGCAATGCTTACCCACGCCCCACGCTCACCTTTTCGGATTTCATCATAGACATTTACCACAACGTAGGACACTCCTTCAAATATATAGTTCCCAGCAGAACGACCTCACCGGGCCCAAAAATAAAAATAGCAGCATCGCTGCCTTGAACCCTCAACATTAACTTTTCAAACAAGCAGCGTAGCTATCCTGAAAATAACAATTCACCTTTGGGTAACTGTTATTTTCAGGATAGCAGACGAACTTTGTGTGGGTCTAGAGAAACAGTCTTTCCGCTCTGCATCGCTGTAGGAACAACGAAAAAGTATTGCCAGGCCCCATTCCTGTAGGTTACACAAAACATTTTTTCCTTCACACAAAAAACAGACGTTTTCTCTCCCGCCCCACCCCAGATGGGTGTTATCATTGTTGCCCTTGTCCCTTCTTTTAAAAACATATAAAATGAGGACACAGCCGCGTTTTTCTTCAATCCAACATGATTGACATGAATCTGGCGGCAACAGGAGGAATTTATTCATGAGCGATGCCAATGAACCACGTAAAGTTAATCTCGCAGATGCCATTCGGGAAAAGCTGGCACAAAAAAAACAGCAGTCCGGCGCTTCACAGCAGGGCGGCTTTCAAGGCGGTTCCACCAAAACACTGAAAAGCCAAAATACGAAGAAGCCGAACAACCAACGCCGTCGTACAGGCGGATCATAAGCCACCTCATAGCCTTTATAGGGTACCAAAGGTCTGGCGAGGTCTATCTTACCTCACGGCCAGAGCCAGGTAAGCTATGGGCATGGCACAAAAACGAAAAAGAGGAGTCTCCCTGCCATCTCAATGGCCTAAAGGAGCTCCTCTTTCGTTTATCTAGTTGTTGAAGATAGCCGGTTGGAATTTTAGCCGATTTCTACCGGATACATACGTTCACGCAATTTCGCGATTTCTTCATTTTCCAAGTATTCATCATAGCTCATCGTACGGTCGATTACGCCGTTTGGTGTAATTTCCACAATGCGGTTCGCAATCGTTTGAATAAACTGATGGTCATGAGATGTGAACAATATAGTACCGTCAAAATCAATCAGACCATTGTTCAGCGCTGTAATGGACTCCAAATCCAAGTGGTTGGTCGGTTCTTCCAGCAACAGCACATTGGCACCGTTCAGCATCATTTTCGCCAGCATACAGCGAACCTTTTCGCCCCCGGACAGTACACTTGCTTTCTTAAGTGCTTCTTCACCAGAGAAAAGCATACGTCCCAAGAAGCCACGCAGGAACGTTTCGTCCTGATCCTTGGAATATTGACGGAGCCATTCCACAAGATTCATGTCCACACCTTCAAAATAGGTGGAATTATCTTTCGGGAAATAAGCTTGGCTAGTTGTAATCCCCCAAGAAAATTCTCCGCTGTCTGCTTCAATCTCGTTCATCAATACTTGGAAGAGCGTCGATTTAGGCAAACCGTTCGGCCCAACAAACGCGATTTTATCGCCTTTGTTCACAACCAGACTGAACTCATTCAGCACTTGCTCGCCTTCAACGGTTTTACTGAGGCGGTCTACTGTCAAGAGTTGTTTGCCTGCTTCGCGTTCAGGCTTGAAGTTCAGGAAAGGATATTTACGGTTCGATGGACGGATGTCGTCCAGCGTAATTTTATCCAGTTGTTTTTTACGTGAAGTAGCTTGTTTGGACTTGGAAGCATTCGCGGAAAAGCGCTGAATAAAGGCTTGCAGTTCCTTGATCTTCTCTTCCTTTTTCTTGTTGGCATCACGCGTCAAGGCAAGCGCAAGCTGGCTGGACTCATACCAGAAGTCGTAGTTGCCGACGTACATCTGGATTTTGCCAAAATCGATATCCGCAATATGCGTACATACCTTGTTCAGGAAGTGACGATCATGGGATACGACGATGACGGTGCCTTCATAGTCCATCAAGAAATTTTCCAGCCATTGAATGGATTCGAGGTCCAAATGGTTGGTAGGCTCATCAAGCAGCAAATTGTTCGGACGACCAAACAACGCTTGAGCCAGGAGAACACGTACCTTGTCATTACCACTCAGCTCAGACATGTTCTTGTCATGCAGGTCGCGAGGAATACCAAGACCGATCAGCAAGGAAGCTGCATCCGGCTCAGCATCCCAACCGTTCAGCTCCGCAAATTCGCCTTCCAGTTCACCGGCACGCAGGCCGTCTGCTTCAGTAAATTCTGTTTTGGCATACAGCGCATCTTTTTCCTTCATGATTTCATACAGACGCGTATGACCCATAATAACGGTTTCCAGAACCGGGAATTCATCGTATTCATAATGGTTCTGCTTGAGCACTGCCATCCGTTCGCCCGGTGTCATGTGAACCTCGCCTGAATTGGCTTCGATTTCACCGGAAAGAATTTTCAAAAAAGTGGATTTGCCCGCGCCATTCGCCCCAATCAGGCCGTAGCAGTTCCCAGGAGTAAATTTGATATTTACGTCTTCAAAAAGTGGGCGTTTCCCATAACGAAGCGTTACGCCGCTTGTACTGATCATATAAGCATACCATCCTTATCATTAGTAAAGTGCTAAACACAAAATTACCGACGGCAATAGTATAACACACAAAAGATCGGATTCGAACCGTAGTATAAGCATAACCGTCCCTGAATCTCATCCAATATCTTATAAATAAAATAAAAAATGCTTCTGTCTCCACGGTTGTCACCTGACAAAACACATGGACCAGAGCCATTTTCATGTTTTAAATTCGTTGAAATGCCGTGAGGACAAACGCGTTATTCAGTCGCAGCAATAATGTTCCGTATGCTTGTAAATGTCAGGAAGCCCCGACTCCTATCGGAATGAGATACATGCCCGCTTCATCATCCTGTTTGATTACGACCTCCACATCATAAACTGCCTGGATCAGTTCAGATGTAACGACCTCTGTAGGTGGGCCGTTCGCTATAATACGCCCTTCCTTCATGGCAATCATTACATCGCTATACCGAATAGCATGATTGATATCATGCAGCACCATCACGATTGTCAGTCCATGTTCCTGGTTTAACTGCCGAATGAGCTCTAAAATTTCAAGCTGGTAGTACATATCCAAATAGGTGGTCGGCTCATCCAAAAATAAAATGGGCGTCCGCTGTGCCAAGGCCATTGCAATCCATACACGCTGCCGTTCTCCTCCTGAGAGTTGATCCAACGTGCGAGTTCTACGTTCGTTCAGGTTAGTACAGGCTATCGCCCACTCAATCGCCTCCTCATCCTCGTCACGCCTCGCTGTGAACATGTTCTTATGCGGCAACCTGCCGAAGCTTACGAGCTTTTCTACAGTCAGGTCGGAAGGTGCCTCGTTCTGCTGATGGACTACCGCCAATTGACGGGCCAGCTCCTTGGGCTTGTAGTGGGCTATTTCTTTGCCGTCCAGAATCACCTGGCCCAAGCGGGGAACAGCATTGTTGGACATCACGCTGAGCAGCGTCGATTTGCCGCATCCGTTGGGACCAATAATGGTCGTAATCCGTCCCGACTCAATAACAGCATGAATAGCGTGCAGACGATCTGTTTTCCGATCATATGAGAAGGTTATATCCTTAATGTCCATAGGTGCGATCCGCCTTTCTGATCAGGAATATCAGGAACGGCCCGCCAATGACGGCCATAATAATAGAAGCCGGGATTTCATTGGGAGCAAGCACCGTCCGCCCCAGAGTATCCGCGAGCAGCAGCAACAAGCCACCGCATAAGGCTGAAAATGGAATCAACCACTTATGATCCGAGCCAACTAGGTAGCGGGCACAATGCGGAACGAGCAGGCCGATAAAGGCAATCACTCCTGCGATGGCTGTAGCCGTTGCTGCAAGCAGCACTGCAATCACAGAAATCAAAAGTCGTGCGCGCGTTACATTGAATCCCAGATTTTTAGCTGTTTTATCTTGAAGGGACAAGAAATTGCACCAAGAGAACACGAGCATGGCCAAAATTAGTCCAATCCCGCCATAGGTCACAATAACCTCGACATCTATCCATTTTTTCATAGACAAGGTTGAAGTAGTAACCTGGTTAATGCTGGTGACCGCATAACTGCCTCGATAATTAAATGACTGACCTAAACCAGAAAAAATGGCATTCACAGCTACCCCGATCAGAATGAGACGAATCGGATGCAAGCCGGATCTCCATGAAAATCCATAAACCATTAAACAAGCTATCGCACCGCCAATAAATGAAAAGAACGGCATCCAGAAATAAAGCATTGGAAAGACCGTCACCGCAATCAGCGAGATCAATGCTGCTCCCGAAGAAATGCCGATAACTCCGGCATCTGCCAGCGGGTTTTTCATAACAGCTTGCAGCAAGACACCCGCCACTGCAAGTGCTGCACCTGCCATAACGGCTACGATAATTCTCGGTAGTCTCAGGTCCTTGACCACATTCACCTGATCATCTGTACCTGTCCACAATCCGGTGACCAACTGACTCAAATCCACCTTGAGACTACCTGTCATCGCTGAATATAACATGACGCCGACGAGCAAGACCATTACAACAATAAGACTCCAACCTTTTTTGGACATGTCATCAGCCTCCTTTAATTCGAAGGATACAGCATTTTCATCAGCTCATCTAGCGCCGAGTTTGCCGCTAGATTCCCTGTTGTGCCAAACAACGGTTCAGGCAGATCATAGACATGCCCATTTTTCACAGCGTTGAAATGCTTCCAGATATCGTTGGTTTTGAACTCTTCATCGAACATTTTCACTACTTCATCCGGCATCCCGTGTGCAGCGCGCAAAATGATATCAGGGTTGGATTGCTGCAAGGCTTCGGTATTGTGGGCAATGAACTCCACCTTCTCGCCCTGAACCACATTTGTTCCGCCTGCAATTTTAACCAGATCCCCAATATAGGAATGCTCGGTAGCCACCAGATAGCTTCCCGGTACTCCCAGCAAAATCAATACTTTAGGAGATTTCTTCCCTTTGATCTTTTGTTGAATCTCAGTTACTTTGGCATCCAACGCTCCATTAATCTCTTTAGCCTTTTCGGCTTTGCCAAACGTGTCTCCCAGCTTTTGAATTTCTTTTTGCATATTCGCGAGACTTTCAAAATTCAAAAATTCGGCATTGATGTTCAAATCTTTAAATTTAGGCTCCAGATCATATTTCAGTGTCGTCACCGACAGTACATCCGTCGGCTTCAGTGACATCACTTTTTCCATGTCGGGACTCATCGGATTACCCACATCAGGCACATCCTTGTAACGGTCAGGCAGCACTTTCGTGCTTGTCGGCTTACCTGCCAAATCCAGGCCCAGCGCATCCGTGATTTCCGCAATGGCTACCGTAGTCGCCACAATACGAGGAGCTTGAGCTTTACCGTCAGACGACTTTCCGGTTGCATCAGATGTTGCCGCTGATTTCGAACCATCGCTCTGATTCTGTCCAGCCTGTCCTCCTCCCGAACATCCGGCCAGCAACAAGATCACGATGCCGATTAACATATACAAACAAAACGATCTTCCTTGAGCCCATGCTATATATCGTTTCATGAAAATCCAGTCACCTCAATTCAAAATATAGAACTGCATTAGG
Organism: Paenibacillus sp. 1182; assembly: GCF_017833915.1. Lineage (NCBI taxonomy): Bacteria > Bacillati > Bacillota > Bacilli > Caryophanales > Paenibacillaceae > Paenibacillus > Paenibacillus sp. 1182. The sequence continues at coordinate 220,801 of NZ_JAFICR010000011.1, read as the reverse complement.
AACCCTAACTTTTCGGGTATCAGGATTTAGCAAAATTCGACTCCAGTCGCTCCAAAGTGCAATATATAGACGAACTAGACTGTTTGATCTACATATTGTTCACTAGAAGTCGCTTATTGGATTTTTGCAAATTCCTCGGGTATGTAAATGCTGACAAGTCTTGACGCCGAGGCACCAAGACTTGCTTGCATACAAACTTTGCTGTTATTCGGGCTTCATTGAGGTCACAACCTGAGGCTACTTCGCTTTCAGGCTTGCTTCATCAAATTGGAACTGAACTGTATACCAGTGATCATACGGCACTCCGCCAAGAACCAAGCCAGGCACAATAACGTGTGTGTAAGCACTGATTTTCTGGGACAAGTCCCCTACCTCGAATTGAACGACACGTGTATCGCCGGATGTCGAGATCACTTCTACATCTTTCAGGGTACCGTTTTGCTCCACTTGTAAAGTTGGCATCCAAGAACTATTTTTCAATGTCACTTGGATATAGCGCTTGTCTCCCTTTTCAATCAGTGTGGCTGGCTTGTCGAGATAACCGTCCATAACGGAAGCTTCACTCGTTTTGTCTTTAAATACGTTGTAATTAATCGTGTATTGCTTCTCGGAAGCCATTTGAACCGGTTGCTCAACTACTGGTTTGGTTTCAGCTACAGATGCAGTTGTTTCTGCTGCCTTGTCCGTAGAAGCTACTATCGGTTCAGTAGGGGTTACGGTTGTAGCTGTATTGACCCCCTCACCTTTAAGCGATGCACGGTCAAATTGAATCTGTCCGCCGAATTTCTCATTTAGAATGTATTTCTCAGGCAGATATACCTGTGTGTACACACTTAACTTCTTATCCAGATCAGGTACTTCGAACGCAATCGTGTGCGTGTCACCTTTAGTGTCCGAACCCATAATCATCGGATTGGCATAACGGCCTTCAAAATCCGTTTGGAATAGCTTCAAAGCCTGGTTGTCCGTAACGGTTACATGAGCCTGAACCTTGCCATTTTTCACAATCAACTTCGCTAGACTCTGCACAAAAGGAGCCACTAGAGAATCCTTGTCTGTTCCGTTCGCCAGTACACGGAAGTTCGCAGTGTACTCTCCATCGGCCAAGTTATTTTTCCCCTGTTCTACTTCGTCTGCTTTGGTTTCGTTGTGATAAGATACATTGCTGGTATCGAATTTAAATTCAAAATCATATACCTTTTCTACTCGATCCTCCGCCTTGAAAACCATCTGAGCGCTACTTGCCACTTTAGGAGCTTCGTAGACAACCAGTTGGCCTTTTACATTGCTCTTAAAGTCACTTACGCTAAAACGAACATGCTTCGTATTGCTTGCTGCATCTTCCTGGGTCACTTCTGCATCTCGGTAGTCCCCGCTTGCGTTGTCCCAAATACGCAGCGCCTTCACTTCATTGCTGTTTTGCAGCTTCAGACCTACAAACCGTTTGTCGCCTTCCACGACCAATTGCGCCGGTTCGTCAGTGATGAAGCGTTGAGCCTGTGAATCTGCTGCTGTTGAGCCATCTGACAAAACAATACTGAATTTCAAAGCATATTTACCATTGGCAAGCTTGTCAAAATCCAGTTTAATCATGGGATCAGCCGCCCCTGAAGAGGTAGGCTCAACAAAGCTTCGAATGGTAGCAGGCTCGAATTGGAACTGCACATCATACACGTGATCATATGGGATACCACTCAAATCCAATCCAGGTACGATGACATGCGTGTTCACTGTCACTTTATCCGACAGATTTGGCACTTCAAATTGTACTGTTCTTGTATTTGCGGAGCTCGATTGATCGACAACCTGAGCCTCTGCACCATTTACTTTGAACGTTTTGATCCAGCTGCTCTTGTCCATTTTGATCTGAATGATATTTTTACCAGACTGTTTTAACAGTGTGGCTGGCTTTTGCATATATCCATCCATCACAGATATTTCATTGCTTCCGTTTTTGAGTACGGAGAAATCAATGCTGTATCTGCCATTTTCAACTGGGGTTGTGGTTCCGTTATCCGGTCCTTTAGCTGTAATGCTGCTGCGGTCAAATTGCAGACGAAGCTTATGATCCATCTCATAAACCCCACCTGGATAGGTCGTGCTCACATGTACCTGTGCATTCAGAATAGCGTCCAAATCCGCCACTTTGAATTTCACAACACGTGTATTAGCATTCCTGTCCTCACTAACGATATCTGCATCCGTAAGTGTCCCGCTTTGTTCTGTTTTAAACTCTGTCACGGTGGTGCTGTCTTTGATGGTAAAGGAGGCTTCATACTTGCCTTTTGATACCGTCAGTGTGGCCGGAGACAATAAATATTGTGCCATGGCCGATTTTTGATCTTTGATTGCGTGCAGCGCATCGAAGTTGATTGAATACGTTCCATCAGCTAAATTCTTTCCGGGCGTGCCTGGTGTGCCTGGCGTCCCAGGATCAACCGGGGTTGTTGCCGCTCCTAATTGAAGATCGACATCATAGGTTTCTACATAGTTCAGCTCAGGCCAGTTGATGCTTACCCATGCATTCAGTTTGGCAGGCACTTCCTTAACCTCAAATTCGATAGCACGTGTATTCGCCGTTTGATCTTCACTTACTACGGTCGTGTTGGTCAATACTCCATTTTGTTCTACTTTAAAGCCGTCAATTTGTTTGCTGTTTTTCAAAGTGAACTGTACATATTTCTTGCCTTTACGTTCAACCAGAGTACCCGGTTTTTCTGTATATCCATCCATCATGGACTTTTCACTTGAACCGTCTTTTAACAGCGTGAAGTCCAGATTTGACGTTACTGGAGTTGAACCGTTGTCCGTTCCCGAGATACTGTTTTTATCGAACTGAAGACGAAGTTTATGGTCCATCTCATAAACCCCACCTGGATAGGTCGTGCTCACATGTACCTGCGCATTCAAAATCGCGTCCAAATCCGCTACTTTGAATTTCACAATACGTGTATTGGCGGTCTTGTCCACACTTACAATATCTGCATCCGTCAACGTTCCATTTTGATCAGTTTTGAATTCCGTCACTGTAGTGCTGTCTTTAATGGTGAAGGAAACTTCTTTTTGTCCCTTCGCTACCGTCAAAGTTGCCGGAGACAACAGATACTGTGCCATGGCTGATGGCTGATCTTTTGTGGCGTGCAGGGTATTAAAATTAATAGAATACGTTCCATCCGCCAAATCTGATGGGGCGGGTGCAGAAGACATCTGAAGATCTACATTATAAGTATGCACGTAGCCCAGCTCAGGCCAGTTGATGCTCACCCATGCGTTGAGCTTGGCAGGCAGTTCTTTCACTTCAAACTCGATCACTCGTGTATTCGCAGTTTGATCTTCACTTACAACAGAAGTGTCGGTTAACACCCCATTTTGCTCTACCTTAAAACCATCAATCTGTTTGCTGTTCTTTAATGTGAACTGGGCATATTGTTTACCTCCACGCTCAATTAGTGAGCCTGGTTTCTCCGTATACCCATCCATCATAGACTTTTCATTGGTTCCATCTTTCAAAAGGGTAAAGTCCAAATCAGAAAGTTTTTCTCCTGCATTAGGAGGCGTCACCGGTGGTGTTACAGGTGGAACCGTTGGATTCTCCGTTGAGTTTTTAAGTCTCAAGCTGGAAGGATCAAACTCAATCCATTCCTTCACTGAACGATCTGGATCGGTATCTACATACCACGGAGAACTGCTATTAAATCCAAACTCCGTATTTACATTTTGATGAAAATCATAAACATCGAAGCTTACAGTCCCGGAAGCTTTCCCAGAATCCACCTCTATTTTTGCGGGAACTGTTTCCCCGTTTTGTTCTACTAAAAATTTCGATAGCCCTTGAGTTTCCGCAAACTTAAATGAAAAATGGTATTTTCCATCCTTAATGATCAAATCTCCAGGATAGGTATAGTTTGTTTTGAAACTCGAATCTCTGGTGCTACCGCTGACTGTCTTTCTTAAAGGTTTGTAATCAATCAGGTATTCTCCATCTGCATAGGTCGCATCTGTGGTAGTTACAGCATTGGTAGGCTCAGCATATGTGCTGGGTACTTCTACCGGCATCTCATAAGTAGCATAAGTAGCACTAGTGACTGTAGTGCTTGAATCAGTCAAATTTTGGGAAGTGGAATCAACTTCAGGGGTTGCTCCTACGTATGGTGAAAATAAAGAAAACAACATTAGAATAGCAGCGAATGTCGTAATGTATTTGTTAAATCGGCTTTTCAAGGTGATGTATCCCCCTACTTAAAATATACTCATTTGGAGCATTGAAAGTAAGCTCCAATGAGTATTCAATTCAAAATTATATTTTCAAAAAGAAGCCTTAGATATCGCTGTCGTCGAATTGGAATTGAACAACATAGTCGTGATCGTATGGAATACCACCAGTGTATTCTGCAGGCACACTTACATGCAGTTTAACGTTCAATTTTTGAGACGAGCTAGTTACAGGGAATTCGACTATTCTTGTATCCCCTGATGTGCTTACCACAGTCGCATTCACATACTGACCGTTTTGCTGAGTTTTGAATTCAGTAACCCATGCACTCTTGGTAATAGCTACTCGCACTTTATATTGACCATTCGTAACAATCAGTGTGGCTGGTTTTTTCACATAACCGTTTGTATCCATGTAAGATGGCTGAGTGGTTCCATCTTTATAAACGGTATAAGGCAATTGATACGTCCCATTAGGCAAAGCCGCATTCGCCTTATTGGCAGAAAATGGAGCTAGTACCACAAAAACAAGCGCTGCCATCAGTACAGTAAGCATTACTTTTTTCAAAGACAATTTTTCCATACGATTCATAATCATGTTCATGTTCTTAATCTCCTTTACGTTTTATTTTGGATTAGATTTCGTCGAATTGCAGTTGTACATCATACTTGCCTGTGTAGCCGATTACTGGGATTGTGATTTCAGCGTAAGCATTCACTTTTGCATTCAGATCAGCAACTTCGAATTCCACTACACGAGTGTTGCTAGCAGTATCTGTGCTTACTACAGTCGCATCTTGCAGAACGCCATTTTGCTCTACTTTGAACGTTGTAATCAGATTGCTACTTTTCACAGTCAGACGAACGACATTTTTGCCGTTAGCTACCGTAACCTGAGCAGGCTTCGTCAGGTAGCTATCCAATCGAGAAGTCTCATTGGTTTGATCCTTCAGAACGGTGTAGTCTACGTTGTACGTGCCGTCGGCTGCTGCCGCTTTAGCTGAGAATGGAGCAACAAGTGCAAAAACAAGCGCTGTCATGATCAATGCTACGAATACCTTCTTAAAAGAAAATTGCTCAAAGCGATTCATTACCATATTCATATCTACACACACTCCTCCATTTTTTATGCTTGAATTTGTGTTGATTTTATGAACGATAGAGATGGCTTGAATTTACTTTTTGGAAGATTTAGTTGATTTTGCTGACTGGACGGCTGCTACTTTTTTGACACTTTTGGAATCAAAAGCGAAGCGGATCGTATAGTCATGATCGTAGTTATACGCAGGGACAGTAACATGGATTTTAGAGATTAGCGGGCTGTTCACACTCGTAATTGGAAATTGTACGGTGCGGGTATCGGTTTTGGCATCCTTATGGATGACCTTGGTATCGATGATTTTGCCTTTGTAATCTACTTTAAACCCAGTTGTCCATTCGCTATGATTCAGCTTAATTTGCATGGTCATTTGACCTTTTTTCACATACAACTTAGCTGGTTTTTCAAAATAATCATTAGCCATGGACACCGAGTCATTTTCTGCCTTGAGGATATTGTATTTGAGCGTGTATGTACCATCCGCCAATTTTGGAGAAGCCGCAGCGGCTCCTACAGATGACGAAGTTGGCCAAAAGCTCAGCACACTCACCAGCAGAAACACAGCAATAATTGCAGAATACCCCTTCTTCATTTTGACAGCAGTCCCTCCCCACGAGAATAAACTAATTGATTATCATTCTCAATTGGTAATTTAAAAAAAATAGCTCTTTTCGAGCTTGTCTCCCCACCTCTCTATTCCATAATTTCGCAAAATAAAGTAAACCCATCACCAATATATCTTACACTTTTCGAAAATGTCAATATGTATTTGCGTGTATGAAATCCCTTGATATATGCTATTTTTTAAGAAAAATTTGTAGTTCCTTCTTCTTTAATTCGAATATATCCCTTTTATTTTTAGTTCAAAATTTATTTAAAAATTTTGTTTTTTTAATTGACATTGCCCAGTGATATTCATTATCATTCTCTTATATATAATTGAAAATGATTATCATTATTGTTTAACTCGAAAATTGCAGGAGGAATAACATGAAATCTTATATGTTGTGGTCGTCCGCAGTGCTTTTATTGGCAGTTACCGGATGTAGTAATGGTGCCCCGACCACAGATCATAAACCAACCAGTGCCTCCGTATCTGCCACTTCTGGCACGACAAGCAGTGCAGCCATCCAAGTTACTGATTTTTCAAAACGGACGTTGGCGTTTCAAAAGGTTCCTCAACATATCGTTGCGCTCAGCAATGGCGATCTGGATATTATATACGCATTGGGCGGGACAGCCGTAGGAAGACCCAACTCCAATGGACCTGTCGTCGTACCTGCTGCTGAGAACGTTCAGCAAATAGGCTCCACTCATGAAGTAGATTTGGAGAAAATTACGATGCTCAAACCGGATGTCGTGCTAGGCAATTATCCTATGAATGAAAAAGACATTCCAGCCATTGAAGGAGTAGGTTCACAGCTGCTGCTGACTAGTGCCAATTCAGTTCAGGATATCCAGACACAAATTACACTGTTCGGACAATTACTACAAAAGCAAGCCGGGGCCGTAAAGCTGAACCAGCAAATTGACCAACAAGTAACCAAGCTACAAAAGGAAACCGCTTCTGCCTCCAAACCGAAGGTGTTGCTCGTCTACGGAGCCCCGGCTACGTACATGGCGGCACTGCCGAATTCACTGAGTGGAAACATTCTGGAAGCTGCGGGTGGCTCTAACATCGCCGCTGATTTTCCGGGCCTGCAAAATTTCCCGCAATATGCGCAGCTGAACACAGAACGCATCATACAGGCTGACCCTGACTACATCTTCATCATGACTCATGGCAATACAGAAGATGTTAAAGCTGCATTTATAAAGGAAATGCAGGAAAATGCAGCTTGGAACGGAATCCGAGCAGTTAAAAACAATCAGGTCGAGGTTTTACCTTCAGATCTGTTCGGTACGAATCCGGGCACACGGGTCACTAAAGCGCTGGATTTGATGCATCAAAAGCTGTATCCGGCGAAATAGGCGATGGCGATGAACAAACTACAGCGCGCCAGAAGACGCACCATCGCCTGGATTACCCTTCCGATTCTACTGCTGGCCGTCTCTGTGTACGGTCTAGCCTACGGTTCGGTGTCGATTCCACTTCAAGAAATCAATCATGTTTTGCTACATAATGATGAATCTACATATCGCACGATCCTGATGGATCTCCGGCTACCCAGAGTATTAGTAGGTTTACTGGTAGGAGCTTGTCTTGCAGCTTCCGGAGCCCTTCTTCAAGGTGTCATGAAAAATCCATTGGCTGACCCTGGCATTATTGGTGTATCGGCTGGAGGTGGACTTGCCGCCGTCATTACGATGGTGATGCTTCCCCAGCTTAGCTACCTTCTTCCGATAACCGCCTTTTTGGGAGCCTTTCTGAGCGCAATCGTCATTTATCTGCTGGCTTGGGACCGAGGGGCGTCGCCTGTCAAAATTGTGCTGGCTGGCGTTGCGATCAATGCGCTGCTGGGCGCACTCACCAACGGCGTAATGGTCATGTTCAGCGACCGCGTACAGGCCGTTCTTCCTTGGCTATCCGGCGGATTAAACGGAAGAAGCTGGCATCATCTGGAGTTCATGGCGCCTTACGCCATCATTGGATTAATCGCCTCTTTCTTTGCGATTAAACCTGCTAATTTACTGCTACTGGGCGACGATTCAGCACAGCTGCTGGGCCAGCGAGTAGAGCTTCAACGTATGCTCATTATCCTGCTTTCTGCCCTGCTGGCCGGTACAGCAGTCAGTGTAGCCGGGTTGATCGGCTTTGTAGGACTGGTCGTTCCCCATGTCATACGGCTGCTAATCGGGGAAGATTATCGTTTCCTCCTTCCCCTTTCCATTGTGGGCGGCGGAACGCTGGTTGTTCTCGCAGATACGGTGGCGCGATCCTGGTTTGACCCGATTGAACTGCCTGTAGGTATTTTGCTGGCCGTCATTGGGGCACCGTTCTTCTTAATCTTACTCAAGAAACGGGGGAATTTCGGATGACAGCCATTCAGGGTGAGCATATCTCCTTACAACGTGGGTATTTCAAGCTGGTCGATGTGAATATCACCTTGCCTGCTGGTCAGCTCACCGCGATCGTCGGGCCGAACGGTTCAGGCAAATCCACGCTTTTGCGGATTATGACCCGGTTGCTCAAGCAGGATCAGGGTCAGGTTTCCGTATTGGGCAAGCCCGTGCAGGAATACAAGCGGCGTGATTTTGCCCAGACGATTACAATGCTACCGCAAATGAAGGATATGCTGCCGTTATTGACGGTCCGCGAGCTGGTCGCTTACGGAAGATCTCCTCATGCCAAGGGCTTGAAGGTACGCTATACCGGACAGGACCAGCAAATCGTGGACCATGTCATGAAGATCACGGGTATCCAGCCCTATGCGGATCGGATGTTCCATACTCTATCGGGAGGTGAACAACAAAAAGCGCGAATTGCAATGGCCTTGGCCCAACAAACGGGTATTCTTTTGCTCGATGAACCGACCACTTTTCTGGATATCGCCCACCAATTTGAAGTTATGGATATGCTGCGGCGTATCAATCACGAGTCCGGCTTGACGATTGTTATGGTACTACATGATTTGCAGCAAGCTGCGGCCTATTGTCATCATATGATTGCGCTTAAAAAGGGACGAATCGCCGTTGTCGGCGAACCCCATGAGATTTTGACGTCTGCTTTTCTTCGCGACATTTATGAAATGAACGCTACCATCAAATTTGAGGATGGCTATCCGGTTATTATACCGACCATACCACATCATTCAGGAGGAATTTAATATGGTTATCGTAACAAATACATCTAAAATCACACCGGGCAATGCACATCTACTCATCGAAAGATTTAACAAAGAAGGAAAAGTTGAAAAAATGGAAGGCTTTCTCGGTCTGGAAGTGCTGCTGACTGAAAACACGGAGGATTATGAGGAAGTAACGATCAGTACACGATGGAAAGAAAAAGAGAACTTCCAAGGCTGGACGAAAAGCGAAGCTTTCCGCGAATCCCATAGCCATCGTCAAATTCCGGACTATATTATTGAAAATAAAATCACGTTCTATGAAGTTAAAATCGTTCGTCATCCCATCGCCAACAGCGATTCCTCTTTGGCAAGTGATTCCGAAGCAGTTTAACCCTGCATTATAGCTAAAAACCAAAAAAGGCGGCTCGGCAGGCAAAGTTAATTGTCCGCCGAGCCGCTTTGTTTATCAGGATTTTGCAAAATCCTCTTATATAAGGATGATGTCGAATCTCTCAGATTGTAGTTGAACAGCGACGTCCAATTTTCAGCGTCTCTCCGTGCCCTAGAACATGAATGCGTTCCTTCGCAATACCCATACGCTCACGCTCCGCTTCGAGACGATCCAGCGCCTCTCTTGGCGTATCATCCGCTAGTTTGAAGGCTCCGTAGTGCATCGGAATCATCTGATCTGCGCCGCAATCTACAAACCCTTGCAATGCCTCCTCCGGTGTCACGTGCTGCGAGGTCATGAACCATTCCGGTTCATACGCGCCAATCGGCATAAAGGTCAGGTCAATGGCAAAGCGCTCGCCAATCTCCTTAAACCCACGAAAATATCCAGTGTCTCCCACAAAATACAACGTCGGTGTATGCTCTGAATCTGTATTCGAATGAGGATGAGATTCCGTGACGGACGTGGCAGAGCCAATCACCTGCTGTTCACTTTGCAGAACGTATCCACCCCAATGCGAAGTGTTCGTATCAAACGGCGTGCGTCGTGTCCAATGCTGGGCTGGAACAAATGTAAATCGTACCCCTCCTACCGTAAAATGCTCCCACCATTGCAGCTCATGACAGTTACGAAAACCTTTGCGGATCATTTTTGCCTTTAACCCTGTGGGTACAAGCATCAGCGTATTTGCACGATATAATTTCCGTAAGGATTCTAAATGTAAATGATCATAGTGTGAATGAGACAGCAGAATGATGTCTAGTGGTGGTACATCCTGGATGCGAATGCCGGGCGGGGCCAACCTTTTATCAAAAGCCATACGCTCTGCCCACACCGGATCGGTGATGATATTCAGCCCAAGATACTGGATGAAAAAGGTGGAATGTCCCACCCAGGTGGCTGTCGCCATCTCCCGATTGCTATGCAGAAACTCCAGCTCCGGGGGATGGTTTGGCACAACGAACGTATAATCCTTTATTTTGCTGCGTCGCTCCTGCCGCCATTGTCTGAATTGCTTGATGGTTTTATCGGTATTTACATGATCCATATTGTTAAAGCGAACTTTGGGCATGATGCAGCTCCCTCCCTGATGAACCCGTTCTCCAAAAAACGCAGCGGTTCAATTTAACTATATATTGTCATTCGAGTGTGAACATAAAATGATGCAACATCCTGATCTATGTAAAGTATAATTCAATCACGTCTGTAAAGGAAATTCTGCGATAATACAGCAAAAACAGACCTCCCGGATCAATCAGGAAGGCCTGTTCCACCTGTTGTTGTCAATCTTGTGGATTTTTAAAGCGTGCCGAATAAATAAACAAAAACACAATCGCCACGACGATAATGATAGGTGACTCATACATAATCGTAAAATGCTCGAAAGCAGCCACTCTAACTCACCCTTTCTTCCCTTCATGTCCGCGCACATATTTTGCATCGAACAGAAACAATCTTAATATCAGGATCAGCGAAGGGATCAGCACCAGCAGACCCGCAACAAACGCCGTAATCAACGCATACGCCATCGTAGAATTTGTAAAGCTGTCGTAGACATTAATGTAGGGATACAGAACATACGGGAGATGCGAGCGGCCGTAGCCATACCAGGCAAATGCAAATTGCAGCATCACCAATATGAACGAAACCCCTAGATGCCGCCGCTGCCATACCAGATAAACTGCTCCCGCAAAGCATATGAAGGATGCGACAAACATCCAGGCTATGTTCAGCATATTGGTAAAATGATCTGGATTTTGTTTGTTAATCTGAAAAAATGCGAGCAGACTCGCAACAATCGTTGGACCGCTCCAAAGCAGTGCATATCCTCGTACGATTTCAAAAGCGACCTTGTCTCCTGCCCTTTTGGCATAATAGGCCAAAAACATCGCCGAGATATACAGTACGCTTACCAACGCCAGAAAAATAACCGCCCACGTGTAGGGATTGCTTAATAGCTGCCCCCATTGCAGGTGCACACCTGTACTGTTCTCCACAATAATGCCGCCTTCCGATATAGCGAGGACCGTCGACAGTGCCGCCGGAATCAGTAACCCTGTCGCACCGTACAACGCCATGTAGACGATATTATTGGTGCCGGAATGCCCATACGTATTGTATGCATAATACACTCCCCGGATGGCGAGAAGTACAATCGCAATACTGCCGGGAACGAGTAACGCCGTACCATAGTAATATGCCGCATCCGGGAAGAACCCGTTTAATCCCACCACAAAAAAGATGAGAAATACGTTTGTTACCTCCCACACCGGGGATAGATACCGTTGAATAATATTGTGGATTTTGTTCTGGTGGCCTGTTAACACACTGTAAAAGCTGAAAAACCCTGCACCAAAATCAATAGATGCTATAAGCAAATATCCGAACAGGAACGTCCACAAAATGGCGATGCCTACAATTTCATAGCTCACTTACCATCAGCCCCTTCCAGGCCGAGCTGTCTTATCTCTTCCACCGCATCCTTATTGCGAAATAGCTTGCTGAGTACCTTAATGGCCGAGAAGCACAACACCAGATACAAAATAACAAACAACACCAGCATCCACCCAACACTCGTAGAAGTGGTTGCTGCTTCGGACACCTTCATATATCCGCGTAAAATCCACGGCTGTCTACCGACCTCCGCGAACATCCATCCGAGCTCAATAGCTACCATCGCCATCGGCCCCACCAGAATGAGCGCCAACAGCAGCCATCTGGGGTATGGTTTGCGACCTGGCAAACGCTTGCGGATCAGATACAACAGCGGAATGACGAGAATCAGCACCCCTGTGGTGATTTTGAGGTCAAACATATAATGGATAGACAGGGGCGGACGCTCATCTACGGGATAATCATTTAATCCCTTGACCTCCGTACTGGGCAGGTTCCCGGCCAACACACTAAGTGCATAAGGCACTTTCAGGGCATATTTGATTTCACCGTTCTTATCCATGTATCCGCCATATACGAAGGGCGCGTGCGTCATCGTATCAAAATGCCATTCGGCGGCGGCCAGCTTCTCCGGCTGATATTTGGCCAGAAATTTACCGGATGCATCTCCAATCATCACTGTACTGATGGCACTCACAATGGTACAGGTGGCAGTGAGCTTCAGCGCCTTTTTAAAATAAGCGTGATTACGTCCCCGCAGCATACTGTAAGCAGCCAGTCCCATCAGCACCCCAGCGCTCAATGTATACGAGGAAGCCAGTACATGAGAAACTTTGGTCGGCGTAGCCGGATTTAGCATGGCCTCGATGGGATGAATATTTGTCATGACTCCATTTTTGAGTGTAAAGCCTTGAGGTTGGTTCATGAACGAGTTCACAGTCGTAATAAAAACCGCTGATGCAGATGAGGCAATCGCTACCGGGATGAGCAGCATCAGGTGAAAATATTTGCTTTTAAACCGATCCCAAGTATACAAATAGATGCCCAGGAATATAGCTTCGATGAAAAAAGCAAACGTCTCCAAAAACAGAGGCAGTGCAATCGCTTGTCCAGCCACCCGCATAAAGGTGGGCCAAAGCAAGCTGAGCTGCAAACCAATGGCGGTACCTGTAACGACACCCACGGCAACGGTAATGACAAACCCTCGCGCCCACCGTCGGGCCAGCAGGGTATAATGCGGATCACCAGTTCGCAGCCCGCGCCATTCTGCTAGTGCAATCATTAAGGGTACGCCGACGCCGATAGATGCAAATACGATATGAACAAACAGGGTAATTCCGGTCAGCATCCGGCTTAGTAATACAGGGTCCAGTGAAGACAAATGGGTTTCACTCCTTCATTTCACATTTTAAACATCGCGGATCACTCTGGATTACCAACTAAGGAGTCAAGCGAGCTATGCTTTTAATTACGGCATATAGCATAATGGCCGCAATTACTATACATACAATAATGAGCGTTCTTTCCTGCTTGCGGAACATAGGAACGCCTCCTTCACTTATCTATTGGCGCATTTTGGTAACCTATTCACAGTTTGGTTCATTCTGTCGAGTTTTAACCCTGCTTCTGCATTGAATGTAGCAGTATTTCTTTTTAGATATTGTTTTATGCATTTCAATACGCTATATTGATATATAGTTAGATAACCTAATTATATGAAAAGAGTGAATGTATGCCACCAAAACAAAGTATGCGGGACACCGTCCAGCAACCTCTTCCCCGTCTGGGTCCAGAACCTTATCTGGAGCTAATGGATCAAACTGCTCTTGCAGAAACGAATCGACAACTCGCCCGTATTGGTCTCTTCTTGCTATGGACGGGTGATAATACGCTCGACGCAATAGATTTGGATCTAGCTGCTTATGGCCTGACAGAGAGTAAGCTAGATTTATTGTTGCTGTTGACACTACACCAATCCCAGGCTCAGATGAGCCCTTCAATGATTGCCGACCGTCTGGGAATTCGTCGTGCATCTGTTACATCTCTCCTAGACTGGACAGAGCAACGAGGCTGGATTATCAGAGAACATAATTCCTCAGATCGACGCAAAATTCATGTGCGCATTACAGAAGGGGGATCTCATCTTGTACAGCAAGTGCTTCCTGTATTTTGGTCTTCCTGTGCTTCTCTAGCGAGTATTTTGGAGCCTGAGGAGCAGGTCGTTTTTTCGCGGATTATAGAAAAAATCCATCATCATATGGAAAACAGATTGGGGGTGGGCAGATAAATTTTTTTTAAACATATAATTAGGTTACCTAATATATTTAATTTCGTGTATTACCAAGCCACTTATTTTATGATCAAGGAGTGTTCAATTGATGAGTAAATTACGAACCAATCATACCGTTATACAGAAAGAAAATGTGGCTCTCCCTTATGCATGGATGACTGTAATCCTATGCTGGTCAGCGGTTGCCGTTATGTCCAGCCTGTATGTGACGATCCCTTTGGTCCCTCTTTTTGCTAAAGTGTTTGGAAAAACGCTTGCCGAAGCAGCCCTACCGGGCAGTATCTTTTCCTTAGGCTTTGCGGCGGGATGTCTTGTTTATGGTGGATTGTCTAACCGCTTTGGACGAAAGCAGGTTATCGTCATCGGACTGCTCGCATTAACGATTATTTCGTTATCCATCAGCTTAACCAGTCAATATTCTGTATTAGTTACACTGCGCTTGCTTCAAGGTTTGGCTGCAGCCACCTTTTCCCCCGTTGCTCTCGCATACGCCGTCGATATGTTTCCGGCCGAAAAACGGGTAACAGCTATCGGCTTTATCAGCACCGGTTTTCTAGTAGCGGGTATTGCTGGTCAGGTATTTAGTATTGTCATTAGCGAACAAATGGGGTGGAATACGGTATTTCGGATGCTAGGCATTTTGTATGCAATTACCTTCCTAATCGTCCTTTTTTTCCTACCTAAAACCCCCTCCCCTCAACGAGATGTTCGCATTTGGGCAGCTTTCAGTCAGTTGGAGACCGTTCTGCGCTCGTATCCTTTATGGTTAAGCTACACGGTTGCTTTTGTTCTCCTGATGTCCTTTGTGAGCATGTATACGGTTTTGGGTAACTATCTTGGCGGCCCTGAATTTGGCCTGAATAGCCGACAGATGCTTTATGTCAGATCCGCTGGTATCATCGGCATGCTCCTTTCACCATTCGCAGGAAAGCTAGCCCAGAAATACGGTGTGCACCTTATATTACGTACAGCTCTTATTCTTTCCATTCTGAGTTTGGCGCTGATGGGAATGACACACTCTCTTATGACTATCGTGGTGTTGAGTGTATGCTTTGTCAGCGGCATTGCCCTGAGTGTTCCTTCACTCATAGCAATCGTCGGCCAGCTCGGCGGTGCAGCGAGAGCTATAGCTGTCTCACTATATACCTTCATCCTGTTTGCCGGTACAAGTCTAGCTCCTATGCTCTCCATTCGTTTGATGGGGAATGGCGGCAATCAGATGACTACATTTATGCTGCTGGCGGCAGTTCTGTCTGTGGGATTTATCGCCTCCCTGCTCATTCGCAGCCACCAGAACGATCCGCTGAGGCGGAATGCATAAACAGCATCAAACTATAAACCGAATAAAGATACCTATAGTGCCACTGCGCATTCGGATGCTACTTCCCATCGCCACCGCCCCCGGATTTCTAGAATAAGGCCTATGATTAGGGTAAAAATCCGGGGACCAAAGCGACCGCTACGCTTGTACAGCACCATTCCGCCTACTCCGTTTTCATGTTAATTTTCCGAGTTCGGCTTATATAGCATCCTGTTTTTATTAAAAAACCTCCATATTCATCAGACATGTTTACCTGAATTAGTGTGAGATATGTCATTGTGTTTTCCTCGGAAACGCCAACTTCTCTTTGGAGAGATTCGCAGAATGAGTTACAATACAGATAAGATATATATGGAGAACTTTTGAACAGGAGGCTGTACTGAGCTATGAAAATAACATCTATCGAGCCAACTCCCAGTCCGAACACCATGATGCTGCATCTGGATGAGCGACTGGAAGCGGGTATCCGCAGAACATATACACGGGACAATGAGCGTTCCGCTCCCCCATTTATCCGGAGCATGTTGGACATTGAAGGGGTCAAAAGCGTGTTTCACACAACCGACTTCGTAGCCCTTGACCGCAAAGGGAATGCAGATTGGTCCACCATTCTGGGTCAAGTCCGGGATCAGCTAGGCGAGGAAGGCGCTGACGCCAATTGGGATTTGCCAGAGGAAACCTCTGGAGAAGCATTTGGCGAAGCACAGGTCTTTGTGCAATTTTTTCGCGGCCTTCCTATGCAAATCCGAGTCAAGGCAGGGCAGCAGGAGGAACGAATTTCCTTGTCCGACCGATTCGTGCAGGCCGTTACCCGTGTAGCGAGTGCAACGCTGATTAAGGAACGCAAGCTGAGTGATTACGGCGTCCGCTATGGTGAACTGCCGGACATTGCACGTGAGGTTGAGCAGGAACTGGAGGCAGCCTTTCCACAAGAGCGGCTGGAGCAGATTATCCAACAAGCGATTGCCCACGGTGCAAACAACAGCGAATTCGTGGAGGAACGCCGCGAGTGGAGTGATGCCGAGCTGGAGCAGGCCCTGCAGCACGGGGATTGGCGCACACGCTACGCTGCGCTGGATCGGCTGGAACCGACGCCCGAGCATTTGCCGCTTATCCGGCAAGCGCTGCATGACGATAAAATGCAGCTGCGGCGGCTGGGCGTGGTCTATCTGGGCGATATTCGCTCTCCGGAAGCGATGGAACTGCTAGCCGAGGCGCTGCGCGATCCTTCAGCGGCAGTACGCCGCACCGCAGGCGACACGTTGTCGGACATCGGCGATCCGGTCGCTACCAGTGCAATGATCGGAGCCCTGTCGGATAGCAGCAAGTTGGTACGCTGGCGGGCGGCACGTTTTTTATACGAGGTGGGAACCGAGGATGCGCGTGATGCGTTGGAGAAGGCGGTCGATGATCCCGAATTCGAGGTCAGTCTACAGGCTAAAATGGCGCTGGAACGCATCGAATCAGGCGAACAAGCCGCGGGCACAGTTTGGCAGCAGATGGCCAAGCGGAACTCTTAATTTAAGATTCTACGAGTGATTTTCAAAAAATTGTCGATTGTCAGAAGATGTACAGGTACGATATACTGTAATTCGCTATACAATAAAATATCATGTCATACACCTCATCAACCCTGTTTTATGATGAGGTAGAGGTCGCGGATGTAATCGGTACACCGGAGGAGACGATAAGAGCCGTCTGAGATTCCAGTGGAAAGGTACACCCGCCGAAGTATGCGGAGCTGACTCTTTGTAAATACTCCGAATGCTGGGGCTGCTAACCGAAAGGAGCAGAACTGTCACACGCTGTCCTAACACAGACACGTGTGTTGAGCTATCTTGTTATAGAAGAAGGTATGGTGCGGAATGCATAGACAAAACCGCAGGCGTATTCCCTGCGGTTTTTTGATTTATATACTCCCCCTCCTTCTAGCTCTTGCCCTGACATGAAATACAATTTCATGAAGGAGTGTTTGAACGTGCAACACAGAGCAACATCTGACGGAACCTTGCGTAAAAGTCTCAAAGCCCGCCATATGACGATGATCGCCCTCGGCGGTTCTATCGGAACAGGTCTGTTCCTCGCCAGTGGAGGCGCAGTTGCCGAAGCTGGACCCGGTGGTGCCCTGCTGGCTTATGCAGCAGTTGGCCTCATGGTCTACTTCCTTATGACCAGCCTCGGTGAGTTGGCTACATTTATGCCTGAATCCGGCTCTTTTAACACCTATGCAGGTCGCTTCGTCGATCCGGCTTTTGGTTTCGCCATGGGCTGGAACTTCTGGTACAACTGGGCGGTGACGATTGCTGCCGAATTGGCAGCAGCGACCGTGCTGATCAAATACTGGTTCCCGGAAAGTCACTCTGCCTGGTGGAGTCTGTTATTCCTGGCCGTAATCTTCGCACTGAACGCGTTGACCGTCAAAGGCTACGGTGAGTCTGAATACTGGTTCGCCATGATTAAAATTGTGACTGTGGTCATCTTTTTGACTGTAGGTGTGCTGATGATCTTCGGCATTATGGGTGGTCCTGCGGTCGGCTTTGCCAACTTCACGGTAGGAGACGCCCCGTTCCATGGTGGATTCTTTGCTGTACTGGGTGTATTCATGGCAGCGGGCTTTTCCTTTCAGGGAACGGAGCTGATTGGGGTAGCCGCAGGAGAGAGCGAAAATCCGCGTGAAAATGTGCCGCGCGCCATCCGTCAAATCTTTTGGCGCATCCTGTTCTTTTATATTCTCGCAATTCTCGTGATTGGATTGATCATTCCGTACACCAATCCGAATCTGCTGCGGGGAGATATCAGTGATATCGGGGTCAGCCCGTTCACGCTCGTATTTGAAAAAGCAGGGCTTGCGATTGCTGCCTCTGTTATGAACGCCGTTATTTTGACTTCCGTATTGTCGGCAGGTAACTCGGGTATGTACGCGGCCACTCGGGTACTGTACGCTTTGGCACGAGAAGGTAAAGCCCCGCGTTTCCTCGGACGTATCAATAGACGCGGCATTCCTATGAACGCGCTGCTGATCACGACCGCTGTCGGTATGCTAGCCTTTCTCGCCTCCCTGTATGGAGACGGTGTAGTCTATAACTGGCTGCTGAATGCTTCTGGAATGTGCGGATTTATTACGTGGGTCGGAATTGCAGTCAGCCATTATCGTTTCCGCCGTGCCTTTAATGCACAGGGTCACAGTCTGAGTGAGCTTCCATACAAAGCCCGTTGGTTCCCATTTGGCCCGTTGTTCGCCTTCGCTCTGTGTATCATTGTCATTATCGGGCAAGGGGCGGATGCCTTCACCGGACAGGAGATTGACTGGAAAACGATGATCGCTACGTACATGAGTGTGCCGCTATTCCTTCTGCTGTGGCTCGGCTACAAATGGACCAAACGTACTAAAATCGTGCCATTAAAAGAATGTGATTTGAGCCCGGATGCTTCTTCGGATAAATAATAGAAGACATTAAAAAAAGCCCGTCTCCACATATCAGGGAGAACACGCTGGTAAACCTGGTCCAAGACTGTTTATCCGCATGTTCACCTGTATATGCCCGGAGACGGGCCTTTTCTTTTTCTTTTTCTGTTTATTTGGAAGAAGCAGCTACTTCAGCTGATAAAGACATAGATAAGGCACGACGACTAAAAATACCGTATATGACAGCAATCAGCGTCAACCCTGCTGAAAACAAGTACAAATTAACGATACCCAAATGATCTGCAATCCAGCCCATTAAAAGCAGCGAAATACAAAACGTTAGGCTTGTCAGCGTAGCCTGGGCGGACAGCACCTTAGGCAAATCATGTACAGACACACTCATTTGCATCATCGTACGGCGGGATACGACGGACATTTCCGCAGGTAGTCCCATCAACAGCACGATAAGCAGCGTTAGTGGCGGTAATGTGTTCAGTGCATACCAAGCTGTCAGCAGCCCATAACCTGCCATCCCCGCCAACATGGCGGGCAGCAGTCTGCGCTGCAAATACTTGACGCAGGCGAGGACCACGATACCGCCGCCAATCGCTCCTGCAAAATACGCTGCATTGATGTATCCCCACCATGCCTCACTTTTGTGCAAGACCTGCTGAGCGAAAGCAAGCGTGAACGCGCCTACCCAAACCGAACCCCCTAGAAGGTCAATCATATCCATAAAAATAAGAGCTTTCAGTCTGCGACTGGCTCCGATGAGGCTCCAGCCTTCACGAAGTATTTCCTTTTTACGCTTGGGAGGTAGTGTGGGGCTCTCAGATTCCGGGCCATATAGTGTATCTTCCAACTGTGCAGGAGGCAAGTCATGATGCCCTTGCCCGGGTTCAGTTAGAGCTTCGAAAACTGAGACATCTCCACCTCGCACCCTTGTTCCAGGTTGCAGCAAATAATGAGCTTTGCCCTCTAGTGGATCTCGAATCAGGCTGGTGAAGATCATGGCTATCATATATAATCCGCCAGCAACCAGTAGTGTTTTTTCCGAACCTAGCATGGCTACGAGCACACCACTAAGCCCCCACCCCGCTAATTGCACCGTCTGATCGCTGACCGATACCAGACTGTTTGCCCGCATAAGTCCTTCCCCGGACGCAAGGCGAGGAATCAGCGCATTACGCGCAGGCGTAGTCCATCCGTCCAGAAAGGACATGGCTGCCACCAACGTAAACACAATCACCCATATCGGCTCCGTGCCTGCTGACCACAAGTGGCCCAGCAGAACAGCAAAGAAAGCCAGTTGCCCGAACTGAGAAACGAATAAAATAAAAGGAAGCTGGAATCGGGCCAAAATGAGCGGTGCTAAAAAGCCGCTGATCATCTGTGCCCCCATTCGCAGCAACGGAACGAGCACCGAAGAGAAGATGGAGTCTGTTTCATGAAAAACCAAAGACACAAGTGCCATAATATAAAGAATGTCGGCCGCATTGGACATGGTCTGCGTGCCAAGCAAATAGGTAAAGGAACGCCTGTGCATATAAATAAAATACTCCTTTGTTAATGTAGCTTTTTACAGCAGATGATTAGGTCCATTTCAGGGTTACCCGAAGATTGCCGGTACTTCCAAGGTCCGTAATCTGATAAGAAATGGATTTTAAGCCGAGTTGATATAAGGACTGTAAATCCTCCTTGAGACTTCGCTCTGTTCCCTGATAGGCGAAGGTAAGCGTCGTCCCTCCCTTATTTACAATCTTACGCACCTGTTCCTTGATGTCGGCGGATGATTTAACCAGACCCTTACCATCTTGCAGCGGATATTCGAGGGTATTGTACAGTTTTTGATACACAGCAGCCTTTAATCCTCCGGCAGCTACCAGTGCTGATAAGGTTTCCCGATACGATGTATTCGCCTGAGGATACGGTTTCACCCATGAGTGATCCCGCCGCATTTCGGTATCCGTCAGCAGATAATATGAAGTGCTTACTTCGTTCGCGCGATCTGGGGTTGGATCATCCCATGTCGTATCCATGTGATACCATCGACCATCTAATAAAACAAGATTCCATGCATGCAGCTGTCCCCCTGCTCTACCTTCCACAATCCGATTCGTAATGCCTGCACGTTCCAGCATTTTATAGGCTAGCAGTGAATAACCCTGGCAGACCGTGCTTCCCGTTTTCAGGCCATCGTAGGCTGTGTACTTTTGCTGTGCTTCATCATACTTCAGGCGAACGACGATCCAATCATGGATGGCCTTCACCTTCTCATGATCCGTCATTCCCTTCGTAATAATATCCCCCAGCACCGCTTTAACTGTGCTATCCACATAAGCTGTCTGTTCCTTCGTCTCCCGGTAGCTTAAACGAATCGTAACCTGAGCGGAGGTCGTTGTGCCTGTATAGCTGAATGCGTAGCTTTTGATCGTATAATTCACATACGGATCGCTCTCCATGGCCTGTTGGATGGCCGTCTGTAATTGCTGTTTGAGACCGTTCACTCGCCCTTGATATGTAAAGGTCAGCGTTTCACTCCGCGTAGCCATTGCCTGTAAAAGCTTGTTCTGAAGCTGCTGCGATGATACCGATGGAGCCGGCTTGATCGACGCCGCATACACATTGCTGCCCCACTCCACAGCCTGCGGCAGCAACACAGCCAGCGCTGCACCCGCAACCAGACATTTTACAAGCCTAACCCCGATTTTTCTGTTCATACAGAGCGTTCCTGCCCTTCTTAGCATAGTTATAAACAGCTCTATCTTACCATAAAAACAGTTGCCCCAAGCGCTCTAGTTTTGTCGGTTGCAGACGAGTAATGGGACAGTTAAAAAGACAGGTTGCGACACACATACTCGGCGATATAACAGATGGGAGCAAGGGGCAAACATGTCGTTCGCAGCGAATTTTATCACAGCAATCTAAGTATCCTCATGATATGGTACTGGCATCGGAAGTAAATGATATTGATTCTCATTCTAGATCAGAAAGGCTGAACACCATGCCAGAATGTATTTCACTTCTTCGTACGCCACTAGGTCAGACTGTGCGTTTGCAATCCCTTGACCCTCTTCATCCCTCATTGCGCCGCCGCTTGACAGACATGGGCATCAACGAAGGTTCCATCATACGCTTAAAAAAAATCAGTTTATTGGGCGGCCCGATCGTCATTGAATGCAACGGCCAACTGGTCGGCCTCCGTCAAAATCAAGTGAAACAACTGGAGGTCGTTCCGACATGGACATGATCGCTCTATTTGGCAATCCCAATACAGGAAAAACCTCATTATTCAACAAGCTGACTCGTACGTATGCAGAAGTAGGGAACTGGTCCGGCGTCACCGTGGAAAAGAAAACAGGGCTCCTGCGTGACAAGTCTGCCGTATTGGTGGATTTGCCAGGTGCCTACTCTTTACTCCCTCTTTCGCTGGATGAAGGTGTTGCAACCCGATATTTGCTGGAAGAGCCGCCTGCGGCCCTGATCAATATCGTGGATGCCTCCCAGCTCCAGCGTAATCTCTATCTGACCGTACAACTACTGGAATATGGCCGTCCCCTTGTACTTGGCTTAAACATGACTGACGTAGCTGATGCCACGGGTCTTCGCGTAAACAAGGAATTGTTGGCTGAACAATTGAACGTTCCCATCATTCCTATGGTGGCGCGCACAGGTAGTGGAAGTAAGCAAATGCTCGCATCTCTTCGAGAAGTAAGACATGCATCCAATACTTTTCAACTGGATTACGGCCCAGCCGTCGAAGCGGCTATTCATGATATTTGCAACTTACTGCCGGATGCATCTGTACCGCAACTCCGGTGGGCCGCACTGCAATGTCTGGAAAACAATCCTGTCGTCATGGAATGGATGACGGATGAGGTGCAGCGTGAACAAGTAACTGCGCGTATTCGCCATTGCGAAGAAGACCTGCTCAGTGAAGGCTGTGCCATCACGCCTGCTCAGCATATTCGTTCTGTACGAACAGCATGGATTGCTGATCTGTGTACCAAGGCACTCGACACCTCCAAGCTCAAGCCGCACAGCCTAACGGATAGGCTAGATGCACTATTAACTCACCGGTATCTGGGGATTCCGATCTTTTTGCTGCTGATGTACGCTACCTTCAAGTTCACCTTCGATTGGGCGGGTACGATCCTTTCAGATATGCTGGATGGATTTTTTTCAGGTGCACTCAGCAGTTGGATTTCTGAATTACTCGTTCACTTGAACGCGTCTGCCTTTACGCAAAGTCTAGTCGTGGACGGCATCGTGGCTGGAGTCGGGGGTGTGCTTGTTTTTCTGCCTCAAATTGCTATTTTATTTCTGATTATCTCGGTGATCGAAGACTCCGGGTATATGGCACGGGTCACGATACTAATGGATCGTCTGATGCAAGCCGTGGGCTTGAACGGGAAAAGCTTCATTCCCTTCATCATCGGATTTGGCTGCAATGTCCCTGCGATTATGGCAGCACGCACCATTGAACAGCCCAGAGAGCGTCTCATTACCACGTTGCTGGTGCCCTTTATGTCGTGTTCGGCCCGCCTGCCGGTATATGCGTTGTTTGCGGGTGTGTTTTTCCCAACACATGCGGCAAGCATCATCATGCTGATGTATGTGTTAGGAATCGTCGTTTCACTTATACTTGCCAAAATTTTTTCCAAAGTATCCATTTTGTCGGGTGAGCCCTCCCTCTTCATCGTGGAACTTCCTCCCTATCGAGTGCCGCAGGCTCTTACACTATTCCGCAGCACATGGGAGAAGGTTAAAGGCTTCGTCCGTAAAGCCGGAACCATTATTCTTGCAGGTTCCGTTGGCATCTGGCTCTTGTCCAATTTCGGTCCGCAGGGCTTCGGGGTAGAAATGGATGACAGCCTGCTTGCCACCGTTGGAGGTTGGTTCGCTCCATTACTAGCCCCTCTCGGTTTTGGCACCTGGCAAGCAGGGGCTTCCCTGCTCACAGGCTTTATGGCCAAGGAAGTTGTCGTATCAACGATGAATATTATTTACCACGTTCCTGATATGCAGGGACTTGAACTACAAGTCAGACATGCCTTTACACCGCTTGCCTCTCTTAGCTTTATGGTGTTCATTCTGTTGTATGTTCCGTGTCTGGCTACGGTAGCGGTCATTCGTAAAGAAACCCTTTCGTGGCGTTGGACCGCATTTTCTGTGATCTATCCTTTGGCCGTTGCATATATCATTGCCGTCTTGATCTATCAATGCGGCAGATTATTAGGTTGGGGTTAAAGTCAGGCCCTATAGTAAATAAAAGGAAGTGAATTCCATGATCAATATCATCATTTTATTGGCGATCCTCGGTTATAGTGCGTGGGTGCTGGTACGATTTTTGCGAAAAAGCCGTCAAGGCGCCTGTGCGGGGTGTTCGTCGAGCAAGTCATGTCCGGGTTGTGCAGCCAGCTCTATGCATGAAGATTATGCGAAAATCAAGAAAAGTATTTAATTCCAACTCATCATCACATGAAAAGCGGCTTCGGGGGTTTCTTACACCCGAAGCCGTTTCTTATTTACGCTTAAAGCTCACCGTATTCAGCGATACACTGCCAAATGCTCATTTAGCTCTCGCGTGTGCAAGTAAACTTCACGATACAGCTCGTATAGACCTTCATACTGTGCCACACGGTCCGGGTTCGGCGAATATCTCGCTGCTTCATGCAGAAATGCTTCAGCACACGCTTGCAGAGATTCAAACCAGCCACTACCATAAGCAGCCAGCATGGCCGCCCCCAAGGCAGGTCCCTGCTCGCTTTCCAGCTTGATGATATCCGCGTTAAAAATATCTGCCTGCATTTGCAGCCATGCCTCATTACGCGCACCGCCGCCGATGGAAATCACTTCATTCACCGTTTTGCCCGTCCCTCTAAGAATATCTATAGATTCCTTGAGCGAAAACGTTATTCCTTCCAGTACCGCTCGTGTAAAATGCGCAAGCTTATGTCCCGCATCCATCCCGATAAAGCTGCCTCGAATGGTTGCATCCGGATGAGGTGTACGTTCGCCAACGATATAAGGCGTGAACAGCAGCCCTTGGCTGCCCGGCTCAATAGAATTCACATCTGCCAATAGTGCATCAAAAGAATGCTCTGGTGCAAAGGTATCCTTAAACCAAGTCAAGCTGTATCCGGCCGCGAGCGTAACCCCCATAATATAATAAGCATCCTGCTCACTATGATTAAAAAAATGCGCCCGCCCCTGCACATCAATATCCTTGCGTTCCTCATAAGAAAGTACAACCCCTGAGGTGCCGATGCTGCATAGGGTGCGGCCTTCACTCAAAATGCCGGCACCAATCGCGCCACATGCGTTGTCCGCACCACCTGCAAAGACCTTCGTTTCAGGCGAAAGCCCGATCTGCTTCGCAATCTCCGGCAAGAGCGTACCCGTCTGATCAAAGGATTCCACCAGCGGCGGGAACAGCGACAACGGTAGATCAAACGCGGCAGCGATCTCTTCGCTCCACTGCTTGTTCGCAATATCCAGCAGCAGCGTGCCCGCCGCATCCGAATACTCCGTCGCCAGCTCTCCTGTCAGACAGTAGCGCACATAATCCTTGGGTAGCATAAAATGTGCCGCACGGGCCAGCACGTCTGGCTCATGCTCCTGCACCCACAGCAGCTTGGGCAGCGTGAAGCCTTCCAGCGCGCGATTACGTGCGATATTCAGCAGGTCCGACCCGAGCTGTTCTTCAATACGACGGCATTGTGCTGTCGTACGCGTGTCATTCCACAGAATAGCCGGACGAAGCACTTGGCCTTCCTTGTCAGTCAGCACAAGCCCGTGCATCTGTCCCGAAAAGCTAATACCGTCTACGGCATCTGTGCCGCCGATTCCGGCCTTCTCCACAAGCTGTTTCAGTGATGCTAACGTGCCACTGACCCAGTCCTCAGGATGCTGTTCGCTATATCCTGCCTTCGGCTGATGGAGTGGATAAGACTGGGAGGTTTCATAAGCCACCTGACCCTTGAGGTTAACCAGCACCGTTTTGACCGCGCTGGTACCCAAATCTACGCCGATGACATAGCGTTCCTGCTCCTGATTTAGCTTCTCCTGCATCGGAGTTCCTCCTTCCCTGTTATCGTGTATTCCTTATTTTATATATGCTTAGTCAGCCAAAATGTATTGATTTAATGTTGCTTTCAGATATTCCTGGCGACCGGATACGTTTTTACGTGGTGTTTCGTTCGCCAGAGCATATTCAGCCAGAGAAGCAAGCGTTGCTTTTCCGGATACGATGTCTGCTCCAATACCTTCTTTAAAGCTGCTGTAGCGCTTCTCAATAAAGTCCTCAAACACACGATCCTCGATCAGTTTGGCAGCTACCTTCAGCCCCTTCGCATACGTATCCATACCTGCGATGTGCGCGAGGAACAAGTCTTCTGGCTCAAACGATGCTCTGCGTACCTTGGCATCAAAGTTGATACCACCACGGCCCAAGCCTTCATTTTGCAGCACTTCATACATCGTCAGGGTCGCATCATACAGATCAACCGGGAATTCGTCCGTATCCCAGCCCAGCAGCAAATCTCCCTGGTTTGCATCCAGTGATCCCAGCATGCCGTTAATCCGTGCTACACGCACTTCATGATCAAAAGTATGACCCGCCAAGGTGGCATGATTAGCTTCCAGATTAAGCTTGAAATGTTGATCCAGATCATATTTTTGCAGGAAAGCAATCGTCGTCGCAGCATCAAAATCATACTGATGCTTCGTTGGCTCCTTCGGTTTTGGCTCAATCAGGAACTGAGCGTCAAAGCCAATTTCACGCGCATAGTCTACGGCCATATGGAACATACGTCCCAAATTGTCCTGCTCCAGCTTCAAATCCGTGTTCAGCAGTGTTTCGTAGCCTTCACGGCCTCCCCAGAAAACATAGTTATCTGCGCCCAGACGTTTGCCCACTTCCAGTCCTTTTTTAATCTGAGCAGCTGCGTGTGCGTATACATCTGCATTGCAAGTCGAGGCAGCACCATGCAAATAACGTGGATGGCTAAACATGTTCGCCGTGTTCCACAGCAGTTTTTTCCCCGTAGCTTTCATATGGTCCTCAATCAGATCCACGATGGTATCCAGATTGCTGTAAAATTCCTTCAATGACGCGCCTTCCGGTGCAATATCCACATCGTGGAAAGCGAAATAAGGTAAATTCAGCTTATCCAGCAGTTCAAAGGCAGCTTCCACACGTGCCTTCGCCAAATCCAGCCCGGTAAACTTGGACCATGGACGTTCCGCTGTTTCTACACCAAAAGGATCGGAGCCGCCTGCAACCAGTGTATGCCAGTAGGCCATGCTAAAACGTAAATGCTCCTCCATCGTTTTTCCCGCTACAATTTCCTGTGGATTATAAAATTTGAACGCAAAAGGATTGTCGGATTGCTTGCCCTCAAAGTTAATTTTAGATACCTGTTCGAAATAAGCCATTATAAGTTCCTCCTTTATAGTAAACGTTTACAAAAACGATTCTAGCACAGCCAAAAGACTTTGTCTATTGCTTAAACTAAGTTTGTTTTTATGATATAATATCAGGAATTACACCAACAGGAAGTGAATGAACCATGAATGTCACTGGCGATCAGGCGCTTGTCAAAAAGCTGAATAAATCCATTGTGCTGGAGCGTATTCGCCTTCATGCTCCGCTATCCCGGGCACAGTTATCCAGTCAAACTGGATTAAACAAGGCAACCGTTTCCAATCTGGTGGCAGAGCTCATTACCGATGGATTGGTGTATGAGACAGGATTAGGAGAATCCAGCGGTGGGCGTAAGCCTTTAATGCTGCTGTTCAATAGCCGTGCAGGCTTTGTACTCGGTATTGAGGTCAGCGTACAGTACATCAAGGGCGCTCTGACCGATCTGGCAGGTACCATTGAAACGGAGCTTACCTTTTCTCTAACCCAGCATGATCCCGCCTTTGTTATGGAACAGATTCGAAAGCTCGTTCAGGAGCTTATGCAGGTCACTCCTCCCTCCCCTCATGGTATTGTCGGCATTGGACTGGGGGTACCGGGTATGGTGGATGAGACCGGAACCGTGCTGTTCGCACCCAATCTGGGCTGGGAAGGGGTTCCGCTGCGGCAGCAGCTTGAGGCTGAGCTAGGTCTGCCCGTCGTAGTAGATAACGAAGCCAACGTCGGCGCGCAGGGCGAGTTGTACTATGGTATGGACGGCGATCACCGACAGCTGGTGCGGGATCTGGTCTACATCAGTGCAGGGTCTGGAATCGGGGCCGGGATTATCATTGACGGCAAACCGTATCAAGGAGCTTGGGGGTACGCCGGAGAGACGGGTCATATGACCATTGATTGGAACGGACGGCTCTGCTCCTGTGGTAGTCGCGGCTGCTGGGAGCTGTATGCTTCAGAGAAGGCGTATGCATCATCCACATTGAAACTGCCTGCACATAATACAGCGGAACTACTGCCGTTTGCTCAGCAAGGTGAAGCGAGTACATTAAGCGTCCTTGAAGATATTGGACGATATTTGGGTGTGGGTATTACCAGCATTGTGAACAGCCTTAACCCCGGGATGCTTATCATTGGCGGTCCACTGGCGGAAGCCAGACCTTGGTTGGAGCAAAGTATGCGTGAAGTGATTGACGAACGTGCCTTGCCCTATCACCGTCGGCAACTACAGATTCGTTTCTCCACGCTTGGCAGCCGTTCGACGATGCTAGGCGCCGCCTATGCAGCAACCGCTCCTTTTCTCGGGCGTGTACGCGTGTCCTTATAAGTAAAAAGGCCCCCATTGCAGTATGTAGCTGCGATAGGAGCCTTTTCTTAACCATATAACGATCATAGGACCGTCGTCTGCTGTTAGGTTGGATTAAGCGTTCAACACTTTTTCAAACTTGGTTTTGTTCATACCGGAAATACGTTCTTCCCCGATCAAAGTCAATGGAACGGCACGAATGCCCATATCCCAAACCTCTTGAGCAAAAGCTTCATTGGTTTCAATGTTGCGTTCTTCGTACTCCACGCCTTTTTCACTCAAGTAGCTTTTTACTTGACGGCAATGCGGGCAGTTTGTAGATGTGTATACGATTGCTTTTTCCATGAATATCACCTCATCATTTATTTTGTTACATCATATTTATTCAAACTTGCGTGGATCATTACAGGGCCAGTGCGCTGTGCTCCAGGCTTTCGATGTATTTCTCGCTGTCCATAGCAGCCATGCAGCCACTACCTGCTGCGGTAATTGCTTGTCTGTAGCGTGTATCCTGTACGTCGCCACAAGCGAATACGCCAGGCACGTTTGTTTCGGAAGTACCCGGATTTACGACGATATAACCGTTCGCATCCGTTGTAATTTGTCCTTCGAGGAAGCCCGTATTCGGATGATGACCAATCGCCACGAATACGCCGCTAACTGTAATGATTTCCTCTTCACCTGTTGCATTATTCAGTACTTTCAAGCCAGTGACTCCGTTCTCGTCCGCAATCACTTCTACAGGAGTACGATTAAGCGCCCATTCAATTTTGTTGTTCGCACGAGCACGATCCTGCATAATTTTGGAGGCGCGCATTTCTTCACGACGATGCACCAACGTTACTTTAGAGGCAAAACGAGTCAGGAAATTGGCTTCTTCCAGTGCAGAGTCTCCGCCGCCGATGACAACAATTTCTTTGCCACGGAAAAAGAAGCCGTCGCATGTTGCGCAAGTGCTTACGCCACGTCCGATATTATCCTGTTCACCGGGAATACCCAGGTACTTGGCAGTCGCTCCTGTGGAAATAATCAGCGTATCGGTAACCAGTTCACCCAAACCCTCTACATCCAAAGTAAATGGACGAGCAGTTGTGTCTACTTTGTTTACCCAGCCTGTGCGGAATTCAGCGCCAAAACGCTCCGCTTGCTTACGCATATTATCCATCAAATCGGGTCCCATGATTCCTTCCGGAAAACCTGGGAAATTTTCAACTTCCGTAGTCGTAGTTAATTGTCCGCCTGGCTGTGGTCCTTCGATCACCAGTGGGCTCATGTTAGCGCGTGCCAGATAAATTGCAGCGGTCAAACCGGCAGGGCCGGTACCTATAATAATGGACTTGTACATATCTTGGTTCCTCCTAAAATATCATAAGTATTATATAACGAGTTTTCGGAACCGGGCGCTGGGCAACTGCATATACTCTAAAAGTAATTCCGCCAGAAGCTTATCCCAAAATGTGGACACCCGGATATTACAAAAACGAATCACTTGTTTTGTAGCTTTTTATGACTTAGACTGATTCTAAATCCTAATTTCATTATGCGGAAATAGCTGTAAACAGTCAAATGAAGTTTTCATGAAGCGAAGCTTAAAGATAAATCAGGTATGGAGGGATTATCCCGATTATGAATGACGTTTTTGTAGGTAGCTTTATTTCTGCCCTGTCCACTGGACTCGGCGCCGTGCCCATACTGTTTATGCGTAATATCACGCATCGGCTTCGCGATGTTCTGTTGGCTTATGCCGCAGGAATTATGACCTCTGCCTCCGTGTATAACCTCATTCCCGAAGCGATCCAGCATTCCAATTGGTTCGTGCTGACTGCGGGAATTCTGCTCGGCTGCCTCGTATTACTGGTGATGGAGATGTACATTCCCCATGCGGATTTGGAGGACCCAGATTCCAAGACCTTTCAACTGGAATCCAAATCTTTTCTCATCATCGCAGCTATTACATTGCACAATTTACCGGAAGGACTCTCTGTTGGGGTCAGCTATGCGAGTGAGACTCACAATCTCGGCAATCTGATCGCCTTCTCTATCGGCCTGCAAAATGCCCCGGAAGGCTTTATCGTAGCGTTGTTCCTTGTGAATCAAAACATCGGCCGTTTCAAGGCCTTGGGCATTGCTACCCTCACCGGAGCTGTGGAAATCATTACGAGTCTGATCGGCTTTTATTTGAGTAGCTGGGTGAACGGACTGGTACCTTACGGCCTTGCTTTTGCCGCCGGAGCCATGATGTTTATCGTCTACAAGGAACTGATTCCCGAGAGTCACGGGGATGGCAACCAGCGGATCGCCACATTCTCTTTTATTCTCGGCTTAATTACGATGATTGGGCTAACCGAATGGCTATAGCCGAGCAACACAAAAAGGCCGCCTTCTGCCTGTAATCCAGACAGATAAGCAGCCTTTTTGGCGTGTTCACATGGAGATACCTCATTTTTTTTGGTTCATGGAGCGCAATGCTTCACGATACTGCTCGTCCTCACTTTTGTGAGTCTCCTTCTCTCCATTGGATATTGGGGAATGTCTTTCCTTTTCTTCGTCCTTTTTGGCAAAACCACGTAAAGCCGCACGATAATCCTGATCTCCGTAAGCATCTTTAATATTCTCGCGATCTTTTTCCACCTTCTTATCCGTCTGGATATCAGGCACCTTGTGTTGTTCCTCCGCATGATGCTCTTCGACATCGATATCCTTAGGAGGCGTCTCTTGCGCAGGATCTATCCATTCACGCGCCTCGGGTTCCACCTGTACAGGATAAGGACGTTTGCTTCTTTGCCGTGAGTCCTCTTCGGTAGAGCGAGTCTTGGAAGAGGACTTGCGCGTCATCTTCGTATTAAATACCAGCAAAAAAATAAAGGCAACCGCAGCTACTACGATAAAAGCAATGGTCATCGGTAGCCTCCTATTCTCTTTCAGCGCTACGGTACCGTCCCGCTATTTCAGCGACCCGTTTGCCCAAAGAGCGGCCTAGTGCAAGATCATCACCCGTTGGAAGATTAGGTGGTCCATTGGGGTCAGTCTCCACCGGACATGTTATCCCTACGCCGTAATAGGAGCCGTATAATGCATTTTCCGTAATATTGGCGGGCAGTCCTACAATAATCATGCCTTGATGAAGCATTGGAGTAATCAAATTCAGAAGTGTGGATTCCAATCCACCATGAACGGTAGCGGTTGTGCAAAACACAGCGCCGATTTTGTCCACCAGCTTGCCCTGCGCCCACAGATACCCCAGCTTATCAATCCAGCTTTTCAGACCGCTGCTGATCGTACCAAAATGCCCCGGACAACCCCATAGGATCGCATCCACACTCACTAGCTCATTCACATCGGCCTCATTTACATGCTTTAACAACACTTCCGTGTGCTCAAGGTGTGCTCCTTCTGCAATTGAGCGTGCGAGACGTTCGGTATGCCCATTTTCACTGTCATATACAATCATGATTCTGGTCGTCGTCATTATGCGCATCATCCTTTGTCAGCAAAATCATCCTTTTCGCATGCGCTCTTAACCTTGCCCAAAATCCATCTGAATATTATGAATCGTTTGACGCATACTTTGAAAATCCAAGAACTAGGGAGGCATGTTAACACATGAATTCACGCGCCATATTAGTCAACTTGCTAGTTATTATCATTATTCTGGCAGGAGGTGGAGCCGCCGCCTATTACTACAATCAATCCGCCAACTACATAAAAACCGATAATGCCCAAGTGAGTGGACAAGCGGTTACCGTTGCCTCTCCAGGCGCTGGCAAGCTCACAGGCTGGAATGCTGAAGTTGGTAAAACCTACACCGCTGGAAGCACACTGGGTAATGTAGAAGGAGGCGGAAGCCGAATTAGCGTTACGATTCCAACCGATGGTACCATCGTGCAGCAATCTGCGGTCAACAACTCAATTGTTGGGGCAGGCACGCCTTTAGCGAAGGCTTTTGATCTAAACAATTTATGGATTACCGCCAATATAGACGAAACGGCTGTACAGGATCTTCAAGTAGGACAAACCGTAGATGTATATATTGATGCTTACCCGGATACGTCCCTGAGCGGTAAACTCGAAAAGATCGGCCTGGCGACCGCATCGACTTTTTCACTACTGCCCACTTCCAACACCACTGCCAACTATACCAAGGTGACGCAGGTCGTGCCTGTCAATATTTCCATTCAAGGTTACAAGGGGCTGGGTATTATCCCGGGAATGAGTGCGACTATCAGAGTTCACAAGTAGGGGGCTGTCATGGATCAAAAAATGTCCGTCGGACGTATTCTGTCCGTGCTGCTGCTA
The DNA here is from genome assembly GCF_017833915.1 of Paenibacillus sp. 1182. NCBI lineage: Bacteria > Bacillati > Bacillota > Bacilli > Caryophanales > Paenibacillaceae > Paenibacillus > Paenibacillus sp. 1182. Next base: position 187,879 of record NZ_JAFICR010000011.1, on the reverse strand, counting down.
GGCGCCTTCATTTCGATTTTGAATCAAACGCTGCTTAACGTGGCCATTCCACACTTAATGAATGATTTCAATGTGTCTGCCACAACCGTTCAATGGCTTTCCACCGGATATATGCTAACCAACGGGATTTTGATTCCTATCACTGCTTTTCTGATTGAGTCCTTCGGAACACGTGCGCTGTTCATCTCCGCGATGGGGTTATTTACTGCCGGGTCTGTCGTCTGTGCTGCCAGTACCGGCTTTGCGCCTATGCTGGTTGGACGTGTTATCCAGGCCAGCGGAGCAGGCATCATCATGCCTGTGGTGATGAACGTGTTCCTGACTGTGTTTCCTCCAGAAAAACGGGGCGCTGCCATGGGTACTATGGGAATCGCCATGATGTTTGCCCCGGCGATTGGACCAACTTTATCCGGCTATATTGTGGAGCATTACAGCTGGCGGCTGCTATTTTTACTTGTTATTCCGCTGGCGGTCATTGATATTCTGTTTGCCATACGCTGGCTCAAAAATGTATCCAAGCTAACGAAACCGAACTTTGACCTGCTGGGAACCGTCTTTTCCACCCTTGGGTTTGGCTTCCTGCTGTATGGCTTTAGTTCAGCTGGGGACAAAGGCTGGGGTAGCAATACAGTAATACTCACACTCGCTGCCGGGATTGTGTTTATTGTATTGTTTATCGTGCGCGAGCTGAACATGCTACAGCCGATGCTGGAGTTCCGTGTGTTTAAATATGATATTTTTACTGTATCAACCTTAGTCGGGGCTACCGTCAACATGACGATGTTTGGCGGTATGCTGCTGCTGCCAATCTATTTGCAAAATATACGCGGCTTTACACCGTTGCAATCCGGTCTGCTGCTGTTGCCGGGTGCACTGCTGATGGGTGTGATGTCACCCATATCAGGGGCAGTATTTGACCGTATAGGCGCAAGGCCGTTGGCGATCATTGGGCTGATCATTACGGCAGTCACGACATGGGAGTTCAGTCTGCTAACCGACGCCACCACCTACGGACATATTATGATCATCTATACGATTCGCAGCTTCGGAATGTCACTGCTGATGATGTCCGTCCAGACGGAAGGGCTAAACCAGTTGCCTCCCCATCTCGGTAGCCATGGTACAGCCATGTCCAATACAGTACGGCAAATTGCCGGGTCTATCGGTACCGCTTGGCTCATTACTGTAATGAGCAGCCGGACCACGATTCATGTAGCGGATTATGCGAATGTCGCTACCACCGCCAATGTTCCTTTAACCGAAGGGGTAGCACAGTTGGGACAAACCCTCGCGCAAACGGCGGGTATTTCAACAGAAAGTGGTTCATCGTTGGCGCTACAACAGGTGTACCGAAATGCTGTTACGGAATCGACGATCCATGGCATTAATGATGCCTTTATCATTGCTACAGGGATTGCGCTGGCAGGGCTATTGTTTTCCTTGTTCTTACGACGGTCTACGCCACGCCGAAGATAGACGTACAGCGTTGCGAGGCTGCAAAAGAAGGAGCATTCACCCCTTGGATTTTAAGAGGTTTGAATGCTCCTTCCTGTTTATAAACTTCTGATTATTAGCCCTATGACCGTAATAAGCGCAGGCCATTCAAAATAACCAGTAATGTGCTACCTTCATGCCCAATAACCCCAAATGGCAGGGCTATATCTTGCACAAAGTTGCTGATCACAAGCAGCAAAATGACACTTACCGCAAAGATCATATTTTGTTTAACCACCCGCTGCGCCTTGCGGGCCAGTGCTACCGTCGGAGCAATCTCCTCGATTCCATCGTTCATCAGCACAACGTCTGCGACCTCCAGTGCGGCTCCGCTGCCATGCATCCCCATGCCTAGTCCTACGGTTGCCGCTGTCAACGCAGGAGCGTCGTTCACACCGTCGCCGACCATGACGACATGCCCGTACTGCTCCCGCAGCATGCGAATATGGCTGACTTTGTCCTCCGGCATTAAGCCAGCATACACGGCGTCAACTCCGGCCTGCGCCGCGATCACAGCGGCCGTTTCTGGACGGTCCCCGGTTAGCATGACAACCCGGATACCCTGCGCTTGCAGTCGTTTCACGGACTCTTGGGCCTGCGGACGCAGCTCGTCGCGTAGTGCCAGCATTCCGGCAATCCGATCATTCGCGAGGATGATGGATACGGTTTTGCCCTCAGCTTCCAGCCGGGCCCGACTCTCCATCCACTTTGGCTCTGCCAGAGAACCAGGTTCATCCAGTACATTTGTACGCCCAATTTTCCACTTCACCCCACCTATGATGCCTTCCATTCCCCATCCGGTGAGTGCCTGCACTTCTTCGGTTGGAAGAAGATCTCTCTGTCCCAAATCAGCTTCGGCTTTGGCTACAATCGCTCGCGCCAGTGGATGCAAAGAATAGCTTTCAATTGTGGCGACCATATGCAATAACTCATCGGCATCGTATTCTGCGGCGGTAATCCAATCCGTGACGACAGGTGACCCCATCGTTAACGTGCCTGTTTTGTCAAAAGCAACAACAGAAGTCAATGCCATATTCTCCACATGTGCACCACCTTTGAACAGGATGCCCCGTCGGGCACGGTTGGAAATGGCCGATAGCATTACTGGCATAATGGATGATACGAGCGCACAGGGGGAGGCCACGACGAGGAACACCATAGCCTTGTAAAACGCTGCTGCCCACGTCCAGCCTAATGCTATGGGTGCACCGGCAATGACGATCAGCGTGACAGCAACAACAATTCGAGCGTACACCGATTCGAACGTTTTAATAAAACGCTGGGAATCAGGAACTTCGGTCTGAGCCTCTTCCACCATACGAATGATTTTCGAAAATAAAGTGTTCTCTGAGGACTGACTAACCTCCACATATAGCACCCCTTCTCCATTAATGGTGCCCGCATATACCTCGTCACCTTCCACCTTATTTACCGGAATAGATTCACCGGTAATCGATGCCTGATTCACTGCCGAAACGCCCTTAGAGATTCGGCCGTCCGCCGGAATCAGTTCGCCCGGCTTCACCAGCAGCAGGTCGCCTGGCAACAGCTGCTCAATGCCGACCGTTTCGGTCCCCTCGCGAGACAAGCGCAAAGCCGTTTCCGGCTTCAACGCCATAAGCTCAGAAATATCCTTACTACTACGCTCGGTGGTATAGCTCTCCAGCGCACCGCTGAGTGCAAAAATAAAGATCAGCATGGCTCCTTCATTCCAATAGCCAATGGCCGCAGCTCCTAGGGAGGCAGCAATCATGAGCAGGTTAACATCCAGATCATGTTCTCGGATCAGTGTTTCGACTCCTTCCCTGGCTTTGGACCAGCCCCCAAGGGCATAGGACACCACATACAGAATGACCGATAGCCATTGCCACCAATGTGAGACTCCCCATGCCATCAACATCAGCAATCCACTACCTAGAGCAGCTTGCATCTCCTTGTTTTTCAGCATACTTTTAAGCTGAAATTGCGGCTTACGATTCGGACCGGGTCGTCCGCTGCCACTGTTTTTTGAAAGGGTTCGGTTAGAGGGAGACAATGTATCTTGTAATCGTTGAACAGCTTGCATCATGTCACGTTCCTTTCCATATTTTGTTCCTTGTACTAGCATCTCATTGAGAATGATATCCATTGTTAAGTGCCCTAAAATAGCACATGCTGCTTCGGGAAGCCCGAAGCAGCATGTTTAGCAAATGAGAATGATAATCATTTTTGCGTCTATACAATTATTTTGGTTTAGAGAAACTTTTGTTTTATTATATACCTTTTCTTTTCCACTTGTAAACCAGCAATGGTCTAAATAAAAAAAGATACCCGCGCAAACACTGCAGGTATCCTCCATATTTAGAGCATCCGATTCAGGATTTGCAAAAATCGATTCCAGTCGCTCCAAAGTGTAATATATAGACGAACTAGGCCATTTCGATCTATATTTTGTTCTTTGAAAATCGCTTATTGGATTTTTGCAAAATCCTCTATTACATGAATTCAGGTTATCTTCAGGCTAAAGGAAACTTCCACGCATGGTTGTGTGCAGCCCCAGAAGTGCGCTGACGATCTGCGGGCTGTTGCAGTCCCAAACGCGCAGCTGCAAGGCGTGCGGCGGGAACTGCTGTGTCCGGGCAAATGACCCCCGTCAGCTCATTCTCCCAGATCGAAATCCCATCCAGAGACTGGTTAATTTCATCTATTGCTACCCATAAAGGAAGCTCGGGCTTTACACGTCGAACAGCTTCCATTATGCATTTTATCGTATCACTAGTATTCTCATGACCATCGACACCGGGTGGAATCAACTGATCCTCAGTCCTAATATCATCGGATGGAGTTGGTATGACTTCTAAAATGACCGTATCGGCAAAACGTGTCAGATCTGCAGCTTGAGCCACCTGCTTGATATGTCGTGCACCCACTTTGGATATGTTATTGGGGTTGGCTGACTCCTCCGACCGTGCGGCTTCCTTGTTCCATGTTGGGCTTATGTTAGGCACCAAAGACGGGGCAACTGTCAAAAGCACGCCTACCCGATATGGAATGCACCGAAGACGTCCGCATAAGGTCTGCTCCGCAACGCCGTCAATCCAGTCTCGGGTTGCCCGGAATTCGTCCACGTCAGCCGGATTGCGTACCATAATCTCCAGCTTGGGTTCTCCCCCCTGCCGCACGCTCCGCAACGCCGCACGCAGTAATGCCTCCAGCTGCATATCTTGCAAGCTGCCAATACCCACTGCATTGTTCTGCTCCATTAGGGCAACAGTGAGTGGCGATCCGTTCAGAGACTCGAATAAGCCTTCATACTCTGTTTCCAGCAAGCTGATAATCCGGCGGGACAAATGCTCACACAATCCAGGCAGGCCAGATGCCTGGTTAAAGGTTTTGTACGTGTCAGATGCACGAGAGCCGGGAATAAGGATGGGGTCGGGCTCCCCGTCAGGGGCATGAATCGTCTGTCCAGACTCAGCTACGTCCAGATAGGCATAGCATAATTCCCCAACGCGGCCAGAGGCCTGTGACAAGGGGCCATGCAGAAGACTATAACCGTCGAAACTGCCTATTTCTGATGCTATCTCTGTACTTATACGACTCATACTTGTAGGAGCATCGGCATAAATCCGTATGAAGGTACGTCTGTATTCATCGCTCCATTTTAGGAGTGTACCCATTGCTTGCCCAATATCGTTGCCGCTATTCAGCATCGTTTCCCCAAGTAATTCGGGATTCGCAGCCATCAAAGCCTCCGCTCGGCTGATTACGCCCTGCTCAGCTAAACCAACCAGCCAGCCCAACGGATCTTCCCCCTGCGTAGCAGATACTTCATGGCTGCCTGCCCTTAGCGTCTCCATAGCCAACCTCTGTGCAGCAGTCTCCATAACCGACTCTGGATCTTTGAGATCCCGGCTGTTTTTGCCGCCCAACAGCTCTGCGAATACATGCATCAGTTTAGCCTCCATGCTATTAATCCATCCTTTCTTCCGTCAGCAAGTTGGCACACACGAATTTGAGTACCCCTCCAAATAAGGAAAACGCTTACTCATAATGGAGCAACCGAATCTTACATGGGCCTTACTTGTAAAGCCCCTACCTTAACGTATTAGGCACGCCACGCATTTATACATCTGGGCACAGCTCCCCTACAACCCACAAGTAATCTCTATACTGCTGGTACAAGACCACTCGAAAAAGGAACCTATAAAATAAACACCCCCGGTTTTCACAGGATGCCTACATCCGATGTTAACCCGGGGGTGTTTATTTTTTACTCGTAAGAACGAACCTTCAATACACGCATCACATTCAATACGGCTAGCAATGTTACACCTACATCGGAAAATACAGCCTCCCACATCGTAGCAATACCGAATGCTCCCAGCGTAAGAAACACAGCTTTGACACCTAGTGCAAAAATGATGTTTTGCCATACGATACGACGTGTGCGCTTGGCGATATGGATGGCCGTAACCAGCCTTGAAGGCTCGTCGTTCATGATTACGATATCTGCCGCCTCAATCGCAGCGTCCGAACCCAAGCCACCCATCGCTACACCGACATCGGCCAGCGCCAGTACGGGTGTATCATTGATTCCATCGCCCACGAACAAAATTTTGTCGCTCGTTTTTTTACTTGCAGACAACTGCTCGATGGCTTCGGCTTTGTGCTGAGGTAACAGCTCTGCCCTTACTTCATCCAAACCCAGCTGTCGTCCTACAGCCTCGGCAACTGTCCGATTGTCACCCGTCAGCATGATGGTTTTCACCACACCCAACTTTTTCAGTGAAGTAACCGTTTGGGCTGCGTCTTCCTTAACCTCATCTGAAATCAGAATGCACCCGGCATACGTTCCGTCTACCGCCACATGTACGACCGTTCCTTCATCCAGCGTCCCTGCTTGCTGCGCCACGTTAAAAGCAACATGTTCCCGCTTCATCAGCTTGGCGTTCCCGGCCGATACCAGACGACCATCTATTTGTGCCTGAATCCCGTGACCGGATATTTCACTATACTGCTGAACCCGTTCTGCTCTGAGTTCTTTACCGTAGGATTCACGCAAAGATGCAGCAATAGGATGTGTCGAATGCAGCTCCGCCAAAGCGGCGGTTTCGAGCAGGGTTTCGTTTGTAAAATCCCCGGCAGGATAAATCCCTGTTACACGGAAAACACCTTTGGTGAGTGTGCCTGTTTTATCAAAAACAGCGTATTTTACATGATTCAGAGCTTCAAGATAATTCCCGCCCTTGATCAGAATACCTGAACGGGAGGCTGCCCCGATTCCCCCAAAGAAGCCCAATGGAATAGATACTACCAGCGCACATGGACAAGAAATAACGAGGAAAACAAGCGCACGGTACACCCAATCTGCAAATTGTGCACCTGGCACAACAAGCGGTGGAACAACCGCCAACAACAGCGCTACAATAACCACTACGGGAGTATAGTATCTGGAAAATTTCGTGATAAACTTTTCAGTCGGCGCTTTTTTGGCACTCGCATTTTGCACTAATTCCAAAATTTTAGAGACCGCGGATTCACTAAACTCTTTGCTAACCTCTACCGTTAGAAGCCCGTTCGTATTGATAAATCCACTCAACACGCTACTTCCCGGCTCCACAGTACGAGGCACCGATTCACCAGTCAACGCAGAGGTATCCACATGCGATTTACCATCTACAACTTTACCGTCCAGCGGGATCTTCTCGCCTGGCTTAATCACAATCAAATCCCCAATGCGAACGTCTTCTGGAGACACTCTCCGTACGGACTCAGCCGTCTTCAGGTTCGCATAGTCCGGTCTAATATCCATCAGATCACTGATGGATTTACGTGAACGGTTAACTGCAACACCTTGAAACAGTTCTCCGATTTGATAAAAGAACATGACAGCTACGCCTTCCGGGTATTCCCCAATCGCAAATGCACCAACAGTAGCCAGCGTCATCAGGAAGTACTCGTCAAAGGCCATTCCACGCACCAGACTGCGTGCAGCCTGCAAGACAACATCACCGCCAACGATGATATATGCCAGTAAAAATAGGGCCAGCTTGCCTACACCTTCGACAGGTAACCACCAGGCAACAGCCGCAACGACCGCACCAATAGCCAAACGCGCAATCATGCGGCGCATACCGTCCGTACCGTGATCATGCGTATGCCCAGCGTGGCTATCATCTCCATGCGAATGTGAATGAGCATGGGTGGATTCACCATGTTTGTGCTCTGCATGGTGGTTGTGATGCTCGTGTGTATGTCCTTCACCTTCATCATTATGCTCATGACCGCATGCACAATCCTCTACGCTATCTGATTGTACTGCACCAGCATGGCTTCGACTGTCTTCATGTAGGTGGCCACGGGCACTTTTTACCACCATCCGAACATGTGGCTCAAGTCTATGAACCTTCCGTTCCGTCTGGCGAAAAACCTCTTCTTTTTGATCCGAACTTGTGGTCATCGTCAACGTTTTCGTAACAAAATTGACCGAGCAATCCATGACCCCTTCTATTTTACTGACTCCATTTTCAATCTTGAGCGCACAGTTGGCGCAATCCAAACCTTCCAAAATCCATTCATGCCGTTCCGTTCTTTTTAGAGCATCCATAATCATTGGCCTCCAATTAACTATATATGAGCAACTGTTCATATATTATTTATTAAGGTCATTATATTCAGGATCAGGGTCAAAAGTCAATGACATCTAGCCCTTTTTGCCAAAAAAAAACGAATGCAATGAACAAACACCAAAAGAGCGCCAATCGCTTGGCGCCCTCTGTTGTTTTATCCCAAAGATTATTGATGTGATATGTGTTGATGGGTTTGTAAAAAGATCTGCTCCACATGATTATCATCCAATGAATAAAACACCGTTTTGCCTTCCTTGCGTCGTTTGACAATACGCAGGTTGCGCAAATAACGAAGCTGGTGGGATACCGCAGATTGTCCCATATTGAGCACCTGGGTCAGATCATGAACACACAGTTCTTTTTGTGCCAGGGCATAAATCAGCTTGATTCGTGTCGGGTCACCCAGTGCTTTAAACAACTCCGACATTTTGTATGCGATGGAATCCTCAACAAGGGAAGATTTTATGCGCTCGATTTCCTGATCTGAACCGTGACAAGCCGGCTCGCAATCCAAAGCTTCCGTTTCAGAATTCATCCTTTTCACCCCGTGTATTTCGACTTGATGCTCCTATTATAGCAAATTCGTAGAGTTTACGAATAGCTTATATTACAGCTTGCCCTGTAACAGAAGACTTCCAAGTCTCAAATGCTTGCCTAACGCTATAGCTTTACAGTACATAAAGCTTAATTCAGCGTCTTTAATACTTCATCACTGTAAGGAATAATTTCTTCTATTTGTTGATCACGTAACTTCATCGCAAACGCTGGATCAACCAGCAAAGCACGCCCAACCGCAACCAGATCAGCTTCCTCTCGTTCTACTTGTCCCACGAGTTGTTCTAATCTTGCCTCTACACTACTGGATTGTTCGGTTTGACGATTATTATTTTTTTCAAAATCACTCAAAAACGCCTTCTCCAAGCCAATGGAGCCTACAGTAATAACTGGCTTACCTGTTACCTTTTTCGTCCAAGCTGCCAGGTTTAGATCGGACCCTTCAAATTCCGGTTCCCAAAAACGGCGGCTTGAGCAATGGAATACATCCACTCCTGCCTTCACTAATGGAGCGAGAAACTGTTCAAGTTCCTGAGGTGTCTGTGCCAGCTTTTCTTCATAGTGGTACATCTTCCACTGGGAGAATCGCAGTATAATTGGGAAATCCGGTCCTACTGCACGCCGACAAGCCTCAATGACCTCCACCGCAAACCGAGTACGCTGGACCAGATTGCCTCCATATTGATCGGTACGCTTATTCGTTTTGTCCCAGAAAAACTGATCAATTAAATAGCCATGTGCTCCATGGAGCTCAATACCGTCAAAACCCACTCGCTGGGCATCGGCAGCGGCCTGAGCATAGGCTGCGATAATATCAGCAATCTCGGTCTCGGTCAACGGCTCAACTACCTTTTCACCGGCAGGAGAAATACCGGACGGACCGACAGGCAATGCCTCGGGATTCGGTTGGTTATCCGCACCTATTTGGCGAGCTGTACCCACATGCCAGAGCTGCGGTATAATCTTGCTACCTACCGCATGAACCTCCTCGACTACCTTGGCCCACCCCTTTAATCCCTCACCATAAAAATTAGGAATGCTGGTGTGCTCTACAGCTGCGGGATGATTAATAGCAGTTCCCTCCGTAATAATCAAACCAACCGCATTTTCTGCACGCCGACGATAATACATCACCACGTCAGGCCCTGGGATACCTTGAGGAGAAAAATTTCGTGTCATTGGCGCCATAACAATCCGATTGGGAAGAGTTAAATTACCTGCCTTAAAAGGTTTAAACAGTAATTCTGTGTTCATTACTTTTCCCTCCGCTCTCCACTAGTATTATCGTTTTCACTCTACTGTTATACAATTCCATTTTACACATATGTAAACTTGAGTTCAAGAAGCCACAGTTTTAATTTTAATAAGCAACACAAAAAAAGAAGAAGCGGTTCTAAGTCCGCTCCTTCTTTCCTAATTAGTTTGTACTTGTGTGATTTTTAGTGTGCTACCATGTTGTATTCCATAATCCATACTGAACCACCAACGACGGTCAACAGGATCACTACACCAAGAATCAAGGTCATAACATTCCAACGTGGTCCATTGCTTTCACGGATGTGCATGAAGAAGAAAAGCTGAACCAGAAATTGCAGCACTGCCGCGGCTAAAATAACAACCATGGTCGAAGTGCGGCTCAACATATGATTCATCACCACGAAGAGAGGAATGATGGTCAGTACGATGGACAGAATAAACCCGATAACATAGGATTTCACTGAACCGTGAGAATCATCATGACCATGCGAACCCGCTCCTGATTGATGCTGTGCCATCTACATCACCCCCATCAAATAGACGACTGTCAGCAAGAAGATCCAGACAGCGTCCAAAAAGTGCCAGTACAAGCTCAATGCCGAAACTTTCCCCTTCGTCTCTGGTGTAAGCCCGCGTTTTTTCAACTGGAACATGAGTCCAATCATCCAAACCAGACCTAACGAAACGTGAAGTCCGTGCGTTCCGACTAGAGTGAAGAATGCCGACAAGAACGCACTGGTTCCAAAATTGGCTCCTTCGTGTACCATTTCAACAAACTCGTAAACTTCAAAACCGATAAAACCAAGACCCAGGATCGCTGTTACGATTAACCAGCTGATTAATCCCTTCATGCTTCCTTTGTTCATAGCCAACACAGCCAGACCACTTGTGAAGCTGCTCGTGAGCAAGAGGAACGTTTCAATAATAACGCCCGTCATGTTAAACAGCTCTGCGCCACCTGGTCCTCCGGCCGTGTTATTCCGAAGGACAACGAAGGTTGCGAACAAGGTACTGAACAGGATTACGTCCGTTACGAGGAAGATCCAAAAACCAAGCATCTTCAGCTCTTGCGGATCGTGATGCCCGTGGTCATGATCATGGCTGTGATGTGCTGCAGCTTGTGCCATTATACAGACCCCCTTATTGCCGCTTCCGTGCGTTTTACTTCATCCGCAGGGATATAGTAGTCGCCATCGTAGGAGAAGAACGAACGGCAAATCATACAAATTGCCACACCGATCAGCCCTGGAATATAGAAGAACGACCATCCGAATACGAACCCGAAACCTGCAATGAAAAAGAATACCGACATAATGAATGGAATCGCCGAGTTTTTCGGCATATGAATCGCTTCAATTGGCGGTTGCTTTCTGAAAATACCTTTTGCACGTTTATCTTTTTCTGCCCACCAGTCATCACGTTCTTCTACTTGTGGAATGGTAGCAAAATTGTATTCCGGTGCAGGTGAAGGTATCGACCATTCCAACGTATGGCCACCCCAAGGGTCGCCTGTTGTATCCTTCAGCTTGCGGTAATTCTTGATGCCCAGAAGAATTTGAAGAACCTGGAACAAGAACCCAATCCCCATCAGGAATGCCCCAACGGTCGAAACGAGGTTAAGCGGCTGCCAGCCGGTATCCCAGCCATAAGTGCTCAGACGACGCGTCATACCCATCAGACCGAGAGAATATTGTGGAATAAAACATACATAGAAACCGATGTTCCAGAACCAGAAAGCCCATTTACCAGGCGTTTCAGGCAATGTGAAACCGAACATTTTAGGCCACCAATAGTACAGACCTGCCAAGTAACCAAACACTACACCACCAATCAGAGCGGAGTGAAAGTGAGCGATCAAGAAGTAACTGTTATGGAACTGGAAGTCAGCAGGCGCTACAGACAACATGACGCCCGTCAAACCAGCAATCAAGAAGTTCGGAATAAAAGCAATTGACCACATCATAGGGGTCTTGAATGTAATCTTACCCCGATACATCGTGAACAGCCAGTTAAATACTTTAACCCCTGTCGGTATAGCGATAACCATCGTCGAAATCGCAAAGAATGCATTAACATCTGCGCCTGATCCCATCGTGAAGAAGTGATGCGCCCAGGTGAAGAAGGACAGGATCGCAATCATGAACATAGCGTAAACCATGGATTTGTAGCCAAACAATTTCTTTTTGGAGAATACACTGATGACCTCGGAATAAATACCGAAGGCAGGCAAAACTACAATGTATACCTCAGGGTGACCCCACATCCAGATCAAGTTGATATACATCATCGGGTTACCGCCGAAATCAAGCGTAAAGAAGTGTCCTCCTCCAAAGCGGTCAAGGAACAGCAATGCCAAAGTAACCGTCAGAATCGGGAATGCGAAAATGATAATAACACATGACGAAAATACGGACCACGTAAAGACAGGCATTTTCATCCAAGTCATACCAGGTGCACGCATTTTAATAATGGTCACAATAAAGTTGATCCCCGTAGCCAATGAACCTATACCAGAAATCTGAATACCCCAGATATAGAAGTTCTGACCGACGCCAGGACTAAATTGCAGTTCTGAAAGCGGTGGATAACTCAACCACCCTGCATCTGGCGAACCGCCGATAACAAAGGACAAGTTGAACAACATCGCTCCCATAAAGAAAAGCCAAAAGCTCAATGCGTTCAGGAAAGGAAACGCAACGTCGCGCGCACCAATTTGAAGGGGTACGGCGATATTAAACAAACCAAACATCAACGGCATCGCCATAAACAGGATCATGATCGTGCCGTGAGTTGTGAAAATCTGATTGTAATGCTCAGGATGCAGAAGTGTCACATCCGGTGTAGCCAGTTGAACACGCATCAATAATGCATCCACGCCTCCGCGGAATAACATCAAGATGGCCGCAAGAATATACATAATACCGACTTTTTTATGGTCAACAGTAGTCAACCAGTTTTTCCAAAGCCAGCCCCATTTTTTGAAATAAGTGAGCACAAACACGATCCCGATCGTCGCTAATGCGATGGAGACGTCCGCTCCATAGATCATTGGGTCTCCAGTAACGAAGAAAGTGGATGCAAACTCTTTTATTTTGTCAAGCATTGGGGGCCTCCTTCCTTATAATCATTTAATTGTGTCCGCTCATATTCATATGACTCATGTCCATTCCAGCATGATCTTCTGTGCCGGACTTGGTTGAATCTTCTGTGGATGTAGCTCCGCCATGTCCAGCATGGGGGTTAGGAGCCCCTTCCACTACATACTTGTTGACAATCTCTTTGAACAAGCCATCTGGAATCGAAGAATACTCATCAGGCTGGGACAAACCTGGTTTTGCAAGCGCCAAATAGCCGTCTTTCGTCAGCGGCTTAGACTGCTTCTTGATGTCAGCGACCCAGTTTTTATACTCTTCATCCGACTGGACCTCTACATCAAAACGCATTTGTCCAAAATGCTCACCGCTAAAGTTTGCACCCGAACCAAAGTAAGTTCCTTCGTGATCGGCCTGCAAATGCAGTTTCATAGCCATGCCTGACATGGTGTAGATTTGTCCGCCCAATTGCGGAATCCAGAACGAGTTCATCGGTGCGTCAGCAGTCAGTTCAAAACGGACTGGAACACCTTTAGGAATGTGAACTTGGTTAACTGTAGCTATACCTTCCTCTGGGTACATAAAGAGCCATTTCCAGTCCAGTGAAGTCACTTGAATGGTTACTGGCTTTTGCGTACTTGCCAACGGCTTGGAAGGCTCCAGCAAGTAGGTATATCTTGCAGTAATAACCGCAATAATACAGATAACGATAATTGGAATAGCCCACCATGTGGTCTCCAGCTTTTTGCTGTCATCCCAGTGGGGTTGGTACTTCACCTTGTTTGTCGGTGTATCACGATACCGCCAAATGATGAAGAAAGTCAAAATCATGACCGGTACAATTATTAGCGCAGACAATGCCGTTGTAAGAATGATCAGCTCTTTTTGTGCTTGCCCAATGGGTCCTTTCGGATCGAAAACAACGTATTTTCCGCCAGCATAAAAACACGTCCAAATGAGCAATGCTACCGTGAGCACGGTCAAAACCAACGCAATAATCGCTTTTGGTTTTTTGTTCATGTTGTTCCCCTCTCCTTAAATAATAAATTACTCAAAACTTAACGAACTCCTGTAATGTTGCCCCTATATAAGATAGCAGAAAAGCGGCCACTTTTTTTATTGTTAACAGAATTGTCGATTATTTGTCCGATTTTTGTGAAAAATATCTCTAAAAATAAAATTTCTCTTGCAAATTCAAAATATATTATAATTCAAAGATGACATATTAAAAACGTTATTTGTGTATCTTAAAGAAGTTATATTAAAGAAAAAAGCGGGACTCCCTACAGTTATCATCCTACACTGCTCGAAGCCCCACGTTGTTGTTTTCAGTATATATTTGCTTTAAATCATTTTTAATTTTATTAACTGCGACCGTTTTCCTGGTCTTCCTTCTTGCGTGCAATGACAAATGATTTCCCAACGAGAAAAATAAAAATCCCGGCAACAACGCAGCCAATGCCTGTCATTAAATATATATTTCGATCAGTCAAATTTCCTATATCAAGCAAAATAAGGATAATACCTGCAATACAAGCGATCAAAGCGATAACAGATACCGTACGGCTCATCTGCCCGTCAGTTGATCCTGATTTTCTAAAATTTGCAGCCATCCCCTCCACTCCCTTCGGTCCAAAATAATTTTAACGCCCTCGTTCGGTATTTTTGTCAGTATGCACACATCTTGCTTCTTTATTCCCTTTGGTCTCTACATACCTGAAACAACCCTCTGCATATCCTGACTATTATTACCCCGGAAGACCCAGTATTCAAACAAAAGGGAATGAAGACAGATCCGTCTTTGCTATATTTTTTAAAAAAATTGCTCTTCGTTTAACGTCTGGTCTCCAACCAGTTATTACTTACTATATTTCGATACCAATAGTAACTTTCCTTCGGGGTGCGGACCTGTGTGCGAAAATCGACATGAATCATGCCAAATCTCATATTATATCCCTCTGCCCACTCAAAATTGTCCATAAGTGACCATGCCATATATCCTTTGACATGAAGGCCGTCATGAATCGCCCGGTGTACCTGCACCAAATGCTGCTGCATATACGAAATGCGACGGTCATCCTGAACCTTGCCATTCACGACATCATCGTTGATACAAGCCCCATTCTCTGTGATATAAATATCGAGGTTACCGTATTTTTGCAAATAATGCAGTACCTCGTACAGCCCACGCGACTCCACTGGCCAGCCGATATCTGTTACAGGTAGCCCCATATTGATTTCTTCAGATTGAAGAAACCCGGCTTCAGGATTAAAGCGATTAACCGACATACTATAGTAATTAATACCGATCATATCAATAGGCTCGCCAATAATATCCATATCACCATCCTGAATAGGCACGGTAGCTCCCTGCTCCGCGAACCAGTCTACCAAAAACTGAGGATACGAGCCTTGATAAATAGGTTGAAGAAACCAGTCACTGTGCAGGGAAATGGTGCGCGCACAAGCAGCTTTATCTTCCTCAGATGTACTGTAAGGGACAGCCCATGAGACATTGGGAGCGATACCGATCTGGCCACTGGTGCCCAGCTCACGGTAGCGGCGCACAGAAAGACCATGTGCAACTAGCAGATGATGTCCTACATCAATGGCTGTCTGAAGATTTGTCAGACCTGGGGCATGAACACCCAGCATATTGGATAAAAAGGCGATACACCACGGTTCATTGAATGTTAGCCAATGGTGTATTTTACCGTGGAACTCGCGGAACATCGTTTCTGCATACTGGACAAATGCTTGAATCGTGTGACGATTCTCCCATCCTCCAGCATCCTGAAGCGCTTGAGGCAGATCCCAATGGTACAGTGTACAAAACGGTTCAATCCCGTTTTCGTTCAACAAATCGACTACGCGATGATAATAGTCCAATCCTTCTTGATTGACTTCACCGTCACCATTGGGAAATATACGCGGCCAGGACACGGAAAAACGGTATGTACGAATGCCCAGCTCCTTCATTAGGCGGATATCTTCCTCGTAGCGATGATAGCTGTCACAAGCTACATTGCCGTTATCACCGTTGAATACTTTGCCAGGCGTATGGGCAAAGGTATCCCAGATCGACAAGCCTCTCCCATCCTCCTCATAAGCTCCTTCGATTTGATAGGCTGCCGTCGCGGTGCCCCACATAAAGTCCTGCGGAAATTGAAAAATGGTCATATTGTCTATTCCTCTCCTTCAATTATAATCGTATGCCCGTTCGTTATTTCCTGTTCTTTGGTAAAAATCCATGACAAAATAAATCCTCCGTGCTCAGGATCAGGCAGAGCCTGACGAGCATCTGCGCTAAATGGATGTGCACTGCGAATCGTGCAGCTTCCTGCTGAGATGGATGTGGCCAGTTCTGCACGGACAAGCCGGGAACCGGACCATTCCATGCCGACCGTCATCCCGCCATGTCCCTTCAATCCACTGACCCGTCCCTCCGGCCATGCCGTTGGCAGGGCAGGCAGTAACGTCAGCTCTCCCGGACGGCTTTGTAGCAGCATTTCTGCGATCCCCGCCGTCGCACCAAAATTACCGTCGATCTGAAAAGGCGGGTGAGCGTCAAATAAATTAGGATAGGTCGATCGCGACAGCAACGTGCGAACATACCGATGTGCGGCGTCGCCATCTTCCAGTCGAGCGTACAGATTAATCAACCAGGCACAGCTCCATCCGGTATGCCCACCACCGTGATCAAGCCGTCGACGCAACGATATGCGAGCCGCCTCAGCTAGCTCCGGGGTATCACGGATGTGAATTTGTCGACCAGGATATAACCCATATAGATGCGAAACATGTCGATGCCCAGGCTCCGCTTCCTCAAAATCGACAAACCATTCCTGTAGCTGACCGTGGCGACCAATTTGATAGGACATTAATCTGTCTCGTGTCTCCTCGCAGCGGTTGCGGAACTCATCATCTAGTTCCAGCAGATCCGCAGCTTGAATGCAGTTACCCAACAGCTCTCGAATCAGCGTCATATCCATGGTAGAGCCCATAGATATGCTGCAATCCTCGCCATCCGTCGTTTTGAATTTATTTTCAGGTGATGTGGATGGGGACGTCACAAGCTGACCCTCCGGGCCTTCTACGAGCCAGTCCATGCAAAAGGCTGCCGCCCCCTTCATGAGCGGATAAGCTTGTTCTGCCAAATAGGCTATATCCAAGGTAAACAGATAGCGCTCCCATAGGTGAGCAGTTAGCCATACACCTCCAAGCGGCCAAAATGCCCAGCTGGCATGGCCCCCTGAAGGTCCGGCGTATCTCCACACATCTACATTGTGATGAGCCGCCCATCCTTGAGCACCATAATGGATGGAGGCTACCCTCCGTCCCGTACGAGCCACTTCTCCAATCATGTGCAGCAAGGGTTCATGGCACTCGGCAAGATTGCATACTTCTGCGGGCCAATAGTTCATCTGAGTATTAATATTGGTTGTATAATTACTGTTCCACGGCGGCTGCACCCGGTCATTCCAGATGCCCTGAAGATTGGCAGGCTGACTCCCCGGACGCGAGCTACCCATGAGCAAATAGCGGCCATACTGAAATAACAGCACTTCCAGCCCCGGGTCGGCCTGACCTTTCTGATAACGTTCTAATCGCAGATCGGTCGGTAGAACGAATTCGTCGGTTAGAGTATCACCTCCCAGTTCTAATGCAACGCGGTCAAACAGCTTTCGATGATCCTGTTCATGGCGTTGCCGCACCTGCTCAGTTCCCAGCGAAATTGCTCCGTCTAAAATGACTTGACATGCTTCTGCTGACTCCGTTGCATCACTATTCGGCATAGCGTGAAATCCCCTAAATCCAGTAGCTGCTGCCAAATACACCGTGATTTTATCCGCGCCTGAGATGATCAGCGCACCATCAGTGTCCTTCGTCAAGGTTCCTCCCTCGGGAATAACCCTCGCCTGAACTGCAAAAGCCATCCCCAAATCATTTTCATAAACGACAGACTGTGGATGATCACCGTGATAATTAGATTCCACATGACTGGGCGCTCGTCCAGTCAATGTCATAAAGTCCCCGGATGGCTCCTCGGATGGATCATCCTCTTTATCGCTATCCCATTTGGATGAATCACCAAAATGTACATCCTCTCCAACCTCGTCTTCACAAGGATGGGGGGAAGTGATGCGCACGGATGCTTGGATCTTCCCAAGCTTATTCGCAGTCAGTGACACCATGATGATTCCATCTGGCGCACTGGCGATAACTTCACGGGTATAGCGGACTCCATCACTCTGAAAAGTGACCGCTGCGGTTCCGGTCAGCAAATCCAGTTTCCGTTCATAATGTGCAATTTCCCCTAGGCCCTCCTGCGTAATCCACAAATCTCCCAAAGGCTGATAGGCTTCCGTATCGCGACCTAGCATATTCGTATTAATCAGTTGTTCCGCTTCCTTGTATTTTCCATCTGCAATCAACTTTCTGGCAGGCTGCAAATATCGCAATACATCATACTGAACGCCATCTCTGGGAAACCCGGACCAGAGCGTATCCTCGTTTAATTGCAAATGCTCCTCTCTGATTCCGCCAAATACCATAGCTCCCAGCCTTCCATTGCCGACTGGCAATGCTTCCTCCCATACCTCAGCAGGCTGGCGATACCATAAACGCAGGGACTGTGGCCTTTCGCCTTTCGTCACATCAAACCCTCCCCCATCAAGATCAAACAGAGCGCTAATCCCGTATGGACCTTAAGGACAAGCGCTCTGTCATTCCGGCATTCAAAATTTCGTTAAAAGCAGTCAGCTATTTAGAAGCCTTACCGCTCCATAACTCCACTCTGTCCTTCACCAGTTGCGTGTATTGCTGTTCCATTTGGACAGCTCCGGCGGCATCCAGTTCTTTAATCATGTTGTCGTATACCGTATCAAAATTGGAAGCTGGTGCTAAAATAGCTTCGGGTATACGTTTGCGGATAATGTCGGTCGTTTTTTTGAATGTAACGTTATAGTTGGATTCATTGTCTGTTGTCAGGTTATAGGCTGCGCCCCAAGGCTTTACATCAAATTCTTTCTTGTCTGGGAACAGATCTTTCCACGTTTTTACGCCATATGCTTTAAGGGATTCTTTCTCCGGCTTCGAATAAGCCGCGATAATTTGCTCCGGGAATTTGGCAGTATAGTAGTTACCCGTAGGGTCCTTCACGCCGTCACCATAGTGTCCGCTGATGAGCGTGTACAAATCTATACCCGTGGATTTGCTGAAGTTGGTTGCATTGTTCGTTTTTTGCTCCAGCACATCAGCCGGAATGATGCGTTTGCCATCTTTGATCTCATAATGCTTGCCCTCGATCCCCCAGTTCACTAGCACCTGTCCTTCATCGGAAGCTAAATAATCAAGGAATTTTATAGCCCGCACCGGGTCCTTGCAATTTTCCGTAATACCTACACCATAACCGGACACGAAGCCCATATCCTGAAAGGAACGATCCTTGTATTCCTCCGAAAGTGTAACTGGAAAATGCGCGTAGCTGGCATCAGCCTTACCTGACGCTTTTAATGCATTTTCAGCATCCTGATACCCCCACTCCTGGTCAATCAGACCGAGGACACGGCCGCTGGCAATTTTGGATTTGTATTGATCACTTTTTTGCACAAACGAATCTTTATCGAGCAGCCCTTCATTGTACATGTGGTTCAACCAACGAAAATATTCCTTTTCTTCTGGACGTTTGTAATGAAGTTTGGCTTCAAATGTTTTGGGATCAATAAAATATTCACCATCATCCGGCGCTCCAGTCGTCTGGAAGGCAGGATTCGTTACGGTAATCATAATTCTCCAGTCATCTGCATCCAGCGTGAGTGGGATTGTTTTTTTGCCATTGATCGTCGGATGCTTGGCAGTATAGGTTTTGAGTACGTTTTCATAATCCTGTAGCGTTCTTACCTTTGGATAACCTAACTCCTTGAGCACCTTATGCTGAATTTCAAATCCCCCTGTTGCGTCAAAACTTTCCTGTCCCACACCTGCATACGTAGGAAGGACATAGATGGATTGATCCTTATTACTGTATTTCAAACGATCCATATAGGGTCCATATAGCTTTTTGAGATTAGGTGCGTGATCGTTGATCAGATCTGTCAGATCAATCATGGCCCCCGCATCCACAAGCTTATTAATATTCGCTTTAGGAGAAACCAAGTCCGGGTATTCTCCACTTGCTGCCATCAAAGCAATTCGGTCATCTCCACCTCCACCGCTGACATCAAATTCCGCATTCAAGGTTACACCTGTTTTCTTGGTGATTTCCTTGCCTATTTCATCCTTCATTCCGTTCCATTGTGGGCTTGTATCTGCTCCGAAGAAGCTAAACGTAATCGGGTCTGTACCGCTGGATGTGCTCTCCTTCGCTGCTTTATCGCTTCCCCCACAACCTGCGAGTGCGGTAAGTGACACCGCGAGCAAGGGAATCAGTGCAAATCTGGACCAGTGTTTTTTCATGTATAAATCCTCCTATATTCTTATGATGACTTCTCCTGCAAATAACTACTATTTACTGCCAGAATCCTGGCTTTTATGATTTCACTGCCCCCAGCGTCATACCGCCTACAAAATACTTTTGCAAGAACGGATACACCATCAGGATGGGGAGCGTAACCGTAATCGTGATTGCCATTTTGATCGACTCTGGTGAAATTTGAGCCATTTGTTTAGCCATGTCATTGCTATTCGTCATACTGGAGCCGCCTTGCTGCGTACTTTGCAGTATTTTCATCAGCTCATACTGTAACGTCGTCCATTGCGACGCCCCACCGTTGTATAAATACGTATCAAACCAAGCATTCCACTGACCTACTGCTAGAAAAAGAGCAATCGTTGCCAATACTGGTTTGCACAGCGGCAAAATAATTCTCCAGTAAATCGTAAAATCATTCGCTCCATCGAGTTTGGCAGACTCCTGCAACGCATACGGCAAACCATCCATAAAGGAACGAATGACAAACACGTTAAATGCACTGATTAAGCCTGGAAAAATGTACACCCAAAACGAGCCCAGAAGATGCAAATCCCGCATTAAAATAAACACGGGCACCATCCCGCCGGAAAAATACATCGTCAACGCCAAAAACGTAGAAATAAACTTACGAGCACGAAACTCGACCCGACTCAATGTAAAAGCAAGCATAGATGCGCAGATCAATCCGAGTACCGTCCCGACCAAAGTACGAAGAATAGATATTTGCAGTCCCTGAAGAAGGCCATCGTACTGGAAAATCGTTTTGTAATTTTCGAGCGTAAATTGGCGGGGCCATATATAAATACCACCACGAACCGTGTCCGTTGAATTGTTCAGGGAAATCGCAAGTACGTTCAGAAACGGGTACAGCGTCAACACCACGATCAGAGCCATGAGGATATAGTTAAATAGGTCAAACAGCTTCTCAGACCGGGTAGCATTAAATGCCTTATTCGTCATTTCGCTTCTCCCTCCCTACATGATGCTTTCTTTGGTCAGTTTTTTGAATATACCGTTCGCCGTAAACAACAGCAGAATGCTAACCAGCGAGTTGAAAATACCAATTGCCGTCCCGTAAGAGAAGCGACCCAAATTAATCCCGTAATTGAGCGCGTACAGATCCAGCACCTCGGAATAATCCGTCACAAGACTATTGCCAAGCAAGAACTGCTTTTCAAAACCGTTGCTCACCAGATGTCCAATCGCCATAATGAACAGAATGGCAATCGTCGAGCGGATACCCGGCAGTGTAATATGCCACATCTGTCTCCAACGACTCGCTCCATCCACGCGCGATGCTTCATACTGTTCTTGATCAATTCCGGTGATTGCAGCTAAATAAATAATCGTATTCCAACCTGTCTCCTTCCATATGTCGGAAGCGGTTACAATATACCAGAACCAGCTCCCCTTTGCCATGAACTGAATCGGTTCATCCACAATATGAAGCGCTACCAATACATCGTTGACAATGCCTCCGTCAATGGACAGCATCTTGGTGACCAAGCCGGCCACAACTACCCAGGATACAAAATGCGGGAGGTAGGATATTGTCTGCACAAACCGTTTGAACAGCATACCACGCAGCTCATTTAACAGAATTGCAAAGAAGATCGGTACGACAAAACCAAATACAATCCCCATCAGGCTCATCGCTAGCGTATTGCGTAATACCAGATAAAATCGTTCATCCTGAAATAGCTCAATAAAGTTATCCAGCCCTACCCATTTCTGGTCCGTAAAAGATTTGGCTGGCTTATAATTTTGAAACGCCATCGTCCAGCCCCAAAGCGGAAGATAGCTGAAAACAAACACCCATATGACGAAAGGAATGGACATAAAATAAAGATACTTTTGCTGCTTCACACTGTCCCACAAGCCTTTTTTACCACGGTCAGGCTTCGGGCCGCGAGCCTTGCGTGGTCTTCCCCTATTGGATTCAGGAATCAAAGCACTATTGTTGGAAGCGGTTTCAGTTGAAGATCCCATAACAAGCTCCTCCTCATCTCTAGATACTATTATCATACTTTGCTGGCTTGGAAGCGGATACCCGACGAATTAGGAGAAAAATCAGTTCAAAATTAGATATATGGGATGAAAAAAATTACATTCGTGCCACTACGCATGCGGATGGTGCTTCCCATCGCTGTTGTCCCCGGATTTCTTGAATAAGCACACAAAGGTAGAAAGCCGGGGACAGTTTATGCTTGCGATGCGAACTTTCCTGCAGAAAGCTTTAAGGCGACCGCTTCGCTTGTCCAGCACATTCCGCCTGTTCCGTTCTAATGTAAATTCCCTGAAAGAAGTCTTGTAAAAAACAAAAGATCTGCAATGTAAGCTGATCAGAGGTAAAGGGTAAAGGATAAAGCATAATGCAAAAAGGATAATGCATACTGCACCACAGGTGGTGGAT
The DNA here is from genome assembly GCF_017833915.1 of Paenibacillus sp. 1182. NCBI lineage: Bacteria > Bacillati > Bacillota > Bacilli > Caryophanales > Paenibacillaceae > Paenibacillus > Paenibacillus sp. 1182. The sequence continues at coordinate 164,983 of NZ_JAFICR010000011.1, read as the reverse complement.
GGTATATACACACTGTCGCAATTAACCTAATGATTGATTGAAGGAAAAAAAGCTTTCTGGCATCAATGTGCCAGAAAGCTTTTTTGATTTATTTTACTGTGATCGTCCCGTAGTACATGTACATACCGCAATTGTACTCATATACGCCTGGTTTCAAGTCCTGGACGGTAAAATAATTATTTTCGTGATCCAGGTAAACGTCCATTCCGATCTTCAACGACTGCACTTCATCAATGCAAGTGAAGGATGTCATTTTCTTGAAATTGATTTTGGTTGGAACGCCGGCTTTCACTTCAATATTTTTAGGATAGAAACCGTCCCCTTTTACACCCACTGTAACAATCTCATATTTAGTTTTGTCTGGCTCTTCCTGAGCTTGTTTAGGTTGAATGGCCGGAAACGACGACACGCTCCCCTGAAAATAAAACAAGACAAACCCGCCCATGCTCAGGGCTACAAAACCAATCAGCATCAAATGCCAATGCTTAGAGATTAGTGTTTTCATTCATATCAGCCTCTCCAGTTGAATGTCTGCATGTGACGCATCAACTCTAACCAGTATATAAAAGTTAATCAAAATTTTAAATACCTCATTTCACAGGCTCGGATGATCCAGCTCATACAGATTACGGTAACGAGACTGCTCCTGCCACAGCTGCTCATGACTGCCGCGCATGGAAATGGTGCCCTGCTCCATAAAGATCACCTCGTCCATATGCTCCATTCCTGTGAGATGATGCGTGATCCAGATCAATGTTTTGCCCTTCAGCACACGAAACATCGTCTGCATGAGCTCATGCTCTGTCAGCGGGTCAAGCCCCACTGTCGGCTCATCCAGCAAAACAATCGGGTGATTTTGCAGCAAAATCCGCGCCAGTGCAATTCGCTGTTTTTCTCCACCGGAAAAACGAAGGCCCGTCTCATGCATTCGGGTATCGTAGCTCTCCGGCAAAGAATCAATTAGAGTTCCAAGCCCTACCTGCTTCGTCACTGCACGCACCTCATCCAGCGTAGCATCGGGTCGTCCCAGCCGAATATTGTTCGCTACCGTTGTATCGAATAAATATGGCTGCTGGTTTAGCACCGCAAATAAACTGGAGTATGCTCCACCTGTATATACGGGAATCCCTGCGATAGTGACGCTCCCTTCATCAGGCTGCAATGCTCCCTGAATCAGGTTCAGTAGCGTGGACTTGCCCGCACCACTGCGACCAAGCAATGCAACCTTGCCCCCCTGCGGTACGTGCAAAGAGATATCACGCACGCTCCATTCCTGCGTTGCCGCATAGCGGTAGCTTACGTTGTTCAGCAGCAGGTCTCCTCCGTGGCCCAATCCCAGAGCGGTAGCCTGCTCATCTATAGTGTCAGCTGTGCCGCCTGCTGCTGGGTGTCCTGCATCCACAGTAACCGGAAGCGATGATGACACAGGTGTATGTGTATCTTTCTCCGAATCCTTCAACCGTCGAAGGGAATCCTGATACTCCGGCGCATGCACCACTGCTTCTCCAGCGCGAACGAAAGCATCCAGCAACGGAAAAGCCACAAGGGCAAAGGATGCCAGCCATGTGGCTTCTATACGATTCTGTGCTACCAGTCCTCCCGCCCACACAGTCATAATCACAACCCCGCCACCTACAACGCATTGTGCGATCCAATGAGAACGCCACTCGCCCCGGCGAAGTGAATTTTCCATCACGGCAGCCCTATTGTGCCGTTGTGTAAAGGTACTCAGGAAATGCCCAGTCCGTCCGCTCAGCACCAGATCACTCATGCCGAACAGAGCATCCGTCAGGTCCTGATAGGCTTTACTCCGTTCCTGCTTGAACATTCGCCGTTTGGCGAGTGAGGTCCATAGTGAGATAGCTGGGGCAATAAAAAGCAAAAATCCTCCATATAGCGCCATAAGCAAGGCAAAGGTTCCGTCCATCCGTCCGAGCGCCGAGATGCCTGCTGCATAAATCAGCAAAGCCGATAGCGCAGGCAGAACTAGCTTCAGATAGATGTTTTGAAGCTGCTCAATATCCTCTGCCAGCAACCCCAATAAATCCCCTGTACGGAATTTGCTGCGGATCATCAGCGCCTGCGGTTCTACTGCCCGATATAAGCGTACCCGCATACGGGACACCAGACGCAGTGCGGCATCATGTCCTACCAAGCGTTCCAGGTACTGAATAACCGCTTTACTAAAACCAAATGTTCGCACAAGCACAATTGGAACGTACACCATTAATATATTTTCCGGTTTTAAGGCCGAACGGGTAATCAGATGACCGGACGTAAAAAGCAACGCGCCCGCACATCCAATGGCCAGCGCGCCTAAAAGAGCAGCTAGCAGAAAGGCCCAAAAATATTGTCTCAGATACGTCACAAACCAGCCTTGTCTGCTATTATCCGTTACTCTCATATCGTCCGTTCCCTCCTTCCGACATCCCCGTCAGCAATCGGTAATATGCCCCCTTACGGGCAATCAATTGTTTATGGGAACCTACTTCTTCCAGACGACCTTGATTCATCATCCAGACACAGTCCATATCTGGCATCCAATGTAGCCGGTGGGTGGCAAGAAACACTCTTTTGTGTTTCAAAACCGATAAAATCGTCTGTTTTAGCTCCCACTCTGTCTCAATATCCAGATGCGCCGTAGGCTCATCCAATAAAATGACCGGACGGTTACTGAGCAACGCCCGCGCCAATGCAATCCGCTGCGCCTGTCCTCCGCTCAACGTCCTACCCGCTTCACCAATGGGCTCATTCATTCCACCCGGAAGACCGTCTACCAGTTCACGCAGTCCAACCGCGTCAACCGCCCACTCCACCTGCTGGTTGGATGCCTCCGGTTCATAAAAACGGATATTATCTGCCAGAGAAGCGCTAAACAGGTATGGATGCTGTGGAATATACGCAATATGCCGTTGCCATTCAGCTTTTGCATCCCCAGCCAATCTGCATCCATTCAGGAGCAGTTCGCCCGAAGTGGGATCAGCAAAACCGCCAAGCAGACTAAGCAGCGTCGTTTTACCTGCTCCACTAGCTCCAACGATGCCGATCATGTTCATGTGCGGTTCAACATTGGCAGACACATGTTCAAGCCGAGCCGAACCGTCTTCATTAAGGAGGCACACATCGAACAGCTCGAGAATGTCCTGTCCCGTGATGTCCAATCCTTTATCGTTAGCTGCCTGTTTATTCGGCTCGGTCGCGTCATCTTCTGTACTGAGAATGGAGCGGATTGCTCCCCAAGCCTCCTTACCATCCAGTGAAGCATGATAGTCTGATCCCAACTGGCGTATGGGCATAAAATATTCTGGGGCCAGAATAAGCACCGCAAGCGCTGCCTCCAAACCCACCGAGCCACTAATCAGGCGCAAACCCAAGCCTACCGCAACAAATGCGACCGATAGCATACTAAAAAAATCAAGGGCAAATGAGGAAAGAAACGCTACCCGCAGCGTGCGCATCGTTGCCGTGCGGTATTGGTCGCTGACCTTCCCAACCGTTTCCCCATGTTCTTGGCTACGACCCAAAAACCTTAGTGTCTGAAGTCCACGCAGCGAATCCGTGAAATGATGAGATAACAGACGATAGGAACGCCACTGCTTGTCTGCCTGCTTCCGCGCCGCCAAGCCGAGTAAAATAAAGAAGCCTACCAGAATCGGCATCGTAGTCGTCAAAATCACACCTGAAATGACATCCAATGTGAAAACATACACAAGTACAAGTATAGTGACAGCCATCATGTCAATCATACGAGGAATGGACAGCTCCAAATACGTGCGAAAACGATCCATGCCGTCCAGCGCTAGCGTCACCAACTTGCCGCTACCTTCCTGCGCTGCAAAACCCGGTCCCCGTTCGAACAAACGTGCAAGCAGACGCTCCCGTAAGGAAGCGCCTGAAGCTTCAGCAAAACGGCCTGCTGTCCGGCGTTGCAGCCAGATCGCCGTATGCCTCGTTGCAAAAGCAGCGAAAAACAACGCCAGCGACGGCCAAGCCATCACCAGCGGATTTTGTTCAAACAAAATCGTAACAGCCTTTGCCAAGAAGACTGCTTGTGCAATCACTGCGGCCCCCTGGAGCAGGGAAAGGGCAGCCAGTAGCAGCATCACTGGCCGAATGCCCTTTAATTCAAACCATGCCTTATCCATTAGTATTCCAAATGATCCTTCTCACTGAGACGCTTATGGAAAACAAAATAGCTCCACGCCTGATAAGCCAGCACAAAGGGTAAAAGCGTTGCTGCAACAATCGTCATGGCTTTCAGTGTGTAATGACTGGAGCTTGCATTATAAATCGTCAAATCAAAAGCACTGTTAATCGAGCTCACCATAAATCTTGGGAACAAACCGACGAATAACGAAACGAAGGTCAGCAAAATCACTGCACCTGTCATCCCGAAGGCCCATCCTTCGCGGCGCTGCTTCAGGAAGTACCACGTCAGCACATAGGCGACAATTCCGACTGCTACCGCAGCATACATAAAGGGACCGCGACGCGCAAATAAATCCGTTGCAAAATAAGTCCATACCACCATGCCCGCAAGTAAAATGCCCAATACCGGAAGAAATTTGGATGCCATCACGCGAGCACGATCCCGTACTTCTCCAATCGTCCGCAGAGAAATAAACGTCAGTCCGTGCATTAGGCACATTCCGACCACTGTCAGTCCAATCCATACGGTATATCCATTGAATACATCGGAAAATCCAGCTTTCAAATCCATGTTTTGCTGAATAGGTACACCTTTCACCAAAGCCGCAAAAGCCATACCGAACAGCATCGGCGGTAGAAAGCTGCCAATCAGAATGCAGGCATCCCACGTTCCTGTCCACCATTTTCCTTCAGCCTTTCCGCGGAACTCAAAAGAAACTCCACGCAAGATCAAACCTAGCAAAATAAACACAAATACGAGATAATATCCGCTGAACATAGTCGCATAAAAATGCGGAAAAGCGGCAAACATTGCACCTGCTGCTGTAATCAGCCACACTTCGTTGGCATCCCAGAATGGACCAATCGTATTGATCATCAAACGTTTTTGTTGGTCGTTACGCGGCACCAATCCTGTGGCCATTCCTACGCCAAAATCAAAGCCCTCCAGAAAAAAGAAGCCGGTAAACAGCACAGCGATCAATAAGAACCATAAATCATTTAGCGACAATGGTGTCACCCCCTTGAGCAAAAGGATCATGAATTACCGTTTGCTGATGTGGCTCAATATCTGGACCTTTACGAGCCGTACGGTAAAACAGAAACGCCAGCACACCTGTTAAAATTAAATACAATGTAGTAAATGAGATGAACGAGAATAGCACTTCTCCTGCCACAACGGTAGGCGAAACAGAATCTTTCGTTTGAAGCAAACCAAATACCGTCCACGGTTGGCGACCTATTTCAGTCATGATCCAACCTGAAGTATTCCCAATGAATGGAAGGGATATCCCCCATATCATCAGACGGAAGAACCAGCGATGTGAACCTTCCAGCTTTTTACGGAACGTCAGGTAAGCCCCGTATAAGGCGAGTGCAATCATGCCACATCCAGCCGCAATCATAATGCGGAAGCTCCAAAACGTGGTACGTACTGGCGGGATATAATCGCCCGGACCATACGTTTTTTCATATTGGGCTTGCAGCTCATTCATACCAGGCACAGAGCCGGTAAATTTACTATAGGATAGAAAACTCAAAGCAAAAGGAACTTTAATCTCAAAGGTATTTCCCTTGTTTCCAGGATCAATCCATGCGATAACGGTCCAAGGAGCGGGGTCACCACTGTTCTCCCATAAGCCCTCACTGGCAGCCATCTTCATCGGTTGTGTTTTCACTAAATATTGAGCCTGTCCATGACCAAACAACGGAATAGCAATGGCGCTAATTAATGCAACAATAATACTCAATTTAAAAGAAGGTTTAAAAAAGTCCAGATTCTTTTTGTGCATCAGCTTCCATGCACTGATACCCGCGATCAGAAATGCTCCTGTCGCAAAAGCAGCAAACAATGTATGTGGGAATTCCCATAACAGTTGTTCATTCGTTAGCAGAGCAGCAAAATCTTTCATTTCTGCACGTCCATTTTGAATCTCATAGCCTACTGGACGCTGCATGAAGGAATTAGCAGCTAGAATCCACAATGCCGATAACATCGTACCGATAGATACCAACCACATACAAATTAAATGGACCGTTTTGGACAATCTTTCCCAACCGAATACCCATAATCCGATAAATGTCGATTCCAGGAAAAATGCAAGCAGCGCTTCAATCGCCAGCGGCGTACCAAATACATCACCCACAAAACGGGAAAAGTCCGACCAGTTCATCCCGAACTGAAATTCTTGCAAAATCCCGGTGACTACGCCCAGTGCAAAGTTAATCAGCAGAAACGTTCCCCAGAATTGAGCCATTTTTTTGTACAAGTCATTTTTCTTAATAACATACATAGTCTCCATAATTGCCACCAATAACGACAATCCAATGGAGATCGGCACATAAACAAAGTGAAGAATCGTTGTGGTTGCAAACTGCAACCGTGCCAAATCCAATACGTCCATGATGTTGCTCCTCCCCCTGTACTTCTCTTAACATTGATTTATAGTGTCTGTAATCTGAAGTCTTCTACATTTGTGACAGTATTCACATTCTTACATATGCAGCGGTCACCTTTTAGAAAATGACTCACTCAACTACCTTCACCATGGTGTCATGATCCGGCTTCAGATTATCCCCATTATATAGAATAAATTTAAATGAAATAGAATCGAAAATGTGAACATCGTGTCAAAGCTGTGTCATAACGATGGCGATTTGATGAAAACAGCCTAAATCCCATAATAAATGTGACATTTCCTATTGATCTATCTTTTTTTCATCATGCAAAAAAAGCCTCTCTTCGTTCGGAGGTCGTACCTCCGACATCTGTAAGAGAGACTTCATAGCGTTAAACCTAGGGATTCTATCAACAGCCATCTGTTCCTCCGTTCTTTTGAACCCGATTACGATAGGAGGAAGGTGACATTCCACCATACTTTTTAAATTTACTATGAAAATAATCTGCATTCGCATACCCTACGCGTTCCGCCACCTGGTGTACCTTAATTCCTTGTGCAAGCAGCTCCCTCGCTCGCTCAATCCTCACCTTATCCAGGTAGACATTAAAGGCCTCGCCAGTATGACTTTTGAACAGCTTGCCCAAATAGCCACTATTGTAATTGAACATATCTGCCAGTAACTCCAGTCGCAAATTTTCATCGTAATGACCATGTATAAAGTCAATCATTTGTTTCATGATGATGTCCTTGCCACCAGGATCAGTCTGGCCAATCCATTGCAACACATGCTCCAGCGAGTGATCCACCAGCTCGCCCAATGTGGAATAAGCATATACATCGGTTATAAAGCTGGAGTGCTCCTCCAGCACGGTTCGACTGTGATCCTGTCCGGCTGCATACTTGTTCAACGCCAGTGTGAATGTTTGGGCGAATGCCGCCTTGATTGCGGATTCTGTGCGATAAATCCGCGGAAATTGGACTTCCATTTCCTTAATGACACGGGTTGCAGCTTCACTATTAGCCATATCTAGCGCATAGTACAGCTTTTCTGCATAACGTATGGGATCATCTGTGGCACTATCAGACGCTCCACTCATTTCAGTCTCGACTGTCTCCAATTCGTGTAGGTCTCCAGGAAGCATGACTCTTTCTGCCCGGAACAAAAACGTACGCTCCAATAATCGCAGTGCCTGCTCAAAAGATCTGGGAATGTCGTTAAGAATGGCTACAGGATCACCGGCAGCCGCATAAATTTCCGTTGCCCACGGCTTTAGGTCCTGTCGCCAAACAGCCAGTAGCTGAACAGCATCTTTCTCCGTTTTTAACGTGGCGGGAAGCAAAAGGCCCACATATATTCCCGCCTCAAACACGATACCTCTACCCTGCTCATGGCACAATTCTGTTAGCCGCTGCTTTGCTGCCGACTGCCGGGCTTGCCGATCCCAGTCAGGTATACGTAAATCTATCAGAATAATCTGATAGCTACTCCAGTCTAATGCTGGTAACGCTGGCTGTTGTCCATGTTTTCCGTTACCGCTTTGATGTTCAGCCTGCTTGGATGCTCTGTGCAGAGAATCGCTGCTTTCTACAGCATTACGAGTATACTCTCGATGAACCGGAAACAATAGAGCTTCGATCCAATTACGCTCATGAGAAGGCGGACTTCCCCATTTGCCGACTTCTTTCTCATCCTCAATGTTTTGCCGTACCCGCTTCAACTCTGTCGTCATTTCTTCCTCATCAACTGGCTTCAGTAGATAGCCATCTACTCCGAAGCCCATGGCTTGCCGTGCATAATCAAAGTCTGCATATCCGCTTAATATGAGAAAATGATACGGCTCCCCGTTCTTTTCACGTATACTACGTATAACCTCCAGTCCACTCATCCCGGGCATACGAATATCTACAATGACTAGCTCCGGCCGATGCTCTCCGAACTTATCCAGAGCCTCGCGTCCATTCCCTGCCGTATCGACAATACGGAAGCCACAATCCCCCCAGTCAATAATGGAGGACAATCCTTCACGAATCGCTGGCTCGTCATCTACAATCATGGCTTTATACATTCGACTCTTCCTCCCTTGGTATGGAAAAGTATACGGTTGTTCCTACTTGTAATGCGCTTTCAATATGCAATCCATAACGTTCACCATACATCAATGTCAGACGTTGATGTACATTACGCAGGCCAATACTACTCCCTTCCGGCTCATCCGTCCCCCTGATCCGAGCTAGCAGACGGGTCAGTTGCCCAGCTTCCATGCCAATCCCATCATCTTCTACTTTAATTTTCAACTCTCTTTGTTCTATTGCAATATTTACCTTCACGGTAACCGGCTCTTCCTTATTTTCCAGTCCATGAATGACCGCATTTTCCACCAGCGGTTGTATGATTAAGGGAGGAATCGACATGTCCGTCGCATCTTCTTCCAAATTCACTTCATAGATCAAGCGATTTCCAAATCTGAATTGCTGAATTTGCAAATAGGATCGCACCATATCCAGCTCCTGTAGTACCGTCGTTTTACCACTGCCAATCTCCAGATTCCGGCGCATCAGCCTGCCAAGCAAACGCACCGTCGTTGCAATTTCCGCTTCCCCATTCAGATGTGCTTTCATTCGAATAGATTCTAATGCATTAAACAGAAAGTGTGGATTAATTTGGCTGGCCATCATTTTTAACTTGATATCCTTTTGTGCCAATTCCAGCCTGTTATTGTGCTCACTCGTCTCATAGACCTGCGCCATGAGTTGGCGAATACTACTCACCATATAGTTGAAACGGCGGGATAAATCCCCGATCTCGTCCCTTCCCTCCACACTCGATACCACATGAAAATCGCCCGCGGCTACCTTACCCAGCTCATAGCTCAACCGCTGTAGGCGTTTGGTAATCAGCCAGGAAATGATGGTGATCAGAATCAGTGCCATAACCAGCACTGCAAGAACACATAAAGCACCAATCAGGCTGATTCGATTGGCTCCCTGTACAATATGCTCCGTTGAAAACACTGAAATAATCGTAAATCCGCTCACACTGGAGGCGGGCAGCAGCTCATCCACGATGATGTTGGAGGGCATTCCGTTGATTTTCGCTTCATATATCCCCTTACCCGCACGCTGGACATCAAAGCCCAAATGTAAATCGCCCAACGTCTGCCCCACCGACTGCGGACGAGTAGCTGCGACCACAATCCCGTTACGATCCGCAATCAATGTTTCAAAAGGCTCCTTGCTCAGCATATGATTCAACTCGGTCTGGCTCAGCGATATCATCAGAACTCCCTTGGTATTGTATTCGGGAAATGGAATTTGCCGTACCAGGCTTAAGCGATTAACCGGGTTATCCTCCTTATCCTGAATGTAAAACCAGTTAATCGCCGTCCCCTTCAAAGCCGTCTGGAACCACTGCTGCCGCTCAATGTTAGAGTCCACTGGAATAAACTCCAGATTATTGACAAGCGTCGGATTGTACGAATAGAACCGAATGGTAGCAACCTCTCTATATTGCTGAGTGTACTCATTAAAATCCTTGTATTGATGATACGCATTCATCAGCTCTACCATACCCGGATACCGTCGGTTTGCCATTTCCCTCAGCCTTTTATCGAACATCAACCCATTTGAAATATCCGTTGGCACACGTAGTAAATTTGCCGTCTGGCTTTTGATCTTTTCCACATTGTTTACCGTCTGGGCAATTGCACTATTCAATGCCTGCTCTCGCAAATAAAAAGTTACGCAGCCGCCAACCACCAGCACCGGAATCATGACAATTAGTACGTAGGAGAACAGCAGCTTATTCCGCATACGCATATTACTCATCAGAAGCCATACTCCACGATTCATGCCATCCCTCCCACAAGATAAGCGCTTACATTTTTTGCGTGTTTTCACATCCTCCATCTCGACCTATATGTATGTATCCAGTTTAATGCTTCGTAACCTCTATATCTATGTTTTTTGCAAAATTTAAAAAATGTGGCGAACAGAGTCACCACACTTTACGATTCCTAAACTATTTACGTACAAAAGGTTCGATATGCACTCCCTGCGGTAGCTTGTGCGGATCTTCCGGGTTGATACGGTCATAGAACATAATACCATCCAAATGGTCCATTTCATGCTGTACAACAATCGCTGCATAACCTTTGAACGTCAATAGCTCCTGTGTTCCGTCTGGTAAAGTGGCCTTAATACGAATTTTTTCGTAACGCGGTACATATCCGGCTACGTACCGATCTACCGACAAGCACCCCTCACCCTGCTCCAAATAAATCATGGACGTGGAGTGGCTGACTAACTTCGGATTAAACAACGCATACTCTACCGTTTTGTCTCCATCTTCATAATAAATAGCGCACATTCTTTTGTTCAAACCTACCTGGTTTGCAGATAACCCCACACCCGGGCGCAGTTCATAGCGGGTAGCCAGCTCTTCATTTTGGCTATTTTTCAGATAATCCAGCATCCATTGCATCTGTTGAAGATCCTCTTCAGATAGTGGCAAGCATACCGGATCAACCTTCGTACGCAAAATAGACTCCCCTTCACGCACGATATCCTTCGTGAGAAGCATGTCCATCGATTGATTACTCATTCGTCAGCCTCGATTCATTAAAATAAATATATTTTCATGTGATGTACTGCCATGTAATATGTGATGCGGTGCAAAAACTGTGGGATTTCCCGATTTTCTGCAAGTTTTATCCCATAAATTATATCTATTCATGAAATGAATTGTCAAAATAAAGCGACGTTTTTTGGGGGGGGAAATTGGCGCAATAAAGACCTCTACGGGGGCGTCCTACTCTTTTAGATTAAGTCATTAAATATACACTGCCATTATTATTTATCACATTAAATGATTTTGTCTCTATATAAAAGCCTCCTAAATCATTTCAATGATCAGGAGGCTTTTGAAAATAATTTTTCTTACTATTAAGATGGCTGCTCCAACGCACTTGGAGCTTCACTAAACAGCTTCGCCTTTGGATTCGGGTGTGTCCAGGTATTATAATATTGCGAGTTCTTGCCGTAGGAATTGTCAATGACAACGTGCGGCATATCAAGCAGGCAGGCCAGAATGTGACCGTGTAGCCGTGAAGTGCGAACCTCGCGATAAGAACTGAACAGCGTAACCGCCTTGTTCATGAGATGGTCGGTGTACTTGTACCAGAATGTACGGGTAGGCAACGGGCCGCCGATTTTCTTATTCAGTCGGTAAAACTTTTGGAAATAGACGATCCCCTTCACTTCCAGCGGAGTGAATAAAGTATCCCAGTCCAGACGGTGTGAGGCATCAGCCTCGTCATCGAATTTTTTTTGGCCCCCCACCGTTTCAATATCCGTACGCAGGAAGTACAGTACGTCCTTCACGGTTTCCGTAGTCGGCTTCAATGGCCAGAGCTGGTGAGCCATATCAGGACATAGTGTGATACTGCACTGGTTCAGCTTGTCCTTAGCCCACTGATAAGAGCGAGTATCCCGCACAAACATATGTAGATCCGGGTGAGCATTAAACAGGGCAGCGACCTCATTAGCCTTCTGTTCAGATTGAAAGTGGATCGTTTGCGGCATAATCACAATTCGGTGGTTAGGGAAATCGCGAACGATGCGTTCCCGCAAATTTTGGTGATTTGAATAGAGATCGCCGAAGTTGCCGCCGCCGTGACACACGATAATCCAGTCACCCGGGATTTGAAGCTGATCGGGAATATCCATGGCGCTATAACGGGCACGGACACGGATGCCATTATCCTTGAAGAACGCCTCAGTGCCTTTCATGATGAGTACATCCCCACCGTTATTATAGACGGGATAGTCGACATAAATGATGTTCGAACCTTGGGGGACTACGTCGAGAATGACGCTCAGCTTGTTTTTCAGTTTAGCCATGGGATGCAAATTCGGCATCTTTCAGTTCTCCCTTCCTGCGCTTCTTTTGTATTGTCTGAATGACGAATGTAATATCACTTTTATCAAAAATGATCCGTGATAGCGGAACATTGAAAAACATGGGGAACGAGAACAGTGAGAACGCCAACCGAACACAAGCGCCTACAAGCAAAGCAATCGCAATGCCATCCAGACCGAAGATCGGTGTACAAATAAAAAACAGACCGACGGTGATCGCATAGGCTACAATTTGCCGGAACAATACCAGTCCCGGACGCCCCAGCGCGTTAAAGGCCGAAGCCAGAATCCATGAGCCGCCACCAATGATACATTCCAGTGACAGCAGGTAGAACGTTAGCGATGCTTCCAGAAAAGCGGGGCCGTACAGCAAACCCAGCATGTATCGTCCAATGAAGAGAGCAGGCACAATGACGATTAGCATCGCAGCCATAGAGATGCGAAAAGCACGTCCTACCGTTTCGACAATCTTGCTGTGCTCCATTCCCGTAACCTTTGGAAAGGTAACGTTAGTGACGGCATTTTGCACTACATTGAACACACGAGACAAGGCGTAGACGACAGAGTACAGGCCGAACGCTTTGGGTGATAGCAGTGCCACAATAACGATTTTGTCCGTTTGTGTGGACAGCGTCCCCATCAACTCCATCCCGTAAACCCTCGCTCCATAGCTATAATAAGGACGAAGCACTTGGCGGCTGGTAAATGGGCGGAAAGTACGCAAATTCATATACTTGCGCAAACGGAGGAACGCCCACACTAGTGCAAGGAAACTCGCGGCAAAATTCACTGCTCCAGCCAGTTGCACATTGAGCAAGCCCATCAGCCACAGTGTCACCAGACCGATGAAATTCAGTAGTGGGTAGTAAAACAACAGGCCGTTATATACGCTAAATCGATCCAGCCCTTGCGACAATGCTGTCGTCAGCGCTGTAAGCACTGCCAGCGGTATGGCTGCCGCACAATAAAGCTGGGACAGTTGGATGATGTCCGCACCATAACCATTCAGCCACAGCGGCATGCATATCCAGGCCACCGCTCCTGCCAACAAGCTGGCAGGCAACTGAATCCAGAGCGACAACGCCAGCAATTCTTCCGTCGTGCCTGTTTTCTTCTTGATGTTATAAATTAACGACGTTGGTAACCCGAAGCTCAACACACTGCCGATCAGCGTAGGCCAGAACAGAACTGCCGCCAGTTCTCCTTTCCCCTCTACTCCGAGCATACGTGCGGTCAGGATGGAAGTCAGGGTCGTAACGATTAGCACAAAAAAATTGTTAAAGCTCGTGCGCATGATCGTTTTGGCGAGACTGTCACCCGTGAATACTTTCCTTGCTGCTGTCCATGTGCTCATGTTACGTCCAACTCCTGTTCCTTATTAAGCCTCTCGTCTCTATGCTCGCATCGCGTCTTTTGACGCACCTCCATCAGCCTACCGTTTTTTTGGAATTGCGTTCAGGCAACTGCCCCCCGCCAACAAGATCCTTTGGACTTGAAAAGATCGCTTTCAACGCTCTTCTATAGCCTTGAATGGCAGTATGATTTTTCTTGGGCTTTTCTCTCAAAATCTGATACAACGTCGTCCAGTATAGCGCTGCATAACCAATCGGCCCAGATCCCTCATCACGCAGTAAATGAATATGATTCATCACCCGCATATAAGTAACCTGCTCCATATTGTCGCGTGAGGACGGCGATTCGTGATGAAGCAGCGTAAGCGCCGGGTTAATGTACAATGGGCCGCTTTTCATTGCGATGCGCGAAAGTAACAGATCCTCGCCTACGCTATAGCTTTGCAACCAAGGTACCGGCTCTAGACTGCGAATCGCCTCACGGCGAAATGACATATTACAGCCATGAAAAAACTGGGTTCTAAACGTCTTCTTGGCCTTATGCCAGTTATACATCGAGCCGGACTGACCGCTGAGGGACAACCTCCCTTTGGACAAAGACTGCTGGAATGACAGCAAGCATCGAATCGTTCCCATGAAGCTGTTACTCATTCCCTGTGCAATACCGCCGACACCAGCAGCCTGCGGGTAAACCTCATAGGTACGCATCAACTCATTTAAATAGTTGCTCGGCAACTCAACATCATCGTCAAGGAACAAAATAATGTCACCCTGCGCAAGTTCAGCTGTCTTTACACGAGATAACCATAATCCCGGCTGCTCCTTACGATGATATCGGTAGGTAATTCCCGCTCCGCCCAACTGACGCTCATAGCGTTCCAGCACATGCTTCGGCAGTTCTCCGTCGTCAATAATCCATAGCTCGGTTTCACATGCCTCCGGTGCTCCCCCAATGGCAATTGAATTGATGCATCGGGTCAGATCGTCAACCCGATTTCGGGTGCACAGAGCAATGGACAAGCTTAACATCATACTCCCCCTTTATCCTGTCAATGTGTAAAAAAACAGATTACTGAACCGCCGGGCCTAAATATTCGTTATATTTTTGCTTGCGCGGGTTCAGAATGAACAACACCCCCTGCTTGTATCCATCTGCGGCATTAAAATTGCGACGCAGCGTTTCTTTGAGCATCAAGTAGGATAAGGTCCATAAAAGGGCTCCATACTGAATCACTCCAGCCTTTTTCAAAGCAAGAAAATAATAGTGGTTAATCGCTGTAGCCTTGGCTACTTTGCCCGCCTTATCGCGCGAGCTTGGAGATTCATGATGAATAATGGTTAAGTCAGGATTGATAACCAATTTGCCGTAACGGCTCGCTAACTGGCACATGTACAAATCATCAGCCACGGCATAACTGGTCATCCACGGATACGGCTTCATGTCCCGAAGCGCATCCCTCCGAAATGACATATTGCAGCCATGGAAAAATTCTGTATCGAAAACCTCTGTTGCTTCGCCCCATCGCAGCAAAGAACCTGCCAGACTACTAGGCGAGAGCTTGCCGAGGGATGAAGACATCTGAAATGTCAAAACGCCCAGCAGCTTTCCTGCCCGGCTCGAATGTAATCCCTTTGCAATCCCTCCAACACCCACAATCGTTTTATCCTGATCATAGGTATCGAGCAAGCGCCGGATATAGAGTTTATCGTCCAGTTCTGCATCGTCGTCAAAATACAGCACAATATCATACCGCACAAGGGACAAGGCCTCATAGCGAGATAACCAAACGCCGGGACGACTTTTTTTATAATATTTCAAAACGCTTTGAGGCAATCCGGATACCATGTGACGGTACTGCTCGATCTGTTGGTCGGAAATATCGCCGTCATCAACAATCAGCAGTTCTACAGCCGTATGCTCCAATTGCTGCTGTACTGCAATAGATTGTATACAGCGTGTCAGGTCTTCGATCCGGTTGCGGGTACAAATGATGATGGAGACATCGGACATGCCATTACCTCCTGTGTGTGTATCCAGATGCTTTGGAAGAGATATTCAAAGTTTTTCCAATTGCTGGATTATATATGTTTATTGTATCTTTGACAGCGTTTTAGTGTATATACCTCTTTTGTATACTTTTTCAGTCTCCAAAAGGGTAGACAATCCTCTAAAAAGAGTAAAAAAATAGGATTGGCTTCTAGTGCCAATCCTTATTTACCCTTGGAAGTCCAGAAACAACGTCGCATTCACATACCGACGTGCCATGGACAAAAAATAACTATTTTGCACCGCTACTGCTGCCACCAGCAAAGTATTACGCACTGCTTCACACTGGTTAGGGGTCAAATGCTGTAAACGACTGGTGTATTGATCAGCCGCCTGAACCAGCAACTCCTCTGTCGCACCTTCCTGACGCTGCTGTACTGTAACGGAATCTCCGTTATCCTTTACATAGCCTGCACCAGCAACATCGAGCAGTTGGTCTCCGTTCGCATCCAGCTCCTCAAACAAAGTTGAGTAGGCAGCGTACAAATCGACCGGCTGAATCAGATCGTCCGTATCATCTTCGGGCTGTTGGAACAGGATATGAAATAGCTGACGAATGGATTCAAAATCAAGACATGATTTTAAATCTTCTACAATGAGCAATATAGCTGCCTGGTTGACCGAGTATTTTTTGCCGATCTTCGGAGCGCCGAGAAATTCCTTGAAGTCGCGTTTGACCCAATTTTGCATAGATGCTAGTGACACATGGCTGTACTCGACTAGTTGTCCCAGGGAAACAATCTCTTGCAGCGAAAAGGCTGCGCTGTGCTTACCCTTGATGATTTTATCTAGCACAGGTGTCACATCGGTGTATAAAAATGTCGGCATCGCGCTCCCGGAGCGGGCGAGATGGCTATGAGTGCGCCTCCAGGCGTCCTGCAGAACGGCCAAAGGCTGCAATTCGCGGCGACCTTCCATGGCCAGCAGCAAATGGGCCATATCACGACGAGTAAGGGTAAAAGACTCCATCTGCTTTCCTCCCTTTATTACATTTCAAGTTCATTTGAACTCATCATACGCCCTCAAACTAGGCTTGTAAAGTGAAGCAATGAGACGTGCGGGTTCTATTATGCCTTATTTTCTGTGTAAATTGGAGGTAGGCGACCTGCTACGATTCCATATGAACCTTGTATATTTTCTTTTAAGTTCTTAAAATAAGTTCAAGTGAACTTAAAATGGAGTTCCTTAAAAAAATTGAACGAAAAAGGGATGAGTGAAAATTATATGGGTATAGGTGTCAGTCTATTTTTGTTTGCGGTGTTGATTTTATTTAGTGCTTTCTTCGTGGCTACCGAGTTTGCGATTATTAAAATCCGTTCCAGCCGGGTCGATCAGCTGGTTGTGGAGAACCGTAAAAACGCACTGGCGCTACAAAAGGTCGTCAATAATCTGGACGGCTACCTGTCCGCCTGTCAGCTTGGTATTACGATTACAGCGTTGGGACTCGGCTGGCTCGGTGAACCGACCGTAGTCAAATTGCTGGAGCCTCTCTTTCAACAGCTCAACATCAATGGGGATTTTTCACATATCCTGGCCTTTATTATTTCATTCGTCATTGTAACTTACCTGCACGTGGTGATCGGCGAACTGGCTCCCAAAACATTGGCGATCCGCAAAGCGGAAGCTGTCAGTTTGTTAACCTCTCCAGTCATCGTTTGGTTTAACCGGATTATGTATCCGTTTATTTGGCTCCTTAACGGCTCGGCCAATCGTCTGGTTCGTCTGTTTGGTCTTCAACCGGCTAGTGAGCATGAAGAAGCGCACTCTCAGGAAGAAATTCAGATCATTTTGTCCGAAAGCGTGGAAAGTGGTAAGATCAATAACACCGAATATGGCTACGTAAATCGTATCTTTGCTTTTGACGAGACCGTTGCCAAAGAAATTATGGTGCCACGTACAGATATGGTATGCTTGTTTACGAATCGCTCGCTAAAAGAAAACATGCTGACTATTCACGAAGAGCAGTATACCCGTTTTCCGGTGGCGACAGATAGCAAGGATCAGATCATTGGTATGATTAATACCAAACAGCTATTCCTTGAGTATGATCGCAATCCCGAGCTTGTTTTCGACAGCCTGATTCAACCGATCTTGACCGTTCCGGAAGTTATCCCCGTCAACACACTGCTGAAACGTATGCAGAAGGAGCAGGTTCATATCGCTCTCCTGGTCGATGAATACGGTGGAACCTCCGGTCTCATTACCATCGAGGACATTTTGGAGGAGATTGTTGGCGAAATTCGGGACGAATTTGATAAGGATGAACGGAAGGAAATCGAGAAACTGACGGAGAACAGTTATTTGATGGATGGTAAAGTGATGCTTTCCGATCTGAGTGATCTGACTGGCTTGACATTGGACGATGAAGACGTGGATACTGTCGGAGGGTGGGTGTATAGCCGGGTTCCGGAACCTAGACAGGGCAAGGAATTCATAGAAGAAGATGTGAAATTTATCATTCGTGAAATGGGTAAAAATCGTATTCGTCGGGTGGAGATTATTTTACACTACACATCCCCCGCATCTGAATTGGAAGCAGAATCGGACACTTCTTCCCGGGAATGAACCGTGTGACCTGAGCGTTTATCTTTGCACTTGACACTTGTGTTCACTCCTACTGAAATGACATATCTCCAGGGCAAACGGCTTAGGTCGTTTGCCCTGCACGCGTGTAAGGAGGAGCTAGTAAAGTGGATATTTTATCTTCTATTATTATGGGAATTATTGAAGGGCTGACAGAGTTTTTGCCGGTCTCTTCGACGGGTCACATGATCCTCACGGCTGATCTTCTAGGATTAAACACAGAGAATGATACGGTCAAAACGTTTGAGGTTATCGTGCAATTAGGTGCTGTGCTGGCAGTCGTCGTATTATACTGGCGCAGATTCCTGAGCCTGTTTGATTTCAGACGCAAAATCTCGAGTCAGCCACGTCTAAACCTGTTACATATTATTTTAGCCATGATCCCAGCTGGGCTAATTGGCGTACTGTTCCGTGATGTAATTAAGCAATACCTGTTTGGTCCTGAAACGGTTCTCTATAGTTTAGTCATCGGAGGCCTGTTGATGATTGCGGCCGAGAAATTTCATCCGCCCATTAGATCACATACGTTGGATGAGATCACGTACAAACAGGCTTTTACCATCGGTCTGTTCCAAGTCCTAGCTCTATGGCCAGGCTTCTCCCGTTCAGGCTCAACCATGTCTGGGGGCCTATTCGCACGTGTAAGTCATACGGCAGCCGCGGAATTTACATTCCTCGTATCGGTTCCGGTCATGCTGGGTGCATCGGGTATTGATATGATTAAAAGTATGGATCATCTGTCTATGAGTGATTTTCCGGTGTTCGCAGCAGGCTTTATTACTTCCTTTATCGTCGGGATGCTGGCGATCAAAACATTCCTCGGTCTGCTCAAACGCTTGAGCCTGACTACGTTCGCCATTTACCGCTTCGTGCTGGCGGCTGTGTTCTTTTTCATTATTTTATAAGCTATTGTTTGGTACCAATAACCAATAACTAAAAAGGGATATCCATAGGATCTGAATGATCAGCCTTGGATATCCCTTTTACTATTTTGCAGAAAGGATAGATCGTACTGAACGATCCCTATCATGCGTTCTGATTATTGTTTGGATTCCAGCGTAGTCAAATATTCCGAGATTTGAGCTGGCGTTTTAGCGTATTTGCTGTGCAAATGAGCAATTTTTTCGCCATTTCGGAACACGAGCAGACTCGGAATGCCGCGCACTTGATTTTCGTCGGCAATCGGCTGGAATTTCTCCGCATCAAGCGCAAAGAAACGCTTATCCGCGTTTTCTTCAATAATGCCGTCCATAAATTTATCCAGTGTCTTGCAATCCGGACACCAGGTTGTATCAAATTTCACGACGGTCAGACCGTCACCGTTAATTAAATCCTGATATTGCTGCTGAGATTCGATGCGTTCCATTCGTTAGTCCCTCCTAGGTTGTATTTACAAAACATCTCCATATTCACATATGGAATTATATAAACGGAAGCTTATTCTTATATTGTAATGGTTCTTTTATAAATTGCAACTGGGATGGGTACATGTTTGACACTTGTCCCATCATTGCCCGGATCAGCGGTATTGCGTATCATAACGATTGGCTCGGCTAATTTGCTGTAGCGCCTGCCGCTCTTGTTGAGTTAGCGGTGCAATATCCGCAGCAGAAATATTATGCTCCAATTGTCCCAAAGAGCTTGCACCCGGGATCACAGCAGCGACAGTCGGATGTGAAAGGCTATAACGGATCGCTGTCTGACCCATACTACGATCCGCCCCTGCAAATACCTTTAATTGCTTACGCACGTCCAGCAGCTCTGCTTCTTCGTAGTCTAGGTATCCCTTCGCTGCCTTTTCTTCCCCCTTATCAGCCAATACACCGCTCGCTACGGGTCCACGTGCAATCACGCTGATTCCCCGCTCCTGAAGCAAAGACAGTACCTCTTCCTCTGCACGTCGGTCCAGTAAACTATACTGATTCATAACACTAACGATATTCGATCGTTCCACATATTCACGGATGACGTGCGGGCGAATGGAGGAAATACCATAATAACGGATGACGCCCTCCCGCTGCAGTTGCTCGAAAGCCTCAATGGTTTCGTCGATCGGATCGTCAATCGTCCCTCCGTGCAGCTGATACAGGTCGATATAGTCCGTTCCCAGGCGGCGGAGACTTTCTTTCACGGCTGACAGGATATATTTCTTGGACGGGTCCCATTCCCAGCCCTCCTGCCCTGGTATGCGCCGGTTCCCAACCTTGGTCGCCAGGATAACATCCTGCCGCCGTCCACGGATCGCTGCCCCCACAATTTCTTCATTGCGTCCATGCTGGTACAAATCAGCCGTATCCAACAGATTTACGCCTTTATCCAACGCTTCATGAATCAAGTAAACAGCTTGCTGCTCCTCCGTACCGACCGACATACATCCCAGGCCAATCTCACCTACCAGCAAATCTGATGATCCTAGGCGGTTTCTTTTCATTTATGCTCCCCTCACTTCCAATAACGTATAACTTTAAATTTTCAATATTTCTCTATTGAATCAATTTCATAAATGATTAAACTAACGAAATGTATACTTCATATAGACAAATTAAACCATTTTGATCTATATGTACTCTTTATTAAAGCTACTGAAGGTATTATGAAATTGATTCTATTATACAAAAAAACAACCCCAAAGGCATAGAGACTCCACGCTCTCCAATCCTTTGAGGTTGTTGTATACGACTCGTAATTAATTCGTAATTAATTCGTACTATCCGAATAGCCATTGAACGGCCTTAGGAAATTGACGCTGAAAACAATCCACACGATGTACCGCATCCTGATCCAGCTCAAGAAGCACATCTTTTGCATCCAGTCCCTGTGTCCGCAGCAACTCGTGTGCCTGGAGGGTGAGCGGAACCATATCTTTTTGTACATTCGTCTTCCCTTCACCTTCACGGGTCCCGACAGATATATAAAAGCGCTGTGTCCCATCCCTCACAGTTGCACATGATGCAGATTGCATATAATCAATCATACCCGGA
The DNA here is from genome assembly GCF_017833915.1 of Paenibacillus sp. 1182. Classification (NCBI taxonomy): domain Bacteria; kingdom Bacillati; phylum Bacillota; class Bacilli; order Caryophanales; family Paenibacillaceae; genus Paenibacillus; species Paenibacillus sp. 1182. The sequence goes on along the minus strand of NZ_JAFICR010000011.1, from coordinate 143,556 downwards.
TACCAATACGAGCCTGAGATGGAACCGACGCGTCCGAATACGTCCTTATACTGGAAGGCGGCATACATGGAAATTAATCCGCCCAATGAGGCGCCGATAATGCCCGTATGCTCCGTTCCAGTATGCACTGGATATTTTGCCTCGACGTATGGCATTACTTTTGTAACCACAAACGCCAGATAGGCATCTCCACCACCACCAAAAGCAGGTCTTCCTTCTACTAAAGCAGCTGCCTTCCAAGGCGTATAATCATCCAGCCGATTTACGGGCTGAATACCCACCAGCACCACACGGGGCAGCTCCCCCGTAGAAAAACCTCTTTCCAGCTCATCTAATCCGCTTAGAAATAAAGAGCTACCATCCTGCACATACAGCACCGGATACAGCTCATTATGATTCACGGAGACGGGAGGTGTATAGACGTGCACAAGATACCCATCTAATGAAATTTCATCTACATGACCTTTCATCCTACACAGTCCCCCATGATGTAAATGTATGCATTACAATGCAGCATCTATTTCCTTGATCATTTCAGATACAGATTCCAGACCGTTACCTGACAGGTACCAGTAGTTAGGATCAAGGTATACAATATGACCGTTTTTAAATGCATTGGTTTTCTTCACCAGTTCATTCTCCATGGTTTGTTTACCTGTAACCTGCTCCTTGCCTTCTTCGACCACCACTGCTCCACGGTCAACGACAAAAATATAATCCGGATTTTTTTGCTGTACATATTCAAAAGAAACTTTTTGTCCATGCGTGGATACTTTAATGCCAGGATCTACAGGGGTTACGCCAAAAGCATCATGAATGATACCGAAACGGGATTGTGAGCCATATGCGCTCAGGCTTCCTTCATTTGTCAGCACGATCAGTCCTTTAGCTTTGCTCGCTACAGCCTTGTCATGTACGCCCTTGATGGAGCTATCAATCGCAGCCAGTTCCTGCTTGGCAGCATCCTCTTTGTTGAAGATTTGCCCCAACGTTTCCACGTTCTTTTTAAAGGAATTGATGTAATCCTTGGTGTCTACAGCCATCGAAATAGTAGGTGCAATTTTGCTCAACTCTTTATAGGCATCCGCTTGTCTGCCACCGATGATGATCAGTTCAGGAGAGAGATCACTGATTTTCTCATAATCCGGTTCAAACAGCGTACCTGCACTTGCATATTTGGAATCTTTATATTTGCTCAAATACGTAGGAAGATCCTGCTGCGCTACCGCCGCAACGTCTACGCCCAGCTTGTCCAACGTATCCAGTGAACCAAAATCAAATACAACAACATTTTTGGGGTTAACTTTGACTTGAACCGGGTTTTCATCGAGTGCATGTTTGACCGAGATGGTTTTGGATTCAGTGGTTGCAGTCGAGGAGCCCTCACCTGTCGCTTCCGGTGTTACCGGAGCCGCTTTACCACAAGCCGACACGATCAGTACCAATGCAAGCATCAGCGTTAAAAACATCATATTTTTCTTCATTTAACATTCCCCCTAAGTGAAATAAACGCAAATTTTATGGTCACCAATCTGTTGAATCGGAATATCCATATCGTACAAGTCCTTTAATACCTGACTATCAATCATCTCGTCAGCCGTTCCTTGTTTTAGCAACCTGCCATCCTTCATCCCTACAATATAGTCTGAATAGCAGGAGGCAAAGTTAATGTCGTGCAGCACGACTAGAATCGTTTTGCCGAGATCATCCACCAAACCACGCAACGTCTTCATAATCTGAACCGAATGCTTCATATCCAGATTGTTCAGCGGCTCATCCAGCAGGATGTATTCTGTGTCCTGAGCCAAAATCATGGCAATAAAAGCCCGTTGTCGCTGTCCCCCACTAAGCAAATCAATATGCTTATCTTTCATATCCTCCAGTCCCATGTAAGCCATAGACTGCTCCACCATTTTGCGATCCTCGCTGTTCAATCTGCCCTTGGAATACGGAAAACGACCGAAACTGACTAGTTCCTTCACGGTTAAGCGAATATTGACATCATTCGTCTGTTTTAAAATCGATATCTTCCGGGCTAGCTCCTCACTTTTCGTCAGGCTCACGGCTTGCCCGTCAATGAGGATTTCTCCCTCATCACTGTCAGTCAGGCGACTGATCATCGACAACAAGGTGCTTTTTCCAGCGCCGTTAGGTCCAATAAAGGAGGTAATCGTTCCTTTAGGTACAGTGACGGATACCTGATCCACCACATTTTTATTCCCGTAGCGTTTGGATACGTTTTTGACTTCTACCATGACTTATTCTCCCGCAGCAAAAGGTACAGGAAGTACACCCCCCCGATAAAGTTAATAATGACGCTGACTGTTGTCGATAAGTCGAATACTCTTTCTGCCAGCAGTTGGCATCCTGCCAACGCAATAACACTGACACAGATAGAGGCCGGAATAATATAACGATGCTGATAGGTTTTCATCACCTGATAAGCCACATTGGCCACAATTAATCCGAGAAACGTAATCGGCCCGACAAGCGCTGTAGAAATGGAAATGAGAATCGCTACGATAATTAGCAGCCTTTTGATAATAAAACCATAAGGGAGACCTAAATTAATCGCATGCTCTCGTCCGAGCGACAGCACGTCCAGATACTTAATGAATCTCCACGCATAAGCAAATACGAGCACAAGCACGAATACAGAAAGCCATAACAGTTCGGTGTTTACATTACTAAAGCTGGCAAAGCTCTTGTCCTGGATTTTCGCAAATTCGTTTGGATCAATCAGTACCTCCATAAAGGTAGACAGACTGTTGAATAGTGTGCCGAACACCAGACCAATCAGCAAAAGCACATAAATCCCACGTCCATCTTTGCGGAAAATTAATTTGTATAGCAGTCCTGCGAACAGCACCATCAGCCCCACCGACAGCAAGAAGTTTAATTCTTTGCTGGTCGAAATCAACGGGACGGAGCCAAATGCAAAAATAATCGTCGTCTGAATCAGCATGTACAGTGAATCCAGGCCGATAATACCCGGAGTCAAAATCTTATTATTCGTAACCGTCTGGAAAATAACGGTTGCAAAAGCAATGGAGCCACCTGTCAGAATGAAAGCTGCGATCTTTTTCAATCGTCGTGGCAGCGCGTAATGCCAGGTATGCGGAAGATCTATAAACACGAAAGCAGCAATCAACACAAGCGCGGCAGCGGCTAATATGCCGATTTTTAATTTAGGATTCATAAGCCCTTCTCCTCAGCAGCAAATACAAGAACAACGCGCTCCCGATCACACCCACCGTAAGTCCTACAGAAATTTCATACGGATAAATGATGACCCGTCCCAAAATGTCGCAAAACAGCACAAAAACGGCGCCCAGGATCGCTGTATGGGCCAGACTTTTTTTCAAATTATCCCCCATATACATGCTGACGAGATTGGGTACAACTAGCCCCAAAAAGGGAATCGTCCCGACCGTTAAGATGACAACAGAGGAAACCAAAGCCACGATCACTAACCCGACATTGACGGTACGCTTGTAATGAACTCCCAAATTGGCTGCAAAATCCTCACCCATGCCTGCAATTGTAAAACGATTCGCATATATGTACGCCAACGCGACCAAAGGAACACTAAGATACAGCATCTCATAGCGACCACTCATAATGAGAGAAAAATCTCCCTGCATCCACGAAGAAATGCCCTGAATCAGGTTATATTTGTAGGCAAAAAAAGTCGTTACCGAATTTAAAATGCCCCCAAACATCAGACCGACAAGCGGGATAAACACCGGGTCCTTGAAACGGATTTTATCCAGTATCTTCATAAAAATCAGCGTTCCCCCTAAAGCAAATCCAAAAGCCGTCAGCATCTTCGTCCAAAATCCTGCCGCTCCAAACACCATAATGGCCATCAGCACACCCAATCGTGCCGCATCCATCGTCCCTGCAGTGGTGGGAGAAACAAATCGGTTCCGGGTAAGCTGCTGCATGATCAATCCACAGATACTCATACTCGCCCCTGCGATAATGATACTGATCAAACGTGGGAATCTGCTAATCAGGAGTACCTGCGCCTGATCGTTGGTTAAGTGGAACACATCAAGTGGAGTTACATCATGAACACCAATAAAAACCGAGGCGAAGGCCAGTACTAGAAAAGCCAGTATTAAATAACGCAATTTCATCTCTAACTAAGGGAGCCTGTCCAATAACCTGCACCAAGCTTCGGCCCTGTCCTCCCCTCCAATAATGATAATGATTATCAAAATCAACTAGCATAAATTATATCAGTGATATTGTATCTGTCAAATTTTTTTGCAATGAATAAACCATATCAAGAAAGGTGTTAGCAAAACCTGAATAGTCTAAAGAGCGAATGAGCAAATAAGAGCAATATCCTGTAAAATAGAGGTGGAAGATTTTGGGGCCCTCTTTTCCATTTTTACTGTAAGCAGTTCTTGGAATTCGGGTTTCATTAATTTGATAGACCAAAAAAACAGGAGGAGAATGATGAATCACATACTAATCGTCGAGGACGATATCGCCTTGAGTAACGGTATTGTTCTTGCTCTTAAAGAACCTAACAACGTATTTACACAAACGTATGACATTGCTGCTGCAAAAGAACAATTGAACATCACTGCTTTTGATTTAGTCATTCTTGATATTAATTTACCAGATGGAAACGGGCTTGATCTTTTAACAGATATACGAAAAAAAACAACTATACCCGTCATCGTTCTGACTGCGAATGATATGGAAACAGATGTCGTCACTGGTTTTGAGCTGGGTGCTGACGACTATATCACCAAACCCTTCAGTCTTATGGTACTGAGAGCAAGAGTTGGCGTTCAGCTAAAGAAATCCAGATACTCGCTTGCAGACTCCACTCAGCTAGACAATTTTTCTTTTTCATTCGAGAGAATGGAATTTATTAAAAATGGTACACCTATTGAACTAAGTAAAACGGAGCAAAAATTGTTGCGCATCCTAATCAACAATCGAGGAAATACCGTTTCGCGTGATCATTTAATAGACAGCATCTGGACTGACGGGGCTGAATATGTAGGTGAAAATGCCTTGTCGGTTACGATAAAAAGGCTACGTGACAAGCTCGAGGATCATCCTTCTTCCCCACAATATATTAAAACGGTTTATGGGCTGGGCTACACATGGGCGTTGAAATGACAACACTCCTATATATATGTATTGGAATTGCCGTTGTTGCTGTATGCACCGCTGTGGGTGCTATTATGCTGTATCGCAGGAGCATCCATAAAACAATGAAAACCATTGAGAACATGCTGGATGCCGCGATAAATGGCAGCTTCTCAGAGGATGTCTTTGATGAATCCGTTCTTTCTTCAATAGAAGCTAAATTCGTGAGATTTCTTTCCATTTGTTCCGTGTCCTCCAAAAATCTGCTTGCTGAAAAGAATAAAATAAATGAGCTGATTTCCGATATTTCACACCAAACGAAAACACCATTGGCCAACATCCTGCTTTATTCCCAACTACTTAGCGAATACGAACTATCACAGGATACCTCCACTTGTGTGAAAGCTCTATCAACACAGGCCGAAAAGCTTAATTTCCTAATCCAGGCATTGTTGAAAACATCGCGGCTTGAAACGGGGATTATCACGGTAGCGCCAAGGCAAGAATCTGTTCATAAGCTCCTTGATGCTGCACTGGAGCAAATAACGCCAAAAGCAGATGCCAAAGGGATTTCAGTTATTAGGGAGGACACCGTTATTCATGCTTATTTTGACCTAAAGTGGACCAGTGAAGCTGTCTATAACATTATGGATAACGCTATAAAATATACAGAGACAGGCGGAAGCATGGATATAAAAGTGATGGCATACGAATTGTTTTGTCGAATTGATATTACTGATAGCGGCATAGGCATTGCAGAAGAAGAACAAGGGAAGATCTTTACCCGCTTCTATCGCTCCCCTACTGTTAACTTGCAGGAGGGTGTCGGGATTGGACTGTTTTTAGCTAGAGAAATCATCGCTGCGGAGGGTGGGTACATCAAAGTACGGTCACACTACGGCCGTGGTTCTACCTTCTCTATTTTTCTTTCTATGGATACTTAATTCTTTCAATACCGTTAGATTTCAGAAAGATTGTAGAAAGATTAGTGTGTTAGTGTCTGTACTGTAGATGACTACGATACAGACATTTTTTTGTGGAGGAGAATGTATATGGGCCTATTGAAAACTCAGGCATTAAGGAAGCATTACGGGAACGGAGATACTGCTGTTCATGCCTTAGACGACGTGAATCTGGAGGTGGAAAGCGGAGAATTTGTCGCTATTATCGGTACGTCCGGGAGCGGAAAATCTACCCTTCTCCATATGCTGGGTGGACTTGATCGTCCGACAAGTGGAAACGTTACGATTGACGGCAAGGATATTTCTACACTAAAAGACGAAGAATTGACTATTTTTCGCAGACGAAAGATTGGCTTTGTTTTTCAAAATTACAACCTGGTGCCTGTCTTGAATGTCTACGAAAATATTGTGCTTCCTATTGAACTGGACGGTAAAGAACCAGACAAAGCCCACGTAGATAAAATTGTACATACCTTGGGCCTTGACCATAAAATGAATGATCTGCCAAACAATCTTTCCGGTGGACAACAGCAACGTGTAGCTATTGCCAGAGCACTGGCAGCCAAGCCCGCCATTATCTTGGCAGATGAACCCACCGGAAATCTGGACAGTAAAACCAGTTTGGATGTAATGGGATTGATTAAGGTATCCAGCCAGCAGTTCGCCCAAACGATGGTAATGATTACCCACAACGAAGAAATCGCGCAGATGGCAGATCGGATCATCCGCATTGAGGACGGTAAAATAGTAGGTGGTGCGACCCGATGATCAAAGTAAAAAACAGTAAGGCGGTTCGTAATTTATCAGATAAAAGTTTTAAAGCGAATAAAATCCGCAATATTATTGCGATTATCGCTATTGCCTTAACCACTTTGTTATTTACATCTCTATTTACTATGGGGCTTGGCACGATGGATAGCTTCCAACAGGCAACGATGCGACAGGCTGGTGGGGCAGGGCAGGGTTATCTCAAATATATCAACGATGAGGAATTTAATCACATCAAAGACCACACTCTTATTAAAGAGATAGCGTATAGCCGCCTGTTAAGTGAAAAGGTGACGAACGAGCAATTTTTAAAGCGCCATGCGGAGTTCTGGTATCATGACGATGTAGGGCTGAAGCTAGGATTGATTGAGCTAGAAAAAGGCCACAAGCCAGTGGCGGAAAATGAGGTTATCGCGGACTCGAAGACCCTACAGTTACTGGGTACTCCCCTGAAAGAGGGCGCCACATTGTCCTTGAAGCTTGAGGTTCACGGCAAAATGGTACAGCGTGAATTTATCCTCTCCGGCTGGTGGAAGAGTGACCCCGCCGCCATGATAGACAGAGGTCAAATTTATGCTTCTAAAGCTTATGTGGATGCACATGCCGAAGAATTACGCTACACATATAAGCAGGATCATGATATGACCGGAACCATCAATGCAACTATCATGTTCGGTAACAGCTCGAATATGCGGGAAAATCTTAATAAAGTGATTACAGAAAGCGGTTATTCCCTTGACAAAAATGCACCGAACTACATTGCAAGTTCTGTGAACTGGGCGTATCTTTCCAACACTTTCAGTTCGAACCCTGAAGCCGTCTTCCCCCTAGCCACTGGTCTGTTACTGATCATGCTTACTGGCTACTTGATCATCTATAATATTTTCCAAATCTCGGTGATGCGTGATATTCGTTTCTACGGTCTTCTAAAAACCATTGGCACAACCAGCAGGCAAATCAGCAGAATTATCCGCAGACAGGCATTATTTCTTTCCTTGATCGGGGTTCCTATCGGCTTGCTCGCAGGTTTTTTAGTCGGCAGATCGCTTATCCCTCTGCTGCTTATGAACACTTCTATGCACGCAAATGCTGAGGTAACTACATCCCCCAGCCCATGGATTTTTATCGGCTCCGCTTTGTTTGCAGTCATGACAGTTATGATCAGTGCATATAAGCCTAGTAGAATTGCGGCGACTGTGTCTCCGATCGAGGCAGTAAGATACGTAGACGGAACTACCAAAAAGGATAAGAAAAAACTAAAAAAATCTACTAACGGTGCTAAAATGCCGCTGATGGCTCGAACCAACTTAGGCCGCAATAAGAAGCGGACTATTTTGGTGCTGCTTAGCCTTTCTCTAGGTCTAGTGCTACTGAATACTACTTTTACATTATCCCAAAGTCTGGATATGAATAAGTATGTGTCTAAAAGTCATGACACTGACTTTCTGATTGCACATGCTGATTATTTTCAAGAACATTTCACGGGCCCTGACAATGCAACGACAGAAAGCTATATTCAGGCCGTTCAGGCACAACCCGGTTTTGAAGAAGGTGGACGATTGTACAGTGGCGGCAATTTATTCACTGTCGAGTATAAAGAGAACAAAGAGGGGAAGAAGCTGTACGGGGAAATCGTCACTCCTGACGCTCGCGGCAACTTATCTGCACCAGTGTATGGGCTTGAAGATCTCCCCCTTCACCGACTACAATTAATTGATGGTGAGCTTGATTATGGCAAGCTAGCTTCAGGAAAGTATATTTTGGAAGGAATCAGGTTAGACAATTACGATCATCCTGAAATGGAACTATCCGTATACAAAGTAGGTGAAAAGGTTACTCTTCATAACTATATGGACACAGCAAATGCCCAGGAGTATACTAGCCATGAATTCACAGTGCTTGGTCATGTTGGCGTAAAATCATCCAATTCTGGTGTAGCCGTTGCTAGTTATACTGACTTCTATCTCCCGGCGGATATCTACAAAACGCTTGTGAAGAAGCCTGTGGTGATGAGTTATGCCTTTAATGTATCCGATAGTAAAGAAAAAACGATGGAGAGCTTCTTAAAGAACTATACCGAAATAAAGGAGCCCACGATGCATTATAAATCCAAATTCACCTCAATTGCCGAGCTTTCAGGTATGCAAAAAACAATTTTGATGATCGGCGGTACGCTCAGTATTATTATTGGGGTGATTGGCATTATTAATTTTGCAAACGCGCTTCTAACTAGTATTCTGACCCGCCATCAAGAATTTGCTATACTACAAAGTATCGGCATGACCAACAAACAATTAAAAACAATGCTTGTTTATGAGGGGATGTACTATGTGCTCGGCACCAGCATATGCTCCATCTTATTAGGAAGCCTATTTTCCGTCCTGATTGCGAGACCCTTGAGTAGTCAAATATGGTTTATGAGTTATAAATTTATTATCTGGCCGCTGATCCTCGTGCTGCCTGTTCTGCTCGCTCTTGGGATCTGTCTTCCTCTCGCTATTTATTCTCTGAGCGACAGGAAAACTATCGTAGAACGACTGCGAACAGAAGAATAAATCCCCCTGTAAAGAAAATGACCTGGTTAAAACTTTTGGCTGGGTCATTATCGTATGCTTTAAAACCATCTATCGCTGGCTATATATAGACCTTTTGGTGAAAGGCCTACTTACCGTCCTGCGACACAAAGGCAAGCCCATCTCCCAGCGTCCAAAAGAGGTACGGTCTCGGGAAACGTTCGGTCATTAGGAACTGGACACCGTCGTTTCAGTCCGTGGAGAAAGTAAGGCTGTGTGGCCACATTTGTGGAACGCAAAACCCGCTTGTACACCACCATTCAGATGCCGGATCGCACGGCGTTATCCATGGAGATTGCGTTTGGTATAGCTGCTTCCCCGTACCCTACTGCTGCATTCCAAACGGTAACCGCTGACCGCGGTAAAGAGTTTGCCTGCTATTCAAATTTGGAAGCCACTCATGATGTACAAATCTATTTCGCTGATCCGTATCCCTCCTGGCAACGGGACTCTAATGAAAACGCGAATGGCATTGCTACATCCTCCTTTACTCACAACTGCTTAGCGAATATGATTTGCTGGAGGATACTCCTCTTGTATAAAAGCTCTATCCACACAAGCCGAAAAACTTCATTTCCTTATACATGCATTGCTAAAGGGATCAAATACACAGAAACTGCCGGACACATGAACATTAAAGTGATGCGTACGATTTTTTGCCGAATTGATATTACCGATAATGGCATAGGCATTGTGGAAGAGGAATATGGTAAAATCTTCACGCGCTACTATCGCTCCCATACCGCTAATTCGTAGGAGGGTGTTGGCATTGGACTATTTTTAGCAAGAAAAAGAGCTCATGGTAGAAGGTGGTTACATCAAGATATGTTCACGCCGGGGTAGCTCACCTTTTCCATTTTTCTTTCCATAGGCAGGTTATTCTTTCAACATTGTTAGATTTCAGAAAGATTGTTGAAAGATTATTATGATACGGTCTGTATAGTATAGCAAGGAGATACAGACTATTTCTTGGAGGGAAACAAAATGACTTTATTAAAAACTCAGGCATTAAAGAAAAATTACGGTGATGGGGATACCGCTGTTCATGCCTTAGACGGCGTGAATCTAGAGGTGGAAAGCGGAGAATTTGTCGCTATTGTCGGTACGTCCGGGAGCGGCAAATCCACCCTTCTCCATATGCTGGGTGGACTTGATCGCCCAACCAGTGGAAACGTTACGATTGATGGTAAGGATATTTCTTCACTGAAAGACGAAGAATTGACTATTTTTCGCAGACGAAAGATTGGCTTCGTGTTTCAAAATTACAACCTGGTACCTGTCTTGAATGTCTACGAAAATATTGTGCTTCCTATTGAACTGGACGGTAAAGAACCCGACAAAACCCACGTAGATAAAATTGTACATACCTTGGGCCTTGACCATAAAATGAATAATCTGCCAAACAATCTTTCCGGTGGACAACAGCAACGTGTAGCCATTGCCAGAGCACTGGCAGCCAAGCCCGCCATTATCTTGGCAGATGAACCCACCGGAAATCTGGACAGTAAAACCAGTCTGGATGTGATGGGATTGATCAAAGTATCCAGCCAGCAGTTCCGCCAAACGATAGTGATGATCACCCACAACGAGGAAATTGCGCAAATGGCGGATCGTATCATCCGTATTGAGGACGGTAAAATTGTCGGCGGTGATACAAAATGATCAAGGTAAAGAACAAAAAAGTAATCCGTAATTTATCAGAGAAGAGCTTCAAAGTAAATAAAGCCCGTAACCTCTTTGCTATTGTTGCCATAGCACTAACCTCATTGCTATTTACAACACTGTTCACTATGGGGATTGGCGCTATAGAAAACTTACAACGGGCAACTATGCGACAGGTCGGTGGAGATGGACATGCCGTACTCAAATATATAACGGATGATGAATTTAATCATGTCAAGGATCATCCATTGATCAAGGAAATCGCTTATAACCGTATATTAAGCGACGGAGTTAAAAACGACAACTTCCTAAAACGCCGTACAGAGTTCTGGTATTACGATGATGTAGGGATGAAGCTCGGTTTTATTGAGCTTAAAGAGGGGCACAAGCCTGTCGCAGAAAATGAAGTGATTGCAGACTCCAAGACGTTGCAGCTATTGGATGTTCCACTGAAGATTGGAGCACCTTTGAGAATAAAGCTTAACATACGAGGTAAAGAAGTACAGCGTGATTTTGTCCTCTCTGGCTGGTGGAAAAGTGATCCTGTAGTTAAGGTAGGGCAAATATTCGCTTCTAAAGCCTATGTCGATGCTCATGCCAAGGAATTACAAAGCACCTATAAAAAGGATCACTTCTATACAGGAGTCATTTGTGCATATATGATGTTCGACAATAGTTTTGATTTGCGAGGAAAGCTCAATAAAGTGATTACCGAAAGTGGATATTCGCTTGACGAAGATGCACCGAACTATATCGCGAGTAATGTAAATTGGGCATACATCTCAACCAATTTTAGTCTAGATACAGAGACCATCATAGCGTTGACTTCTGCCCTGTTACTGATCATATTTACTGGTTATTTGATCATCTATAATATATTCCAAATATCGGTAATTCGAGATATCCGTTTTTATGGTCTTTTAAAGACGATCGGTACAAGCAGTAAACAAATTCGCAGGATCATCCGCAGACAAGCGCTGATTCTATCAGTTCTAGGAATCCCGATTGGATTGATTGCAGGTTTTTTTATTGGTAAATCGCTCGTGCCTTTTATTATAAATATGAGTAATTTTAACGGTACCGTGATATCGGTATCTCCCAACCCATGGATTTTTATCGGATCTGCTTTGTTCGCGCTCATTACCGTAATGATCAGCACTTTCAAGCCAGGCAGAGTTGCATCATCCGTATCACCGATAGAAGCAGTCAGATACACAAGTGGGGCAAACAAGAACAATGGTAAGCTGAAAAAATCAACCGGAGGTGCAAAAATCCACCTCATGGCTCGTTCCAACCTGGGGCGTAATAAAAAACGCACTATTTTAGTGGTGATTAGTCTTTCTTTAAGCTTGGTGCTTCTAAATACAGTTTTCACGCTGTCTCAGAGTTTTGATATGGATAAATTTTTATCCAAATTTAATGATACCGATTTTCTCATTGCCCATGCTGGATATTTCCAGGTCCCGAGCAGTTTTAGTGGGCATGAAAATGAAACCACTGAAAGTTTTATTAAGGCTGTACAGGCACAACCAGGCTTTGAAGAAGGCGGTCGATTGTACGGTAGTCCAACGGTTCTCACTGCTGAGAATACAAAAGGAATCACGGATGAAACCCAGAACACTGATGCTCGCGGCAACTTCCTTATAGAAGTGTATGGTCTTGAAGAGCTACCGCTACATCGGCTGCAATTGATTGATGGTGAGCTTGATTTTAAGAAACTAGCTTCCGGTAAGTATATCCTGGAAGGCGTCGAACTGGATGACAACGATAAGCCCTACATGAAATCCACTCATCATAAAGTAGGAGAAAACGTTACTTTGCATAGTTATGTGAGTACATCAGATGCTCCACCGGATAGAGAGTATATAACGCAAAAGTTTACAGTACTTGGCCATGTGGGTATCAAATATTCCAATTCGGATCGCTTTCAGAGTTATAGCTTCTACCTCCCGGCGAATATATACAAATCACTTGTAAAGCAGCCTGCGGTAATGAGCTATGCCTTTAATGTATCTTCAATTCAGGAAGCATCCATGCAGAGTTTTTTGAAGCGATACACTGAAACAATTGAACCAATGATGAGCTATGAATCTAAAATTACATCCAGAGATGCTTTATCAGGTATGCAAACTACTGTTATAATGATCGGCGGCCTGCTCAGCTTGATTATTGGCCTGATTGGTATCCTGAACTTTATTAATGCGATTTTAACCAGCATACTGACCCGACGCAAAGAATTTGCTATGCTGCAGAGCATAGGCATGACCAAACGGCAGCTGCGAGGAATGCTAATTTATGAAGGGTTATATTATGTTGGGGCTACTAGCCTAACCTCTATTCTATTGGCAGTCTTATTTTCTCTTTTGATTGTGAAACCGTTTTGCAGCTTGCTATGGCTTTTAAGCTATCACTTTATAATTTGGCCACTTCTAGTCTCATTGCCTTTACTGTTATTGCTTGGGATACTTATTCCAGCAGCAGTCTATTCTATGAACAACAAACAAAGTATTGTAGAGCGACTTCGAGGATCAGAGTAGATACACCTAACAATAAGAAAGCAAAATACCCATGCGCGTCAAAAAAGATGACTTCTGATCCATTCAGAGATCATCTTTTTATGCTTAGAAAGGTTCTTATTTGCAGAACAACTATCCCCGCCACTCTTCCCGTAAAAGCCCCATTCGGATCGAATCATAATACTCTCCATCATAATATCTGCACTTGCGAAGCCTGGCTTCGAGGGTCATGCCCAGTTTCTCCCCAACCTTCATCATCCGATGGTTTCCTGACCAGGTTGTAAAGCCCACTCTTACTAGAGGTAATGTATTAAACAAATGCGTGATCCACAGTCGAAGCACCCTCGTACCGTACCCACCGCTCCAATACCGCGAATCAAAGATACCTATCCCCATTTCAAGCCATTGGGAAGGCTGATGCTCCCAATAGTAGCTAACCGATCCAATGACCTTACCCTCCACTTCAATGATCCAAAAGTCATCTTGCCCGATTCGCTTTTCCTTCTCTTTTAAATACTCCTCAAAAGAAAGTGGCTTATGTTCATAATAAGGTGCATCCCACTGCTTCCATTCCGGTGCTTCTTCCTTAAAAGTTAACGTCCAAAGAGCCGGCAGGTCTTCTTCTGTAACAGGCCTAATCGTTAAATCCTTATCCGTATACATTGAGTACACTCCTTTTATAATAAAATTCGTTCTATCTATATTGGGCCTTATTGGGCTTTATTGTATCTGCTTTTGCATTATTTCGAAATTCTAGTTTTGTCCGATCTTCCAAGCAAAGTCATAATTTAAGTTGACAAACAATCAAAAATAATATATCTTAATATCAAGATAATAAATATAAAGAAAAGTTTTTCGACTGTTTATTTTGTTTAGAAAAACCTAATCATATAAAAACCAAGGAGGATAATGACATGAAACTATTAGGATTGCATCACGTTTCGGCGATTACAGCAGCAGCGGCTAAAAATGTTGATTTTTACACTCAGGTAATGGGACTTCGGTTGATCAAGAAAACGGTGAACCAAGATGATGTTAGTGTGTATCACCTTTTTTACGGAGATGAGCGTGGAACTGCGGGTACAGAAGTCACTTTCTTTGAAATTCCACATGCGGGACAAACTCGTACAGGAAATAACAGCATTTCAGCTCTCTCCCTACGGGTACCAAATGACAAGGCACTGGATTACTGGAAAAACCGCTTCGAGCAGCTGGATGTAAAACATGGCGAAATTACGGATCAAGCGGGGCGCCTGGCACTTTCGTTTGAGGATTTTGAAGGACAACGCTTCTTCCTCGTTTCAGATGAGCATGATCACGGAATGCGCGGCGGCACGCCTTGGGAGAAAAGCCCTGTCCCTGCCGAATACGGCATTGTAGGACTTGGGCCGGTTCATCTGACCATTCCCAAAGCGGAGAATACTATTCTCATCCTTGAACAGGTTATGGGCTTCCGTAAAAAGGGCTCCTATCCTTCCCCTGTTGCTGGACAAGCGGATGTGGTCATCTATGAAACGGGTGAAGGCGGTACAGGAACTGAGGTGCATCTGGAAGAGCGCAACGATCTGCCACAAGAGCGACCAGGACGCGGCAGTGTGCACCATGTAGCTTTCCGTGTTGAAACCGAGGAAGAGCTCAAACAATGGGTAGACCGTATTGGGCAGCTGCAGATTTCCAACTCTGGTTTTGTAGATCGCTTTTATTTCCGTTCCTTGTACTTCCGTGAGCCGAACGGCATTCTGTTTGAATTGGCTACCGATGGACCGGGGTTTGACACCGATGAGGAATTGGAGTTTCTGGGCGAATCCCTATCACTGCCTCCATTTTTGGAGTCGCGCCGTGCTTCGATTGAGGCTAATCTCAAACCACTCAACACCAAACAAGAATAAGGTATATTTGCTCTAAAATCACACAAAGCCGGGACTCCTACATCATGTAGAGGTTCCCGGCTTTTTTTCGTGCAACCGTCCTGCTTTCACCTAAAAAAACATGTCATCTGCAAGCTTTTCAGCTTTAACTGGTAAGCGAAATGCCCTTTTTAGTTAGCTTACAGCTTTTTATCATCCACACTGTTCAGCCATGCTTCGATTTCTCCGATTACTGAGGCAATGCAACCATCTTGGAATGGCGAGATGAGTCCAGCCAGCTCAACCAATCCGGTAAAGGATCGACTTCCCCCAGCACGACACAGCTTCAAATAATCTTCCCACGCTGCTGTCCGGTCGATACTCATGCGTTTCCAGAATTGGAACGCGCACAGTTGCGCGAGTGTATAGTCAATGTAGTAGAACGGAGATTGGAAAATATGCCCCTGTTTGTGCCAGAATCCGCCCTGCTCGAGATATTCGTTGCCTTCATAATCCAGATGCGGTTTATACTTACGTTCAATGGAGCGCCATGCGCTTTTACGTTCGGCTGGGGTCCAATCCGGATGTTCGTATACGGCATGCTGGAATTCATCCACGGCTACGCCGTAAGGCACGAACAGCAACGATGAAGATAGATGTTCAAAGTGATATTTGTCCGTATCTTCCTCGAAGAACAGATTCATCCAGGGCCATGCGAAAAACTCCATACTCATAGAGTGGATCTCAGCCGCCTCCATGGTTGGCCAATGGTACTCGGGAATTTCAAAATGTCGGCTTTCATAGACCTGGAAGGCATGACCTGCTTCATGCGTCAATACGTCGATATCACCGGACGTACCATTGAAATTGGAGAAAATAAACGGCGTGCCATATTCGCTCAAAAATGTACAATAGCCTCCACTTTGTTTTCCCTTTTTGCTGATCAAATCCATTAATCCACGTTCGATCATAAAGCTGAAAAATTCATGTGTTTCCGCTGAAAGCTCCTCATACATACGTGCTCCATTACGAATGATCCACTCCGGGTCACCTTTTGGCGTAGGATTGCCTGACAAGAAGTTGAAGCCTTCGTCGTAATAGCGAAGCTGATCTACTCCAATCCGTTCGCGCTGGCGCTCCTTCAGCTTGGTTGCCAAAGGAACGATGTGCTTCAGCACCTGCTCGCGGAAATTGGCTACCATCTCGGCATTGTAATCTGTACGTCCTAAGCGGGCATAGCCCAATTCTACGAAGTTGTCATAGCCCAGCTTGTGTGCCATGCGCGTACGTACCTTGACCAATTCATCATAAATTCGATCCAGCTCGTCCTCATGCTCACTCATAAATTGATATTTAGCCTCGGAGGCCTGTTTGCGTGTCTCCCGGTTGGTAGCCATTTCAAATGGCAGGAGCTGTGACAATGTGCGTTCTTCCCCCTCGAACGGGATCTTCGCTGAAGCAATCAATTGAGCATATTCCGAGGTCAGCTTATTCTCCTGCTGCAAATCCTCAATAATATCCGGATGGAACGACTTGAGGGCTACCTCGGCAATACTGAAAAGCTGGCTGCCCCATTGATTCTCCAACTCGTTGCGGAATGGAGAATCCACCAATGCCCGGTAGTAATCGGTTACATACTCCTGAATAACCGGCATGAAATCATCAGCGTACTCTTGCTCCGCTTTGTAAAAGGCGTCCTCCGTATTAATGGAGTGCCGAACTTCCACCAATTGCAATTGCGTTTCCACATTACTGCGTAGCTTATTAATCGCATGAATCACTTCATTTTGACGTTCTACGCTGTCCGCTTCACGAAACTGCTGCAACAGCGTTTTAAACCGCTGTTCAATTTCAGGTTGCTCT
The DNA here is from genome assembly GCF_017833915.1 of Paenibacillus sp. 1182. Taxonomy (NCBI): domain Bacteria; kingdom Bacillati; phylum Bacillota; class Bacilli; order Caryophanales; family Paenibacillaceae; genus Paenibacillus; species Paenibacillus sp. 1182. Next base: position 126,250 of record NZ_JAFICR010000011.1, on the reverse strand, counting down.
GGTCGGCTGTAAGCCATTTGGCTGAATAATGTCATTGCTTCGGTTCCTCCTTAAATGTAATAAATCTGATGCCTATTATACAGTACGATTAGACCAAACTGGAAGCCGAAATTCCAATAAAATACAACCTCAAAAGCCGCAATACTATGTATTGCGGCTTTTGAGCCTAATCTAACTTATATATCATAGATGTCGCTGCCTAAAGCAACCTAAATATATATACAGCCTGGTGGGGATTTATAAGTCTCCCTAATGTCGCAGACCTTCATGCTTTATTGGTTTTGCAAACGATGTGCCGCATGCAGGGTTGGACCGACGAATTCATTCAGCTTGAAGCTACCTTCAATGGCCTGTGTAATGAATTTCTTGGCCTGATCCACTGCTTCACGTACAGTCAGCCCTTGTGCCAAACCAGCCGTTACCGCTGCCGAAGTGGTGCAGCCTGCACCGTGGGTAAAGTTTGTTTTTACAACATCGGCTTCAAACCAGTCAAAAGTGATTCCGTCATATAGCAGATCCATCGCTTTACCTGCACGAATTTTGCCACGGTCCTTGATCAGTACATGCTTAGCTCCACGCTCATGGATAATCGCAGCCGCTTCCTGCATCTGCTCCAGTGTCGTGATCGGTCCATTCTTCGCCAGTTGCGAAGCCTCGAACAAGTTCGGTGTTACCAGGTCAGCGCCAGGGATCAACAATTCCAGCATCGCTTCTGTATTTTCCGGCTGAAGCACTTCATCCGTGCCTTTGCAGACCATGACCGGGTCAATTACGATCCGCTTCAGATCATGCTTTTTCAAATGGCTGGCTACCAGCTCGATAATTTCAACGGAACCAAGCATGCCGGTTTTCATCGCATCAAAGCCGATACCTTCCAATACAGTACGCAGCTGCGCTTCTACCACATCCAACGCAACAGGATATACAAGATGGTCCCAGGTTTTAGGCCCCATCGCTACTACGGTTGTCAATACGGTCATACCATATACGCCAAGCTCCTGAAAGGTTTTCAGGTCTGCCTGAATACCCGCTCCACCGCTTGTGTCGGAGCCGGCTATCGTTAATGTTTTGGGAATCGTCATTTGTTCATGCTCTCCTTCACTTTCTGTGCTGCATTTATCCTAATCCCGCTTGCGAAACTTGTCAACGCGCAAAACGATCCTCTCTATGCTAAAAGTCACAAGCGACGGCAGCAGCTAAAAAACGAGAACATCCCCTTTTGAAACGGGAATATCCTCGCAATAACGTGTTATATGAAGAATTTGAATGAAATTTAGAATTATAAATATCCGCCGGTACTGTGATCATAGGCATGATTCTTTTCATTTGCACGTACGCCCAGGCATAGGCTTTGATACAATTGCTGCTGTTCCGGTGTAGCAAAATTCCGATGCTGCTCAAATAAAGCCATACAACCAATGATATGTTCGGTATAGCTATTATCAACAGACAGTTGCAAGCAATGCAGTGTTTGTCCCACTCCCTCGGGGTAATCGCCTTTTCGGAAATAATATTCTGCAAACACCTTACAAAAGGATGCAAAACGAAATGCATTAAAGTGCTTGCGATAATGAGTATCCCATCGTTCCGGTGCAAGCTCCCAGAAGTTCTTGAGTTGCTGACTAAACAGTCCCAGTTCGGCATCCACGAAATAACCGAACCGGTTCGCCGATTCGAGCAAGGTGTTCAAGCCTTCCAATGTCTCATCCGGATGCTCGCGCAGATAAGTAATATATTCATAGATTGCAGAAGTGTTGCCCATTTTAATTTCAATACAAAGTCGGTTGCCCTGTGCATATACACGATGCAGGTTGACCACTTTCCAGCCTTCTTCGTCTAAACCCTCAAACCAGCTCAAATCTGCATAACCTTCAATCCATTGCTTGGATTCCTCATATCTACCCTGAAACTCATAGCAACTGGCCTTGAGCAGATGCCCCTGAGCATAGTAATAAACGAGCGGCTTAAGCAGCTCCAGGTGCTCATCTCCGAAACGGTTCCGATTGCGATACAATGCCTGCGCCAGCTCTCTTAGCTCGTCCGCATACATTTCCATCTCGGACCATTGCATTTTTAAAGCAAACACTTGAGATAGCATATGTAAGCCTTCCAATGCGTAAATTTCCGGTAGACGACTACGGTACAAATGGAATTGTACAGCAGCCTTCAAGTTCCGTTGGTTATCCTTAATCTGAATCTGGAATATACGGAAATAGCTGATCGCCAATCGTTCAGAGTGGGTATACTTCTCACTTTCGATGACACAATCATACAGAAGCATGGAAGCTTCATATCTGCCATCCTCAAACATCGCTTCTGCGGTCTCAAAAATGGCAGGAACGTTCGATAAATCGTCCATCAAATAGCCAAGTACACTGCGTATACACTCCAGCTTGTTCAACTCTGAACAACGCAGGAGAAACGGACGCAACCTCCTCCAGTGCGGCAAGGAATGAATAAAACATTCATCAACATACATCTCGAACAAAGATCCTTCTTCCAATCCCATGGCCTCGGTAATCAGATCAAGCTGATTGACTGAGATCGGCCGTGGCGGGTTCCGATTAAGTATACCGCTAAGTGTACCCGGATTTACCTTGGAAGCATCTGCAAAACATTGCATTGAAATGCCTTCAGTTTGAATATACTTTTCTATTTCTGCGCGGATCGTGGTGTTTTTTTCCAAAGGGACACCCCCTCAAACGAATGATGGTGACTTTTTCATTACCTTTTAAACCAAAATTTGTTTAATCAAAGTATATGTCTATTTATACGAGAGGTCAATAACTTTAAACACGACTCAGGACATATAAAATCACGAGTTTTGTACGATTTTAAATCTGTTTTATGAAAAAAGACCGTCCTCTGAGGGACAGTCTATTTCTATTATTTTGATGCTGTGGACTTATAGGACAAAAACTAGTTAGCAGTTCTACCGTGAACGTCCGAAATCGACGGCAAACTTAGCGTACCCTTCTACCGTTAACCCTTCATAAAGCAACTCCGAATAGGCATTAGCGGCATCCGTTGCTTGCGGCGAGGTCAGGAACGTCACATGCGGACGCCCTGACCATGGGGCGAGGGACCAATGGCCGTCAGCTTTTGGCGTCAACGTCTCCATATGCCGCACGTATTCGGTCAGCACATGACGATTCTCATCCGGTGAAGCAAGTATAATTCGCTCTCCACCCGGATTGACCAGCGCAGAGGAAAACGCGCGATAGTTATTCGTAACAACCAGATAATTTCGCTGCATATCCATCGGTTCGCCATCAAAAGACATCTGAATGATTCTGTGTGCATCTGGGTCCTTTAGGCCCCCGTCAGCATCATATCTGGCTGGCTGTGTTACATCAATCTGATACCTGATGCCGTCGATGATATCGAAATTAAAGCTTGGAAAATCAGAATTAATCAGCCCTTGCTCTTGTTCTGCTGAAGGATCAATTTGCCGGAATTGACCAGCAGACCACTCCAGCCATTCCCGAATTTCCGTTCCGGTCAGTCGAACGACATGCAGCGTATTCGGAAAATTGTACAGATCGGCGATATGCTTGATCGCCAACGTCCCCGCCGGAATATCGGTATAGTACGTTGGGCCATATCTGCCGCCTGTTTTAAAAGGAGCTGCTGCCGACAGAACGGGCAATCCTTCGTACTCGCTCCCTTGCATCTGCTGCTTCGCATACCACATTTGCGCATCATTCACGAGCTGAACCGAAGCATCATCCATCACCTGAGCAAAAAAGCTGTTCACCGCCACCGTCGTCTGACCTACAGGTGCACGAATATACTCCAGTGTTCCGGCGTGCTCTTCTGCTACCGACTGCTGAATGGCAGTATCCGGTTGTACTAGCGCCTCCTTGCGTATCGGATCATACACCGTTCGGACCTCGGCAGCAGATGCAACCACCTGCCACTTTCCTCCACTAAAGGTCAGCTCCAGATCAATGATACCCAGATGATCCCCCCAAAAGCCCGGCTCCACGGCTGGAATATCATGGATGGCACCTCGCTCTAGATCAACACCTGTTTTCCCCATAAACGAAGGTCCAGGGAATACTTTATGGGCATGACCAAACACAATGGCGTCGATCCCTTCCACCCTGCTCAGATGCAGCACCGCATTCTCCATATAAGGTGTTTCGAGAATATCTTCGAAGCCAGCATGGGGCATGGCAATGATCAGATCGGCTCCCGCCGCCTTCATTTGCGGAATAAACCGTCTTGCCGTTTCCAGCATATCTTTGACAATGATTTTCCCCTCCAGCCACGCCTTGTCCCATTGCATAATTTGCGGAGGGACAAAGCCGATGACCCCCACCTTCAATAGATGCTTACTGCCTGCTTCATCCTCTACCGTCTTATCCAGCAATAGATAAGGTGTAAAATAATTTCGTTCTTGTTCTCCTGCTATATAAATGTTGGCATTCACATAAGGAAATTTCGCTCCTTGAAGGCAAGTCTGCAAATATTCCAGTCCATAGTTAAATTCATGATTCCCGATATTGCCCACCTCGTACCCAAGCAGATTCATGGCTTTATAGGCGGGATGCACCGCGCTTGGGTCTTGTTGAAGACGTTGTACAGCATAATCCCCCATCGGATTCCCTTGAATCACATCTCCGTTATCCAGCAGCAGGTGATTGGGCACCTCTGCCCGGGCCGTTTGAATCAGGCTGGCAGTTTGCGCCAGACCGTAATGCAGCGTTTCCTGATCTGTATAATAGTCATAATTCCACAAGCTGACATGCAGATCGGTTGTAACCATAATGCGGAACTTCACCCTCACAGGACCTACATTTTCATGGCCTGCCTTTTCGTTAATATCCAAAATATCCAATCTTGTTCTCTCCCTCAGCTTCGGTCATAGAGCTTGAACAAGTCTAACAGAGCACTGTTAAGAGAATGTTAATATGATAAATTTTACATCATTTTTACCAAAGTCAGGAGCGGTTTTTACCCTAGCAGCGGGACTAGCTGTTAAGATTTGGTTTGTCACAGCATTTACAGGTTTTTAATTTTATTTTCGTTATTACTATGTTTAGGGGGAAATTATTTTGTTCAAAAAAGCACTGACCTTGTGCATGACCTTCACACTGGCAGCGGGTCTAGCCGCTTGTGGCTCCAATGCAAGCAATAACAACAGCGCGTCCACTCCGGGTACAGATGGCTCTAAAAACGAAAGCACAGCCTATGTTCCTAAAGAGTTAAAGGTACAGTTCGTTCCTTCTCAAAATGCAGATACGCTCGAAGCCAAAGCCAAACCGCTCGAAAATCTACTGGGTGACAAGCTTGGAATCCCGGTGAAAGTAACCGTATCTCCTGACTACAATACGATTGTGGAAGCCATGTCTTCCAAACAGGTAGATGTAGGATTCCTTCCGCCGAATGCTTATGTACTGGCCCACGATAACCGTAAAGCAGCCGACTTGCTGTTGCAAGCTCAACGCTACGGAATTGAAGATGCCACAGGCAAGGACACGACTGAAAAAGTGAACTTTTATAAAGCCATGATCGTGGTGAAAAAGGATTCTCCGATTCAAAGCCTAGCTGATCTGAAAGGCAAGAAGGTTGGCTGGCAAAATGTAACCTCCTCCGCAGGCTACGTATACCCTGCAGCAGAGCTGAAAAAAGCTGGCGTGGACCCGGACACGGATGTACAGGGTGTGACAATCAAAGGCCATGATGCTGCTATTCTGGCGTTGCTGAACGGTCAGGTTGATGCGGTAGCTGTTTTCCAGGATGCACGTAACACGGTGAAGAAGGAAATCCCGGATGTATTTGAAAAAACTCGCGTCATTCATTACACAGCTAAAATTCCAAATGACACCGTCAGCGTACGTTCTGATATGGATCAAGCGTGGAGAGACAAGATCAGCCAAGCCTTTATTGACATTGCCAAAGACCCAGCAGGCGGCGAAATCATTAAAGAGATTTACACCCATGTAGGTTATGAAAAGGGCGACGATAAAAACTTCGACTCCGTGCGTGAATACGCCGAAGCTGTTGGTCAAGCGGTTAAGTAACCGGAGCAAGCAAGGTACTGTAATGAAGTAACAGCTACGAAACAGGCTTTACGAATGACAGGGCAGCACCGTCCATGTATTCATGGCGGTGTTGTTTTCATTCCACCCCATCGGGGGAGAAAGTTGGGAGCATATGATCGAATTCCGTAACGTATCGAAAACATACCCGAACGGCACCAAAGGGTTGAACAATATTAATTTGACGATTCAGGAGGGAGAAATGGTCGTCATCGTCGGCTTATCCGGTGCAGGTAAGTCTACCCTGCTGCGTTCCATTAACCGACTGCATGACATTACGTCCGGCGATATTGTCGTGGGTGGCAGGTCCGTCACGTCTGCTGGAAGCAGCGAGCTGCGGCGCATTCGCCGTGACATCGGCATGATCTTTCAAAGTTTCAATCTGGTTAAGCGTTCGACGGTGCTCCGCAATGTACTTTCCGGCCGTGTCGGCTATCATTCGACGCTGCGAACCATTCTCGGCCTCTTCCCGAAGGAGGATATCGAACTGGCACTAACAGCGCTGGAGCGCGTGAACATCCGCGAAAAAGCCTACAGCCGGGCAGATGAACTGTCCGGTGGCCAACAGCAGCGCGTATCCATCGCCCGCGCTCTGGCGCAAGAGGCTAAAATCATTCTGGCGGACGAGCCTGTCGCGTCGCTGGATCCGCTGACCACCCGCCAGGTGATGGATGACCTCCAGCGGATCAACCGTGAAATGCAGATTACGACCATCGTCAATCTGCATTTCATTGATCTCGCGCGCGAATATGCAACGCGGATCATCGGATTGCGCGCCGGAGAAGTGGTCTTTGACGGCACACCGAAGGAGGCTACGGATGAGGCCTTTGCGGAGATCTACGGCCGGGCCATCAAGCATGATGAGCTGCTGGGAGTGGGATCATGAAGCCCGACTCTACTGCCCAGCCGCTCTCTTCGACGCAACCGTCACCGCATGCTGGACCGCCGCAGCCAAGTAAGCCGCCCGCAGGGCCACCTTTGCCAGGACGCTATAAGCGTTACGCCACCTGGATGATCTTTATCGTAGTGCTGGTAGCCTGCTCCATTCATACGGATGCCACGCCTTACCAATTGATCGTTGGCTTACCGGAGATGGGCAAATTGCTGGAGGAAATGTTTCCTCCTGATTGGAGTTACTTGCCTACCATCTGGAAACCGATGCTGGAAACGATCCAGATCGCTATTGTCGGCACGACACTGGGAGCCATATTGGCGATCCCTGTCGCGTTGCTGTGTGCCTATAATGTAATGCCGCGCAAGCTGATTTCGCTGCCGATGCGCACGATCCTGAATCTAGTACGGACGATTCCCGATTTGCTGTTCGCCTCGATCTTTGTGGCGGTATTCGGCATCGGGCCGTTTGCAGGGATGCTCGCCCTGCTCTTCTTCTCCTTTGGCATTATAGCCAAGCTGACCTTTGAGGCGATTGAAGCCATTGATCCCGGACCACTGGAGGCCATGACTGCTGTTGGGGCGAGCCGCATCCAAGTCATCGCCTTTGGTGTGGTTCCGCAGGCTCTGCCTTATTTTGTGTCGTACTTGCTGTATACCTTTGAGGTCAATGTGCGCGCGGCTTCCGTTCTGGGCCTGGTTGGCGCTGGCGGTATCGGTCTGTTGCTTGACCGTTCTCTGGGGCTGTTCCGATATGATCGGGCAAGCATCATTATTCTACTGACCCTCGTCATCGTCCTTGCGATTGATTACGGCAGTAACCTGCTACGGAGGAAATTATTATGAATGATCCTACGCTTCGCAGACCTATTGGCTCCCGCCTGCGCCTATGGGCGATAGCTATTCTGCTAATCATCATTTATATTTGGGCTTTTCGCGGGATGCAGTTTGAAGGATTACAGGGAACGGCCAAAAGTGTCTCTGTCGCTATATTGGACGGCTTCCTTCATCCCGACTGGTCGTTCGTCTACATTCCTGAGGGAGAGGATTTACTGCGCGGGTTACTGGATACGCTGGTCATTTCAGTGCTCGGAACCTTCGTGTCCGCATTTGTCTGTCTTCCGTTCGCCTTTTGGGCGTCCAGCAATATGACCCGTCTGCGTCCCTTGTCAGGTAGCGGAAAATTTGTGCTTAGTGTCATCCGGGTATTTCCCGAAATGATCGTCGCCATCTTGTTTATCAAAGCCGTTGGACCCGGTTCATTTGCGGGTGTGCTTGCCCTCGGCATTCACTCCATAGGCATGCTGGCGAAGCTTTTCTCGGAAACGATCGAAAGTGTCGATCACGGGCCCCAGGAAGCTTTGATCGCGTGCGGTGCCAACCGTTGGCAGGTGATTTTCTTCGCCGTGCTACCGCAGGTGATTCCACAGTTTCTTTCGTATTCGCTTTATCGTTTTGAAATTAACATCCGTTCCGCTACCACGCTCGGTCTGGTCGGTGCAGGCGGTATCGGTACTCCACTACTATTTGCACTCCAAATGCGCAACTGGAACCGTGTAGGCGTTATCTTGCTCGGTATTGTAGTCCTGATCATTTTGACGGATCTGATTTCCGGCTGGCTGCGCAAACGGATCGTATAATTAGAATTCTAAACACCCAAAAAGCCTCTCCTGTGTAAAAAGGGACACGTTATGCTCCCATTCACTCGGAAGAGGCTTTTGCCGTTCAACATCTCTCTGCCAATTCATCTATGATCCGTCGGACTTCCTCTGCCGTATTGTAAAAATGCGGAGCCACACGGATAACATCCTTTCGTGCTGAAACGATCATATTTTGGCTTCTCAATCGCCTCTCTACAGCCGACACGTCGGCTACTTCAACAGCGAGCAGGCTTGGTAATGTGCCTCCCCTGTAAGGTACACGTATGTGTAACCCTTTGCGCCGTCCATGTTCAACGGAAAAATCCAACAACTCACTCATATAGGCCTGAATACTCGTGACTCCAATCTCCAGCAGCAGCTTTAAGGCCGCATTGGCGGCAAAAATGCTAATGAAAGAAGGCAATCCCGTCTCAAAGCGTCGGGCTCCCGCCGCCGGAACCGGGTGAGCAATATCAAACCGGGAAGCGGGCTCCTGCCCAAGCCAGCCCGTAAGACGGGGCTTGAAGCGGTCTATTCGATCCTTGCTTACATAAAGAAAAGCCACGCCCGGAATTCCAAGCATATATTTGCGTGCTCCAGCGACCAGAATATCTACGCCCATTGCCTTTACATCCACTGGAATAATCCCTACAGACTGATAGGCATCCACAAACAGCAACGCCTGATTTCGGTGAGCTATATCTGCAATGGATTTTAAATCCTGCTGAAATCCGTTGGTATAGTTCACTTGTGACACCATAACGAGCGCAGTTTTCTCCGTAACATGCTCCTCATACTGTTCTATTATCACTTCTCCCTCGATGGAGGGGATACAACAGATGTGATCACGGAACATCTCCTGTGCCTGCCAGATGTGTCCCACTGTTGGGAAGTCGGTGTCCGCATACACAATGCCTTCTTTTCCCGATACATAAGGAAGGGCTGTGGCCACCCCGGCAATCGCCTCAGAGGCTGAGGATAGGACCGCAATTTCGTCAGGCTCCGCCCCAATGAGCTTGGCAAAATGCCCTCTGACCTCCTCCAAACGTGCCATAGACAGCTCGCCGTTATGACCGTGTTGCAGCAAACTTCGATGATATTCCTCAATGGCAGCGGAAACCGGCCTCGATACGGCCCCTTGGGAACAGCTCCCTACATGGATATGTGAGGACAGCACTGGAAACAGCTGACGGTAGGACTGAAACGGATGTTTCATTTTTCCCTTCGCTCCTCCTGGGCACACCAACGTGCCTTGATATGATCATTTTATTATCCATATCAGCCACCTTAGAACAAGGGCCTCTCTTCCCATCTTCTCGCCGTTAACAGACGATAGATGCAAAGAGAGGCCCTGAGGGATCATATACAAAATCATAAATTAATGCACGCGTTTGCGTCCAAACCAGCTTTTAAGCACCAAGGTTGCCAGAGCAAGTAACAATAATAACGAGGCCACCGCAAAAGATGCCGAGAACTGATATTCGTTATACAAAATTTCCACATGCAGCGGCAGTGTGTTCGTCTCTCCCCGGATATGTCCAGAGACAACGGAGACCGCACCAAACTCACCCATGGCTCGTGCATTACACAAAATGATGCCATACAGCAGACCCCACTTGATGTTCGGCAGCGTCACTTTCCAGAAAATACGCCAACCGCGCGCGCCCAGCGTGACCGCTGCTTCTTCCTCTTGCTGTCCCTGATCTTCCATCATTGGAATGAGTTCTCGCGCCACAAATGGAAAGGTGATGAACAGCGTCGCTAAAATAATACCAGGCAAAGCAAATATAATTTTAATATCATGCTCGTCCAGCCACGGTCCAAGCCAGCCCTGTGCACCAAACACTAATACATACATCAGTCCTCCGACGACAGGAGAGATGGCAAAGGGTAAATCAATCAAGGTGACCAGCAAGCCTTTGCCGCGAAATTGAAATTTCGTGATCAGCCAAGCGGCAGCTACACCAAATACCGTATTCAGCGGTACAGTGATCGCTGCCACCAGCAGCGTCAACCGCAATGCAGACATGGCATCTGGGTCTCGTAGCGCTTCGACGTATACGCCCCATCCTTGCTTGAGCGCTTCGGTAAGCACGACGATTAGCGGCAATACCAGTACCCAGAGCAAAGCTAAAAAAGCAGCACCAATCAGCGTCCACTTCACCCAAGGGGCTTCGGTTGTGACCCTGTTGGGCGGTGCAGATGAAGGCACTGGTGCAGAAGCAAGCTCCTGCCCAGTTATTGCTTGTGACATGGTGTATCCCTCCTTAGAACGCGGGTATTATGCGCAGCCCTGCATATTAACGTTAAACAATTATATTAACAGTTGCGTTTAGGCAGTTACGTTAAACTGCACGGCGCCGTGACCAGCGCTGAATGCTGTTAATCACGAATAACAGCACGAATGAAATCACCAACAGCATCAATGCTACCGCCGTAGCTCCTGCATAGTCATTTTGCTCCAGCTTGGACATTATGAGCAGTGGAGCAATTTCCGTCTTCATCGGCATATTGCCAGAAATGAAGACGACAGAGCCGTACTCGCCAATGCCACGGGCAAAGGCGAGCGCAAAACCCGTCAGCAGCGGTGGTACCAGCTCCGGCACAATAACGCTGCAGAAGATACGCCATCTGCCAGCTCCCAGCGTAGCAGCGACCTCCTCCTCGTCCTTGTCCAGTTCCTCCAGCACCGGCTGAACTGTCCGTACGACAAACGGAATGCCAATAAACATCAATGCTAGCGTAATCCCCGTCTGTGAGTACGCCATCCTCCATCCAAGCGGTTCGAACAACGAACCGATCCAGCCGTTCTGCGCATATAGGGCAGTTAGAGCAACCCCCGCTACCGCAGTAGGCAAAGCAAAGGGCAGATCAATCATCGCATCAAAAATTCGTTTCCCCGGAAATTCATAACGCACCAGCACCCAGGCTATCAATAAACCGAGAAACAGGTCGATCAGCGCCGCAGCCGCGGCACACAAAAAGCTAACCTTGTAGGAAGCCAGCACCCTGACATCAGTCGCCACGTCCCAAAATTTCTCCCACGTCAGTCCAGTTGAATTCAGAAGCAGTGCCGATAAAGGCACCAGCACCACCAGACTGAGATACAGCACACTATAACCCATTGTTAACCCGAACCCGGGAAGTACGCGTTTTCGAGTGGCTTGCACTTGACTCATGTTCTGTCCATCCCTCTCTGAATTCATTCACTATGACACTCGCGGCTACCAATCCAATCGTCTACACAGTCCACCTATTTTATGAACTGCCGGGTACATAAATCTGGTCAAAAATGCCTTTGTCGCTGAAATGCTTCTGCTGCGTCTCCTTCCATGTCCCGAATACATCCTTCAAGGTTACGAGCTCCAATTTAGGAAATTGATCCTTGAACTTTGCCGTCACACTCTCCAATGTTGGGCGATAATAATTTTCAGCAGCAATGGTCTGCCCTTCTTCACTGTACAAATATTTCAGGTACGCGTCCGCTACCTCGCGTGTACCTTTTTTATCTACCACCTTATCGACTATTGCTACCGGAGGTTCAGCTAATATACTGATCGATGGATATACGATATCGAATTTATCCGCACCCAGCTCCTTCACCGAGAGCAGTGCTTCATTTTCCCATGCAATCAGCACATCGCCAATTCCACGCTCTACGAAAGTCGTTGTCGCTCCACGTGCTCCGCTATCCAATACCGGCACATGCTTATACAGCTCCTGTACAAACTGCTGGGCCTTGGCTTCATCATTATTGTTCTTCTTGAGCGCATAAGCCCAGGCTGCAAGATAGTTCCAACGTGCTCCACCCGAAGTTTTAGGATTCGGTGTAATGACTTGCACATCGCCACGGATTAAATCGTCCCAGTCCTTAATCCCTTTCGGGTTCCCTTTGCGTACCAATAACACGATGGTTGAAGTGTACGGGGCGCTGTTATGCTCATATTTACTTTGCCATCCCTCTTGAACGAGTCCTTTTTCCTGTAGCGCATCAATATCATAGCCCAGAGCCAGAGTGACCACGTCCGCATCCAGCCCGTCCTGCACAGAACGACTTTGCTTGCCAGATCCTCCGTGAGATTGCTTAATCGTAACCTTCTGTCCTTTCTCCTTCTCCCAATGGGCGGCAAATGCTTTATTATATGCCTCATACAGCTCACGGGTCGGATCATAAGAAACATTGAGCAACTCCACGGCAGCAGAGCTACCATCTACCTCCGTCCCTCCCTTGCTTGCCCCGCAAGCGCTTAGCATCATCGTTAAAACCAAAGATAGTCCGAGAATAAGTCCACTTTTCCATTGCCTCTTCATCAAGACACCCCGAATTCTATGTAATTTGTATTCATTTACGCCTGTTATTTACAGACATAATTAAAAAAAGAGCGGAGAATTCCCTGATGCAGCCCTGTTAGGTCAAACCTGTCGTGTGGACAGTGTCTGCCTGCTGTTCCTAGAGGTTCTCCGCCAAAATGGCGAGATCAAACTTTAATTCTTTAATTCCTACCTGTTTAATGAGTTATACGGATATAATACGAGAGTTTAGGAGTGATGTCAAACCTTTTTTTGGTATGCATTATCTGTACTTTTCTTTCTTTAAGGGGGGCAGTCAGAAACATTGTATATGTTTCCGACCGTTTAGAGGTCATTTACACACGGGGTACGACTTAGTTGGCAACCGTTTCAAGATTAATCGAAAAGACTCCAAAAAGCTTCGGATTGTCCGTAGCCCTTCTCAACCACAGTTCACCTGATCCCACCATGACTCCCTGATAATTAACAAACAAATCATCTGTCTTTTGATTCACAAGCGCCTCGCGAATCGCGTCCGTAAAAATCTGATCATACTTGGCAATAAAATCTTTCTTATTCGGAATCGTTAACGACTTTTCACTATCATTAACACGCAGAGGGTACAAAATATAATCGGCCACTTTCTCCTTGTCATTGTCGGCAACTGCCTTCTGCAGCGCTTTGAACGTGTTCAAAAACGCTTTAGGATCTTGAATACCTGCTACCTCAAATGGATTTTGCGATGGATTGGAGGCTGCCGGAGAAGAAGAAGTATCCGATGAAGCAGCTGGAGCCGAAGGAGCTAACTTTTGTGCATCAGTATCGCTGTTTTCTGCACTCTCGCTCTCTTTCGCTGCTTTGTCATTTTGGGCTGAACCGCTACGATTACCACCGGCTCCATTCTCGATCACGCTTGTACTGCTTCCAGTATCAATGGTTTCAGCATTCTTATCCTGACCACAGCCAGTAAGTGCCACAAAAGTAAGTGTAAGTAAAATAGCTGTGAGTGACAGCCTCCGTGACATCTTTTGATTACCGAATTCATGGTTTATGGGCACAACGGGTCATCCTTTCTGCTTTCTGCTCTGACCTATTCTGTTCATTAAGTCTTCAACCGTTCTATTGTAACATAAGTAGACTAATGACCGCATGTCGTGCCCTTTCTGGAAGGAGCTTACAGTGTGATATAGGCGAAGGTTTTAACGCTTCCTTGCGATCCATCGTCCGTACTTACTTTCAAAATCAGCTCTTTTAAGGAGTCATTTGCTGCTTCATCCTGCCCTTCTGGCTTTACAAACAGCAGATCATGGCGTTCTCCTGGCTGCAACGTTCGACTGGAAAATCCGCTCGTTGTACCTTGCAAGTCCGATCCATTCGAACTGTTGAGCTTGTATTGTATGGGCTGCTTTCCAACATTCTTGATACTGATGTACAGCTTGCGCCCCTCTTCAAATTTAAAGTTCGTTCCGCCTTGTCCTTCAAAATGCATTCTTTGATCATGTACGATACGCTTCGCTGCGCTCCCATTCTCACTCTGTGCACTTAACGGAGCAGCCGAGTGCGCCTGACTCACCGATGATGTACTATGCATGGTAGTCGATATATTGGCAAGAGTGACATAACCCACGATTGCTCCGGCAACCCCAACCCAAACCCATTTCTCCACCATTTGATTTCCTCCTTCGTAAAAAAAGCCGAACTCATATCTATTATGAGTCCGGCTGTCATTTTTTTCAAACTTGATCAAAGGCACCCAAACGCAAGCGCTCCATCATATATTTCGTATTCCGTAATCATAGCTTATACGTTCAACGTGTTATGGGACTTTTTCTTTTTCTTATCCAATACAATATACGTCACAAATATAATTAGATAAGCCGCAATCAGCAAAGTGGAGAACAAATACATTGTTTTATAAGAGGTTAATCCAGCAACCATCCCCAGAACCAAAGAGCCTCCTCCAATGCCCAAATCGAAGAAATTATAAAAGGAGCCTACAGCGTCCTCTCGCTCATCTTCTCCGACCACACTGATTGCCCAAGCCTGCAAAGCTGGGAAAATAGCTCCAAAGCTCAAACCATACATCACAGCAGCAACCAAAAATTGTAACTCGGTCCGCGATGAGGCCACCATAACGATGGCGGCGATAAGCACAATCCCTGCAGGAATCAGGATATAAGCTGGGCCTTTGGTATCGAAAATTCTACCTGACACCAGTCGGACGAGGAAGCTTGCCATAGCCACAGTAAAGAAGAACCATGCTGCATTGGTAAAGCCCTGCTCCTTGGCAAATAAAGCCACGAAAGACATCACTCCACCTGCCACCACGCCAACCAGCAACGCAAGACAGGATTGCAGCAGCACTCTTTTTTCAAATAATTTAAAAGGAACCTTCTTTTTGCCCTGCACTGTATCCGCCGACATAGGTTTCGGAGCACGGCGACGAACCAATACGCTCATCACGAGCGACAACAGTAGAATTATAGCTCCCGTGGAAAACAGTCCGTTAAAACCTGATGCGTGAAGCATCCATATACCAATCAGTGGCCCCACTGAAATCGCTACGGTTTCACCTACGCCAAAGTAGCCCATTCCTTCCCCCATACGATGAGGCGGCAAATCATCTGAGGCTGAGGTAGCATACAACGTGCTCGCAATGCCGAATCCAAAGCCATGTACCAGCCGAAATACTAACAGCAGTACCAAACTACTGGAAAGCATGTAGCTTCCCGTTGCCAGCATACAAATCACAACTCCGATAATCAGAACATACTTCTTGTCCAAGAGCTGGATCAGCGTACCTGAAAATGGACGAATCAATATAGCAGAACACATAAACACGCCAGTCACCAATCCAATCTGGGATGGGCTGCCGCCAAGACTTTCCACAAACAGCGGCAGCGTAGGCATAAGCATTTCGAATGCCATGAACAATAAAGCGTTGGATATCATCAAAAAAATAAAGTTTCTGGACCAAAAGCTTTCTTTCACAGACACTGTTCTCTTCCCCCAATACAATCATGTTTACTTCGACTGCTCAGTTGTTCAGGCCCGAATCAAGCCATGCCAGTAAATATCCCAAGAGCTTTCCAGACGCAGATCAAAACCGTCGGTGCCGTTGTACACCAGTTCTACCAGCATGCCTTCAATCAAATTCATATAGGCTGTCGCGGCAGATTGAGCTGGAACACGAAGTTTAACCGATGTTTCAGTTGCCAGTCGCCCGTGTACCAAGCTGGTTTTATGCTGTACGTAGCGTGTGACCAAAGCCTGAACCTGGCTTTCCAGTGCAGATGGAATCAGAAAGCCGATATACAGAATCAGACGCAAATTCATAGCACTCTCATAGCGTTCCTTAAATTCAACGATTAGTCCGCGCAGGACAACTTCAAGTGATTGTTCGGATTGATCTTGAAAATAACGATCCAGTTCCAAAATCTCTTGATCCACCGCATCCTTAAATATGTCTAAAAACAAATCATCTTTGCTTTTAAAATGAGCATAAATGGACTGCTTTTTAATCCCTACCTCATCAGCTATCAGTTGCAGAGAGGACGCATCGTATCCCTTTTTCGCAAATTGCTGCAAGCTAACTGTTTTAATTTTCTGTAGTGTCATGCTTTTCCTCCAATACCTTACGAACGGTCGTCAGTTTATGGGTTCAGTATATTACCCTCACTTGAAATTGACAACCCCATTTTTAAATTCTGCCGTTCAATTGTCTGAGAACGAGGACAACAGAAAAGCCGGAAGCACCCTAAACTTAGGGCCTCCGGCTTCATATGCATGCTACTAATACGACTTTATGAGTAGGGCTTATCGCTTACTCTGTCACTGTTCCGTAGATTAGCACTGGCGCTTCCGCGTGATCTGCAATACGGATGTTCGCGTAGATTTTCTCCAGCACTTGGGCTACATCTTCACGGTTCGCATGGATAGTAACTAGCGAATCGCCTTTTTGAACAGCATCCCCGACCTTTTTGTTCAGCATCAAGCCGACGGCCAGATCAATCTCGGATTCTTTGGTCGCACGTCCTGCTCCAAGCAACATCGCTGCGGTACCGATTTCGTCAGCCACGATTTCAGCTACCACACCGTCCTGCTTCGCAGGCACCTCAATAAGATACTGTGCTTGCGGCAAGCGTTCAGGATGATCCACTACAGAAGCGTCACCGCCCTGATTCGCAATAAACTCTTTGAATTTTTCCAGTGCTTTGCCATTACGAATGACTTCTTTGAGCTTCTCTTCGGCGTTATCGAGGGAATCTGCCTTCCCTGCCAAAAATACCATCTGACTGCCCAAAGCCATGCACAGTTCTTCCAGATCTTTGGGTCCTTCGCCGCGCAGCGTATCAATTGCTTCTTTCACTTCCAGTGAGTTCCCGATAGCCAGACCCAGCGGCTGACTCATATCGGAAATGACTGCCATCGTTTTGCGACCCACATTGTTACCGATGCTCACCATGGCATGTGCCAGTGCTTTGGCATCATCTACAGTTTTCATAAATGCGCCTGCACCTGTTTTTACATCGAGCACGATAGCATCGGAGCCAGCAGCGATTTTCTTACTCATAATCGAGCTGGCAATCAGCGGGATCGAGTTGACCGTCGCCGTAACGTCACGCAAGGCATACAATTTTTTATCCGCAGGTGTCAGGTTACCGCTTTGTCCGATGACCGCAATTTTGCTGCGATTCACCAAATCCACAAATTCGTCCTTGCTGATTTCGACGTGGAAGCCTGCAATAGCTTCCAGTTTGTCGATCGTTCCTCCGGTATGTCCGAGGCCGCGTCCTGACATTTTGGCTACCGGAATGTCCAAGGCCGCTACGAGCGGAGCCAGTACCAGCGTTGTTGTATCACCCACGCCGCCAGTAGAATGCTTATCGACCTTTACACCTTCAATCGCGGACAGATCAATGGTATCACCCGAATGAACCATCGCCATCGTCAGATCAGCGCGTTCGCGTTCAGTCATATCTTTGAAGAAAATGGACATCGCCAATGCACTGACTTGATAATCGGGAATTTCACCCTGAGTGTAGCCTTGGATAATAAAATTAATTTCCTCCGTACTCAGTTCTTTTCCGTCACGTTTTTTCTCAATCAAGTCTACCATTCTCATATGTCATTTCTCCTCACTGTGCGTATGATCGTTTACAGAGATACTGCTGTATCCAGTGCAACTTCCATCATTTCTTTAAAGGTCGTTTGCCGTTCTTCTGCGGTCGTTTCTTCCCCCGTCAACAAATGATCGCTTACCGTCAGAATCGTCAGTGCGTTTACGCCAAACTTGGCTGCGAGCGTGTATAAAGCTGAAGTTTCCATCTCTACACCCAGCACGCCGTATTCCATCAGCTTTTGTACCACTGATTTATCATCACGGTAGAAGCTGTCTGAGCTGAATACATTGCCGACATGCATGTTCAAGCCTTTGGCAACACCACGATCATAAGCGCCCTTCAATAGATCGAAGCTGGCAATCGGCGAGTAGTCGTAGCCACCAAAAATATGGCGATTCATACCGGAATCCGTACAGGATGCTTGTGCCAAAATGACGTCACGAACGTGTACATGCTCCTTCATTCCGCCGCATGTACCCACGCGGAACAGGTTTTTCACACCGTATTCGCTAATCAGTTCGTTGACATAAATACTGATAGACGGCAGCCCCATCCCGGTTCCCTGTACAGATAGGCGTTTGCCTTGGTACGTACCCGTGAATCCGAGCATTCCGCGCACCTCGTTGTAGCAGGTCACGTCCTCCAGATATGTTTCAGCAATAAATTTTGCCCGTAGCGGGTCTCCTGGCAGCAAAATCGTTTCTGCAATCTCTCCAGGTTTGGCTCCAATGTGTACACTCATGTTTTTATTCCTCCGTCCCATTTGTCCGTGCTTGTATCGTTATTTATACCGTTACATTAATCTTTGTAATCTTGCTTGTACTCTTGCGGGCCCTGGATTACTGAAGCTCTGCCAAAAAGCTCGTTCCGTGTTCAGGCAGTTTTACACCAAAGTTATCCGCTACGGTCGCTCCAATATCAGCAAAGGTTTTACGAACCGCAAGTTCCTTGTCCCCCGCTGTAAAACGCGGGGAATATACCAGCAAAGGTACATATTCGCGGGTGTGATCCGTTCCCCGATATGTCGGATCATTCCCATGGTCTGCAGTAATGATCAGCAGATCGTCATCGGTCATTTTAGCAAAAACCTCTGGCAAACGCGCATCGTAATCGTCCAAAGCTTGACCATATCCCTGTGGATCACGACGGTGACCGTACACAGCGTCAAAGTCCACCAAATTCAGAAAGCTTAATCCGGTGAAATCCTCGTCGAGCGTAGCCACCAGCTTATCCATGCCGTCCATATTGGACACCGTACGCACCGCCTTCGTTACACCCTCGCCGTCATAAATGTCAGAGATTTTACCCAAGGCGATCACATCCAGGCCTGCATCCTTCAGCTCGTTCATTGTAGTGCGACCAAATGGTTTGAGCGCGTAATCATGTCGATTAGAGGTACGAGAGAAATTCCCTGCCTCACCTACGAACGGACGGGCAATAATGCGACCCAGCATGTACGGATCTTCCAGCGTGATTTTACGGCAGAACTCGCAAATCTCATAGAGCTCCTTCAAAGGTACAACTTCCTCATGCGCCGCAATTTGCAGCACAGAGTCCGCCGAGGTATAGATGATGAGCGCTCCAGTTTTCACGTGTTCTTCGCCCAGCTCATCAATGATTTCCGTGCCGCTAGCAGGCTTATTGCCAATCACTTTGCGGCCTGTGTGCTCCTCAATGCGTTGAATCAGCTCATCCGGGAACCCATCAGGAAATACACGGAAAGGAACTGCAATATTCAAGCCCATAATTTCCCAATGACCCGTCATCGTATCCTTGCCATTGGACGCTTCCTGCATCTTAGTGTAATACGCGAGCGGCTTGTCGGCTGCTGCCACTCCTTCTATGGAACGAATATTGGACAGACCGAGCTTGCCCATATTCGGCATCTTCAGACCGCTGCGTTCGCGCGCAATATGACCGAGTGTATCTACATCATAATCATCAAACTGGGCAGCATCCGGCGCTTCGCCGATACCAACCGAGTCCATAACGACCAAGTGAATCCGTTTAAATTTAGACATTATAAAAATCCTTTCCTGACTCGCTGTTTTTTTTACAAAAACAACCCTGCAATCGTTGCCGACAGCACGCTAACCAGCGTTGCCCCGTACAACAGCTTCAGACCAAAGCGGGCCACCACATTTCCCTGTTTTTCATGCAGACCCTTCACAGCCCCGGAAATGATACCGATGGATGAGAAGTTAGCAAAGGATACGAGGAATACCGATACGATCCCGATTGTACGCTCGGACAATCCTGTTTGCTTGGTCAGATCCAGCATGGCCACAAATTCGTTGGATACGAGTTTAGTAGCCATAATGCTGCCCGCCTGAACGGCTTCGTTCCACGGAATACCCATGACAAAAGCGAAAGGCGCAAACACATATCCAAGCAACGCCTGAAAGCTGATTCCAAACAACCAGGAGAAAATCCCGTTAACCATGGCAATCAGCGCCACAAAACCGATCAGCATCGCAGCTACCGTAATCGCAACCTTGAAACCGTCCATAATATACTCCCCGAGCATTTCGAAGAAGGACTGCTTCTCTTCCTCCTGAACCTCCAGTAAATCGTCTTCCTTCTCAATCTTGTACGGATTAATAATAGAAGCGATAATGAAGCCGCCGAATAGGTTCAATACCAAAGCTGTGACCACATATTTGGGGTTTAACATTTGCATGTAAGCTCCCACAATCGACATGGACACCGTAGACATCGCAGACGCACACAGCGTATACAACCGATGTTTTGGCAGCAGACCAATTTGCTTCTTAACGGAAATAAACACCTCGGATTGACCCAAGATAGCCGAAGCTACAGCGTTGTAGGATTCCAGTTTACCCATTCCGTTTACTTTGCTCAAGACAAGCCCGATATATTTAATAATAAAAGGCAACACTTTTACATATTGCAAAATACCAATCAGCGCGGATATGAACACGATTGGCAGCAGTACACCGATAAAGAACGGTGCTGCTCCTTCATTCGCAATTCCTCCAAAAACGAAGTTAATCCCTTCAGTGGCATATGCCAAAAGACTATTAAAACCTTCTGCAAAGCCTTTGACCAAAAATTCGCCAATACCTGTGTGGAGCAATACAAAAGCTAGCGCCGCCTGCAACACAACCATAACCACCAGCGGACGATACCTGATTTTACGTTTGTCACTACTGGCAACGTAAGTAAGTGCAAAAACAACGAGCAGTCCCACCAGAGCGATTACATATTTCATTTAATTTCCCCCTTATTACATTAAGCGCTTACATTCCCCATAAAAAGAACGCGCCCCAAAGAGGCATTCTTTTTTTTATTTCCCCAGATCCGCAGGTCGAAAGGCACCCGGCAGTAATTGATCCACCGTCCACTCTTCCGTGTTGCCATGAAGGTTTGTCAGATAAATTTTGGTATCTTGATGAGCAAATTCGGAAATGACCTGACGACAGGCCCCACATGGAGACACAGGCCCTTCCGTATCAGCTACAACCGCAATCGAATCAATTTTCCGGCAGCCTTCGGATACCATTTTAAAAATCGCTGTCCGCTCTGCACAATTGCATAAGCCGTAGGAGGCATTTTCCACATTACATCCGTGATAAATCGTGCCATCGCTTCCGAGAACCGCAGCACCCACCTGAAAATTCGAATACGGAACATACGCCTGTTTACGCGCCTCAAGCGCTTTCTGAATCAATTGATCCTTCATTGCGAATCCCTCCATGACTTTAAAATAAACTTAGTAGGAAGATGTAGACTGCTCGCCCTCGATGATTTTCACACCGGAACTTGCACCGATCCGGCTTGCGCCAGCTTCTACTAATTTTTGCACGTCTTCCAGACTGCGTACACCGCCTGAAGCCTTGACACCAATCTCAGGTCCTACCGTTTTGCGCATCAAAGCCACATCTTCCGCAGTAGCTCCACCTGTTGAGAAGCCTGTCGAGGTTTTCACAAAATTCGCCCCCGCTTTGACGGACAGCTCACATGCCAGTACCTTCTCTTCGTCAGTCAGCAGGCAGGTCTCGATAATCACTTTTACCAGTGTACCAGCAGCTGCTTCCACGACCGCACGGATGTCCTGCTCGACGAGCTGTACATCACGTTCCTTCAAAGCGCCTATGTTAATAACCATATCAATTTCAGTCGCTCCGTTAGCAATAGCATCTTTCGTTTCAAATGCTTTCGTTGCGGACGTGCTCGCTCCCAGCGGGAAACCGATAACTGTACAAATGGCTACGCCTGTGCCTGCGAGCTGTTCTGCTGCATAAGCTACCCACGCCGGGTTCACACATACAGAAGCAAACTGATATTTTTTTGCCTCGGCAGTCAATTTCGTAATTTCATCCTTCGTCGCATCTGCACGCAACAATGTATGGTCGATTAATGCTGCAATGTTCATATCTAAAAGCTCCTTCATTAGATAAATAGTTGAAGACAAAAGTCCTTTATTTCTCTGTGATGAGATCATCATAGCACGGCTTTGAACATATGTAAAACACATTTTGAAATTATGTTCACGCTTGTACATAAGGCGTTCACCTACCATTCATATTACCCTGTAGGCACACGCCATAACCGTGTATTTTGCTGGATGGAGGCGACTTGCTCTATTGTAAAAGTGCTTGTGCCGTAAACTGATCCGTCACCAAGATATTCGCATACTTGCCACGCAGCGATGCCCGAATGGCCTCCACTTTGCGCTGGCCTCCAGCGACGAGAATGGACTTCTCCTTCTTTCGCAAATCAGGCAAATCAATCCCAACGGTACGGCTGTTAATTTCCTGACTGCATATGTTGCCCTCAGCGTCAAAAAAGCGTGAGCAAATATCGCCCTTGCCAACTCTTTGCAGTAGCTTCTGCTCTTCCCCGTTAAAATAACCCAATCGGAACAGCAACGCATCCTCCTTGACCGTCCCCACCGTAAACACCGCGATGTTCGCCTGCTTGCCAAGTTCGATGATACGCTGGATATGCCGATCCTCCTCGACCATTTTCTTAACGGCGTGACTGTCGAAAATTACAGGCAGCGGCAAATACCTTGCTATGGTATGAAAGGCTTCTGCGAACAAATTCACGGTTTCCACAGCATATGTGTTGACATGTGAATGGCTCACGCCTCCCTTGAGCTGAACCACCTCAACTCCCTTGACCTGCTTTTGTTGGAGATGAAGCGCCACGGCATGCATGGTTGTTCCCCATGTCACTCCAATAATATCAGCATCCTGTACCGTTTCATGCAAATAATCGGCTGCTTTTTTGCTAATATGCTTCTTGATCTCCTGATATTCATTTAACGGCGAATAACAGACTAACACAGTATCCAGTCCGTATTTCTTCTTCACCTGCTCTCCGAGCGCGTCCATATCCTCCATCGGGTCCACAATACTAATCCGCACGTATCCTTGTTCCTTGGCAGCCTGAAGTAACCGCGATACCGTAGGACGCGAAACCCCGAGTCTGACCGCGATATCTTGCTGGCTGTAGTCGTTTAGATAGTATAATCTGGCTGCTTCGATACTTAATCGCTGCTTTTCATGATCCACTCTACCTCAACCCGCTTATCTTAAAATGTAGTGCCATCGGACACAGCTTTAGTCCCAAACATTATATATGAAGGGAAACTTGAAGCCACGCCTTGGCCGTATGGTTGTTATTTTGGAAGATTTAACTGCTCGTTTGTGATATTCTGTGAGTAACTACAACCATTTTACCGCATCCTCAACTTTATCGTTCCATCTGTCAAAACGCAATAGTTAACCCATTTTACCGCTCAATCACAACCTGTGATGGCTCATCTGAATAGATAAGGAGAATTGTTATGTCTGAATTTATTGTGTGCAGTCTAGCGGACAAAAAGTTCGCTTTAAACTTTGTGGAAGTAGAAGAAGTCATGAATGCTAAGAAGGGAACTCCGCTTCCCTTTTCCGAAGCATGGCATGAAGGAATGGTGACTATTCGCGGCAATGTATTTACGATCCTTAATTTACGCAAAAAACTGCTTCTTCCTGCATCCAGCGATTCCTCCGAGGACAAAATGATTTTGCTCAGCCGTGCGAAGATTGCTCTGCTTGTCGATCAGGTGGAGGACACGGCTTCTGCCGAGGACAGTCAGCTACAAAGCAATGAGGAAGAGTGGCAGCGCGAGTTGTTCCCTACCGTGATGGAGCATCAGGGTACCCTCATTCCGGTGATCGATATGGACGCTTTTCTCGCATCCACCAAGACGAACTAAAACGCAAAATACTCCCGAACCTTGAGGCGGCTTGCACTCATCGTTCGGGAGTATTTTCAGTTATTGGAGTCCCTGCCCCTCTTTCATGTGAACCAGCGTGTTCAGCTGCTCCAGCAACGTATTCCCGCCAGTTAGCGAAATCGTGCCAATCTTCTCGCAGATTTTTTCCATGAATTCTAGCTCTTTGAGACGATAGAGAGTGGCGTTCTCGTCCATCAGCTTGGCCGTATTGAGCAGACTACGAGTGGATGCCGTCTCTTCACGTCGTGTGATGAGGTTGGCCTGTGCCTTCTTCTCTGCCAACAGCACCGTATTCAGAATATCCTTGATATCCCCCGGCAAAATAATATCCTTCACCCCTGCTGACGTAAAAGTCACTCCATATTCGTCGCTCTGCTCATTCAGTCGAGTCAAAACATATACCGCAATCTCCTGCTTCATTTTCAGCAAATCATCCAGCTTCATCGTGCCAACGTATTCGCGTAACAACAGTTGAAGCATAATGTACATTTGCTCCTCGTATGCCCGGAATTCTAATGCCCGCAATGGGTCGATGATACGGTACTGACAGACGAAGTTGAGGCGCAGCGTAATTTTGTCCTCTGTCATGATTTCCTGTCCCATCAAGTCCATTTGCTGTTGTCGCATATCTATCGTTTTGATCTCTGTATTCACCGTGGACATCCAGAAATAATATTTACCCGGTTTCAGCTCACCCTGCAACACATTATCGTAATACAAAAATCCTAATTCATAGCTGCCCACCTGAAGCGCCTTCCAGAAGCCCGGTGTCTTGGACAAGAATGCTTGCCCCAATGCCTTATCAATTGCAGGCTGCCGAGTATCTGCACGAACAAAACGATGTTCCTTGAGCACGTTCCAATAAGCATATTTCCCAGCCGTCAGCAGCTCCACAAACCGATTATCCTCATAATGCAGCACATATTCATGGTCCTCTACATCAATGACATTCAATTGCTCAAGCAATAGGGGATCTGTCAAAAACAAACGAATATCATGGTCCGGTACAAAAAATGGTTCGGCTACATTCAAAATTTCAACCGCTTCCTGCTGAAATGTCTTCAATAGGTAAGTTCCTGGTTGCAACAATTTGTGGTAGCTTCCTTTTTTGAACAGCAATCCGCGCTCATCGGATTTAATTGTTATCTTCTTAAACATCGTATCACTCCTAGTATTTAGAATCCTCAACTTAAAAGAGTGTTTTTTTCTACGTGTGGCGCTCCGCGATCCATTTGATCTTCCAATCGCTGTTGCCCCTGAATTTTTGGATTTGATGAACCCCTTATAGGGTTAAACTTCAGGGGCAAAAGGCGAACGCTTCGCTTCTTCAGATTCAAATGGACCGCTCCGTAGCTGCCCGCCTTAAAATTAACACACTTTTAAAATGAGGATTTTTTATTTTTATTTGTTGTAGTAGGGTTAGGACCCTTGCAGAGCATCCCTCCGGTGTGAACGGCGGGGTCAAGCTTGAGGAAAAAGAAAGATACCGCCTGTTTTCGTGTTCTAGGGATGGGATTCATCAGCCCAACATCGACTGTGAATCCGTATCTCCGAAGCCTCGGGCCCTGTCGGCGCTTGCTCTCTCCGGTATCCGCTGGCCGCATAGCCATCGCCCCGGTATCTGTCATCAAGACCAGACATGGGATGCTCTTATCCGGGTCTTTTCATTGTTTTTATTCGATCATTCGAATACTCTACCAGAAGTCGCGTGGAAGGCGATTGGGAATCGAACCCTAATTGTTGGTGGATACGCAAGTTTACAGGATACCTGACCCCATCAGGGCAGGCACTGCGGGACCTTTGGAAATCCGCGCCTCGGTAATATCTTCCTGTATCAGCCTTTATCATTATCGCGTAATCTAGAACTCGCGAACATGGCGAAAGTATTACGACCCTATAAAAAACGAAAAAGACACAGGAGAAGCATATGTGCTTCCCTCGTGTCTTTCTCTCTATAGTTAACTAGTCGCGTTCGTATCTTAGGCCTGATCCACTAGGATGTTTTTTCGAAAACGGGATCAGCGCCTAGTGTTGGAAGTTCTGGAACGTCTGTCGTTGTTGAGGCAATCTGCTGGTGTGTATAGCTGAATGGAGGGGTCTCGTATTGCAATCCCGCCTTTTCATAGGTAAACCAATAGCTGACACCCTTCCCGATATCGAGGTCTGTTACCCGCTGCTCCCAGACACCGCCGTTGTTGGTCATCCGGTAATTGAGCTGTTGTCCACCCGTTAAAGTATAATGCACGTCAACATAGGCTGAGGCTGTTTTGGGTGTAAATTGAAGCAATGCTTCACGATCGCTGACAAAGCGAGCTCCTACTTTATAATCCTCCGTTTCTCCGCCGCCCTCATTACCGCCAGATGCTGCCTCCGTAGTTACCGATACAGCATGGCTTGCTGCAGATAGGTTACCAGCTGCATCGCGAGCCTTAACGGTAAAGCTGTAAGTGGAAGCTGCATTCAGCCCTGTAATTGATGCGGAAATACCGCTTATCTCTGCCGCCTGAGCCCCGTCCTTATAAACGATATACCCCGTAACGCCAACATTGTCTGTAGCTGCATCCCACTCCAGAGTGACTGTCGAAGCCGTTTTGGTCGTAACTCGTACATTCGTCGGGATGGACGGAGCCTCCGTATCAGGCTGCGGATTGCCACCGCCGCTTCCATTTCCGGCATTAAAGCTATTCGGCTGCACGGTAATACTGTGCCCATCTGAGAAGGTTACTGTTTTGACCTGGTCTGTAAAGTTGTAGGCCACATAGGTTTTTACACCGTTCTTATGAAATACGGCATAAATAGGTGAATTAGCGGTGATGCTGCGGTCGATGTTGCCTACAGCATCCAAATTATAGATCCAGTGGTAGGCATTCGCGTAATTATGTTTTCAAACTCACCCCATAAGACATTCACCCTATAAGTTATTCATCCCATTAACCATTCACCCTAATAAACGTTTAGTATATAAAAAAAGAATCCTCCAGGCCTTTTAGCCCTTCAGATCCTCTGTTTTGAATTTATAAGTTTTTGAGCCTTTGAGTTTTTGAGTATTTAGTTTCTTATGACCTTCCCATGCTCCACAACATTTCGGAAAAAGAGTGACTTTGCGGTGGGCAGCAGCGGAGCGAAGGGGTTGAATCTGGAGAAGCGGAAGCGTTCGCCTTTGCAGTGGGATTCTTACCTTTAAATCTCTCATACAATCCGAAGAATCCCACTGCAACAGCGATCGGAAGATCAACCTCTCCGCGAAGCGCCTCCTCCACCCGAAAACAACTCACTCATTTTCCCCGCTCAAAATACCCTTCTATTTTCCAATCTACACCAACCTGTGTCACGCTCAAATCATGCAATGCCACCGCATCGCTCATCGCAGACACGCCTTCTCCCCCGAGAAATCCCGGGGCTGCACGTCCTCCAACCAGCTTCGGCGCCATATACAGCACCAGCTTGTCTGCCAGCCCTTGCTGCACGAACGAAGCGTTCACTTCGGCTCCGCCTTCCACGAACACCGATGACACCTCCGCTGCCCCCAGAATATCCAACATTTGCGGCAGGTTAACCCGATCGCTGTTTTCATCCTGTGTCGGATATACTTTTACACCCAGCTGTTCCAGCTGGCTTCGCTTGCCTTCATCGTAGGCCCGTCCTGTGAATATCCAGGTCGGAGCCTCCCCATCTGTAATGACACGAGCATCCAATGGAATTCGAAGCTTACTATCCAGAATGATACGAATCGGATTCCGTCCTTCTGGTAGACGAGTCGTAAGCTGAGGATTATCATGAATCACGGTCTGTACACCGACCAGGATTCCTACATGCTCGTGACGAAGACGATGCACATCCTCCCGTGCAGCCTCAGATGTGATCCACTTGCTTTCAGAGGTTCGAGTTGCAATTTTACCGTCCAGCGTTACTGCTGATTTGATCGTAATAAAAGGACGCTTGCTCACGATATATTGATTGAACACTTCATTCATGCGGATGGATTCCTGCTCACATACGCCGACAATGACCTCAATGCCTGCATCTTTCAAAATCTGCACCCCTCTGCCGGAAACCAGCGGGTTCGGGTCCAGCGCTGCAATCACCACTCGACGAATACCAGCCTTCACAATCGCTTCCGCGCACGGGCCTGTCCGGCCGTGATGGGAACACGGCTCCAGCGTTACGTAAATCGTCGCTCCCTGAGCGTGTTCACCCGCCATACGCAACGCATGAATCTCGGCATGTGGCTCGCCGGGCTTCAGATGAGCGCCGATCCCAACGATACGGCCGTTGTTGACAATGACTGATCCGACGAGCGGATTCGGTTCTGTTTGCCCTTTAGCACTTCTGGCATTTTCCAGTGCCAGGCGCATATATTTTTCGTGAGTGGTCATAGAACCTCCCTGAGATCGGAATCCCGCAAATGGCCGGATCGTTCCACTTTTGTATTCAAATACCGTTCATTATATTGCGACACATCGCCCCAGAGCGGCATACGACCCGCCACATTCATACCCGATTTTTTCAAGGCATCCAGTTTTTTAGGATTATTTGTAATCAGGGTTACCGGCTTTTGTCTCAGGTGACGGAGCACACTAATGGCATCCGCATAGTTGCGTGTATCATCTTCAAAACCCAATTGATGATTGGCTTCCACGGTATCCATGCCTTCTTCCTGCAGAATATAAGCCATTGCTTTACTAAACAAACCAATTCCGCGGCCTTCATGGTTAGCCAGATAGAACAATGCACCCGTTCCATGTTCCACGATCATTTTCATGGACTGGTGGAGTTGAAATCCACAATCACAACGCTTGCTACCAAAAATATCTCCAGTATGGCAAATACTATGCATGCGAACTAATGCATTTTCCGACTGCTCGAGATCGCCGTACACCAAAACGCTTGACTGTTGTCCCTCTGCCAAATCCAGTGTGGACAATCGCTTCACAATCGTCTCAGCGGTGGCATTCAGTAAGTCCTGACGATCTTCCTCATCCCGTACAGGCAACCAGCAGTACCACTGAAAAACAACCGTTTCCCCTTCCAAATTAACTGGCAGCTTGATCGGTCCAACCAAAATCGTCGAAGATTGTTCTCCACGAACGGTTTGAATTTTATCGTTAAGTAGCGTAGCTACATCTTTTTGGTTCATCTCTTTGCACCATCCTTTATATAAGCTCTATATAGAAAATGCCTAATTCTTCAAAGGCTAATCGTTATTGTTAGGGTCATAAATCATTGAACTCTGTGTAAGAAATGTTCATGAAACGTGGATTCCATCGTCAGTTGCCGTTCCTGAAGCTCGGTGACAGCCTGCCGTCGTCCGTCTTCGAACGCCTTTAGGTCTCCGGCGGTATAGCTCTTCTGTCGTAAACGAAGAAGCTCACTGGCTAGCACATCGGCATCCTTCAAAGCTGCGTTCAAGCCAAAAGCTCCGGTAGGTGTCATGGTATGCGCCGCATCTCCAATAAGGACCAGTCCGTTCTGCGTCCAGGTGTCACTACGACTGCTGAAAATATCCAACGGTACGAAGTCCTTCCATGAACGAATATGATCATGCACACTATGCTTCAAATCTGGAAAAGCCTCTGTAAACCGTTGTATAAATGGTTCAAAGGATTGCTTAAACAGGGTTGGAAAGCTACTCTCCTCCACATTCCAGCCAATTTGAATATATCCCTCAGCCTGAGAGAATAAAGCCAACTGACCTCCATTGACCAGTGCCAGACGAGTGACGGGCTCCCACCCAGCAGGTGCCGTAATTTTCGCCCATAGCAGATCATAGCCGTGTCGAATGTTCGTCACAGGCATCTGCGCCAGCTTGCGCACAGTCGAATAGCGACCGTCTGCCCCTACAATCAACGAACTGTCAATCGTGATCTCATGACCGTTCTTATCGCGGGCGATCAAGCCCGTGTAGCCCTGCTCGCTGTTACCTTCCAACGCAGTCACAGTTGTACCCGCCAGGTAACGGAAGGACTCGTAGGTTGACGCCTGTTTGAGCAAAGCCTCCAAAAATCGAGGCTGTGGAATATGAACCCCCACATTACCATCAACTGATACTGGCTTGACCGTCTTCACTTGCCGCTGATGCCCCCAATATTCGATCCTTGTGGAGGCGAGAACATAGTTCTCATGAATTTGTTCGAGCAGCTTATGCCTTTGGATCACTTCCTGACCCTCATCATTCAAGATTTCACCGCGAAAGGCCTTTCCCGCTATGCTCTGTCGCTCAATCAATATCGTGGATACACCCTGCGCCGCCAGTAGACAGGACAACAAAGTCCCTGCGGGTCCCCCTCCAACTACGCACACTTCACATTCCAGCTTCATCCGACTTCCCCCTACACCCAAACCATAACCTCAACGATTAGTTCGTACCTGTTCATTTAATTACATCATTAATAATATCAAAAATAACATCAAATTAAGTTTAAATTTTAAGTATTCATATCTTAAGCTCCGTCTCAAAGCTAACAAGTTACTTTATGTAACAAAGTATATTTATATCATATCATTTCGTCAAGTAATAAATTTATGTAAAGTAAAATCATTTACTTTTAACAGTGAATCGTTAATAATAAGCATGAGGTGATCACATGAACATTCCGCAGATGTGTCCACGGTTTGAAAAGGCTATGGAACTACTGAGTAAGCGTTGGACGGTATTGATCGTATTTCAACTAACGAATGGTCCGCAACGTTTCGTCGCTATTGAGAATTCAATTCCTAATTTAAGTGGAAAGGTCCTTTCGGACCGTTTGAAAGAGCTGGAGGAAGAAGGAATCATACAACGTATGGTTTATCCTGAGAAGCCCGTACGGATTGAATACTCTCTTACGGATAAAGGACGCGATTTAGCTCCTTTGTTTGACCATATCGGTACTTGGGCTACACGCTGGATTGAGGTTCTACCAGCACTTGAACAGCAATGATTCTTATTGAAGCAGCTTCACGTCTACCGCTATTGTTCCTAGACTAATATGATAAAAACACAGACTGCTAACATGCCAAAGAACGCCTTTGCTCTAAGTACAATTGTACTCATAGTGCAAGGCGTTCTATTTTTCATATGAAGGAACTTTAAACGTTTCCCTCACCGCTGCGTTGCATTTCCTCACGTATGGATTGCACCCGTTTTTTCCCCCAGTCATACATCATCTCCACAATGGGTAAAATCGTCATCCCCAGCTCGGTCATCGAATACTCCACCTTTGGAGGTACCTCGGGATACACTTCCCGGTGCACAATACCGTCCTCCATCAACTCCCGCAACTGATTGGTCAGCACTTTATGCGACAGCTTCGGAAACAGCCTTTGCAGGTCACTGAAACGATGCGCTCCTTCCACACCCAGATGCCATAAAATGACGACCTTCCATTTTCCGCTTAACACTGACAAGGTTAGTTCCTTTTCGCAGTTATAGTCTCCGTTAACGATCTTCTCCCGTATTTCTTCTCTTAGCGTATCAGACATATATAATTAACTCCTTCTAAATCATCATGGTCTTGCACTCTAATAGTAACCTGCAGGTAACCTCCGTACTTGAAAGTGCATTCTTCACAGCCTGACGAAGCCATCCTACAATAGTAGATAACGTTACACATTCAAGGAGGAATAAAGTATGAGTAAAAAAGCTCTTTTTATTATACCCCCAGAGCGCTTTAATGAGGATGAATTGTTTAAACCGAAGGAAGCGCTGGAGCAAGCAGGCGTTACCGTGACCCTAGCTAGTACAAAAACAGGCGAAATCACGGGTGACTACAACGGTAAAGCGACAGCTGATCTTGTTTTTACAAACGCTGTGCTGGCTGATTATGATGTAGTATCTGTGATCGGCGGATCAGGTACGAATGACCATCTGTGGAATAACGCGGATCTCCAAACTCTGCTAAAACAAACTCATGAGCAAAAGACTTTATTGGCTGGCATCTGCGCAGGCTCTGTAGCCGTGGCTCAAACCGGACTACTCTCTGGTAGAACGGCTACATGCTATCCAGTGGATATACAAAAGGATCAGCTTCAAGTGCATCAAGCCGAATATCTCGCTCAGCATGTCGTTGCGCATAGCGACATTATTACAGCCGATGGCCCAGATGGTGCACAGGAATTCGGCGCAGCCCTCGTTCAAGCTCTGCAATAAGCACATTCTCGAAGTTCCAGATGACACTTTAAACAGCACTCCAACAAGCCGCATCACGTCCTTTCTATTGTATGGGACCTGATGTGGCTTTTTTGTGTCATTTTCATGCTTAAGTGATTAATTTAATTGTATGGTCCTGGATTTTCGTGTTAGCTTTAAACAATCGACGTTTAGCATAGGAGGCTTATATGCCGTGTTTATGAAAGGCAAAATACATTTACATCAGGTAACGTCCGAATCGTTGCGACTGGGCGCCTTACTATCATTAGTAGGGGGCTTTTTGGACACATATACCTTTGTTGGAAGAGGCGGTGTTTTCGCCAACGCACAGACAGGCAATATCGTGCTGCTGGCTGTCAAAGTCATTCAGGGGCACTGGATTCAGGCGTTATCCTATATCCCGCCCCTGATCGCCTTTTCACTGGGGGTTTTTGTTGCTGAAGGGATTAAACGAAAATCAACCCACCGTTTAACTCCGGACTGGACCCGCGCAATTCTTTTACTGGAAATTGCGATTTTTTTCATCGTGGGATTGATTCCGCAAGGAGTTCCCAATACGGTAGTGGTGGTGATCGTCTCGTTCGTCGCTTCCGTGCAAATGACTTCCTTCCGCAAGCTCATTGATGTGCCGTACACCTCCACGGTCAGCACCGGTAACCTCCGATCAGCTATCGAGGCTGTGTATGTCGCCGTAACGACCAAGGACACGAACGCTGCCATTCGAGCGATGCGTTATGGTGTCATCCTGGCAGCCTTCTTGGTAGGAGCCTTGCTGGGGGGATTTCTAACTTTGACAATTGGGGATAAAGCCGTTTGGGGCGCTGTTGTTGCACTTATTTTTTCTTTTATTTTATTTACAGAAAAGGAAAAGTGGAAGCTTCCCCTACGCCACTAATCCTCCATTACATCAGCCCTGAACGAACTGGCGCTGGGCCGTTTCAAAGAAATTCAAAAGGTCTTCACGGGACGGGAATGCAGCCTGAGCTGATTGGTTGCTACCGCCCCCCTTACCGTGAAATGCCCCCAGATTCTCTTTCAAAAATGCTCCGCAGCTAACAGACTGGGTGCCGTTATGTGCCAGAAGGATTTTGTTTTCTGCTGTTGTGGCAAATAGAACAAGCAAATCATGCTCAGCTGTCAGCTTGGTAGCCAATTGCTGCATGTCCTGCAGGGATTTTTGTTCGAATACATGAGCAAGAACATGCCCCCGCACAGCAGATAGCAACTCTTTCGCCTGGTACGAAGCATTTTCCTCTTGTAGGAGCTCCACTTGCGCCTTAAGCTGTTTATGCTCCTGCTCCCACTTTTCGAATCGGGTCAAAATATCTTTTCGCCCGGTATTGAACTTCATAGATAACACGTCCAATATCTGAACACTATCGTTAAAATCCTGGAGTGCGCGAGCGCCACATTTGAAATGGATTCTTGCCATCCCCTTCTGCTTCTCCCATTTTAAGCATTTAATGATTCCAATTTCCCCGGTCTGAGCTACATGTGTGCCACCGCAAGCATTATATTCAATGCCCTCGATCTCGACAATCCGAATATTTTCTGTCACTTTGGGCGTTTTCACAAGCGGAATGTCCTTCAATTGCTCACGGGTTACAAAATAACTTTTTATGCTGCGATTACTATAGATTTGCTGATTTACTTCCTGCTCGATTGCCGATAGCTGCGCAGGCGTTATATCCGAACAGTTCACATCAATCGTGTCATATTCTTGTCCCAGATGAAAGCTTTCCGTACGGGCACCCAACAACTCTAGACAAACCGCTGACAGCAAGTGCTGCCCGCTATGCTGCTGCATATGATCAAATCTGCGTTCCCAATCCAATCGGCAGGCTACTTTCCGATCCTCCGGCAAACGCTCTACCTGATGCCAAATATCCCCTTCTTCGAGAACAACATCTAATACACGGACGCCCTGAATGGTTCCTGTATCACAAGGCTGGCCTCCACCATGCGGATAAAAGGCCGTTTCCTCCAGCGTAACCAAATATTTTCCGTCTCTTTCCATGCTCTGTGTAATATGAGTGTCCCACTCCGTAAGATTTGGAGCAGTGTAGTATAATTTTGTCGTCATTCCAGGTTCCTCACTTTTGGGTTTTTGGTCTCGTGCGATATCCACTTATTATCAAGCACTTCATTGTAAATATCAATGTAGGGAAAAGCTTGAACCATGGCACGAACAACCTCCATATGGTGAACAATCGCATGACGATTAACAAAGTTTAGCTTGAAATTCATTTTTGAATAGATTAAGATTAGTCGGCTAACTAATTTATTGATTGGAGCATACTGTAAGAAGAAAGGAGAACCTTATGGATTTTGATTTACGGGACTTGCCCACTCGTGAGGCGCTACAAGAATTTTCTATGCGTATCCCCGAGATTGATGTAAGAGCAACAGAAGCTATGCTATTTTTTATGCGGGTATCTTCCAGCGTCTTTAAAGTCAGCTTTGAGGGCTTTGAGAAGTTCGGTATATCTCATGGGAAATTTTCAATATTAATTCTTCTATACCGCAACATCCATACAGGATTGCTGGCTACAGAGCTTGCGGAGAAAGTAGGGGTTAGCAAGCCTACTGTTACCGGTCTGCTTGACCGCCTGGAACGCGATGGGCTTATTATTCGATCTGTTCATCCTTCCGACCGCCGTATGAGCATTGTTAAACTGACCGAACAAGGAACAGAAATGATGGAAAGACTGCTGCCTATACATTTTACAAGCACTTCCACACTGATGAGCCACCTGTCCACCGATGAAAAGGAATTGCTCCTGACGTTACTGCAAAAAATAGAAAGTGGCATCCCTCAAGCAAAAGAGATATATAAAGCAGCAAAACCAGAATAAGTTTTAATTTTGCGTTTTAGTTAGCCGACTAACTTTTAAATTATTAAATAAAAGAATAAATAAAATGTACATATCAGGATATTTATTCGAGTCTATGTTTAACCCATTTTATGAATCTAAGGAGCGTATTACCCATGAATCGCACACAAGCCACTAGCCTCATCATCCCTCTCATTTCTATCGCCTGTCTGATCGGCGGGGGTTTCCTGCTCCAGACCAACGGACAAGATCAAGTCAATGCTTCGCGATCCGTTAAAGGCACAACACTAAATGCGGATAGCATTCATGTATCTTTTGAACAAGTAGGAGGCAAAGTCCTGAACATCCCGGTAACAGAAGAAACGAAGGTGAAAAAAGGAACTGTCCTTATGACTTTGGATTCCACAGATGTGGATCTGCAAATTGAGCAGCTGCGGACACAAATTGCCCAGTTCAATACGCAAATCAGCCAACAACAACAATCCATCAATTTAGGCTATACACGGGCAGCAACTCAGGAAAAACAGGCACAGCTAGATATCGCGCAAGCTCAAGTGACTGAGAGTAAAAGTCAGGCAGCATTGCAGCGGGCACAAGCGGCTGAGCGTCAAGCCACTGCTGCGGAACAACAGGTCAATAACGGGGTTCGGGATGAAGATGTTCAGCAGCAACGAATTGCTGTAGCCTCAGCAACCAAAAACGTTCAGACTGCGCAGACCAACTATAAGCGTAATAAAGCACTCTATGATGCAGGAAGTGCATCCAAAGCAGCGTTGGATGATGCCGAATCCTCTTTGACTTTAGCGACAAATCAGTTGAGTCAGCAAAAAGAGGCTCTACAAAAGCTACTTCATGGTGCCACTTCTGAAGAACGTATGCAGGCCAGTGAACAGACGACACAAGCAGCCGTTTCGGTAAAACAAGCCGAGGAAGAAATTCGCGGTGCCCAATTGTCCGTCGATCGTTCCAAGACCCAGCTGGAAACCATTCAGCAGAGTCGTCAACAGTTGGCAGATCAGAAGCTGGCTATTGACCTTTTAAAGCAACAAAAAGACACACAGGAAGTTCAGCTTAAAACGTTGCTGCTCAAAAAAGAACGCCTGGTGTTAAAAGCACCACAGGATGGCAAGGTGACTTCGATTAGTACCAAAGTCGGCGAAAATGTGGCGCAAGGTGCTCCTGTGATTACCCTGGAAACCAACGATTTATATTACGATCTCTATGTGAATGAAGAACAAGCGGGGAAATTCAAGGCCAATCAAGAAATTAAAACTCATATCTCTGGTCTCAATAAGGACTTGAAAGGTACGGTACGCTATGTAACTGCTGCACCACAATTCGCTAATGTGAAGATGTCCCGTGAAAAAGGAGAAGCAGATACCGCTACATTCCAGGTACGTGTATATGTAACAAGAGAAGCAGCTTTGCTACCAGGCATGACAGTTGAGGTGAATACAAATGAAATCTCTTCGTGATGAATGGTCGTATCTGGTTCACTCCAAGTATCCGATTATAGCTATTATCTTCCCATTGATTGCCGTACTGGGGTATTCACTGTTGCTCCCAAGCAGCCAAATTAACGACGCTAACGTGGTAGTGGTGGATCAAGATAACACAGCTTACAGCCGTGAGTTCATTCAGAAAATAGATGCTTCCCCGTATATGAACGTAGCTGAGATTGTTTCGTATACGGACAACCCTGAACAGTATTTTTATCATGAGCAATATTTGGCTGTTATTTCATTGCCGCATGGTTTAGAGGACAATCACAATCGTTCCCTCTCCAGCCGCGTGGGTCTCATTCTCGATAATACCAATGTACAATCTATTACTTCGATTCGTACAGCTATGCAGGAAATTAGCGTTTCCGAGAATATGGAACTGTCTGTTCCAGCTATGTTGAAAACCGGGATGAACGCAGAACAGGCTCAAGGGGCCCTCAATGGTATCGCCTTGGAAGTGCGTTCCATGTTTAATCCAACGAATGACTATCAGAATACGACGATACTTGCATTCACTTGTATGTTCTCTTTTATGATACTGAATATAAATAGCTTACCTCTGGTCGCCAGACTCCGGGTTTCCAAGAGGCTGGCTGCTGAGCTGCAAAATCCGTTCAACATCCTGCTGCGTATGCTTCCTTATACGCTGTTTTCGACGGCTGGCTTAATCTTCTCTCTAGGGATGCTTAAAGTGTTTGGGGGAGGCCGTTTCGAGGCCAATCCAATTCTCTTTATAATTCCAGTTGTCCTGTATGTATTCGGTACCGTTTGTATCAATGTCCTGGTTGCATGGGGCGCTGCACATCCGGGAATAGCCATTGGCAGAATGGTGATGATACTCATGCCTGCTTTTGTTCTATCAGGGGCTGTTCTTTCCAGATCACTGTTTCCACCTTTAGCGATTCAAATCGGTGATTTCTTCCCCTTTGTATGGATGTATAAATTCCTGCGCACTATGGGTCTGCGTGGTGCACCTTTGCAGGAGATGCTTCCCGAACTCGGTTCTCTGTTACTATATGTGGGTGTACTCTCCTTGCTGGTGATCGCCAGAGCCCTATGGGAGAAACAGAAGCTGGCCAAGCAGACTGCGGGCACTGCTTCTGAAAAGGGATTACCACATCCCGTTGTTCCAGCAAGCACAACTGGCAGCGGGTTATCTATGCAAGGGGCACCATCAGCACCTATGCACGAGCCTATAAAAGGATAGAGTCTCGTCTACAAAATAAAAAAGGGTTAAGTGCCGTCTAACGATCCTTAACCCTTTTTCAATAATCAGGATTTTGTAAAATCCTCAACAATATGAAATTCTCATTGTTATCAGAATAAAATTCACTTATATGCCAGGCCTAATTGATAAGCGTGCTCCAGTAAACCTTCAATGTATTCTTTCGACTCGGACAAAGTATCATAGAAGAACTCCACCTTGGACTCTCTTACTCTTGCGTAACCAGCAATGGCTTTATTTAAATAATTAGTAACCAAATCGTGATATTCATACTTGATCAGATGTTCTTTAGTCCCTCCCGCCAAGCACATCCACAGAACCTGCTTTGTCGTGAACTCCTGAAGTAAACCTATGTTCCACACTTTATCCAGGTATCCTTTTAGCATGGACGGGACACTATACCACCATAATGGAAACACAAAGACCAGAGCATCCGCAGCCACTATTCTATCCATCTCTTTCCGTGTTTCAGGAGCATATTGTTTATGGGTCGTATTCCAATCCAGCTCATCTGCAGCGCTGTACACTGGATTGTATCCATCCCGATCCAAGTCCAAAATATCTACCTCGTGCTTATTCTCTTTCAATCCCTCTACAAAACGATTCATGACCGCAAGGGTTAGTGAATCTTCTCTAGGATGCGTGACGACCAATAGAACTTTCATGTATCCGAAACCTTCTTTCTCCTCATAATTGGTGAACCCTGTCTACAGATGCTATTATGGATGTTATACATTAAAGTGTGAAGTACGAACTTCAATGTACTGTAGGTACTTTAAGGTTCCTTAGTGCCTTTTGTACTACAGATCGGAGAGGGGGAAAAGTCTATGGAAGACAAAGCCAAAACCTATATGCTCGGGATCGAGGCAACTTTGGAGGTCATCAGTGGAAAGTGGAAAGGCATTATCCTACACCATTTAACCAACGGCAGAAAACGTACATACGAACTTCGTCAACTCATTCCGAAAATCACCCAAAAAGTGCTCACCCAACAGCTTAGAGAGCTTGAAAAGGATGGAATCATCCACCGCATCATTTATAACCAAGTTCCCCCCAAAGTGGAATATGAGCTTAGTGAATATGGATGGGATTTTAAAGATCTGCTTGATCGTTTTTGCTTATGGGGAGAGGATCATTTGGATAGGATCTATGGAGATAAAACAAAGGTACTGGAAGAGTATTCTGCTAGGGAGGAAAAAAACGCCAAACAAGCACCACCACTTTAAGGAGGCGTGCTTGTTTGAAATACTATACCTAAGCTGTGTACCTTGTTTATTCACCAGTCTCCGAAAATTTCCGAATACGAGCCCCTACTTCATCCCGTACACGCTGGAATACGCTCCATTTCTCTTCTTCTGTTCCTTGTGCTTTAGCCGGATCATCAAATCCCCAATGTTCACGACGAACGTGCGGAGGTGTGATAGGACATTTATCAGCAGCATCTCCGCACAAGGTCACAACCAAATCCGCGCTGTTCAGCAAAGCAGGATCTATAATATCTGAAGTTTGACCGGAAATATCCAACCCTACTTCATTCATCGCTTGCACCGCTTTAGGGTTAAGGCCGTGTGCTTCAATACCCGCACTGTATACATTCCAACGGTCTCCCAAGTATTTTTTGGCCCAGCCTTCTGCCATTTGACTGCGGCAAGAGTTACCAGTGCATAAAAAGTAAATTGTCTTTTTTTCCATCATTACCGTCTCCTTCAATGTTCCATTATGAAATGATTAACCATAGATATAAGCCCAGTAGGGTCATAAAAAGTGTAGGAATGGTTAAGATAATACCTGTCTTAAAATAAGTACCCCAAGAAATTTTTACGTTTTTCGAACGGAGCACATGCAGCCACAACAACGTGGCTAATGAACCGATCGGAGTTATTTTCGGTCCCAGATCAGAACCAATGACGTTAGCATAAATCAACGCCTCTTTGACCATACCGGTTGCATGGGTAGCATCAATGGCAAGCGCATTAATCATGACCGTAGGCATGTTATTCATGACCGACGAGATAATCGCCGCAATAAAACCCATGCCCATGGTGGCCACAAACATACCTTGATCGGCAGCCGCCTGAATCACATGAGACAGAAGATCTGTCAAACCCGCATTACGTAGACCGTACACCACAACATACATCCCAATGGAGAAAAATACGATAGCCCATGGAGCACCCTTGATGACTTCTTTCATCGGCACTGCAGGGCTTCTACGCGCCATCAATAAGAAAAAGATAGCAATAATACCAGCCACCACCGAAACGGGAATGTTAAAAAATTCGCATGCAAAGTAGCCAACGAACAAAACCGCGAGAACGATCCAAGACATACGGAACATTTTTGGATCTTTAATCGCTTCCGCAGGCGTGATTAATTGTGCCGTATCAAACGTTTTCGGAATTCTTTTACGGAAAAAAAGATACAGTACTCCTATACTGGCTGCTAAAGAAAATAAATTAGGTACAATCATGCGACTCGCATATTCCATAAAGGTGATCCCAAAGAAATCGGCTGACACAATGTTGACCAAGTTGCTGACCACAAGCGGAAGCGAGGTCGTGTCTGAAATAAAACCGCTCGCTATAATAAAAGGAAAAATCATTTTCTCATCCAATTTAAGTGCCCGAACCATCGCCAGTACAATCGGTGTCAGTATTAAGG
This sequence comes from Paenibacillus sp. 1182, assembly GCF_017833915.1. Lineage (NCBI taxonomy): Bacteria > Bacillati > Bacillota > Bacilli > Caryophanales > Paenibacillaceae > Paenibacillus > Paenibacillus sp. 1182. The sequence continues at coordinate 85,659 of NZ_JAFICR010000011.1, read as the reverse complement.
CCGCACCGTCATTCGCAAAAAAAGCAGCAACAACGGCGCCAAGAATGGTCACATAAACAAACATCCGGGTTCCGCTTCCTCGCGCAGCTCGTGCCATATGAAGCGCCGCCCATTCGAAGAAGCCGATTTTATCAAGTACCAACGAAATCAGAATAATGGCTACAAAAGCCAGTGTCGCATTCCAGACAATATGAGTAACTTCCCAAACATCATGCAAATCGACGACACCCACCAGCAAGGCGAGTATGGCACCGCCACAGGCAGACCATCCGATGGACAGATTTTTAGGCTGCCAGATCACCAATACTAAAGTGGCTAAAAATATAATGCATGCCAACAAAATCAATGTTCTAAACCTCCAATATATTACCTTATAAACATATACTTATATAATAGCACCGTTATCCCTCAAGGAGATACACGGAACAGTCTTTAGGATGAACAAGCTGAGGAATCCGGTTCACAAAATGTGATCGGCTCCTCTTTATTCAGCCATTTTAAAATTTGCTTGGAGTCTGGCATACGCTCAAGAACAGCTTGAATATGCGGCTTGTCGTCTACGTTTAAGGAATAGTATACCCACTGACTTCGTCTCTCTTCATTTACAATTCCTTGCGACTTTAATTTTCTCAAATGTTGGCTAATTGCTGGCTGCGTCATATCAAAGATATCTACAAATTCGCAAACACACCACTCTCTTTCTCTTAGCAGGGAAAGCATAGCCAGTCGAGTTTTATCGCCCAATAGCTTTAAATGATCGGCTACATAACCTAGTTGATCCAATGTGTGACCCCCTTCCACTCATATAACCATATGCTTATATACTAATGGAGCTCGGGTTTAATATCAATAACGAATAATACTTATTCGTTTACCAATTGCAGAATCCAGTCTTTTAGATCAACGATTCGCAGTGTTTTAGGCCGTGTATTCGTTCCAGAAATAATTAATGGGACAAGGGAATCTTTTTCGTGCAACGATCCATGAGCCCCTCCTCCAATGTGGGTGGGAGAACTTTCACCGACGAGTTCATATCCGGGTTGGACCGTGACGACAACATATCTTCCTTCATGCGAATTCATTGCCCCGTGTAGCCTCGCCAATACGTCTGGATATTTTCCATACTTGATCCGGTTGTTATTCACCGTAATATCCACAAGGTCCTCTTCACCCGACAATGTCCATGATTGTCCATATTCATCAATGAATTTTCCACCGGGATGATAAGAAAACAGCTTACCCTTTTTGCCCTTTGTAACATGAATATTGCTTTTACCATCTTTCATAGCGATAATGTCGAGCTTGTCCTCATTTTGTAAAAGCTTCACCACATTGGATAACTCCACGTTATCGTTAATTGCATAGATATAGGCCATCCGTTCATTAACGGCAATCACGATTTGGTCATCACTTCTTACAGGTTGATTTAATTTTGCAATACAGTAATGGCTCAAAAGAGGCCTTATATCCACAGTTGCTGCCTGTCGATCATCATAAACTGCACTTTGCCCACTGTCACCCATGACAATCCATATCGCATTGTTTACAGCCTGCTCCCAAGAACCATATGCGTTCAACACAGTTTGTAGTGCTTGATCTGCTTTTTCGATTCCCTTCAGTTGAGTCGGGCCCTTTCTATGCGCCAAATTATCATTCTCAGGAAAGTATGTGATGGTTACGTCTGGAAGTTTCTTCTGGCTGATTAGAAAAGCGGCATCTTTTGCGGAAAATTCATCGTTCATCCCAAATTTTTTCCACAAAGGAGTATTCCAGTTATTTTTCGGATTCAATTGTGCCAGAGCTGCATAAGATAACCATTTAGGCCCTGTTACTATCATTTTTTCTGGCACCCTGTTGCTATTCGCTATGAAGTCAGGCACTTTTAAGGCATGTTTCGTTTTCCCTCTAAAGACAATAGCATTGATGGACGCGGATTCTTTTCCTTTGTCAGCTAATTCTTCATGTATTGTTTTCGTTTTTTTGTTCAATTGAACTTGGTTTAATTGGTAAATAGCGTCATTAAATACTTGCAGTTGGTCTATCTTTAAAGCTTCTTTGGCACCATTGCCATAGAGAATCATGCGTTTCTTTTGGTCGCTGTACCAAACAAGTCCGGGGACATGATGTTGGCCTGCATACGTCCCTGTTAATAATGTACTGTCTATTGTCACAGACATCGTGGGAAATGAGCTCACGACCTGCGGGAAATATTGCCCTTTATGAAGGAGATATTCCATTGCAGGTGCACGGCCTTCTCGAATCGCATCTTGCAATGGTTGACCCATTAGAGAATCAATCAAAATAACTATAACAGGTTTTTTGCCCATTTGATTTACTGTGATGTGCGGCTTCACACTCTGTTGTTTTAGCTGTTGACTGGAGTCCGCCCTGCAACCAACGATCAGTAAGCTTAAACTTAGCACTAGTACATTGGTAACTTTATTTTTCATGCCCATGTGTGTGTCCCTTTCTTAGAAAAACTTGATCCTCTTATTTTTTTCTTGTACTAAAAAAATTATTCCTGCATTGGATCATCGGGACAAAGGTATCTCATACAACAATTAAAGATACACCTCCATGAATTTTTTGGATCTAATAGGCCAAATTTAAGATCAAACCATTCAGGGAGGGAGCATAACCATGACTACTACAAACATAAACGAATACTCCATGCATTATATGGATTCCGGGGAGGGAATCGCCATCCTATTCATTCACCCTCCGGTACTCACAAGCTTAAATTTCACATACCAAATCCAAGGGCTCTCGCCCCATTTTCGAACTATAGCTTTTGACATCAGAGGACACGGTAAAAGTCAGTCTTCCGAACAGACGGTTACTTATCCTCTCATCGCCCAGGATATGAAACATTTGATGGACCGGTTGAGCTTAGATAAAGTGTTTTTGTGTGGATATTCTACCGGAGGCTCGATAGTACTTGAATTTCTCTTGACTTATCCGGATCGGGCATGGGGAGGCATTGTTATTAGTGGAATGTCGGAAGTCAACGAATGGCGGCTAAAAAACAAAATTTCTTTGGGTATTGCTCTTTCCAAGATCGGCGCAGTCGGTACGATTGCGCTCTCTAATGCTTGGTCACAAACGAAACAGCTATCTTTGTTCCGTAAGTTATTCAACGATGCGAAACAGGGAAATCCTAGGAATGTCGAACAATATTACCGTTACAGCTTGAAGTACAACTGTACCTCACGGCTCGGAGAAATCCACCTTCCTGTCCTGCTCGTTTATGGTGAAGAGGATAAGCACTTTCATCCCTATGCCAAAATATTGCATCAACAATTACCGAAGAGTGAGCTTGTTTTCATTGAAAAAGTCGATCACCGCCTTCCTACGAAGGCCGCCGGATCATTGAATGAACTGATTAAGCAGTTCGTAGATCGCTTCAGTCTTTAAGGTACATCCTATGGGAAAAATCGCATACACATCTACTTCTCACTACCGATACTGTATCTTTGCCTGTATATGACCTACTCAAATAAGTAAAAAATAATATATAATATTTTATACCATGTAAATATACAAATTATGCTAAGTTCATATATAGTTTAGATGGGATAGGTATGTATTATTCTGCTTCTAAATCTGAAGGGGTGTAAAAATGAAATGCTAAAGCGTATTCAAAATCTTTTTGTTATACCTAACTACCCATTGTTCATGATCTGCATGTTATTGCAAGGCATGGCTATATCCATCAGCGCACCTTTTTTAGCTGTATATTTTACAAGTACACTTGGCGTATCTGTAGGAACCTTTGGTGTGTTTACAGCGGTGAGTTTGATTTGTGGCATATGGATAAGCTCTCTGATTGCCAAACGTTCTGATACCGGATTAGATCGCAAACAAATTTTGGTGATTTGTACGTTATTTAATGCCGTAGCCTTTGCAGGATATCTTGTAATCCAAAATTTTTATGTGCTTTTTGTTTATATGACGATCTTTACGGCCATTGGTGCTCCTGGGATGCCGCAGTTATTTGCCAGTGCACGTGAAGCAGTAAATCGCAGTAAATCTGCGGATCACGCCTTTGCTAATTCAACGCTTCGGTCTATGTTTTCTCTTGGCTTTATTACCGGGCCGCTTTTTGGTTCCTTTTTGATTGCACATACGGGCTTTAAGGGTATCTTTATGGGAACGACCTCTATTTTTGTTCTCATTGCTGTGCTTCTATTCCTTTTTATCAAGCAGCCTCCCGCTCAACTTAAACATAACAATCAACTTTCACTTCATCACATTACATTACATAAAAATATTGAGATTCTGATTCCCTTTTCCGTTCTTACTCTGCTCTATACGTCTCACTGGATGAATAATTTGAATATTTCCTTGTTCATCATTCACAATTTACAAGGCGACACGAGTGACGTTGCTCTAGTATCCAGTATTTGCGCAATTGTAGAAATACCCTTGATGCTCATGCTAGGCGTACTAGCAGCTAAATACTCCAACCGTTTGCTTATATTTTTAGGGGCATTAACAGGAGTTGTCTATTATCTCCTTGTCCTTATGTCTACGGAGATGTGGCAGCTATTCGTGGGGCAGCTTCTTCTAGCCTTCTTTGTTGCAGTGATTTCTGCCATTGGCATTAGTTACATGCAGGATTTGTTGCCCTCTCTTCCAGGGTACGCATCGACGCTATATTCCAATGCGACAACCATCGGAAGACTGGTGGGGAGCTTGATGGGCGGATTAACCGCTCAATGGATTGGTTACCGAAATACCTATTGGGTATGTTTGGCCCTGATCATCTGCTCCCTTGGTCTTCTGGCGATTTCAAAGAAACTAGAGTTTGAAAAATCTGCTACTTTAAAAGAAAGGAATCACAGTATATAGACTGCCGCTTATTTTTCTATGGTAGAGAAATGGCTCATAATTGTATCTGCCGCATGACTGTACCCACCAGCCTGGCGTAATGATTCGCCGATCACATGAGCCTGTTCTTTATAGGTTGGATGACTCAATACCTCTAATAAGGCAGCTCTCAAACTAGCGGGTGTAAGCTCATTTTTATCCACAACAACACCCGCTCCCAGTTCCCGCACCCGACTCGCTACAATGGGCTGATCCGATGTTAAAGGAATCATGACCTGCGGCACATTGTAATACAGAGCTTCACTTGTACTGTTCATCCCCGCATGTGTAACAAAAGCGTCCACATGCTGAAGCATTTCCAATTGCGGAATATAAGGCTTGATTATAAAATTGTCAGGGATACACGGGGCCAATGGCTCCATATCTGTATAATTGCCTGAAGACAGCACAAACTGCACAGGCAAATCGCGAAATGCTGCAAAACAAAGCTTATAAAATTCCAAGTCTTTATTCAAAATAGTACCCATTGAAATGTACACCGCCTGTGGATGCAGAACACGAAGTTGTTCGAACGGGAAGGAAGGAGCATCTTTACGCGGTACAATAGAAGGACCTGTAAAAATAAAACTGTGATCCAGTTTTTCGGCTTGCGGTTGAAAATAGCGGCTTGTATAAACGATTCTTAAGTGTCCGCCATGAGGAGCAATCTCTTCTATAGCCGGAGCGTCAACCTGAAGCTCATTAGCTAGTTGATGCGTTATTTGCATCGTAGCCGTGTATAACTTTTTTACCTCCGGATCATTGTCATTCATGCCTTGCCCCGATCCCAATGGCTCTACGAAAGCAAAAGAAGCGATAGAGCATACAGCAGGAATTCCTAGCTTCTCAGCAATAATCGTGCCTCCCCAACCCATCAAAGAATCATAGATTAAATAATCATAGGTTCTGTTTTCAATAACTCTCAAAACCTCTGGAATAATCGGAAGAATCATACCTTTTACCATCATGTATACAAATTGATAATGATGTTTGTATTCTGCTGGCTTTAAATCAGAGTCTTTGGAAAAAGCATCATCCACAAAAGGGTAGGTGATCATCTGCGCTCCTGTCTGTTGAATTCTCGTACGATATTCTTCCGTACACACATAGTCAACATCCTCCCCACTGTCTACCAACCTTTTCACTAATCCTAGTGTCGGATTAACATGGCCTTCAGCAGGCGTGATCACTACTAACACACGTGCCATACGTTACACCTCCAAAATCAAAAATAAATTACAATTTGAAATAAATACACTTTAAACATAGCAAACATTTACCATATAAACAAGTATTTTCAATACCTAAAAATTAAATATGTATCCTCCACTCAAACGATAGAAATAAGCGAGGCTGAACGCTAGAAGCGCTTGCCCCGCTTAACCACTGAACATCAAAGCCAATCCCAATGATCTGGTCCACTCAGAACAGCTTCAACGGTGTACTGGCTTGCTTCATCGGCAGTAAGCTGTTTGGCCCAAGGTACACGTTCGCTACTTCCTGCACCTGGTCCAAAGTTATCAAACTCTCCAAATCTTGCGGTCTGCTCATTGGATTCCTTGCCCCAATTATTCCAGCCGCCCGGCTTGATATGGTCATCCATATAGGTCTTCAAAAAAGTAACATGAGCGTGAGGGCGCCATGGCCGTCCGAGATCCACCTTGCCTGTTAAGCCATTTTCTGTTGTCAGACGACATTGAATAAATACAAAGCCCGGCTTGTTCTCTTCTGTTGAAGCTGCTGTCACATATCCGGCACGCAGGCTGTGTATGATCGAATTATCAAACACAGCGGGTGCATTGCCAAATATAAAATCTACACTGCCACTGATGTAGCTGTCCTTGAAATACTGTCTGCCACGGTTCACAAGCAACGTATCCTGTAGGCCGGTAATTTTGACATTGTGATACTTACCACGATCGCCTTCAGCATATAACGCTACAGCCTGCACCTGTCCGGTTCCTTCTGTATTGGCAACCGTGACATTCTCCAACACAAAATCAGGACTTTGCACACGCATGGTATAGCTGTTGCTTGTTCCTAATTCTTTTCCATCCACCACGGTTTTGGCCGTATCATCAAAAGCAATGATCGTTTTATCCCGATCTTCTCCGATAATACTCAGGTTTTTCTTAGAGGAATTCACCTTTATTTTCTCACGATACGTACCGTTTTTGAGATGGATAACTGTCCTTGTATTGCTGTCGTCAGGGACTGCGTCAATAGCTGCCTGGAGAGATGTAAAGTCAGCAGGACCATAGGTCGCTACCACCACACTAGTAGGACGAGTTCCTCCTGAGTCTGTCAGGTTGCGGATGGTGACATGGCTGAATTCCGACGTATTGTAATTCCATACATCGTTTTGTGGTTTGGATGCATCAGTAGCCAACCCGAACAATAGCGGTTGATGATCCGGCACATCTATAACCGTTTCACCAACCTTCTCCCAGTTCGTCACACCATCTGCGGATACCCAGCCGGTAACCTTTTGTCCTTGTCGTACAAGACGTACCGAATATGGCGTTGCAATAAACGTCTCCATTGACGCACGTTTTGTCTTACCCTCCGTTTGATCACGACTGATAAGAATACCCTGTTTGCCATATTTAACAAATGCTAAAGACATAAAGGCCATTTTGGATCCAGGCTTCAGCGATTCACGAATCATTACACCCGCTTCGGCGTTATCATCCACTGGGGTAATATGTTCCACACGGGCTGTAATTTCAGTGTCACCTTCCCATTTTTGATAAGCATAATGGAAAATATCTGCCTTACCGTCAACGTCTCCCGCTGACTTCAGTCTTATACTGCTGCCGCTTGCATCTTCTTTTAAGACCTGAGTATGCCCTTTTATATAACCACTGTGGCCCTCAGAGCCAACCTCCTCGCTGAGCCAGCTTCCTGTTGGTGCAGTCGTGTTAACGTGGATGGTGATAGGATTGGAAAATACGGCAGTCCCTTTGTGATCTGTTACCCGTGCAACAATGTAATGGGTCCCGTCCGTCACATGGTTCCAATTCATTTGATAAGGCGCAGTCTCTACTTTTCCAGCGAGTTTGCCGTCAATGATAAATTCAACATGAGCAATACCATCTTTGTCCTTGGCTGTTGCTGTTATGGTCGCATCCCGGCCTGCTTCCAAAATATCGTTATGCTTTAGTGAACGTCCGTTTGCATCCGACACCTGAACGACAGCCTCTGGATTATTCACCTCATTTCCATTCGACAGCTTCTCAATAAGATCATTTAAATAGACCTCCAGATTCGTATAACCCTTGGCAAAATGAGCATACGCCCCTGTGCCGGCAAGCCCCTGACCGTTACGATCATCTGCATTATTGGGGTCCAGCCCATGGGCACGTTCCCATTCATCCGGCATTCCATCATGGTCACTGTCAGAAAGCTCCGTCGTCGTTACGTTAGAATCGTCATAAATCCACCCTGCTTCACGCGGAGAGTTAATAAATGCACCCGTTCCATTCTTCACATCATTCATAATTCGGGCGTCCACCGCATCTCTTCTTGGCAGCGTGGCTCCTGAGCCGGCAAGCACCTCCGTATATGCGGTTTGTGCATCTGTCGCTTGATATGGACCGTACGCATCGGGTGAGATTCCGTTGTCGTATTCCCCTCTGACTTCAATCGGCTCCGCCAAACGGGTGGACGGATCAATAATGGACCCAATGGATGTGCCAAGCTGCCAGTTGTCTTTCGTAACCGAGTCATTGCCGTACATATAGTTACCACCAATAAAGATGCGTGTTTTATATTTTTTACTACCCACGTCTACAAAAATTTGACCGCGAACGCCCTCATATGTGTTAAGGCCATACTTATAATAGTTATTTAGCACATTATACGATCCTTCACCACCGCCGTATGAGGAGAAAAATCCCCAGTTATAAATGACATTATTGGTCATTTCCACAGCGTCGATTTGTTTTTTATCGGTTGGAAAACGCGGATTACGGCTTGCATTGTGAGCCAACAAGTTATGATGATAGGTGGAATTTCGTCCACCCCATATGCCGCCATAGCCGTGGCGACCTTTCTGGTGCGTAGTCATTAGCATACTTTCGGACGCAATGGACCATTGTACCGTTGTATTGACGTTGTCATACAGGCTCAGTACCTCATCCACCGACCAGCTAAAGGAACAGTGATCAATCATTATGTTTTTATGGTATCTGGCTCCCAATGCGTCATCCTCACTGGGGTAACGGTCGGTCAATCGGAAACGCAGGTAACGGAGAATGACGTTATCTGCTTCAATCCCTGTTGTGTAATCGCTTACAGTTATACCGTCGCCAGGAGCTGTCTGACCCGCAACCGTCAGGTTGTTTCCCAAGATTTTAAGTGGCTCCTTGAGATGAATCGTTCCACCCACCCGGAATACGACCGTCCGATTATCGGAGCTGACCGCTGCGCGAAAAGATCCGGGAATGATCTGCTCCCCTTTGCCGTAGTCTGCCAGCGTGGTAACCTCATACACTTCACCTCCGCGTCCACCGGTAACATATTTACCGCCACCCTCAGCCCCCGGAAACGCCGGAATATCCGTCGCCACTTTTGCCCCCTTTGCGTTCTCTGTTCCTACCGCAGTCTCCGCTTGGATTAGTGGCGGGCACAAGGTCAACAACAATGAACCCACAACCACGTTACATAGCACCTTTTTCCACGTACGCTGCTTGCTCATATTCTGTTTCCTCCCTAAGATTTTCTTCCACATCAGCGCATATTTTTATAAAAACACGATCCGAGACGTTCAGAAGCGCCTTCACCTCCTTTCATCAATCTTTTCTGCTTTTATCATTGGCAGGTTGTCATATATACTGTTGATGTATGAATGCGCTTACTTATCTTAATTTGTAAAGGAAGAAGCACATGAATGAAGTGAAAGAAGATAAATATGTCATTGGCGAACAACAATTCTCCATTCATCACATCTATCGTACCGGTTTCACAGTTATGCCCCGGCCTCATGTCCACGAGAACTATGAGCTGTATCTTTTACTGCGAGGCGAACGCATCTATTTTATGAATGGCAAGGTATACACCGCTCGCAAGGGGGATCTGATATTCATCCTTCCTCACGACTTGCACTCTACCGCCAGTACGCAATTGCAGGAAACAGAGCGCATTTTGATTCATTTTTCTCCGACGTTTCTCCCACAGCAGGATCATGACATTCTTGACCTGCCGCCATACCAGCAATCCGCGTTACTTCGCTTACCTGCGAGAGAGCAAGTGGAGGTTGAACGTTTATTCCTACAGATGAATACCGAATGCAGGAATAAGCAGCCTCTGCATGACCGTTGCGTACAGCATTTACTGCTGGAAATGCTGATCCTGGTGCACCGATCGGAAGCGATCGAGCGTAGTGAACCTGTCTCCTCCCATCCCATGCATCAGAAAATCACGGAAATTTCTTCTTTTATTCAGGATCATTACAATGAACCGTTAACTCTCGAACAAGTGGCTGCCTGCTTTTTCATTAGTCCAGCTTACCTAAGCCGTATCTTTCTAAAGTTGACTGGTTTTCATTTCAGCGAATACATCCGCGTAGTGCGGGTCAGGGCGGCCCAAACCAGACTTCGAACCACCAAAGACAAAATCCAGCATATTGCAGAGGATGTCGGGTTCGGTCATGCTTCCCACTTTAATAAAATCTTTAAAAAAATAACTGGGCTCTCTCCTCTTCAGTACCGCAAGCAGGTTCGGTAGATATTCAGTGTAAAGAATTAGACGCCAATTTTATACCTCCGCTCTTGTCTTGTTTTTCCATTTTTATATCCACTTGCTCTTTCATGGAACTAAATACAAGCCGCGTTGGAATAAGTAAAATGCACAAAAAAGCCATACTTCGCTGCAATGCGTGCACCGAAGTATGGCTATTACAAAGTCATTTTACATCTTTAAAATTATAAATTACTCTTTCTATGACCATTATTGCAATGCTTTAATATCCTGAATCAGCAATTCAACATTTTCTTTCTTCGTAGCCCAACTGGTACAGAATCGAACTGCACTATGTGTATCATCAACCTTTTCCCAAAAGGAGTAAGTATATTTTTCACTCAATGCCTTTAGTATACGATCTGGTAAAATCGGAAACTGCTGATTGGTTGTAGAACGGTATTGAAAAGAAAAACCTTGCTCAGATAATCCGTTTTGAAGCAGCATTGCCATATCTATAGCGTGTTTGGAAATTTCAACGTATAAACCGTCTTCAAACAAAGTTTCGAATTGAATGCCCAACATTCTTCCCTTAGCCAGCAGCCCCCCTTTTTGCTTGATCATATATCGGAAATCTTTTTTCAATGTATCATTTAGAATGACTACGGCTTCTCCCATCAATGCTCCAATTTTTGTCCCGCCAATATAAAACACATCGCAAAGCTGTGCTATATCCGCTAAAGATGCATCGCTATCTTCGGCCACCAAGCCATAGCCCAATCGGGCTCCATCTATGAACAGTGGTAAACCACATTCTTGACAGACTCTACTTAATGCTTCCAGCTCTGCTTTGCTATAGATCGTTCCATTCTCAGTAGGTTGGGAAATATAAACCATCCCGGGCTGTACACTATGCTCAGGAGCGGCATCATTCCAGTGAGCGTCATACAAATCTTGTACCTGCTCGGCCCGGATCTTCCCATCTCCGCTTGGCAAAGTAAGTATTTTATGTCCAACAGCTTCAATCGCTCCGGTTTCATGAACCGCAACATGTCCCGACACTGCCGCAACGACGCCTTGATGCGGACGCAGAATAGAAGAAATAACAGTGGTATTGGTCTGTGTACCTCCAACCAAAAAGTGTACATCCGCATTTGGGGAGTCACATGCTTCTTTAATATATGCTCTAGCTTTTTCACAATGATCATCCACACCATAACCTGGAGTTTGTTCATCATTCGTCTCCAGTAGTCGCTTTAATATGCGCTCATGGGCACCTTCGGTATAGTCGCATTCAAATCGTATCATTCTGTATCCTCTCCAAATTATCCAATTTCTTCTGAATTAACAACATAGAAGCATGTAATTCTTTTATCTCTTCTTCTGAGAGTCCTTGAACTAATTTTAGAATTTGTTCATCAGACCTTTCATTCAGTTGGTTATAGAACGCCTTTCCTTTAGGAGTCAAACGAATCAGATTTGTTCTATTATCCAACGTTGAATTTTCCTTAACAAGAAAGCCCTCTTTGCAAAATTTAGCAATGATCCTACTCATATAGCTGCGATCAATTTTAAGAGATTCGACTAAAGTATTCGCTATACATGGCTCGATCAACCCGATCTCTATAATGACACGGGCCTCGGTAAAGGAATATCCGCTATCCAGCACATGTCTATCCAAAACACCCAGTATATTCGTATAGAACCGATTAAAACGCCTCATATCCGCTATGATATTAGCATCTATATTGACCATAACTCCCCCTATTTAGTGGACTTTTGCAACAATTATAGTAAAGATTTTTGTGGACTATGTCAATGAAATAAAAAAACCGTACATTAAGACTCTCGCCTAATGTACGATCCTGTATTATATATTTACCTACAAGGTCAATGAACTATCGCTATTTATAGCCTTTTGCTTCTTATGCTTCCGTTTCAGCTTCAGATGAGCTACGACCATATACAGCGTCGGAACTACAAACAATGTTAAAATAGTTGAAAAAATCAGTCCGAAAATAATGGTTGTTGCCAACGGTTTGAACAAGATCTCCCCGATTGTGGCAATAGGAATCATACCCACAATGGCAGTTAGCGAAGTAAGCAAGATCGGACGGAAACGGGCAGAGCATGCCATTAGAATGGCGTCTGTTAAATCAGCGCCTTCACGCCGCGCATCTTCAATAAACTCTATCAGCACGATACCGTTACGCACGACGATACCAGCAAGTGAAATGATCCCCATAATACTCATGAATCCAATGGGCATCCCTGAAATAAAACTTCCAAGGATTCCCCCTGCCGCTGCCAGATAAACAGTAGTCATAATAATGAGCGGTGTGGACACCGAGTAAAACTGCATGGTGATCAAGAGGAGAATAAGGAAAATAACAATAACAGCTAATTTGCCCAAGTCCTTAAACATATCAGACTGCGCAGATGTTTCCCCTCCCATCTCCCAGGTGTAGCCTGGTTCAAACTGGGTATTTGTAAGTTTGCTACGGATATCATTAGTGAGTTCTGTAGCCGTACGCCCGTTACCATTGGCTGAGATCGTTACCGTCCGTTCCAGATCATAACGGTGGATTTGTTGGATGGAAAAGTCCGGTTTCATCGTGGCTAATTGGGATAAAGGTATTTGCTCCCGTGCCGCATTGTTCACACTTAATTGTTGGAATAATACCTCAGGATCTTGGTTTGGTTTGTTCATGTATATATTGACATCAAGCAATTCCTTACCCGTATCAAAATCCGTTACATTCACCCCGTCACCCATTAATAGCAAAGTACGCGTTAAATCGGAATAACTAACCTGATATTTATCCAAGGCTTGCTGATTGATTTGGAAATTCAGATTATAGCTTTGCATACCCATATTATCGGTCACATCTACAGCTCCGGGGGTCCCCGCAACCATTTCTTTGACTTTAGTTGTCATGTTTTGCAGCTTATCAATATCTTCTCCTTTAATACGGATAGACACCGCACTGCCGACCGGAATACCTAATTGGGGAACACGAATGCTGATTAATGCAGATGGATATTTAGCTTGTAGCGTATGGGTCCAGTTATCTACTGTTTTTTTGAGATCAAATATCCCCTCTTTCCCAACGACAGCAATTTGGCCGTTGACCGCTCCCCCAGAGCCATGACCGCCTGCAACATCACTATACAGCTGAGGCGCTCCTCCACCTGCCGTTGCCGCCAGCCGCTCTGTTTCTGGCTGTTTTTTGACCCAGCTCCCAATCTCGTTTACAACTTGATTGGTTGCCTGCAACGACGTTCCTTCTGGCATCGTTACGCTAATCGTGGCATCCGCTTGATCGGAATCCGGAAATAATTCAATGGGAACAACAGCAAGTAGTCCATAAGCTGCTGTACCCATCATAAGACCAATAAGCGCTGTTAACAGTGGACGTCGCAGTATTCTAGGCATCCAGTTTTTAGAGTACACATTGGATAGAGATTGTATTTGATTCCCCAGAAGTCCAGGTGGCTTAACTGTCTTACTACTCTCTTTTCCTTTACGACGTTGATCGTACCATTGACGGAAAATAGGAATAATTGTTAACGACATAATCATGGATGCCAGCATCGTTAACGAAATAACGGTAGGTATCGGTTTAATAAAGTCACCAATAGTGCCCGGCAGGAATAAAAGCGGGGCAAATGCCGCAACCGTAGCTAGCGTAGCTGTAATGATCGATAAGGATACCTCTTTCGTCCCTTTAATGGCCGCCTCCGTAGCATCTTCCCCAAATTCAGAGCGTCGGCGTTCAATGTTGTCATTGACCACGACGGCATCATCAACCAATATCCCTAATACGATAATTAATCCGATGACTGAAATTTGATTCAGCGTGATTCCTGTTGTGGGTAAGAAAATAAAGCCGATGGCGATGGAAACAGGAATGGCCAAGGCCACAAATGCAGAAGTCAGCAAATTTAAACCTAATGTACATATAACAATGACCGATATAATAGCGATGATCATCTCTTTGGTCAGGTTTCCAAACATTTCATCGACTCGATCATTTTGCGCAAAAAGTAGCTCAAAATGTACATTCTTCGGCAAACCGCTCACAAGTTCATTGATTTTGGCTGTAGTCGCCTTAGATACCGTTGGCACGTCTGTGCCTGTATCTCCGCTCACACTGATCGAAATAGCAGGCTTGTTATTCACATACGTATAACTAGTCGCTTTTTTAAAAACAAGTGAGGCTGTCCCTACATCCTTCAGAGATATCGGGAATCCATCGTCATTGCTTGAAATCTGGACGTTATTTAGAATGGATGGATCGGTAGAGGCATTTACCGTCAGCTGATAAGTACGCTCATTGAAATCCATACTTCCTGTAGGAACTCTTTCATTCTCATTTTTGATTGCTTGAACAACCTGCTCCCAGGAGATGTTATATTGTTGCATCTTTTGTGTGTCTAAACTAATTCGTACTTCTTGATCTGGTATTCCTTGAATATTAACTTGCGAAACACCCGAGACCGTTTTTAATTGATCTTTCCATTTGTTCATCAATTCATTTAACGCGTATAAATTCTCAATTTTATCAGAAGTAATCGCGTATGAACCAATGAAAGAGCTTGTCATGCTATCATTAATAATGGGCTGCATCGCATCTGCTGGAAGCTCAGACTGTGCATCCTGTACCTTTGTACGAAGATCAGCCCACACCTTTGTCGGGTCCGCATCTTCAAAAGCATCTATCATTATACTAGATTGTCCTTTAGATGAAGTGGAAGAAATCGTTTTGACACCTTGTACGGCTTTAATTTTCTGTTCCATGACCTTAGTAATGGTTTGCTCGATTCTTTCGGGTGAAGCGCCTGGATAGATGGTTGTAACACTGGCTGACAAAGGAATAACATCAGGCTGCTCCTGTTTAGGTAACGATGTAAAATTGTAGAGCCCTAGCACAATGCACATGGCGAAGAAAATGAGTGTAATTTTTTGCTTTTTAACGATATATTTAATCATTCGGACGACTCCTCCGATTTCCCAGGTACACCATTCCCAAGTAAATCACCATTAAATAAGGTTCCTGCTCCTTGCGTAACGATTTGATCTCCTGCCTGTAGCCCAGAGACCACTTCGAGCTGATTATTAGTCACTTTCCCCAGTTTAATCGGTGTTTTGACAGCTTTTCCATTTACAGCTTTAAAGACATAAGGATCATTTCCCGTACTAATTACGGCCTCTACGGGCACTAAAAGCGCTTCGTTTTGATTTAGGCTTTTAGATGCGCTGATGACTTGACCAGGCTTCCAATTCAGTTCGGGATTGGGAATGCTAACTTCCACATTGATGCTTCCCGTTTTGGAGTTAGTCGATGGATAGATCTGGGTGACGGTTCCTGTTCTCATTTCATCGTAGAGAGATATATTAACTTTTTGGTTTTTCTTCCACGATAAGATTTCACTGTCTGGTACGGGGAGGAGTACTTTTAAAGTCTTGATATTTCCGACAACAAATGCCTCACTTCCACTGGAGCCCAGTTGACCATCAGATATCTTTTTTTCAATCACAACACCAGTGATCGGGGAGGTTAAAGTCGCTTTTTTCAGTGACAAGGATGACTGTTCATAAGCAGCCAATGCATCCTCATAGGTAGCCTGTGCCTGAGCTTTACTGGCTAGCCCTTGTTGTATAGTAGCCCTAGCCGATTCCAGCCCTGCTCTGGCCTGATCTACGCCGGCCGAAGCTTGGGCACGCTGTTCCTGGGATGCCCCTGCAAGCAAAAGAGACAATTTCTCTTGCGCATCACTTAAGCTTTTTTGTGCGTTTGCTAATTCCAGCTGCGCATTCTCATTTTCCGTTAAAGATACCGCACCTGCCTGGAATAGACTTTGGGAGCGTGCGGCATCCGCTTTCTTCTTGTTATAATTATTAGTTGCTACAGTAACCGCATTTTGAGACTGTGCTATCTCCTGCTTTTTGGCGCCATTGTTCAATTCCTGCAATTTGGATTGGGCCGCATTGACCTGGGATTGCGAACTATGAATGCCCGCCTGTGCCGATTGGACAGAAGCCTCCGCTTGGCTAACACCAGCCTTTGCCTTTTCCATGGTTGCCTTGGCCCGATCCAGCTGCAACTGGTAAGTGGATGTATCTAACTTCGCAAGGACGCTCCCTTTTTCTACTGAATCCCCAACCTCAACCATGGTGTTCAATATACGTCCATCCGCTTCAAAGGAAACAATGGCCTCATTACTTGCCTGCAATGTACCCGCCAAATTAAAATCATTGGCCAAAGGTTTCATTGCAAGTTTCTCCACTTTTACCGGGTGACTGGCTTCTGTTACAGAGTTCTCCGTTGCACTGGAGCAACCGGAAGCTACGATAGCTAATGCAACCCCTGCAATCATTATCCTAATTCCTTTTTTCTTCAACTTCATGTCATCCTCCCTGATTCTCTCTTCTAAAGGTGCTATCAGCAACCCGTGGGTCAAGTAAACTTTTTCATCCTTTTTTCATGTTATAACAATGAACAAACAAAAAAATCGTACAAAGGGGCAAGCACCTTATGTACGACTGGGCAAATAAATAACATATTTTCAGTTATTATTTCTAAAGCTGTAAAATACCACGTTCCAACGAAACAGCAACGGCTTCAGATCTGGAATCAACACCAAGCTTGTTATAAATATTCGTTAAATGTGCCTTTACGGTACGCTCGGAAATTCCCATATCAAACGCAATTTCCTTACTTTTAAAACCATGTGCAACAGACTTTAATATATGTCTTTCCTTATCAGTCAGAACTAAGTTTCTTTCATGTGACTTTGCCTCAGCTTCTCTCTTATTCGTGGCAGCAAATACCCTTGCTGTTATTTCTGGCTGAAGCAGCGTTTCACCCCTTAGCGCAGACTCAATCGTGCGAAATAGGTTTTCCCGACTGGTATCTTTCAACAAATATCCTTTTGCTCCCAAAGAGAGTCCTTTAATCATTAAATCATCTTCGTTATAGGTCGTCAGGATAATGACTGGCGTTTCATTTTGTTTTTCTCTGAGGGCCTTCATGGTTTCCAAACCACTCATTTGCGGCATATATAAATCCAACAGGATGATATCCGGCTGAAGTTCTTCGATCAATTTAAGAGCCGTTACACCTTCTCCAGCCTCACCAATCACTTCATAGCTGTCATTGGTCTCCAGCACCAGCTTTAATCCTTCTCTAACTACCCAATGATCATCGACGATTAAAATCTTGTATTTCATAATAGGTCTCCTTTAGTAAGAGGCGCCTCTATTTTTATAGCCGTACCTTCTTGAAATATACTGTTGATATTTATTTTTCCACCCAGCATCCGTACACGTTCATGTATACCTATTATTCCGTAATGCCCTGTTTGCTTGGCAATAATATCCGTATCAAATCCTTTTCCATCATCACGAATCTCGATTTCAATCTTGCCTTCGTTATCCAAAATACTTATCCATACAGTATTCGCATGTGAATGCTTCGCTACGTTGGTTAAACACTCGCTTATAATAAACAATCCATGTTCGAACACCAGTCTGGGAACCGAAGCTTTAATTTTGATGTTGCGGATTACACGAATGCTCGTAGCCATTGTGAATCGCTGTATTTCTTCCTCCACGGCTTCTGCAAAATCAACTTCCGAGATGGTTTTTGAACGCAGATTGTCTATAGCTCGCCTTGAATCAGACAATGTTCTTCGCACTTGTGACATCGATTGTTGGACGATCTCCTGAGCTCTTTGCGTACTTCCTTTTGTCAGATGAGCATCAATGGCTTCAAGTTGCATGATTAGCCCAGCAAGTCCCTGCGCCAGCGTATCATGAAGATCACGGGCCATACGTTGTCGTTCGTTAGCGATTGTAAGTTCTTCGACCTTTTGATGTGCGATTTCAAGTTCTTTAAGAACGTTTTGCGTTCGGATTCGTGCTTGAACTTGTTTGAGAAAAAGAATGGCATAAGCTACTATAACAACTGCAATGAGAAAAAATAGCGGGATGAACAATACAAATTGCCTGCCATCATTATGCCAGACTACAGCCACACAAAAAAGTACATAGGAAATCAAAAATACAAGAATGACCTTAAGCGGCTTGTAATAAATACCTATACTCTGACCCACCAAAATTGGCATTAACCCAACCAGCACAATGGAGAAACTGTCAGGTAGAAGAAATGCACTTGAAAAGATCAATCCCCCTTGCACAACAAAATAAGCCCATGAAAAATATTTTGCAACTCTTTGAGCATGCAAGTACAAGAGGATGTGTAATATGACGATTACAGTAAATAAGACACTTTGCAGCAGATTTAGACCACTAGACAAATGTTGAAGAATGACAGACTCACTATAAATTATAAAAATCCATATTATAGTTAATACTTTTGAAATATCTTTCTTCTCAAATTCACCTTCACTTTCACTTATTTCCGGATCTACATTCTGGACCTGTACATTGAATTCATCGTTCATAATTCCCTCCTACAATTCTAAATTCGGCTTTTCGACTTAATAGAGATAATGGCACTATGACGGCCTAGTCCATTTAGTTTGAACAGAAATCATTTATATATTATTTTACAAAAAAACGAAAAGAAAAAAACGTACACATGGGCAGCTTCACTTGTACGTTTGGGCATTGAATACTTTTTGTTTGATACCATCCAAGTTATGCGTCATATAAAAAGCACGCAGCAGGTTATCCTGTGCGCGCTTGACCACTTACTATTCTTCTTCCAACTCATCTGGTACATCGTATTTATTGATATGTGAAGTCATTGCTGCAACAGCTTCGCTGGCATCCGTTGTGGCCGGTACTTCTCTGACCACATCATCCGTCTGATCACGAAAGTTCAAACGATCTGCCTCAATCTCTTTCTGTTGGGTCGGTTTCATTTTTCACGTCGCTCCTTTCTATTCAAGGGTCTGATCTCGTTCTGTTAACGCGTACAAAGGTACTTCCCGTTCTTCTTCCGGGTTGTTCAGCGCATAGATCCGTGCCGTCTCACGCTGTTCATTCACATGCTGAATATAAATGGGTAGCCCATCACACAACACATTCGCCATTATGGAAGAAGACGCTATTTCTTGCGCTCTTTGAACATTCACTTAGAAAAAACCTCCCTTGCTAAGTAGAGTTCCCCCTTACTATGCACGAGGTAAATATTTGTTATACATATTTCATGCCAACATGTGTTTCACGATCTTGAAAGGATATCATTTGAAAAAATAAATATTATTGTTATTATGGATTGAGAGATTCAGTGAAAACTGCAATCTTAATTGTAGAGAAAAGGAGTAATGATGAATGTTAAACATATTAATGGTTAACTTTCCGGCAGAAGGACATGTGAACCCTACGATTGGGATGACGCAAGCCTTT
This sequence comes from Paenibacillus sp. 1182, assembly GCF_017833915.1. Classification (NCBI taxonomy): domain Bacteria; kingdom Bacillati; phylum Bacillota; class Bacilli; order Caryophanales; family Paenibacillaceae; genus Paenibacillus; species Paenibacillus sp. 1182. The sequence goes on along the minus strand of NZ_JAFICR010000011.1, from coordinate 65,732 downwards.
GCAGCACGAGGGGACCAAGTACATTACATTACAACTGAGAAATACAAGGACAGACTCGAAGCAGTTGGAGCGAAGGTTCACCTGCATTCTGATCTGGTCAGGACCGCTTCTATTGATTCCAATACTCCGGATGGGTTGAGTGCATTTATGAAAATTCATATTCAGACTTCGCTGGACATATTAGCAATTACTCAGCAACTGTCTAAAAGCATTGATTTTGACTTTGTATTCTATGATAGATTCGGAGCTGGCGAGTTAGTTAGAGACTATTTGAAAATCCCTGGTATTGCTTCCTCCCCATCTTTTCTGATTTCACAGAATCGGATGGCTACCAATCTCTTTCGCTTTAATGAAAAAGAGCCGTTTCAACTTGATGAACATGCCACGACCTCACTGCAGCTCATGAAAGAAAGGTTCGGTGTTGCTCCCGAAAATATGGTTCAATTTATGAGCAATACAGGGGCTTTGAATGTTGTATATACCAGTCGATATTTCCAACCAGACGGTGAACAGTATGGTGACGAGAATCTCTTTATTGGTCCCAGCTTTCCAGAACGTAAAGGGGAAAATTCATTTCCACTGGACAGACTAGAGGATAAAAAGGTTTTGTATATTTCGATGGGAACTGTTCTGGACCATACTGAAGACTTTTTTAACACCTGTATTGAAGCTTTTTCCGATTTTGAAGGTATCGTCGTGATTGCAGCTGGCGAGAAAGCTGACTTTACGAAAATCAATCCGGCGCCAGAGCACTTTATCATCTCGCCCTATGTTCCCCAATTGGAGGTATTACGTCATTCAGATGTGTTTATTACTCATGGTGGAATGAATAGTGTAAATGAAGGAATTCACTTTAACGTACCCTTGGTTGTACTGCCGCAGGACAAGGATCAGCCCATGGTCGCGCAGCGGTTAACAGAACTTCAAGCTGGCTATCGCATAACCAAAGACCACATCAATGTACAATCGTTAAGAGATGCCGTACATGAGGTACTGTCGAACGCAACGTATAAAGAGGGCGTACAAAAAATAAATGATAGCTTCCAGCAATCTGGCGGTACAGAAGAAGCCCTCGCAAAAATTGATGCCTATCTTCAAAATAAGCTTGTGTAAATCACACGATTACAATTCTACAAAAAAACAGGAGCCCTGACCATCAAGGGTCGGGTTCCTGTTTATCATGCATTTCTATGTGGAGATATCCCACTTCTGAAACGAAGCCATCGTACACTTTCCGCTCGTGAACGCTCGAATGCCTGTAGATTCTGCTCCCGGATACACTCTTCCTGTGAGGACGTATTCACCGTCGCCGATGAATATTTCCACCGAGCTTTTATCGACAAAAATCCGAAGCTCCAGACGGCCCTCGTTTAAGTTTAAAGGCACTCTTCTCTCTCCGCCCGGGCCTATACCTGCACGCTCACGGTTAAAACGGAACAGACCGTCATCGGGACGATACGAGAGTACAGTCTCCTCTTCGTCGCCCACTCGCAGCTTCAAGCCGAATTCATTGGTGTTACTGGCTTCGAACTCAAATACCGCCTTCAGTTCGTAGCTATCTCCGAACGTTTCCATGATCTGCTCGCCTGTCAGCAAGATATCCCGCTGTTCGAACAGATTGGATCGGTAATTTTCCACCTCTTCAAGCGGACGGAACAGCAATCTGTCGTGGTCGATAACCGCTTCCCGCGGAAGACTCATTGCACCCGCCCAATGGTGCCCTTGCTGGGTCGGCATCTCCGACTCCCACATATCCATCCATCCGATGACGATTCGCCGCCCTTTATCATCCAAGGTTGACTGCGGGGCATAGAAATCGAATCCGTGATCTACCTGAGCATACCGCTCTGCCGTAAATGTTCCAGCCTCCGCATTGAAATCACCTATACCGTACATGGTGGAATGCAGATTGCGGTATGCTTCTCCCTGAGGGGGCATGCGCTGTGGAGACAGCATAAATACGTGCCGACCGCCAAGCGGGAACAAATCCGGACACTCCCAATTATCGCCGAAACGTCCGTCACTCACGGCTAGTACATTGACATACGTCCAGCTTTTCAGGTCTTCAGAACGATAAAGCAGTACAAGTCCGTTCCCTTGGGCATCATTAGAACCAAGAACGGCGTAATATTGATCTTCGTGCCTGAACACCTTAGGGTCACGGAAGTCTTTACGGCTGATCGTGTCCGGTACGGCGTCATAACCGATGACCGGATTGCCCTCCCACTTTTCGAATGTCACCCCGTCCTCCGATACTGCAATCCCTTGTGACTGCTTGTAATCCTGATCCTTGTCAGGCCCGGTTACAACATGTCCGGTATACATCAGGACAAGCTTCCCGTCCTGCTCTATCGCACTGCCAGAGAAGCAGCCATCCTGGTCGAACTCGCCGTCCGGTGCCAAAGCGACCGGTAGATAATCCCACTTCATAAGATCGCGGCTGACTGCATGTCCCCAGTGCATCGGTCCCCATACTGATTTATACGGGTAATGTTGATAGAACAAGTGATACTGCCCGTTATATTGAATGAAGCCGTTCGGATCATTCATCCAGCCGAATTCAGCCATTAAATGGTAGTTCAGCCGATAATCCGGCCGAAGCATATGCTTCGATTGGGAAATAAATTGATCTGCACGCTCTCTCGTATACGTTCTAGTCTGTTTGATAAGGCATCCTACTCCTACAATTATTTAATCGAACCTTGCATAACACCCTGAATAATATACTTCTGGGCGAACAGATAGATGATAATGATCGGAAATATCGTCAGTACCAAACTTGCCATCAATGGACCATAATCCACTGTATAGGTTCCATAAAAGTTATACGTGGACAACGGAAGTGTCCTTTGCTCCGGATCGACCAGAATGAGGGAAGGCAGCAGAAAATCATTCCAGATCCACAGCACATTGAGAATGGAAATGGTGGCAGTCGTGGGCATCAGTACCGGAAACACGATCCGGAAGAATGTTTGAACCCGCGTGCAGCCGTCAATTAGCGCCGCTTCCTCCAGTTCTTTTGGAATACTCTTTACGAAACCATGATAAATGAAGACGGCCAGCGAGCTACCAAAACCGATATACATATAAATCAGCGACCACTTACTGTTCAGCAGATCAAGTGACCCGTAGATTTTCACCAATGGAATCATGATAGCCTGGAATGGAATGATCATGGATGCAACCATCAGCATAAATGTATATTGGTTGAACTTGGTGTTGTTTCTGACAAAATAATGAGCCGTCATCGCCGCAAACAGCGATATAAACAGAACGCTTAACACCGTTATGACCAATGAGTTGGTGAAGGCAGCGATGTAATTCATTTTATCAAATGCATTCATATAATTGACCATACTGAAGCTCTCTGGAAGCGATAACGGATTTGAGGTGATGGCCATGTTTTCTTTGAACGAATTGATCAGCAGAAAGACGAACGGTACGATGAACAATATGAGTATGACTGTCAGCACAATGAATTTGATTACGGAGGAAGCAACTCTTTTTCTTGTCATTACGCCTCCACCTCCAACTTCTTACTAAAATAAACCTGAAGCAGAGTGATGAGAGCAACCATCAGGAACAACACGAATGCTTCTGCTTGCCCCACACCATAATCACGGGAAAGGAATGCCTTTTCATACACATGCATCGACACCATTTGAGTACTGCTGAACGGCCCACCTTTCGTGAGCGCAAGGTTCACGTCATAGACCATAAATCCGCGTTGCAGGGACAAAAATATACATACGATGAAAGAAGGAACCATCAAGGGCAATACCATTTTCCGCAGTCTGGTCCAGCTGTTTGCCCCATCAATGCTTGCGGCCTCCATAATATCATTCGGCACACCCGTCAATCCCGCGATGTAAATGACCATCATGTAACCCGCGTTCTGCCACACCGTTACAATCACGAGTGCCCAGAACGCTTTGTCGGGATCAGCCAGCCAAGTCGTGCTGAGCGACTGTATACTGGCATGTTGTCCCAAATAGACAAGCACGTTGTTGAATATAAACTGCCAGATAAAACCGAGTACAATGCCCCCGACAAGGTTGGGCAGGAAAAATCCTGCCCGGAAAATACTCTGCCCTTTTAACCCTTTAGTCAGCACATAAGCCAGCATAAAAGCGATCACATTGATAAGAACAACGGTATAAAACACATACTTGAGCGTCAAGCCGAATGACTTCCAAAACTCGATATCTCTAAAAACAGCCAGATAGTTTTGGATGCCTACCAGCGATAGTGTGGTGGAAATACCATCCCAGTTTGTGAACGTCAGATAGATGCCATACAAAAATGGAATAATCATTACCGTTATGAAGGCAAACAAGGTTGGGCCCGTAAACAGTAGCCGCGTCCGCAGCCGGTTCCATACTCCTTTTTCCGTAATCATGATGATCCCTTCCTTTGTTTCGGGTTTCTCTCTCTATTCCAGGTAATTTGAAAACAACCTTATTTAACGGTTTTCCAGTAGTTTTCGATTTCTTTAACCAGTGTTGCACGATCTCCCTGTTTCGCCAGATACTTTTGCATGGAAGATCCTGTCTTAGACCAGTGGTCCGCAGGCAGCATGCTCATCGACTGCTCTGACTTGCCTTTTGCAATATAATCCTGGATGGACTTGCCAAGCGGGTCGGCCGCAGGCAGTGTAATATTTTTGAACGCCGGGATAATGTTCGCTTGGTTCACGAGGAAATCCTGGCCTTTCTCATCATATACGATCCAGTTCAGGAACTTCTTCGCCGCATCTTGCTGTTCCGGAGTAGTCTTCTCCTTGTCAATAACAATGCGCTTGGATACAGCGGACGAAATCTCCTGATTGCCGTAGTCATCGGCATTGTTACTGATGGGTACAGGCAAGAAACCATATTCTTTGTTAGCCGTATCAAAACTGTTGATTTGCGGCCATGCCCAGTTGCCCATGAACCAAATGCCAACTTCACCTTTGCCGAGCAGCTCCGGTCCGCGTTCATAAGCTCCTGCTAGCGGAGAAGCCTGATCGATGTTGTATTTCATCATGAGGTCGAATGTATCCATAAGTCCGTTAAATACAGGATTATTAGCCAAGCTAGCCTGGCCCGTTTTTAGTGACGCCATGAATTTGTCCACTTCAGCCATGTCTTTGTTCTGGCCTGCATAAGCAAGAGGCAAATAATGAGCGCCCAGAGACCAGTCCATTGGTGAAATCACCAATGCTTTCTTACCAGATGCCTCAATTTGCTGAAACAGTTTTTCAAGGTCATTTCGGGTTTTAATTGTGGTAGGATCAAAGCTTCCGCCTACCGCTTTATCTACAACGGCTTTGTTGTAAATGAATCCGTAGCCTTCAACAGCCAGCGGAAACGCATAATTTTTGCCGTCAACCGTCGTAGCTGTGGTAGCGTTTTCAACTGTGTCCTTATTCCACTTTTCTCCGCTCAGATCGAGGATACGGTCCTTGAACTTCTCCACATCACCTGTATCTAGCATGATCATGGTCGGCGGGTTTCCGGATGCGTACAAAGCGGAGGCACGCTCAAAAGGCGACCCACCAGTCGGAACCGGCTGGATTTCAACAGTAATACCCGGATTGTCTTTCTGGAAGGCCTTAGCGGCTTCCTCCAGCTGTGGAAGGATTTCGCCTTTGGAGTTCAAAAGCGTAATCTTCACATTTTTCGAATCCCCTGATCCCCCTCCAGAAGCCGAATTACCTTCTCCACCGGAGCCACCACATGCAGACACCACCATAACTAAAAGAAGCAGCATTACCATCCATTGAACTCTTTTGAATTTACTCACTGTTGTCATCCCCTTATTTATATAATGGCTCTGAACACTTAAATAAAACGCTTACAAACGGATTATATGTCAAAGGTTTAACTTGTGTCAATCGTTTGACATGTTGAATTTTTAACTTGTACTAAAAAAAATCTGTTCCCCTTGTTAGAGGAACAGATTTTCATTCAGGTCGTTGCACGCTCAATTAGTTCAACAGGCAACAGATTGACAGGTTGTACCTGCTCCCCCTCCGCCTGCCTGCGGATCAGCTCGACCGCCAGCCTGCCGATCTCTGCAATCGGCTGTCTTACCGATGTAAGTTCTGGCGTCAGCCAGGAAGCAACGCTTACATCATCGAAGCCTACAATACGCACATTCTCTGGCACATGCCTTCCAGCGCGAATATATTCTTTCAGCGCAAAAGCAGCAATAATATCACTTGTTGCGAACACCCCATCCACATCTGGATGTTCATAAACGAGTTTTGAAATGATCCGCTCGTACTCCTTCTGGTCGAACACATTCAAGTCCGTTTGAACAATCACATGCTGGACATTATGCTTACCCACCACATCCCGGAATGCTTTGGTCCGCTCATTGGACAGCATGTTCAGCTCCAGATTTCCGCAGATATGGGCAATTTTCCGGCAGCCTTTGCGAATGAGCAGCTCCGTAGCCAGCTCGCCTCCGCGATAATTATCCGAGGATATGTAAGGAATATACGGGTCAATCTGCCTATCAAACGTCACGATCGGTGAATTCAAATGTCGGTACTCTTCTACTTCTAATGTATGGCTACCCATAATGATGCCATCCACCCGGTTCCGCTTCAACATATCAATATACACTTTCTCTTTCACGGGATCCATATGTGAATTGCACAGCAGGACCTTGCAGCCATGCTGATAGGCGTAATACTCAACCTGATTGGCAAGCTCACTGAAGAAAGGATGCGAGACATTGGGAATAATAAGGCCAATAATATTGGACTGCTTACGTAGCAGAGATCGTGCTATTTCATTTGGTTGATAATTAAGTTCCTCCATTGCGTCGAACACTTTTTTGCGTGTAGTTTCGCTGATATATCCCCGGTTATTCATTACACGGGATACGGTAGTGACCGACACGCCCGCTTTTAATGCTACATCATGAATTGTCGCCATATGAACCTCTTCCCGTACAAAATAAATACATACAAACTATACTCTCTCCCCATCATTTCAACAACTTTACATAACGGAAGGCCTCATAATGGCCGTCAATCTTACACTAGTCATTTCTATAAGATAATACGACAGCCTATCCAATTGGAAAGGCTGTCGGTAGCTGAAAGTATTAACATCATTCTGATTGTGCGTCCGTCGGTGCATTAATGTATGTATCTGTAAGCACATCAGTCGGTGCATCCGCAGGCAGATTATCCGTTGCTGATTCACTGTTCTGGAGTAGTGCTCTCGGATAGGTCCGTGCACGCTCATAGTACCAGTCAAACAAGAAGCGGGCCATCGCCTGACGTCGGTTATCGCCATCCCACTTTAACCCGGCTGTTGGGTCCGCAAATGAACTCCTTGCTCCAGCTTCCAGCAGAAAGCCATTCATGTGTGCGGTCATGCTGACATTACCGGCTGCTGTAAAAATGGACTTCGTGTTTTGCCCAAATCCATTATTAGAGCCGTTAAACAAATTCCAGTACTCCGAATCGCCGGGCTGTGTTTTGAACCAGGTAAATTCTGTGATATTTATTGGATAGGCTTGAGCTGCCGCCTTAATGTTGGAATCCCATTGTGATTTTAGCTTGTCCTTGTTATCATGCGCTCCGTAGCCCGGATACCAGTGGACAGCATAGCCGTAGTTGTTCAATGGATCTATCAGCGGGTGTTTTGCCGCCGGGCTGTAAAATTGGTTGTATCCAAGTCCTGCAGCCCAGATGACATTATCCGCTCCTTTACTTCGAATCGTGGAAATGATAGAGTTTTGGAATCTTCTCAGATCATTCCAATGGTCAACAAAATCATTTTCGCCAGGATAGCCTCCCCAATGCCCATTCGCATATGACTTAATAGGCTCGTTGATCAGTTCAAACATGACGTTATCCGCGCTATTAATAGCCGGCTGCGAGGCAAGATACCCCCATATTTGATTGAATTTGTCCAGATTGGATTGTGTTGTAGCCTGGTCGTTAGCCAAAGTGAAATCAAGACCAAGGGTAACATAAATGCCCTTTGTTTTCGCATAATTGATGTATGGAATAATCACATTTTGTGTAGCTGCTTGTAAACCTGAGAAATTGTATGACCCTGCGGCCACATCTCCCATATCCTGGCGGTCAATAAACAATCGGACCTGATTCATATACCAGCCGTGGTTGCTTCCATACTTCGGTCTGGTGTCTGCAAAGGTGTCAGTGATATCCTTCAAATAAGCCAAAATTGCTGCATGACGATTGTTACCATTTAAATTGAGATAATAATTACTATTTTGATAGGTCCAGTATGCCCCCGACGGCTGATGCCAGCCACTTAAAACAACAGGTTTTCCGCTGCTGTTCACCAATTGATTGCCCCTGACATGGAGCTTTCCCATAGGCATACCTGACCATGCATCTATATGTTGGCCAAAGACCGGTGTTAAAGGCAATAAGAATACAAGTATCAGAGCTATTTTACATACCATACCTAATTTTTTCAAAGAAAGGCCTCCTCTTCAAAAATTAATTGACTATTATACCAAGAGAATAAAATGGTATAAACATGTAGTGGCTCCGCTTCCTGAGTCTATCCCATTTCAAAATCGTCATTTCCCCCCTTAATAGAATATTTTAATCCTGATTTTCATTTCTTGTATATAATTGTAGTACTTACATTTTTAAACCACAACTTGATAAAATTTAGTTTTTTTTAAATTATGCCTCAAGTGTTAAGTTTGCTATTGTGGACGACTCCATTTCAAACTACAATGAAGATACCAAATTTGAAAGCGCTTTATTTTTTCGGTAAGATGGTCAATACTTGAAATAATGTATCATCGTCATCCATTTCTTTCATGTTTGGTCAATCTTTTATGGAGGTGTAAAATGAAGAAGAAATCTTGGTTCACTTTAATGGTCACGGGCATTGTCTCTCTGTTTTTTTCGGTAAGCGTTTATGCGGGGAATGTTTTTTGGGAACCACTTAATGGTTTCAATTCGGGGGCATGGCAAAAGGCAGACGGATATTCCAATGGGAACATGTTTAATTGCACTTGGCGTGCCAATAATGTTAATTTTACGAACGATGGCAAAATGAAGCTTGGCTTAACGAGTTCTGCGTACAATAAGTTTGACTGCGGAGAGTATCGATCGACGAACACTTACAGATACGGCTTATACGAGGTCAGTATGAAGCCTGCTAAAAATACAGGGATCGTATCTTCCTTTTTTACGTATACGGGGCCTACTGATGGCACGCAATGGGATGAAATAGATATTGAATTTTTAGGCAAAGACACGACAAAAGTACAATTCAACTATTATACAAACGGTGTCGGTGGTCACGAGAAGGTTGTTGATCTGGGCTTTGATGCATCAAGAGGCTTTCACACCTATGCATTCGATTGGCAACCAGGATACATTAAGTGGTATGTTGACGGGGTTCTAAAGCATACGGCAACTACGAACATACCAAGCACGCCAGGCAAGATTATGATGAATTTATGGAATGGCACTGGTGTTGACGACTGGCTAGGTTCGTATAATGGAGCGAATCCGCTATACGCTGAATATGATTGGGTAAAATACACGAGCAATTAGGCCGTAGTATAAAAGCAGCCCTGTATGAAGTGCCCCCTTAAAGTTAGACAAATATTTTTATGCAACCAGTTGGGCATGAGTTCGGTATTGTACCGGGCTCATGCCTTTTAGTTTGAAGACGGTCAGATGCTGTATCGAAAATGGGTTACCGTGAAGTCGGCATTTTTGAAAAACAAGGGGTTATAACAGCGACAGCCAAGGACGAAAAATAATGGCAGCCTATCAGGGCTGCCACTCCAACTTGAACATAGCAAATAAGAGGACAGTTGATGGCCTCAAGTCCTATTTAAGGATTTATCACCTACTTCATCCATAGCCCACCATCGTCCAGTTTTTCTACGCTCTTTAAAAAGAAATTTACTGGCTTAGTTTTTTGAAGATGAGCACTCGTTTCAAATAGCGTCAAAGAGTTAGAAGCACCATCTACTATCGGGACTAAAACTAAACTAAACTAAACTAATCTCATCAATTAAACCTTCAACAGTGAAATTCAAACTTTCTTTTCCTCCAAAAACATAAGAGTTACCTAGCTTTTTCAAATGAGCTAAATGAGCATCCGATGCTTGTTCGGAAAGTACTTCTATAATATGATGACCGAATCGATCATCATCATTAGAAATGATGTTTTTTGTCCATCTAATTTCCTAAAAGGATCTACTGCAACTGCATAGGTTTTAGCATTGGGATTCGCTACGTAATCTGTTCTAGGGATCGTCGGAGTGTTGTCTTGATCTAAATTTATTTTTTTCCAAAAGTGAAATGTTTCTCCATGGTAATCCTGCCGCAAATCCATGCTTGTCATTCGTAACGATCATGAATTCCCTTGTATTTTTTAGTAAAATATGCCGTTCGATTCTCTTCTAAGAAATATCCAACGATTTTGCCATTTAGTGATGTTAGCATGTGACAGACAAATAATATATGGTCTCTCCAAATTAATCCTTATCAATATGTTCTCCTGTCTTTAACTTTTCTAATATTTCTTTACCATAATATTTATTTAAACCAAAGCAGCCGTGTTTTTAATAATCTTGAGTTACCCAACACTAAATCGTAGTTACCTACATTAATGTTTCTGAACAGGAAGTGTCAGGTGATAAAAAAGTCGTGAACCAAATTTGTTGATTTTACTGCGTTTGCCAGAGCACGTGATAAACACGAAAAATAAAAAGTCTGAAACTACCACAAATTACCATAAAAAGAAAGTTGGAAACTTGTACTATTACGATAATATAATTTTCATAACCATTTCCTCAATATACTGGATGTCGCATATAACGTGCTTAAATGATCCATTTTCTTTTTCAAAGAATTATCTCTAATAATCTGTCCATCTTTAGTCCATTGTCCATATATTTGAACTAACCGCCCTGTAGTTCGTGAGAGTTCAAGAAGTGCTGTCTTCAGATGCTCTTTTTGAACTAAAGTTAGGTTATTATCCATTTTTATTTTATTAAATTCTTCTATCAAATCTCTTACTAATTCATTATTCACTTCTTTCAATGAAGCCATTATATCTCTAGCTAGTTTATTAATTCTCTTTTTTTGTTCGAATGATAGCTTGATTTTACTTAATTCTTTAAATAGTGAACTTATGGAAGGTAGATTACTATTCCAGCCTCCTGATTGTAATACTGAAAAAAACGTTTCGGCATAATACCAAAAGTCTTCTCCAAGAGCTTCACGTTTCCTTTTTATCCTGTAGTCTTCGTGTGCCTTTTGTTGTTCTTCTGGTGTCATAGTCAAAAGATTAAACTCGTCTGCAACGATCGGCAATTACTTCTTTTCGTTTTTCGGATTTCTGTTGTGTTTTGTCGACTTTCCAGTAAATTGAAATCGTTACTCAGCGGCACTTGACGTCAGATTCCTGTGGTGGATTTTCCCCTTTCATTTGGAAAAAAACACCCGGCAGGATGCGTACCGAGAAAAATACGGCATACACCCAAGCCGGGTAAGGGATTAGAAAATAATATCAATGGCCTCTAGCACATCTTGCTCCTGTTCGGATTGCCCGTTCAGGGAAATATCCTTCAACAGCACCGAAGGCTGTTCGCAAATTTGGGTGATGATCACGAGCAGGTCCTGAGCGAAATTGTCGATCAGATTGCGAGTAAACAACTTGGTAGCATATTCAAACTGCCCGTTCATTCCCTCATCCAGCAACGAAATGACCAAGGTAAGATCAAATTGGGAAACCGTATGAGTTTCCGGATAAGATTCGATCTTGATATCCCCGAAGCTTTGAACGTTATCTTCCTTGGTTTCCAGAACAAACATGACATCGAATACAGGATTGCGGCTTTGATCTCGCGGCGCCTGCAGCTTTTTCACAAGCTCCTCGAACGGATAATCCTGGTGGTCGTAGGCCCCCAGCATCGTTTCTTTGACTTCATTCAAGTAAGCGAGGAACGTCTTCTCCCCGGACGGATAATGGCGAATCGCCAAAGTGTTGACAAACATTCCGATGAGCGGCTCTAGGTCGGCATGTGTGCGGCCCGAAACCGGCATGCCTACAATGAAGTCTTCTTGTCCCGAGTACTTGCTGAGCAGGATTGAATAGGCCGCCAATAACACCATATAAAGGGTGGCGCCGTTCTCATCGGCGATGCGCTGCAAGCTGTCGGTCATCTGCTTGTCGATGCTGAAAGGCAGCACATCTCCCTCAAAGCTGCGAGCGGTAGGTCTGACAAAGTCCGTAGGCAGTTCAAGCGTCGGCAGTTCGCCTTCCAGCACGTCCAGCCAGTAGGCTTCCTGACGTTTCAGTCGCTCTTTTACAGGTTCGGACTGCTGCCAAGCGGCGAATTCCTTGTATTGAATCCGAAGCGGTTCCAGAGTCTCGCCGTTATACAGGCGCAGCAGCTCTTCGACAAAGATGCCCATCGACATGCCATCCGTGACGATATGATGAATGTCCAGCATGAGCAGTTGCCGTTCCGCTTCCCATTCGACTAAGCCCACACGCAGCAGCGGCGGCCGCTCCAAATCAAAGACGCGTACAAAGCCGTCTACGATGCTCTTCGTTTCACTTTCCGTCGCTTTCGTATACTCGACGGCAAACTTCAAGTCCGGATAAATCCGTTGTACCGGTTCGCCGTCGACCATTTCGAAACCGGTTCGCAAAATTTCGTGACGAGCTATCAATCCTTTGAGCGCCGCCTCGAATTGATTCCGTTCCAAGTGCCCGACGAGAACCGTCATGCCGGACATGTTGTAGCTAAGCTCGGCGCCTTCCATCTGCTGCTGGATGTACAGCCGTTTTTGCACGGAGGAAAGCGGATAGTAATCCCTCTCTTCCAGAACCGGAATGGAGAGGTGTTCCTGCCGCTCCAATTGGCTGATCGCTTCGGCCATCGCTTCGATGGTCGAGTGCCGGAACACATCGCGCAGCGGCAGGTCCACGCTCAGCTCCTTGTGCACCTTGCTGACCAGCGTCGTCGCCCGCAGGGAGTGCCCGCCGAGGTCGAAGAAGTTGTCCGTCACGCCAATCGTGACCGGCCCGAGCACGTCCTGCCAGATGGCGACCAGTTTCGCCTCCAGTTCGGTGCGCGGCGCCACGTATTCGCGGCCTGCGCTTGCTCCCCCTTCCGGCGCCGGCAGCGCCTTCCGGTCGATTTTCCCGTTCGGCGTCAGAGGCAGGCGCTCCAGCTCGACGAAGTACGACGGGATCATGTAACCCGGCAACTCGCTGGAGATCGCCCGTTTCAGGTCCGCCGCCGTCAAGCCTTCTTCCGCTGTATAATAAGCGCACAAAGCTTTCTGACCTTCTTGACCTTCCCTGACGACGACGACCGCTTCCTTCACGCCACCTACACTCAGCAGCTTCGCTTCGACTTCACCCGTCTCAATCCGGTACCCCCGGATTTTCGCCTGGTTGTCGATCCGGCCGATGAAGTCCACGTTCCCGTCCTCCATCCACCGCGCCAAGTCGCCCGTGCGGTACAGCCGCTCGTCCGCGGCGAACGGGCTGTCTACGAACTTCTCTTCTGTCAGCTCCGGACGGTTCAAGTACCCGCGCGCCACTCCGACTCCGCCGATGACCAGCTCGCCCAGCACCCCGACCGGCACCGGGTTCAGATGCGCGTCCACGATGTAGAATTTCGCATTCAGCCACGCTTTGCCGATCGGCACATGGCCTGTCTGCGGCAGCTTCGCCAATTCCTCGTCGTAGAAGCTGGAGTCGATCGCCGCTTCCGTCACGCCGTAAGCATTGATGATCCGGAACAACGAGCCGAAGCGTTCCTGCAAGGTTCGGTAATCCGCCACGCTACAGCTGTCCGAGCTCGTGATCAACAGCTCCATCCAGCTTATATCCAGTTGCTGCTCGTGCACGTACTCCAGGAACGGCACGATCAGCGCTGGCGTCGATTCGAAGATGGTGACCCGCTCTCGCTCAATCCAGTAGTGCAGACGAGACGGATCGATCCGGTCGTCCTTCGGCACAATCACCATCGTGCCTCCGTTGTACAGCGTCCGCGCGATATCTCCCACGAACACGTCGAACGAGAAGCTGGCCAGCTGCAGCAGCCGCACCGGGAACTGATCCAACCGGTATTCCCGCCGGTAGCCCGCCGCCGTGTTCACCAGGCTGCGGTGCTCGATCATCACGCCCTTCGGCTTGCCCGTCGTTCCCGACGTGTAGATCACATACGCCAGATCCTCCGGACGGGCTTCATGGAAGCTGTCGGCATTCGTCCGCTCGTCGCTGTACGACGCTTCGTCGTCGAGGTACAGCACCGCCGCCAGCGCTAGCTCCTCTTCGCCGAGCCAGGCTTCGGCACGCTCTCGCAGCGCCATTTGCGTCAGCAGCACCTTCGCTCCGCTGTCTTCAAGCATGAACCGCACGCGCTCCGCCGGATAATCCGGGTCGAGCGGCACATACGCCCCGCTCGCTTTCCAGACGGCCAGCACGGCCACCAGCAAGTCCACCGAACGCTCGGCGAGAATGCCGACGATCGTCTCCCGGCCGATGCCGCTTGCGCGCAGCGTAGCCGCCAAGCGATTCGCCCGCTCGTTCAGCTCCGCATACGTCAGCCGGTCGTTCTCGTACACGACAGCTGCCGCTTCCGGCGTGCGTTCCGCCTGTTCCTCAAACAGCCGGTGGAATGCGACCGCGGGAGTCGCTTCCGGCTGCGCCGGGTTAAACGCGCCGAGAATTTGCTCTTTTTCTGCCGCCGTCAAAATGCCTAGCTCGGCAATAGTCGCCGACGGGTTGCGGAGAATGGATTCAAGCAGCTGCAAGTAGTGAGCAGCCAATTTCTCCACCGTTTCGGTTTTATAAAGAGCAGTGGCATATTCAAACAGATATTCCAAGCCTTCCTCGATCTCCGTGACGTCCAAGCTGAGATCAAATTTAGAAACAATTTCTTCGCTGGCATACGTCGACAAATGGAGTCCGGGAAGCTGCATTTCCAAATTCTCTGTATTCTGCAAAGCAAACATCGTATCGAACAGCGGATTGCGGCTTAAATCGCGAGCTACGTTCACCTTATCCACCAGTTCCTCAAACGGATAATTCTGATGTTCAAAAGCGCCCAGCGTCGTCTCCTTGATTTCCTTCAAGTAGTCAAGGAACGTTTTACCGGCAGCCGGATAACTGCGGATGGCCAGGGTATTGACGAACATCCCAATCAGCGGCTGAACGTCGCTGTGATTTCTTCCCGCAATCGGCGTACCGACCACCACGTCTTCTTGCCCTGTATACTTATGCAATAATATTGTATAACCAGCAAGCAGAACCATGTAAAGCGTTGCGCCGTTCTCGGCTGCAAGCCGTTTCAGACCCTCGCTTTTCTCGCTATCCATAAACAATTGCAGCGTGCGGCCCTCGTAGCTCTGCATAGCCGGGCGCGGATAGTCCGTCGGCAATTCCAAAACCGGCAGCTCTCCGCGGAACATGTCGAGCCAGTAGGCTTCCTGCTTGGCAAGCTGAGCTTTCTGCTCGTCCGATTGCTGCCATACCGCATAATCTTTGTACTGAATGCGGAGCGGCTCCAACTGCTCCCCGCTGTACAAGCGGACGAACTCTTCGATCAGTACGTCAATCGAAACGCCGTCGGATACGATATGATGCGTATCGAACATTAGAATGTGCCGGTCCGGCGCCAGTTCGGCAAGGCCTACCCGCAGAAGTGGCGGCTTCGCTAGATCAAACGGACGAACGAATTGGCGCACCGTTTCTTCCGCCTGCTCCCCGCTGATCTGCACATATTCCACCTGGAAGGCGGCTTCTTCGTAAATCCGCTGAACCGCTTCGCCTTTTACCATCTCAAAGCCGGTACGCAGCGTCTCATGACGAGCTACGAGCCCGCGGAACGCTTCTTCAAACCGCTGCCGGTCGAGCTCCCCTTCAAGCAGCATAGCTCCCGGTATGTTGTAGCTCAACTCGGCTCCTTCCAGCTGGTTCAAGATATAGAGACGTTTCTGAGCGGAAGAGAGCGAATAATACTCGCTAGGTTCCGCAGCCGGAATAGCTGTGAACGAGCCGATCTCCAGCCGCTCCATAGCCGCGGCCATTTCCTCAACCGTTGAGTAGCGGAATACGTCGCGAAGCGGGAATTCAACGCCTAGCTCCTTATGCATTTTGCTGACAAGCGTCGTCGCCCGCAGGGAGTGGCCGCCGATGTCGAAGAAGTTGTCCGTTACGCCTACCGCCTTCTCCCGAACAAGCACATCCTGCCAAATGGCGGCCAGCTTCGCCTCCAGTTCGGTGCGCGGCGCCACGTATTCGCGGCCTCCGCCTGCTCCCCCTTCCGGTGCCGGCAACGCCTTCCGGTCGATTTTCCCGTTCGGCGTCAGAGGCAGGCGCTCCAGCTCGACGAAGTACGACGGGATCATGTAACCCGGCAACTCGCTGGAGATCGCCCGTTTCAGGTCCGCCGCCGTCAAGCCTTCTTCCGCTGTATAATAAGCGCACAAAGCTTTCTGACCTTCTTGACCTTCCCTGACGACGACGACCGCTTCCTTCACGCCACCTACACTCAGCAGCTTCGCTTCGACTTCACCCGTCTCAATCCGGTACCCCCGGATTTTCGCCTGGTTGTCGATCCGGCCGATGAAGTCCACGTTCCCGTCCTCCATCCACCGCGCCAAGTCTCCCGTGCGGTACAGCCGCTCGCCCGCGGCGAACGGGCTGTCTACGAACTTCTCTTCCGTCAGCTCCGGACGGTTCAAGTACCCGCGAGCCACTCCGACTCCGCCGATGACCAGCTCGCCCAGCACCCCGACCGGCACCGGATTCAGATGCGCATCCACGATGTAGAATTTCGCATTCAGCCACGCCTTGCCGATCGGCACATGGCCTGTCTGCGGCAGCTTCGCCAGCTCCTCGTCGTAGAAGCTGGAGTCGATCGCCGCTTCCGTCACGCCGTAAGCATTGATGATCCGGAACAACGAGCCGAAGCGTTCCTGCAAGGTCCGGTAATCCGCCACACTGCAACTGTCCGAGCTCGTGATCAACAGCTCCATCCAGCTCATATCCAGTTGCTGCTCGTGCACGTACTCCAGGAACGGCACGATCAGCGCCGGCGTCGATTCGAAGATGGTGACCCGTTCCCGCTCCATCCAGTGGTGCAGACGAGACGGATCGATCCGGTCGTCCTTCGGCACAATCACCATCGTGCCTCCGTTATACAGCGTCCGCGCGATATCTCCCACGAACACGTCGAACGAGAAGCTTGCGAGCTGCAGCAGCCGCACCGGGAACTGATCTAACCGGTATTCCCGCCGGTAGCCCGCCGCCGTGTTCACCAGGCTGCGGTGCTCGATCATCACGCCCTTCGGCTTGCCCGTCGTTCCCGACGTGTAGATCACGTACGCCAGGTCCTCTGGACGGGCTTCATGGAAGCTGTCGGCATTCGTCCGCTCCTCGCTGTACGAGGTTTCGTCGTCGAGGTACAGCACCGCCGCCAGCGCCAGCTCCTCTTCGCCGAGCCAGGCTTCGGCGCGCTCTCGCAGCGCCGTTTGCGTCAGCAGCACCTTCGCTCCGCTGTCTTCGAGCATGAACCGCACGCGCTCCGCCGGATAATCCGGGTCGAGCGGCACATACGCCCCGCCCGCTTTCCAGACGGCCAGCACGGCCACCAGCAAGTCCACCGAACGCTCGGCGAGAATGCCGACGATCGTCTCCCGGCCGATGCCACTTGCGCGCAGCGTGGCCGCCAAGCGGTTCGCCCGCTCGTTCAGCTCCGCATACGTCAGTCGGTCGTTCTCGTACACGACGGCCGCCGCTTCCGGCGTGCGCTCCGCCTGTTCCTCAAACAGCCGGTGGAACGCGGCCGCCGGAGCCGCTTCCGGCTGCGCCGGGTTAAACGCGCCGAGAATTTGCTCTTTTTCCGCCGCCGTCAAAAGCTCCAACTGATTCACGCGGATGTTCGGGTTAGCCGCAACCTTCTCCAGTACCCGGGCAAAATGACCGTGGATCAGCCTGATGTCTTCCTCTCTGAACGTCAGCGCATTGTACGTAAACCGCAGCAAAATATGCTCTTCTGGAATGACGGTAATGTCCAGGTCGTAGTTCGTTTGCTCCGGCGACTGGATATTAGCGATTTTCAGCGCTTCTTTGTCTCCGCCGACGACCTGCTCAATCTGTTCTTCCATCGGATAATTTTCAAAGACCATGATATGGTTGATCAAGTCGCGCTTTTGCTCGCTCAGCGACTGAATTTCGAACAGCGGGAACGTTTCGTAAGCTCCCGATGCCAGCGCTTGATCCTGGGTTTTTCTCAAGATATCGGCTACCGTCTCCTCGGCTTTGCCTTGAATACGGACCGGGATCGTATTAATAAACAGGCCGATCATGCTTTCGATGCCCGGAATTTCCGCCGGACGCCCGGATACGACGGAGCCGAATACGACATCCTCGCTGTTGTTGTATACCTGCAGAACCAGCCCCCAAACGGTCTGCATGAACGTATTGAGCGTCACCTGCTGCTGGCGCGCCACCCGCTCGATTTGCCCGGTCAGTTCCTTGCTGAGTTCCACATTGATTTCAGCCGCTTCAAAAGCGCCCTGCTTCAGCTGCGTTTTCTCCTGGGGCAGCTTGGTCTGCTGATCGTAACCCGCCAAATACTCGGACCAGTAACGCGAAGCTTTCGCGGCATCTTGAGCTTCCAGCCATTCGATATACCGGGAGTACGAGGTAGCCGGAGGAAGCTCCAGCGTCCGCTTCTCCTGGAACGCGAAGTAGGTGTCGAACACTTCCTTGATCATGAAGGACATGCACCAGCCGTCCATCAAAATGTGATGGTGACTCCAGACCACATGGTAGGACTCGTCGCCCGTGCGCAAAACTGTCACGCGCATAAGAGAGCCTCGGGCCAAATCGAACTTGTTCGCTTTATCCGCGCTGACGAAATCGGCTATCGTCTTCTCCGGGTCTTCATCGCTTACCGAGCGAATATCTTCGAAGTACACTTCACACTTCCGCTCGCGGAATACCACTTGAATCGGCTCGTCTCTCCAGCCGGTAATAAAGTTGGTCCGCAACGCCTCATTCCGCTGCACCAGTGTATCCAATCCTTGGGTGAAGGCTTCGACATTCAGGCTTCCGTATAGATCGAAGGTCACCTGTTCGAAGTAAGCTTCCGAATCGGCATCCAGCAGGCTGTGGAACAACATCCCTTTTTGCAGCGGAGTCAGGGTGTATACATTCTCCAGTTCGCCGAGCGCCGCCGTATGTTCGGCCAGCCGCTCCAGTTCCTCCAACGTCACATCTTGAAGCAGTACGTCGCTAGGTGTAAGCTCCGGCCGCTCTTTCGATACGCAATGACTGATGACTTCACGCAAGCTCGATTGAAGCAGGGTGCCTAGGCGCTCTACCGTTTCCCGTTTATACTGGGTTTCCCCATAACGGATCGTGAGTTCCAGCACTCCTTCCGACACCATACCGTTGATATCGAGGACAAAATCCATCACTGCATTCGGGCTTGAATCGGAGCCCGGGCTGAACAAAGACGGCTGCGAGCCGCTGCTTTCGTAATCCTGGTCGAACTGACCCAAATAGTTAAAGCTGATCTCCGGCTCCAAAGCAAAGCGCTCGCCGTCACGCGGCACCGACAAATGACGCAGGATGCCGTAGCCGATTCCTTTGTTCGGAATGCGGCGCAAGCTTTCTTTAACCTGTTTCACCTGATGACCGAGCGCCTGGGCGTGACCCGGCTCCAGAACAACAGGGAATTGACTTGTAAACCAGCCAACCGTGCGTGTAATGTCCACATCCGGCAAAATATCTTCCCGGCCGTGGCCTTCGAGATTCACCAGCACGCGTTCACGGCCGCTCCAAGCTTGTACCGCGAGGCCAAGCGCGGCAAGCAGCAAATCGTTCATTTCCGTATGGTAAGCACGGTGTGCCTGCTTCAGCAGCTGTTCGGTTTCCTCCATCGACCAGCAAACGGTCACGAGCCCACTGTCCTTCAGCTTGGATCTGCCTTGTTCAAAATCTTTCGGAAGCGGCTCATAGGTCAATTGCTCGATATGCTGCCAATACTCTCTCTCGCTTTCCATCGCCGGACCGTTCGCATAATCAGCGAGCTGTTTCGCCCACGTTTGGAATGAATCCGTTTTGAGCGGCAGACGGATCGGCTGCCCTTGCAGCGCCTGCTCATAGCCGGCAGCAAAATCCTCAAGCAGAACCCGCCAGGATACGCCGTCTACGACCAAGTGATGGATCGCGATGAGCAGGTGGTCGCCGTCGTCGCAGCGGAACAAGCCGAGCTTCACCAGCGGACCGTTTTCCAGATCGATGCTCGCTTGAATGTCATTCGCCTTAGCCTCTACCGCTTCTTTCACGTCGCCGACTCCTTTGAAATCGACAACTTCCAGATCGAACAGCGCTTCGTTCTCCCCGGCGCCGCGGTTCCAGGCGGTATAGCCGTTCTCGGTTTGGCGGTAAACCGTACGGAGAGCATCGTGATGCACAACAAGCTGACGCACCGCTTGGCGTAAAGCTTCTTCGTCAAAGCCTTGCTTGGAGAACTGCATGAACGCCTGGTTGCTGTGATGCACGTCAGCCGGATTTTGTTCAAAGAACCAGCGCTGAATCGGGGTCAAGATGACCTCTCCCGTCACTTCGGCCTGGTTTGCCGTTCTCTCCGCCGTTTGCAGGTGCAAACTAAGGGCGGTAATCGTCGGGTAATGGAACAAATCTTTCATGACCAGCTTGTACCCCGTTTGCAAAAGACGGGACGATACCTGCAAGGCCTTGATCGAATCGCCGCCGAGCGCAAAGAAATTGTCCATCGTGCCGACCTGATCCACGCCCAGCACTGACTGCCAGACCGACGCAAGTGCCTGCTCGGCAGGAGTACGAGGCGCGGTGTATGCAACCTCGGCACGAATGCTTCCTTCCGGCACAGGCAGCGCTTTACGGTCGATCTTCCCGTTCGGCGTAAGCGGCATTTGATCCAGGCGCATGATGCGCGAAGGCACCATATGGGAAGGCAGCGCGGCGTCCAGATGGGCTACAAGCCCTTCCAGATCGAAGCTGGAATCCGCTACGACATACCCGCACAAATATTTCTGCCCCCGCTCATCCGTCCGGTCGATGACAAGCGCTTGACGCACGCCGGCAAAATTTTTCATGGCCGCTTCAATTTCACCAAGCTCGATCCGATAGCCGCGAATTTTCACCTGGTTGTCGATCCGGCCGATGAAGTCCACGTTGCCGTCCGGCATCCAGCGCGCCAGGTCGCCCGTCCGGTACAGCCGCTCCCCAGCGGCGAACGGGCTGTCTACGAATTTCTCCGCCGTCAAATCCGAGCGGTTCAAGTAACCGCGGGCCACACCCGCTCCGCCGATAACCAGCTCGCCCAACACTCCGATCGGCACCGGCTTCAGATTCGCATCCACGATGTAGAACTTGGCGTTCAGCCACGCTTTCCCGATCGGCACGCTGCCCTTCTTCGGCAACTTCTCCAGCGGCTCGTCATAGAAGCTGGAGTCAATCGCTGCTTCTGTTACGCCGTAGCTGTTAATAATACGGAACTGCGAGCCGAAGCGCTCCTGCAAGGTACGGTAATCCGCTACGCTGCACGAATCTGAGCTTGTGATCAGCAGATGCATCGAGCTGAGGTCCAGGCCCTCGGCATGCACATGCTCCATGAACGGCACGATCAGCGCCGGAGTCGATTCGAACACCGTCACGGCGTAGTCGCGAATCCAGCCGTAGAGGCGGGTTGGATCAATCCGGTCGTCCTTCGGCACGATGACCATGGTGCCGCCGTTGTACAGCGTCCGCGCAATGTCGCCGACGAACACGTCGAATGAAAAGCTTGCGAGCTGCAGCAACCGCACCGGGAACTGATCCAACCGGTATTCCCGTCGGTAGCCCGCCGCCGTGTTCACCAGGCTGCGGTGCTCGATCATCACGCCCTTCGGCTTGCCCGTCGTACCGGAGGTGTAGATGACGTAAGCCAAATCGCGCGGCTTGTTCACATTCGCCGGATTCGATGCGAGATCCGCCGTTAGTACGTTCTTCTCGGCTTCTGCCGTGGCAGACGTTTCGGCAGCAGCCGTTTCCGCTTGCGCCAAAGCCTCCGCCTCTGCGCCTGCTTCGCCCAAAGCTTGTACGCCCACAGCCGCTCCGAGGCTGTACGTCTCGGCGTCGTCAAGCGCAAGCACCGTTTGCAGCACTAGAGCTCCTTCGCTGCGCCAAGCTTCCGCCTGCTCCAGCAGGCAGGTCTGCGTGAGCAGTACCGACGCCCCGCTGTCCGCGAGCATGTACTCGATCCGCTCCGCCGGATAGTCCGGGTCGAGTGGCACATAAGCGCCGCCCGCTTTCCATACGGCGAGCACCCCGATCAACAGCTCCGCCGAACGGCCGGCCAGAATGCCGACCACCTGCTCCGGCTTCACCCCGCACGCCCGCAGTGCATACGCTAGACGATTCGCTTTGGCGTTCAGCTCCGCATACGTCAGCTTGCTGTCTTCGTAGACAACCGCCAGCGCTCCCGGAGTGCGCTCCGCCTGCTCCTCGAACAGCTCGTGGAACGTTCTCTCTCTCCACGACTCATTCGCTTCCAAACCTGTACCCTCTGCGGCGGGTTGCTTCGCAAGAGCCGAAGACGACACGTCAAACCCGACCAGCAAATCATGCTTTTCGCTGTCCGTCAAGATATCCAAATCCGAAATCCGCGCACCCGGCTGAGCCAGGATCGACGCCAAAAGCTGCTCGTAATGACCCGCCAGCCGTTCCATCGTTTCCTGTCTAAACAACGAAGTAGCGTACTCAATCTTGCAAACCAGCTCGTTATCGGATTCCACGATATCAAGGCTAAGATCAAACTTTGCCGTCTTTTCCTCGATGTCGAACAGCGACCATTGCAAGCCTTCCAGGGTTAAATCCAAGCTTTCGTGCTTTTGCAAAGAAAACATGGTGTCAAACAGAGGATTCCGGCTTAAATCCCGGCTCACCTGAAGAGCTTCCACCAGCTCCTCGAACGGATAGTCCTGGTGCTCGTAGGCTCCAAGCGTCGTTTCCTTCACTTCCTGCAAGTAATCCAGGAACGTCCGCTCCGCCGCCGGACCCAAGCGAAGGGCCAGCGTATTGACGAACATACCGATAATCGGCTGCAGGTCGGCGTGAGAACGGGCGGCAATCGGAGTGCCGACCACTATATCTTCCTGTCCCGCGTATTTATGAAGCAATACGGAGTACGCAGCCAGCAGAAGCATGTACAGCGTTGCCCCCGAATCGCCGGCAAGCCGTTTGAGAGCTTCGCTTTTCTCCGCATCCAGCGTAAACGTGAGCGTTTGACCGTCAAACTGCTGAACGGCCGGGCGGGAGAAGTCGAGAGGCAGCTCAAGAACCGGAAGCTCGGAGCTGAATACCCCGCGCCAGTATTCCTCCTGCCGTTTGATGCGCTGGCGCTGCTCCTCGGATTGCTGCCAAACGGCGTAATCCTTGTATTGAATCCGCAGCTCCGGCAATTCTTCCCCATTGTAAAGCCGCACGAATTCGCGCAGCAGCACGTCCATGGAAAGGCCGTCGGAACCAATATGATGAATATCCAGTGCGAGCAGGAATTTCTCTTTCTCCAGTTCGATCAGCAGGGCGCGCAGCAAAGGCGGCTGGGTCAAGTCAAAAGGCTGAATGAAGCCTTCAAGAATGGCCGCAACCTGATCTTCGCTTGCTTGAAGCTTCTCGACCTTGAAAGCTACGAGCGGATGAATACGCTGAACCGGCTCCCCATTCACGATTTCAAAACCGGTGCGCAGCATATCGTGCCGGGCCACCAAAGTAGTCAGCGCCTTTTCCACTTTGACCTCGTTCAAAGCCCCTTCCAATTGCAAGGCGCTTGGGAGGTTGTAATTCAGCTCCGAGCTATCCAGCTGGTGCAGGACGTACAGCCTTTTTTGCGCGGAGGAAACCGGATAGTACGCTTTCTCTTCCGCTTTCGGAATCGAGCAGTGCCGCGTTTCTTCCAAGCTGGCAATAGCCCCGGCCATCGACTCTACCGTCGTATAGCGGAACACATCGCGCAGCGGAAGTTCGACGTTCATTTCCTTCTGAATCTTGCTGACAAGGTTCGTCGCCCGCAAGGAGTGGCCTCCAAGCTCGAAGAAATTGTCCAGGACTCCAATGCCGGAGTAGCCCAGTACTTCCTCCCAGATCTTCACAAGCTGGGACTCCGTCCGGTTACGCGGCGCTACGTATTCGACGCCCGTTTGTATGCCGCCTTGCGGCTCCGGCAGCGCTTTGCGGTCCACTTTGCCGTTGGTCGTCAGCGGCATACGCTCCAACTGCACGAAGTACGACGGGATCATGTATCCCGGCATTTCCTGGGCCAGCGAGGTTCTCATTTCGCTGACCGTCAGCATCCGGTCCGCCACAAAGTAGGCGACAAGCGCCTTCTCGCCCCCGCCGTCCTGACGGGCGAGCACCACCGCTTCTTCCACGCCCTCGACGTTCAGCAGCTGCGTCTCGATTTCGTCCAGCTCGATCCGGTACCCGCGGATTTTCACCTGGTGGTCGATCCGGCCCAGGTATTCGATGTTGCCGTCCGGCAGCCATGCCGCCAAGTCGCCCGAGCGGTACAGTTTCTCCCCCTCCGCAAACGGGGAATCGACGAACTTCTCCGCCGTCAGATCCGGGCGGTTCAGATATCCTCTCGCAAGGCCTTCCCCGGCCACGTACATTTCGCCCGCTACGCCAATCGGCACAGGGCGGCGGTTTTCATCCAGGACATACACCCTCAGCGTCGGGATCGGCTTGCCGATATTGCTCTTCGCCGCCTCCATTTCGACCCACGTGATTTCCTTATACGTCACGTGAACTGTCGTCTCGGTAATGCCGTACATATTGATCAGCTTCGTCTCCGGGTACTTCGTCTTGTAGCCCTTGAGCAGCAGCGGACTCAGCGCTTCGCCCCCGAAGATGACGTTGCGAATCCGCAAATCGTGCGGATGGTCCGCCAAGACCTCACGCAGCAGCTGGTAGAAGTACGTTGGCGTCTGGTTCAAAATCGTGACCTGTTCGCGGCCCAGCAGCGCCAGGAAATCGGCCGGATTTTTCGCCGTGATCGGCGGTACGATGACCAGCTTGCCTCCGTACAGCAGCGCTCCGTACATTTCCCAGACGGAGAAATCGAAGCAGAACGAGTGGAACAGCGTCCACGTGTCGGACGGCCCGAAGTCGAACAGGTTCTTGTCGTTGAACAGGAGCCGCACGACGTTCTTATGCTCGATCAGCGTTCCTTTCGGTCTGCCGGTCGTTCCCGACGTGTAGATGACATATGCCAGGTTGCTCGGCCCGGAAATCGGCTCCAGGTTCGAAGCGTCCAGCGCACCTTCGGAGTCCGCCCCTCTGTCGCCCCAAACGAAATCGTCCAATTCGAGGCGCGTTCCTGCGAAATCGGTCTTCTCGTGCAGATGCTTTTGAATCAGCAATAACGGCGCGCCCGAATCCTCGATCATGAAGCGGATACGCTCCTCCGGGTAGTCGGGATCGACAGGCACGTATGCTCCGCCCGCTTTGAGAATCGCCAGAATGCCAACGACCATATCGAGCGAGCGTTCGGCCAGAATCGCTACCAGCTGGTCCGCCTCTACTCCCGTCTCCCGCAGCTTCCGCGCAAGGCGGTTGGATCGCTCGTTCAGCTCGCGGTAGGTCAGCTGGTGCTCGTTCATGACGGCGGCCACGTTATCCGGGTAATGCTCCACCTGCTCTTCGAACAGGCCGTGAATCGTCTGCTGCCGCGGGTAGTCCGCCTCCGAATCGTTGAAACCGCGCACCAGCTCGTGGATTTCCTCCTCCGTGAGCATTTCCAGCGAGGCAATATCCCCGTCCGGCGCTGCTGCGATGGTTTCAAGCAGCTTGTCATAATGTCTGGCGAACCGCTCCGCGGTCTCCTGTTTATACAAAGCCGTAGCGTACTCCAACCGACATTCGAGCTGACCGTCCAGCTCCGAAATGTCCAGGAGTAGCTCGAACTTGGATGTTTGGTTTTCCAGTGGATAAAATGATTGCTCCAGCCCCTCGATGACAATTTGCTCGTTCTCCGTATTTTGCAGGGAGAAGAACGTGTCAAAGAGCGGATTCCGGCCGGTCGCGCGCGGAATGTGAAGACTTTCCACCAAGTCTTCGAACAAATAATTTTGGTGTTCGAAAGCCCCGAGCGTGATGTCCTTGATTTCTTCCAGGTACGAAAGGTACGGCTTGGAACGCTCCGGACGGCTGCGAATGGCCAGCGTGTTGATAAACATCCCTACGATCGGCTGCACTTCTTCCTGCGTTCTTCCGGCAATCGGCGTTCCTACGATCAGATCTTCCTGACCCGAATATTTATGCATAAGGATGGTGTAAGCCGACAGCAGCACCATGTACAGGGTCGTCCCTGTCCGTGCCGCCAGCTCTTTCAGCTTCTCCGTCCGATCTTTCTCGATATAAAACTTCACGGTTCGGCCGTCAAAGCTTTGCACCGCAGGCCGCGGGAAGTCCGTCGGTAGCTCCAAGACCGGCAGCTCGCCCGACAGCTGTTCCAGCCAATACTCCTTCTGCGGCTGGAGCATCTGCCCGTAAGCTTCGGAATGCTGCCAAACGGAATAATCTTTGTATTGAATGCGCAGCGGGGTCAGCTCCTCGCCCCGATACAGGCGGCTGAACTCATCGAAGAGCAGCGCTGTCGAAATGCCGTCCGAGACGATATGGTGCATATCGAACAGCAGAATGTGGCGATCCTCGGCGACTTCGATCAGGCCGATGCGGAGAAGTGGCGGCTTGGTCAGATCAAACGGGTGATAGTAAGCTTCCACCACTTGCTCCACTTCCCGCTCGCTCGCCTGGAAATAATCCACAGCAAACTCCACCTCGTCATAGATGCGCTGGACAAGCTCGCCTTGAACCTGCTCGATTCCGGTACGCAGCGTCTCATGGCGCTGAATCAGCGCCCGGAACGCGTGCTCGACGCGCGTGCGGTCCAGCTTGCCTTCGAGAAGAAGCGCCGCCGACATATTGTAGCTGCGCTCGGCCCCGTCAAGCTGGCGCAGGACGTACAGACGCTTTTGTTCGGATGAAACCGGATAGTACTCGGCCTCAGCCGCCTTTGTAATCTCATACGTCTCCTGCTGCCTTAAACCGCCGATTCTTTGGGCCAACTGTTCGATCGTGGTGTAGCGGAAAACTTCCCGCAGCGGAACCTCGACTTGCAGCTCTTTCCGAATCTTGGAAACCAGCGTGGAGGCCCGCAAGGAATGACCACCCAAGTCAAAGAAATCGTCTTGGACTCCAACTCGCGCAATACCCAGCACCTGCTGCCAAATGAGAGCAAGTCTTGTTTCCAGCGTTGTGCGAGGAGCCACATACTCACGGCCTGCTTCTACCTCTCCGGTCGGTTCAGGCAGCGCCTTACGGTCAATTTTGCCGTTCGGCGTGAGCGGAAGCTTATCAAGAGACACCAGCCGGGCCGGGACCATATGGGCCGGCAGCTCTTGCTTCAATTGGGACAGCAGATCGCTCAGCTGCACGGAAGCATCCGCCGCCACGTAGCCGCACAAATACTTTTGCCCCTGCTCATCCGTACGGTCGGTCACCACAGCCTGCTTGACGCCCGGGAAACGCAGCAGGGCCGTTTCAATTTCGCCGAGTTCGATCCGGAACCCGCGAATTTTCACCTGATAGTCGATTCGGCCGATGAAGTCGACGTTGCCGTCTTCCAGCCAGCGGGCCAAATCGCCTGTCCGGTACAGACGTTCGCCTGGCACAAACGGGCTGTCCGCAAACTTCTCGGCGGTTAGGTCCGGACGGTTCCAGTACCCGCGCGCCACCCCGGCGCCGCCGATGACAAGCTCGCCCGGAACCCCTACAGGAACCGGCTTTAACGCGGCATCGACAATGTAAAACCGGGCGTTCAGCCATGCTTTGCCGATCGGCACATGACCCGACGGCGGCAGCTTATCCAGCGGCTCACCGTAAAAGCTGCTGTCAATGGCCGCTTCGGTAACTCCATAGCTGTTGATGATGCGAAATTGTCCGCCGAATCTTTCCTGCAGCAATCGGTAATCGGTGACACTGCAAGCATCCGAGCTGGTAATCAGCAACTGCATGGAGCTAACGTCCAGCCCTTCTTCATAAATATGCTGCATGAACGGCAGGATGAGCGCAGGCGTCGATTCGAATACCGTAATGCTTTGGTCCCGAATCCAGCCGTATAAGAGGTTCGGATCAATCCGGTCATCCTTCGGCACAATCACCATCGTGCCTCCGTTATATAGCGTCCGCGCGATGTCTCCGACAAACACGTCAAACGAGAAGCTGGCCAGCTGCAGCAGCCGCACCGGAAACTGATCCAACCGGTACTCGCGACGGTACGCATCCGCCGTATTCACGAGACTGCCGTGCTCGATCATGACGCCTTTCGGGCGTCCCGTCGTACCCGAGGTGTAAATCACATAAGCCAAGTCTTGCGGGGCGCTGTCGGCAGATTCAAATTCCACGGCTAAGGCATCCCCGTTATAAATCTGTTCATCGTCCATGGCATAGACAGCTTGAAGCTTCAGCCGGTCATCGGCCAACCAACCTCCGGCCCGCTCCAACAGATGACGCTGCGTAAGCAGCACCGATGCATCGCTATCGCTGAGCATGTACTCAATCCGCTCCGCCGGATAATCGGGGTCCAGCGGTACATAGGCTCCGCCGGCTTTCCAAACGGCGAGCACCCCGACCAGCAGTTCCACCGAACGCTCCGCCCAGATCCCCGTAATCGTCTCCCTTCCCACGCCCTGTTCGCGAAGGAGAGAAGCCAGCCGCTCGGCGCGTTCGTTCAATTCGCCGTAGGTCAGCTGTTTGTCCATGTAGACGACTGCCGGATGATCTGGAATTTCTCGAGCAAACTTTTCAACATACCGATGAAACGCTTCTCCCTCGCTCAGCCCTGCCACCGGCGGGTTAAAAACGTTGAGAATGCGGTGTCTCTCCTCATCGCTCAGCAGAGAAATCTCGCGTACCGGCAGTTCGGGAGTCTGAAGAAACTGGTCCAGAACGGTTACATACTGTTCCATAATCCGATCAATCTCGGCCGTCTCGAACAAGCCGGTACGATAGGAAGCATGGAGAATGACATGTCCTTCATTCAGCATATGGTCGAAGCGCAGCAGCAAATCGTCCATCTCGTGCCTAGCGAAGTGAGCCTCCAGGCGTACCTTGATTTCTTCGTACTCCACGATTTTCAAAGGCAGATATTCCAGAGACGTGCGGAACAGCCCCGAAAGATCGTTGCGGCCGTGTTGTTCGCGTAAATCCTGGATCAATTGGTTATAAGGGTATTTCTGATACCGCAGATCCGCCGTATTTTCCTTGGAAACCGTTTGGATCAAGGAAAGCACGTTCCTGTCTGGATTCAGACGAATCCGCGTAGCCACGGTGCTGACGAACATGCCAATCGTTTCTTTTTCCTTCTTGCTGGTGCGATTGGCAAAAACCGTGCCGACCGGAACATCGGTGCTGTCGGTCAGCTTGTACAATAAGGCGTACATGGCGGACAGAAATAATGTATATAAGCTGACCTGATATTGTTCGCTGAAGGCCAGAATGCGTTCATACCGGGAACCGTCCAAAGTGATGGACAGTTTATTGGATTCGCTGCCGATCGAGAATGGCGGATACGATTTAATGCCGGTCGTTTCAGGCAAAGTGTTGTACTTCGTCAGCCAGTATTCCTTGCCTTTCTGATAACGCTGCGATTGCTCATATTCACGCTCCGCGGAAATATAATCTAGATAGGAAGGGGGCTGGTAACTGCTGGAGATGCCTTTGCGCAGTTCCAGGTATTTTTCCATCACCGCATGCAGCAAAGCATTGACGGACAAGCCGTCGGCGATAATATGGTTTACCGTCAAATTGAGCCATACTTGGCCGTTCGCAAAATGAATAATCGTAAATTCGTAGAGGTGTTCGTCGAACACGCTGGCCGGTTTTTCGCTTACTTCCTTCACCCAAGCATAGAATTGTTCGATTGTGCCTATTTCGAGGCGGCTTATCCTAGCTTGGACATTCTCCAGCTCTTCGAACCACTGCGTTGGATTTTGCAAATCCCCGCTAATGCGGATTCGGAAAACGTCATAGGTTTTGACGATCTCTGCCGCCGCTTGCTTCAGAAGCTGTGTGTTGATCTCGCCCGTAATCTGGTAGGTCGCGGAAAGCATCGTGATGGACGTTCCCGGATTCATAATTTCCATGAACCATATTCGGCGCTGGGCTTGCGTTAATCCATATTGCTCGTTGGTATTCTCTGTCACATCGACACACTCCCGGTTTAGAGATTCTTTATAGATAGGCTTTGTACCTAGATGTCACTTAGTCACTCTTAGAAGAACCGCGCAGGCCATTCCCGGAACGGCTCCATTCCTCATTTTTCGTGTCTACGTTTTCTGGTAACTACCGGTTATAAAGTCATACCTTGGATTACTAAAAGACTCTGTCGCATTCGCGAGCAAGAAGCCGCCCGCCGTAAAGCGGATCTAGCCGTACAGCCGGGCGTAAAAACCTCCGAGCGCCAGCAGGTCCTGATGGCGGCCCCGCTCGACGACCGTCCCTTGGTTCATGACGGTAATCAAATCCGCATGTTCCACGGTGCTGAGACGGTGGGCGATCAGAATGGTGGTGCGCCCTTTCATCAATACGTTCAGGGCCTGCTGTACCCAATGCTGGGATTCGTTATCCAGCGCGGAAGTCGCTTCGTCCAGCAGCAGAATCGGGGCGTTTTTGAGAATCGCCCGGGCGATCGCAATTCGCTGCCTTTGTCCGCCCGACAACGACGCTCCTCTCTCTCCCACCGGCGTTTTATACTGTTCAGGAAGTTCCTGAACGAAATGGTGAGCGTACGCCGCTTTGGCCGCTTCGATCACTTCTTCATCCGTTGCATCCGGGTTGCCGTAGCGGATGTTTTCCTCAATCGTGCCGGTAAACAAGAACGGCTCCTGCGGAACGTATGCAATCTGCCTGCGGATTTCGTCCAGCGTGTAATGGCCGAACGGTTTGCCTTGGAGCAGGATTTCTCCGCTGTCCACAGGATAAAAGCCGAGCAGCAGCTTGATCAGCGTACTTTTGCCGCTGCCGCTGGCCCCCACGATAGCGGCGACCTGGCCGGGAAACACCTGCATGGAGATGTCGACAAGCACCTTTTTGTCCGCCTGATAGGAAAATTCCACATCGCGAAACTCCACCGCAGCCTCCGACACGAGCTCGCTGTGAGGAGATCCCAAACGCTCCGGTTCCTCTTCCTCTCTTAGTACCTCTTGAATCCGATGAGCGCCCGCGAGCGAATTTTGGGTCATCGACAGAACCATCCCCAAGTTCAACAAGGCGTGCGTCAGATTCACTTGCAGAACCGCCAGGGCGGCGACGCTTCCCATTCCCATCAGTCCGTAGGCATAAAGAAGACTGCCGATGACGATGATGCCGCAGAACGTGACGTAGCTGATAAAATGATTCACCGCAGCCTGCATGCCGTTCTTCTGCGCGGTTTGCCGAAGCGTCTGCGTCATTTGTTCGTTCAACGCCTCGTACTGGCCGTAAATCGTGCGGATGCGGAACAGCTTCACAATTTGAATGCCGCCCATAAAATCTTTGAATTTTTCGGTCATTTTACCGAGCGTTTGCAAGCCTTGTTCGGACAAGGCGCGAATATCCCGCGCAAATTTCAGACTGACCACGGAGGACAGCAGCAGAATGACGAAGGATACGCCGGCAAACCGCCAATCGATCAACACCATGGAGACAATGGAGCCGATGCAAAAGACAACTTGAAGCAGCAAAACGAAGTAAACCTGCGAGAATGTAAACTCAACGGTCGTTACGTCGTTGTTCACCCGCGACAGCAAGTCCCCATGGTGCGTCTGCTCCAGGAATCTCGGCCGCACCCGGCACAGCTTGTCATAAAGACGTTCGCGGATATTCAGCACAGTCAGCTCGACACTGCGCTGGTTTAAGTAAATGAACCAGGGAGAAATCA
Source organism: Paenibacillus sp. 1182 (assembly GCF_017833915.1). NCBI lineage: Bacteria > Bacillati > Bacillota > Bacilli > Caryophanales > Paenibacillaceae > Paenibacillus > Paenibacillus sp. 1182. The sequence goes on along the minus strand of NZ_JAFICR010000011.1, from coordinate 33,740 downwards.
CATTTTCCAGGAACAAGGCCGCGCCCAAAATAATAAAGGCTTCCACCATCAGGGACGTATCTCGGGACACGGCGAAATCAACCAAGTTATGTACGACCAAGCTGAAGGCGATCAGGAACAATGTCTGGGTGAGCGCCGTCACGGCCAAGCCAATGGCGTACTGGGTTTTGCGCTTGCGGTTCATAAACATCAGCAAGTAGCCGAGTTCTTTCACTTGCGAGAGCCATCCGCCCTTTTTCATGTGTACGCCACCTCCCTGCGTTCGGCAGACTCAGTAAATTCCTGATAGTACGACTGGGCGTACAGTCCCTTCATCTTCAACAATTGTTCATGAGTGCCCTTTTCAACAATACTCCCCTGTTCCATGACCCAAATTTCGTCGGCGTTTTGTACTGTAGAAAGCCGGTGGGCAATAACCATCGTCGTTCTCTGCTTCATCAATACGCCCAGTGCTTCCTGAACCGCGCTTTCCGACTCCGGATCAAGAGCCGACGTTGGCTCGTCCAGCAGCAGAACGGGAGCATCCTTCAGAAAAGCCCGGGCCATTGCAATGCGCTGGCGCTGCCCGCCGGACAAAAAGCCTCCGCGCTCTCCGACATACGTCTGGTAGCCGTCGGGCAGCTGCATAATGAAGGAATGCGCCTGAGCGGCTTTGGCGGCTTCGATAATCTCGTCCATCGACGCTACTTCCCGCCCGTAGCCGATATTTTCAGCGATCGTGCCGCTAAACAAATATGAATCCTGGGTTACCACGGAAAAATGCGACCGAAGCTGCTCCGGATCGGCGCCGTGGATCAGGCTGCCGAACACGCGGATCTCGCCCTGGTCCTCCGGAAGCGGATAAAAGCCGTATACAAGCTTAAACACCGTGCTCTTCCCTCCGCCGCTCGCTCCGACAAGCGCGATCGTCTTCCCTTCCGGCACAGAGAAGCTAACATTCCGCAGGATCGGGGATCTCTCCTCATACCCGAAGGTTACGTTCTGAAACTCGATGGGGGAGGCGCTCGCTTTCGGAAGCGAACGGCCATTTTCCGTTTCGGTCGGCTGCTCGACGATTTCGGAGACCCTTCTCAGGGCACCGGCCATTTCGAACGTCCGCGTGATGAGCTCGGGAATATGCTCCAGCGGCTCCAGACACAGATTCAGCAAGTACAGGAAGGCGATCAGCTCCCCCGCGCCTAGCTGCCCTTTGTAGATCAAATAGCTTCCGTAACTGACGGCGAAAATGATCGGGCTGATCATCAGCGTGGAAAGCAGCGGGTTGACCCAGGCTTCCCGCTTTTTCACGGCCAGCTTTTTTTGAGCCGTCAATTGCAGCAGCACTTGGTAGGAGCGAGATAACATGCCGGATAGCAGGTAGCTTTTTACAATAGGCATACCTCCAAGTGTATCCTGGAGGTTGACGTTCATTCGGCCCATGTTCGCCTGGGCTTCCTCCGTCAACCGCTCCAACTGCTTGCCGATCCATTGGGAAACCAGCAGCGCTACGGGAAATAACAGCAGGCTGTACAGCATCAGCTCCCATTGGAGGTAGATCAAATAAGTGAAACAGCCGATGAACAACAGCGGATGATAAAACCACTGGGCGAGGTCCCGAATCATAAACTGCTGGATGAGCTGCAGGTCGTTGTTGATCCGCGACAATACGTCGCCGGAGTGCTGCTTTTCCAAATAGGAGACCGGGAGTTTGCCGATATGACGCATGACATGGTTGCGGATATCCTGCACCGCAGAGGCGCTGCTTCGCTCCACGCCGAAGCTCATGAAAAACTTCGCCGGCACACCGATCAAGATGACCACAAAGACCGTGTACACGATTTGCAGAACGATTGGCCCCGCCCCCTTCTCGGCCTGGGTGGTCAGCTGCTCGATCAAACTTCCCGTCCATATCTCAATAACGGCGGCGGCAATCGCGGACAAGACACCGACGATCATCCAGCCTTTGTGACGGCTTACATAGGACATCAACCAGCGGAACGCTTTCCAGGCGGCGTAAGCGGTTTGACGCTTGGAAGGCGCCGCTGTGCCTTGTTCTAGAACAGACGGCTGGCGGTCAGCTTCCATGCAGTACCCCGGCCTCCGCTTCGATCTGCCGCTTGACTTGCTCTAAGATGTCCCGGATGACGACGGCCGTTTCTTCCACGCGCGCGAGTTCCAGCAATTCCTCGTGCGCACCCTCCAGCCGGTAATCGGCGTAAGCTTGCGTCGTTGCCCCCCGCCAGGAAGGCAATTGGTGCTCCAGGCGGAACGCTTCGCTGTCCTTCGCAATCAGTTCGTAAATCCGGGCCGGGATCGTGCCGGAATTAATAAGCTGCGCTTCGTACGCCAAGGTCGCTTTGACCTTCCGATGAACCCGCTCCCGCACGAGCGGGTTGCTCATTAATTCCTTCTCTTCTTCGTCGAAATCGGCAAGCATTTCTTCAAGCTCTTTCTCCGACGTTTCGGAAGACGTCAGCGTGTCCTTAATCCACGAGTCCACCATGAGCACGTCCGTTACGGAATAGCCTCTTTTCTCCATCGTTTTGGCTACCTCGAACGTCAGGTTGCCTCCAAAGCAGTAGCCGAGCAGCACGTAAGGTCCTTCCGGCTGGATGCGGACGATCTCGTCCACATAACGGTTCAGCATGGCCTCGTAATCGACGGCATCGTCGATAAAATCAATGCCGTAGAGCACGAACCCGCCGTCGAGCCTGCTTGCAAGCTCTCGATAACCGATGCCAAAGCCGCTGCCCGGAGGGAAGCAGAACACGTTCAGATCTCCTGCTTTATTCAACTTAATGAAGGAGTCTCCCCCTTTATCCAGGCCCTGATCCCCCTCTCCGAAAGCCATGGCCTCAACGGTTACATGATGGAATTGGCGGTTCAGCGGTATCTCAATGCCCGTTTCATCGTAAACGGCTTGAACGAGCCTCATCAGACTTAACGAATTGCCACCCAACTCAAAAAAGTTATCCTTTACGCCGACCTGCGGAACGCCAAGCGTATCCTGCCAGACGCGGGCGATCTTCATTTCGAGCAGCGTTCTCGGCGCGACATATTCCGTTCCTCCGTCCGCGGCTTCCTCCGGCGTGGGCAGCGCTTTGCGGTCGATTTTCCCGTTCGGGGTCAGCGGCATCCGCGAAAGCTGCACGAGGTACGAAGGAATCATATAACCCGGAAGCTGCTTGGCGAGCTCCTCTTTGAGTTCATTCGCCGCCAGCCTCGTTTCTGCGACGTAATAAGCGACAAGTTGCTTATGGCCGTTCGCGTCGTCGCAGTCGAGCACCTTGGCTTCTTGCACGGCGGCGATCTTCAGCAGCTGCGTCTCGATTTCGTCCAGCTCGATCCGGTACCCGCGGATTTTCACCTGGTGGTCGATCCGGCCCAGGTATTCGATGTTGCCGTCCGGCAGCCAAGCCGCCAAGTCACCCGAGCGGTACAGTTTCTCCCCCTCCGCAAACGGGGAATCGACGAACTTCTCCGCCGTCAGATCCGGACGGTTCAGGTATCCTCTCGCAAGGCCTTCCCCGGCCACGTACATTTCGCCCGCTACGCCAATCGGCACAGGGCGGCGGTTTTCATCAAGGATGTACACCCTCAGCGTCGGGATCGGCTTGCCGATATTACTCTTCGCCGCCTCCATTTCGACCCACGTGATTTCCTTATATGTCACGTGAACCGTCGTCTCGGTAATGCCGTACATATTGATCAGCTTCGTCTCCGGGTACTTCGTCTTGAAGCCCTTGAGCAGCAGCGGACTCAGCGCTTCGCCCCCAAAGATGACGTTGCGAATCCGCAGATCGTACGGATGGTCCGCCAAGACCTTACGCAGCAGCTGGTAGAAGTACGTTGGCGTCTGGTTCAAAATCGTGACCTGTTCGCGGCCCAGCAGCGCCAGGAAATCGGCCGGATTTTTCGCCGTCAGCGGCGGTACGATGACCAGCTTGCCTCCGTTCAGCAGCGCTCCGTACATTTCCCAGACAGAGAAATCGAAGCAGAACGAGTGGAACAGCGTCCACGTGTCGGACGGCCCAAAGTCGAACAGGTTCTTGTCGTTGAACAGGAGGCGCACGACGTTCTTATGCTCGATCAGCGTTCCTTTCGGTCTGCCGGTCGTTCCCGACGTGTAGATGACATATGCCAGGTTGCCCGGCCCGGAAATCGGCTCCAGGTTCGAAGCGTCCAGCGCATCGGCGGAGTCCGCCCCTCTGTCGCCCCAAACGAAATCGTCCAATTCGAGGCGCGTTCCTGCGAAGTCGGTCTTCTCATGCAGATGCTTCTGAATCAGCAATAACGGCGCGCCCGAATCCTCAATCATGAAGCGGATGCGCTCCTCCGGGTAGTCGGGATCGACAGGCACGTAGGCTCCGCCCGCTTTGAGAATCGCCAGAATGCCGACGACCATATCGAGCGAGCGTTCGGCCAGAATCGCTACCAGCTGATCCGCTTCTACTCCCGTCTTTCGCAGCTTCCGCGCAAGGCGGTTGGATCGCTCGTTCAGCTCGCGGTAGGTCAGCTGCCGCTCGTTCATGACGGCGGCCACGTTGTCCGGGTAAAGCTCCGCCTGTTCTTCGAACAAGCCGTAAATCGTTTTCCCCCGCTCGAACCCGGTTTCGGTGTCATTAAATCGCTTCAGCAGCGTCTCCCTCTCGTCTGGGGACAGCACATCGGCTTGTCCGAGCTCCAGATCCGGCTGAAATAAAAGCACGGACAGCAGCCGAACAAGATGGTCGGCCGCCTGGTCCACAAATGCCCGCTCGTACCGCTGCCCGTCAAAGCTTATTTCCAGCTCAATGGAGTGGTTTTGACGGTCGAAGCGAAAAACTGTATCGGCCGCCACCCGGTTACCCAGCGGTTCCGGATGAATCGGGGCGAAGGATGCGACGGTGTTGACGACCGGGAGGCCGTCCCCCGTATAGTCCAGATGGAGCGGCTCCACCATTTTCCGAAAAGGCAGGTGCTGATGCTCCAGCGCCTCGCCGATGGAAGCTTTGATGCCCCCGAGCAGCGTTTTCAGCGTAGTCTGGCGGCTTACGGACGTCTTGATCACCAAGATGTCATGCGGCGGCGGAGTCCCGTCGGGGTCTGCGCTATAAGAAGGCATGCCGACCAGCACTTGGTCCCGCCCGGTATATTTGAACAGCAGACTTTTTACTCCTGCCAAAACAATCATGTACAAAGCCAAATCCGAACCGTTGGCGAGGCAAATGATTCTCTCCGAGAGTTCGCTCGGCAGAGTACGGTGAAGCAAACCCGGCTCGGCCACAGCTTCCCCGTCGGCGTATAATTTGGAGGATTGACTGTAGGGAAGGAAGCTCAGGCTGTCATCGGCGTCAAACTTGCCGCTCCAGTACCGTTCTTCCTTTTCAAACAAAGATTTCATTTGTACCTCCCCTAAAAATGAAGTGACCGCATGCCCCGGCGCAGGTCCGAAAAAGCATGCTTTCGGCCTGCGCGTTTACGGGCTTGGACGTTGTTCGCCGTCTTCCTTGGGATGCGCGCCGCTTTCGCTTGACGGCGGAGGCGCGCTTGTAGGATTAGAACGCGAATTCGATCGTATCGACGGCACTCTTTGCGCCTGCCGCCGGTTTATGACATTCAATCCGGCTTAGCTCGAGTTGTGGATTTTCCGCAATTTGAGACAGTACCCGCAGGTAATCCTCGGTCAAGGTGCGGATCATCGCTTCTTTGAACAGCTTGGTGGCGTAGAAGAAGCCCCCGCTCAGCGCCCCGTTGTTTTCATACATAAACAGCGTCAGATCGAACTTCGCTTCTTCCAAATGGTCAAGCTCGTAAGTCTTCAGGCTGACCCCTTCCAGCTCGGCGTCTCGTTCTTCGATATTTTGCAAGTCGAAAACGGCATCGAACAGCGGAAAGCGGCCCGGCTCCCGCTTCACATTCAAACGCTCCACGAGCTCCTCGAATGGATAATCCTGGTTCTCGAAAGCACCCAAAGCCGTTTCCTTCACTTCTTCCAGGTAAGACAAGAACGTTTTGTCGCCCGACGGACGATTGCGGATCGCCAGCGTATTGACAAACATCCCGATGACCGGTTCCAAATCGGCGTTCGTTCTTCCCGCCACCGGTGTGCCCACGACCAAGTCCTCCTGCCCGCTGTACTTGGACAGCAGCACGGTATAAGCCGCAAGCAGCACCATGAACAGCGTGCTTTCACGCTCGGCCGCCAATTCGCGCAACCGCGCAGAGAGAGAAGCTTCGACGTCGAACTCCAGATGCGCGCCTTCGTAGCTGCGAGCCGCAGACCGTTCGTAGTCCATCGGCAGGTCCGCCGTCGGCAGCTCGCCTTCGAAGGTTTGCAGCCAGTACGCTTCCTGCCGCCCGATCCGCTCTCGGTGGGCCTTCGACTGCTGCCAAACGGCATAATCCTTGTATTGGATGCGCAGTGGCGGCAGTTCTTCCCCGGCGTAGAAACTCGAGAACTCATCGATCACAATCGCCATCGATACGCCGTCGGACACCATATGGTGCATGTCGAAAAGGAGAATATGCAGGTTCGGCTCCAGCTCGATGACCCCGGCGCGCAGTAGCGGCGGCTTGCCGAGATCAAACGGACGAACGAAGCTGCGGACGATCTGCTCGATTTGAGCCGCATCCTCTTTATCCGCTTGATGATGCTCGATAGCAAACTCGACCTGCGGGTAAATCCGCTGAACCGCTTCGGCCTTCACGATTTCAAAACCGGTGCGCAGCGATTCATGCCGTGTTATCAATTTCCGCAAGGCGGCTTCCAACTGGTCTAAATCAAACTCGCCTTCCACCTGCACCAGCTCCGGCATGTTGTAAAGCTGATCCGCTCCATCCAGCGTGTGCTGAATGAACAGCCGTTTCTGCGCGGAGGACAGAGGGTAGTACTCTCTCTCCTCCGCTTGAGGAATGGCCTCATGCTCCCGCCGTTCCATCCGGGCGATCGCCTCGGCCATCGCCGCAATCGTCGAGTGACGGAATACGTCGCGCAGCGGCAGGTTGACGTTTAATTCCTTAAATACCTTGCCCGCCAGCGTCGTCGCCCGCAGGGAGTGGCCGCCGATGTCGAAGAAGTTGTCGTGAACGCCAATCTCCTTCGCAAGCCCCAGCACCTCCTGCCAAATCGCCGCCAGCTTCGTTTCCAGCTCATTGCGCGGTGCGATGTACTCCGTTCCGCTTCCCGCTTCCCCTTCCGGCGCCGGTAGCGCCTTCCGGTCAATCTTTCCGTTCGGCGTCAGAGGCAGGCGCTCCATCTCCACGAAGTACGACGGGATCATGTACCCCGGCAGCTCCTGCGCCAGCGCGCCGCGCAGATCGTTCACTGCCAGCTCCGCTCCGGTATCCGGTGTGTAATACGCGCATAGCGCCTTCTGCCCGTTCGCGTCACTTCGAACCAGCACCACCGCTTCGCGCACGCCTTCCACCCGCAGCAGCTGCGACTCGATCTCGCCCGTCTCGATCCGGTACCCCCGAATTTTCGCCTGGTTGTCGATCCGGCCGATGAAGTCCACGTTGCCGTCTTCCATCCACCGCGCCAAGTCTCCCGTTCGGTACAGCCGCTCGCCCGCGGCGAACGGGCTGTCTACGAACTTCTCTTCTGTCAGCTCCGAACGGTTCAAGTACCCGCGCGCCACTCCGACTCCGCCGATGACCAGCTCGCCCAGCACCCCGACCGGCACCGGATTCAGGTGCGCATCCACGATGTAGAATTTCGCATTCAGCCACGCTCTGCCGATCGGCACATGGCCTGTCTGCGGCAGCTTCGCCAATTCCTCGTCGTAGAAGCTGGAGTCGATCGCCGCTTCCGTCACTCCGTAAGCATTGATGATCCGGAACAACGAGCCGAAGCGTTCCTGCAAGATCCGGTAATCCGCCACACTGCAGCTGTCCGAGCTCGTGATCAACAGCTCCATCCAGCTCATATCCAGTTGCTGCTCGTGCACGTACTCCAGGAACGGCACGATCAGCGCCGGCGTCGATTCGAAGATGGTGACCCGTTCCCGCTCCATCCAGTGGTGCAGACGAGACGGATCGATCCGGTCGTCCTTCGGCACAATCACCATCGTGCCTCCGTTGTACAGCGTCCGCGCGATATCTCCCACGAACACGTCGAACGAGAAGCTTGCGAGCTGCAGCAGCCGCACCGGGAACTGATCCAACCGGTATTCCCGCCGGTAGCCCGCCGCCGTGTTCACCAGGCTGCGGTGCTCGATCATCACGCCCTTCGGCTTGCCCGTCGTTCCCGACGTATAGATCACGTACGCCAGATCCTCCGGACGGGCTTCATGGAAGCTGTCGGTGCCAACATTCTGATGGCTCTCATCGCCGTCGTCCACAGTATCCGTCAGCTTGCCGGAGACTATGCCCGAGCCAATCGGCGCATTCGCCCGCTCCTCGCTGTACGACGCTTCGTCGTCCAGGTACAGCACCGCCGCCAGCGCCAGCTCCTCTTCGTCAAGCCAGGCTTCAGCACGCTCTCGCAGCGCCGTTTGCGTCAGCAGCACCTTCGCTCCGCTGTCTTCGAGCATGAACCGTACGCGCTCCGCCGGATAATCCGGGTCGAGCGGCACATACGCCCCGCCCGCTTTCCAGACGGCCAGCACGGCCACCAGCAAGTCCACCGAACGCTCGGCGAGAATGCCGACGATCGTCTCCCGGCCGATGCCGCTTGCGCGCAGCGTAGCCGCCAAGCGGTTCGCCCGCTCGTTCAGCTCCGCATACGTCAGCCGGTCGTTCTCGTACACGACGGCCGCCTCTTCCGGCGTGCGCTCCGCCTGTTCCTCAAACAGCCGGTGGAACGCGGCCGCAGGAGCCGCTTCCGGCTGCGCCGGGTTGAACGCGCCGATAATTTGTTCTTTTTCCTCTGCCGTCAGCAAGTCCAGCTCGGCAATCTTCGCATCTGGACGGCTTACGATCGTTTCGAGCAGCTGCTCGTAATGTTTCGCCAGCCGTTCGATCGTCTCCCTTTTGTAGAGAGCCGTCGCATATTCGAAGCTGTAATCCAAGCCGCCGTTCTCCTCGCCCACATCCAAGCTGATATCAAACTTCGCGGTATCTAATACGCTCGGATAAGGAATCAGGCGAAGCCCTTCCAGCTCAAATTCCTCGTTTTCCGTATTCTGCATCGTAAACAGCGTGTCGAAGAGCGGATTGCGGCTTAAATCACGGGTGACTTGCACCTTGTCCACCAATTCTTCGAACGGATAGTTTTGATGCTCGAAGGCATGGAGGGTCGTTTCTTTGACTTCGTTCAGGTATGACAGGAATGTCTTTTCCGAAGCCGGATAACTGCGGATAGCCAGCGTGTTTAAGAAAATCCCGATCAACGGCTGCACATCTCCATGATTCCTTCCGGCAATCGGCGTACCGACGATCACGTCTTCCTGACCTGAATATTTATGCAGAAGGACGTTATACGCCGCAAGCAGCACCATAAACAGCGTCGTGCCCGTTTCCGAGGCCAGCTGCTTCAGGCCGTCGGTTTTCGAAGCGTCGAAGGAAAACTCCAGCGTTTGGCCTTCGTAGCTCTGCACGGCCGGACGCGGATAGTCGGCCGGCATTTCCAGCACCGGCAGCTCGCCTTGGAACATGTCCAGCCAGTACGCCTCCTGACGCTGAAGCCGTTCTTTCTGCTCCTGCGAATGCTGCCAAACGGTGTAGTCTTTGTACTGAATGCGCAGAGGCTCCAATTGCTCGCCGCCGTACAAGCGGACGAATTCTTCAACAAAGATTTCCATCGAGACGCCATCGGAAATAATATGATGCATGTCGTACATTAGAATATGACGTTCCGGAGCCAGCTCGACAAGGCCTACCCTCAGCAGCGGAGGCTTCGCCAAGTCAAACGGACGGACGAAACGGCGAACCATCTCTTCGGCCTCTTGCTCATCCACTCGATAGAACTCCACGGCAAAATTCACGTCCTGGTAAATCCGCTGCGATGCTTCGCCATCCACCATTTCGAACCCGGTGCGCAGCGTTTCATGCCGCGCCACGAGCTTACGGAACGCTTCTTCGAACCTTGCCCGGTCCAAAGCCCCCTCCAGCAGCATCGCTTCCGGCATGTTGTAGCTAAGCTCCGCGCCTTCCAGTTGATTCAGGATAAAGAGACGTTTTTGAGCAAAAGATTGCGGGTACACCTCTCGGTCATCCGCCACCGGAATGGCAACGAATGTCTGCTCATCCAGCCGGGAAATGGCGGCGGCCATGCTCTCAATGGTGGAATGGCGGAACACGTCGCGCAGCGGCAGATCCACGCTCAATTCTTTATGAATCTTGCTGACCAACGTCGTCGCCCGCAGGGAGTGACCACCGATGTCGAAGAAGTTGTCGTGAACGCCAATCTCCTTCGCAAGCCCCAGCACCTCCTGCCAAATCGCCGCCAGCTTTGTTTCCAGCTCATTGCGCGGTGCGACGTACTCCGTTCCGCTTCCCGCTTCCCCTTCCGGCGCCGGCAGCGCCTTCCGGTCAATTTTTCCGTTCGGCGTCAGAGGCAGGCGCTCCATCTCCACGAAGTACGACGGGATCATGTAGCCCGGCAGCTCCTGCGCCAGCGCGCCGCGCAGATCGTTCACTGCCAGCTCCGCTCCGGTATCCGGTGTGTAATACGCGCATAGCGCCTTCTGCCCGTTCGCGTCACTTCGAACCAGCACCACCGCTTCGCGCACGCCTTCCACCCGCAGCAGCTGCGACTCGATCTCGCCCGTCTCGATCCGGTACCCCCGAATTTTCGCCTGGTTGTCGATCCGGCCGATGAAGTCCACGTTGCCGTCCTCCATCCACCGCGCCAAGTCTCCCGTGCGGTACAACCGCTCGCCCGCGGCGAACGGGCTGTCTACGAACTTCTCTTCTGTCAGCCCCGGACGGTTCAAGTACCCGCGCGCCACTCCGACTCCGCCGATAACCAGCTCGCCCAGCACCCCGACCGGCACCGGATTCAGGTGCGCATCCACGATGTAGAATTTCGCATTCAGCCACGCTCTGCCGATCGGCACATGGCCTGTCTGCGGCAGCTTCGTCAGCGGCTCGTCGTAGAAACTTGAGTCGATCGCCGCTTCCGTCACGCCGTATGCGTTGATGATCCGGAACAACGAGCCGAAGCGTTCCTGCAAGGTCCGGTAATCCGCCACGCTGCAGCTGTCCGAGCTCGTGATCAACAGCTCCATCCAGCTCATATCCAGCCGCTGCTCGTGCACGTACTCCAGGAACGGCACGATCAGCGCCGGCGTCGATTCGAAGATGGTGACCCGTTCCCGCTCCATCCAGTGGTGCAGACGAGACGGATCGATCCGGTCGTCCTTCGGCACAATCACCATCGTGCCTCCGTTGTACAGCGTCCGCGCGATATCTCCCACGAACACGTCGAACGAGAAGCTTGCGAACTGCAGCAGCCGCACCGGGAACTGATCCAACCGGTATTCCCGCTGGTAGCCCGCCGCCGTGTTCACCAGGCTGCGGTGCTCGATCATCACGCCCTTCGGCTTGCCCGTCGTTCCCGACGTATAGATCACGTACGCCAGATCCTCCGGACGGGCTTCATGGAAGCTGTCGGCATTCGTCCGCTCCTCGCTGTACGACGCTTCGTCGTCCAGGTACAGCACCGCCGCCAGCGCCAGCTCCTCTTCGCCGAGCCAAGCTTCAGCACGCTCTCGCAGCGGCGTTTGCGTCAGCAGCACCTTCGCTCCGCTGTCTTCAAGCATGAACCGCACGCGCTCCGCCGGATAATCCGGGTCGAGTGGCACATACGCCCCGCCCGCTTTCCAGACGGCCAGCACGGCCACCAGCAAGTCCACCGAACGCTCGGCCAGAATGCCGACGATCGTCTCCCGGCCGATGCCGTTTGCGCGCAGCGTAGCCGCCAAGCGATTCGCCCGCTCGTTCAGCTCCGCATACGTCAGCCGGTCGTTCTCGTACACGACGGCCGCCGCTTCCGGTGTGCGCTCCGCCTGTTCCTCGAACAGCCGATGGAACGCCGCCACAGGAGCCGCTTCCGGCTGCGCCGGGTTGAACGCGCCGAGAATTTGCTCTTTTTCCTCTGCCGTCAACAAGTTCAGCTCGGCAATCTTCGCATCCGGACGGCTTACGATCGCCGCAAGCAAATGTCCGAAATGAGTCGACAGCCGCCGGATCGTGCTTTCTTTATAAAGAGCCGTTGCGAATTCAAAGCTGCACTCCAGGCCGCCGTTTTCTTCCGTAACATCCACACTCAGGTCGAACTTGGCCGTGCCGTATTCGCTAGGGTACGGGGACAATTTCAGCCCTTCCAGCCCAAACTCTTTGTCCTCCAAGTTTTGCAGGGAGAACATCGTGTCAAACAGCGGGTTGCGGCTCAAATCCCGGCTGACCTGCACTTTATCGACGAGCTCTTCGAACGGATAATTCTGATGCTCGTAAGCGCCTAAGGTCGTTTCTTTCACTTCTTCCAGATACGACAGGAAGGTCTTCTCCGAAGCCGGATAATTGCGGAGCGCCAGCGTATTAACGAACATTCCGATCAAAGGTTGCGTGTCTCCGTGCGTTCTGCCCGCAATCGACGTTCCGACGATCAAATCGTCCTGACCTGTGTATTTATGCAAAAGCACGGTATATGCCGCAAGCAGCACCATATACAGCGTCGTTCCTCTTTGAGCCGCCAGTTGCTTTAAGCCTTCGTTCGTTGCCTCGTCCACGAAGGACGTCAGCGTTTGTCCCTCAAAGCTCTGCACGGCAGGACGCGGATAGTCCGTCGGCATTTCCAGAACCGGCAGCTCGCCCCGGTAACGGTCCAGCCAGTAAGCTTCCTCGCGTTTCAACTGCACTTTTTGCTCGTCCGACTGCTGCCATACCGCATAGTCCTTGTATTGAATGCGCAAAGGCTCTAATGACTCGCCACCGTACAGACGAACGAGTTCCTCGACTAACACGTCCATCGAAACCCCGTCGGAGACGATATGGTGCATGTCGAACATCAGCAAATAACGTTCGGCTGCCAGCTCTACAAGCTCCGCCCGCAGCAACGGAGGCTTCGCCAAGTCGAAAGGCCGGATGAAGGCCTGCACGACTTCAGGCGCTTCTTCCTCGCTCGCATGACGGTACTCGACAGCAAAGTCGACGCTCTCGTAAATGCGCTGTATTGCTTCGCCTTGTACGATCTCAAAGCCGGTTCGCAGCGTTTCGTGCCGTGCGATCAGTCCCCGGAAAGCCTTCTCCAGCAGGCTCCGGTCAATCGATCCTTCCAGCAGCAGCACGCCCGGCATGTTGTAGCTCTGATCGGCCCCTTCCAGCTGATTCAGGATAAACAGCCGCTTCTGAGCCGAGGAAAGCGGATAATATGCTCTTGCGCCTGCCCGCGGAATCGACGAGAACAATTGCTTTCCGATCCGGGAGATGGCAAGAGTCATCTCTTCGATTGTCGAGTAGCGGAATACGTCGCGCAACGGAAGTTCGACGTTCATTTCCTTCTGAATCTTGCTGACAAGGTTCGTCACCCGCAAGGAGTGGCCTCCAAGCTCGAAGAAATTGTCCAGGACTCCAATGCCGGAGTAGCCCAGTACTTCCTCCCAGATCTTCACAAGCTGGGACTCCGTCCGGTTACGCGGCGCTACGTATTCGACGCCCGTTTGTATGCCGCCTTGCGGCTCCGGTAGCGCTTTGCGGTCCACTTTGCCGTTGGTCGTCAGCGGCATGCGCTCCAGCTGCACGAAGTACGACGGGATCATGTACCCCGGCATTACCTGGGCCAGCGAGGTTCTCATTTCGCTGACCGTCAGCGTTCGGTCCGCCACAAAGTAGGCGACAAGCGCCTTCTCGCCCTCGCCGTCCTGACGGGCGAGCACCACCGCTTCTTCCACGCCCTCGACGTTCAGCAGCTGCGTCTCGATTTCGTCCAGCTCGATCCGGTACCCGCGGATCTTCACCTGATGATCGATCCGGCCCAGGTATTCGATGTTGCCGTCCGGTAGCCAAGCCGCCAAGTCACCCGAGCGGTACAGTTTCTCCCCCTCCGCAAACGGGGAATCGACGAACTTCTCCGCCGTCAGATCCGGACGGTTCAGGTATCCTCTCGCAAGGCCTTCCCCGGCCACGTACATTTCGCCCGCTACGCCGATCGGCACAGGGCGGCGGTTTTCATCCAGGACGTACACCTTCAGCGTCGGGATCGGCTTGCCGATATTACTCTTCGCCGCCTCCATTTCGACCCACGTTATTTCCTTATATGTAACGTGAACAGTCGTCTCGGTAATGCCGTACATATTGATCAGCTTCGTCTCCGGGTACTTCGTCTTGAAGCCCTTGAGCTGCAGCGGACTCAGCGCTTCGCCCCCGAAGATGACGTTGCGAATCCGCAGATCGTACGGATGGTCCGCCAAGACCTCACGCAGTAGCTGGTAGAAGTACGTTGGCGTCTGGTTCAAAATCGTGACCTGTTCGCGGCCCAGCAGCGCCAGGAAATCGGCTGGACTTTTCGCCGTCAGCGGCGGTACGATGACCAGCTTGCCTCCGTACAGCAGCGCTCCGTACATTTCCCAGACGGAGAAATCGAAGCAGAACGAGTGGAACAGCGTCCACGTGTCGGACGGCCCGAAGTCGAACAGGTTCTTGTCGTTGAACAGGAGCCGCACGACGTTCTTATGCTCGATCAGCGTTCCTTTCGGTCTGCCGGTCGTTCCTGACGTGTAGATGACATATGCCAGGTTGCCCGGCCCGGAAATTGGCTCCAGGTTCGAAGCGTCCAACGCACCTTCGGAGTCCGCCCCTCTGTCGCCCCAAACGAAATCGTCCAATTCGAGGCGCGTTCCTGCGAAGTCGGTTTTCTCGTGCAGATGCTTTTGAATCAGCAATAACGGCGCGCCCGAATCCTCGATCATGAAGCGGATGCGCTCCTCCGGGTAGTCCGGATCGACAGGCACGTAGGCTCCGCCCGCTTTGAGAATCGCCAGAATGCCGACGACCATATCGAGCGAGCGTTCGGCCAGAATCGCTACCAGTTGGTCCGCTTCTACTCCCGTCTCCCGCAGCTTCCGCGCAAGGCGGTTGGATCGCTCGTTCAGCTCGCGGTAAGCCAGCTGTCGCTCGTTCATGACGGCGGCCACGTTGTCCGGGTAAAGCTCCGCCTGTTCTTCGAACAATTGAACGAGCGTCTTCTCGCGCGGAAATTCCGTGGTGGTGTCGTTAAAACGTCCGAGAAGGTCGGCCTTTTCCGCCTCCGTCACAAGTTCCAGCTCGCCCACTGTAATTTCCGGGTTATCCGTCACCTGCTCCAGCAGATGGACGAGATGCCCCTTGAGCCGCTCGATGCTGTCTTTATCGAACACTTCGGCGTTAAAGTCGAACCGAATTTCGATCTCGACTCCCGGCACCACGGTCACGTTGAAGTTATAGTTCGTCTGCTCCTCCATCTGAACGTCAGCGATCGTCAGGTCGCCGTGCTGCTGGTCGCCCGCCTGCTCCATCTGCTCGTCCACCGGATAGTTCTCGAAAGCGATGATATGGTTGATCAGGTTCTGCTTTTGCACGCTGCGGGCTTGAATTTCATACAACGGATAGTAATCATAACGCCCGGACTCCAGCGCCCACTCTTGGAGCTTCGCCATCAGGTTGGCGAACACGGTGTCCGCTTCGCTCGTGACGCGGACCGGCACCGTATTGATGAATAGCCCGATCATGGACTCGATACCCGGGATTTCCGCCGGTCTTCCGGCCACGACGCTGCCGAATACGGCATCGTTTGTTCCGTTATATTTTTGCAGCATAACGCCCCAAGCGGCTTGCAGCAGCGTATTGACCGTAACCAGGCGCTGTTTCGCCACCCGGTCCATCCGCTCGCTCAAGTCCTTGCCCAGCTCGGCGGTGACGTGATCAGCCGTAAATCTGCCGTTCGGCGCCGGTTCCTTTTGTCCCGGGAGTACGGTTTGCCCTTCATAACCTGCCAGGAATGCCGTCCAATAGCCGGATGCCGCCTGATCGTCCTGTTTCTCCAACCATTCGATGTAAGCGCCATAATCCGATCCCTTATCTCCCGCTGGCTGCTTGCCGGATGCCAAGGCCGAGTACGTCTCAAACAGCTCCTGCGTCAGCTGCGGCAGGCACCAGCCGTCCATCAAAATATGCTGGAAACTCCACAGCACATGATAGCTTTGCTCTTCGGTGCGCAGGATCGTAACCCGAACGAGCGCGTCATGTTCCATGTCGAAGCCGCGAAGTTTGTCATCCTCGGCCTTTTTATCCAAATACGCTTGTTTCTCGTCCGCCTGCAAATGAAGCAGCTCTTCATATTCAAAGCCGACCGGCTTGTCGCGGTATATGATTTGCAGCGGCTCGCCCGCCGGTCCTTGCACAAAATTCGCCCGCAGCACCAAATGACGTTTCGCAAGTTCCGTCCAGCTCCTCTCGAAAAGCTGGACGTCGAGTACTCCCCTCATCGTAAATCGCGTCTGCTCGAAGTAAGCGGCCGTTTGCCGGTCAAGCGCGCTGTGGAACCACATGCCCTTCTGCATCGGCGTAAGCGAGTAAATATTTTCGATTTCCCCGAGATGGCCCGAGCGCTGGGCGATTTGCTTTAGTTCGGCGATGGTCAAGCCTTTAAATTGCACGTCGCTAGGCGTCAATTCGGTATTTTCTTTGCCTGCGCAGTGGATAATGAGCTCTCGTAGACTTTGCTCAAGCCGCTGAGCGAAGGCTTCCATCGTTACCTTGTGATACTGCTTCCGGCTGTAGCTAAGATCAAGCGATAAAGTGCCGTCCAGCACCATGCCGTTGATATCCAGCACAAAGCTGCGGGCCTGCCGGTCGCTGGCCGGGCTGCCGCTGGAATAAGAAGATATACCGATCTCGTCCTGGTTGACATCATCGTCGAACTGGCCGAGGTAATTAAAATTAATTTCCGGCTCTGCGCCCCAAACAAAGCCATCCTCCGATTTGGAGAGATAGCGGCATATGCCGTACCCAAGTCCTTTGTTCGGAATGCGGCGCAAACTTTCCTTGACCTGTTTAATCTGATAGGCCAAATCCCGGTCGGTTTCCGGCTCTAGGACGACCGGAAACTTGGTCGTAAACCAGCCGACTGTGCGCGTGATGTCGATATCCGTTCCGATCGATTCGCGTCCGTGTCCTTCGAGATTGATCCGCACCCGTTCGTGTCCCGTCCACTTGCGAACGGCTATGCCGAGCGCCGTTACCAAAATATCGTTCATTTCGGTGTTGTAGGCCCGGTGAACCCGCTTCAGCAGCAGCTCCGTTTCTTCGGGAGTCAAACGCACGAACAGCGATTCGCTGTCCTGCTGCGTCGTAACGTCCGCCTCCAGATCCTTCGGCACGGCCGGAACCGCAATTTGTTCCACGGCCTGCCAATAGGCCCGTTCCTTCGCCATCTCCGCGCTTTGCGCGTAAGCGGCCAGCTGCTCGGACCAAGTGCGGTACGCATCCGTTTTGGCCGGGAAACGAATTTCCTCGCTTTTGCCGGCCTGCTCGTAACCCAGAGCGAAATCCTCCATCAAAATGCGCCAAGACACGCCGTCCACCACGGCATGATGAACCGCAAGCAGCAAATGATCGTCGTCCGCGCACCGGAACAGTCCCGCCTTCACGAGGGGCCCGTTCTCCAGATCGATGCCCGCTTGAATGTCCGTTGCCTTCGCTTCCACAGCCTGCGCGGTATTCTCCGCATCCTTGAAGTCGAACACGTCCAGCGTGAACAGCCCGCCTTCCTGAATCGCGCGGGTCCGCGCGCTAAACCCTTGTTCCGTCTTGCGGAACACCATCCGCAAGGCGTCATGATGCTCGGCCAGCTTTTGCAGCACCTGACGCACCGTCTCTTCGTCGAAGCGTTCCTTCCGGTACAGCATCACCGACTGGTTGAAATGATGCGGGTCCGCAAAGGAGCTCTCGAAAAACCAATGCTGAATCGGCGTCAGCGCCATTTCACCCGTTATTTCGCCTTGATCGATGGTACGTCCGATCGGTTTCACATGCAGGCTGAGCTGTGAGATAGTCGGATATTTGAACAAATCCCGGATTTCCAGCTTGTACCCGGCTTGATGAAGCCGCGAAGATACTTGAATGGACTTGATCGAGTCTCCGCCCAGCTCGAAGAAATGATCCGTTACCCCAACGCGATCGGCGTTCAATACCGCCTGCCACACATCGGCAAGCGTCCGCTCCGCTTCATTGCGGGGAGCTACGTACGCGCCGCCGGTCAGTGCGTTTCCTTCCGGGGCGGGCAAAGCCTTGCGGTCGATTTTGTCGTTCGGCGTGAGCGGCATCCGCGGAAGCTGAACAAAATGCGCCGGAATCATGTAATTCGGCAATTTTTGCGCCAGCTCGCTTCTCAGCTCGCCGAGCGTAAGCGGGCGGCCCGCGACCAGGTAAGCGCACAGTTCTTGCCCGCTTTTGCCTTCCCGTGCGATTACGATCGTCTCCTGCACGGAGTCGATCTTCAGAAGCTGCTCTTCAATCTCGCCGATCTCGATCCGGAATCCACGGATTTTCACCTGATGGTCAATCCGGCCCAAGTACTCAATATTTCCGTCCGGCAGCCAGCGGGCCAAGTCGCCCGTCCGGTACAGTCTCTCTCCGGGCTCAAACGGGTGTTCGATGAATTTCTCCGCCGTCAGATCCGGCCGGTTCCAATATCCCCGGGCGAGGCCGACGCCTGCGATGCATAATTCTCCCTCCACTCCGATAGGCGCTAGCTGATTCTGTGCGCCCAGTATATACAAGCGATGGTTCCAGATCGGACGTCCGATCGGTATCGCTCTGCGTTCGGTGTCATACGTAGACGCCGCCCACACGGATGTGGCGATCGAGGCTTCCGTCGGACCGTACGCGTTATAGTACTGTACCTTGTCTTTCCACTGCTGCACGAATTCGGCTGAAACGGCGGAGCCCGCCGTGATGAGCCTGCTCAGACTCGGCAGGCGGTCTGAATTCAAATAAGCCGCATAAGTTGGCGGCAAAGTGGCGATCGTAATTGCATGCTCGTTCATGAAACGTTCGAACAGCTGATCATCCAAAACCGTCTCGGTTGACGGTATATATAAGGTCGCCCCGAAATACAGGGCGTTGAACATCTCCCAGCACGACGCATCGAACGATAGGCTGGCGAATTGCAGCACTCGATCCTGTTCGGTCGTGTGAAGCGTATGGGCAAACGTCAGTTTCAAGCTGACCAGCCCGCGATGCTCCAGCATGACCCCTTTGGGTTTGCCCGTCGTACCTGATGTATAGATGACATAAGCCAGATCGTTCGGACCGCTGGCCGGCTCCAGGTTCGAGCCATCGTCGCTGTAGGCCTGCTCGTCATCCAGCGCCACCACGGTCCCTTCGAACGGCACCTGCAGCAGCAGCTCCCTTTGAGTCAGCAGCAACTGCGCGTTCGAGTTCTCCAGAATGTAGCGGATGCGTTCTTCCGGGTATTCCGGGTCGATCGGCACGTAGGCACCGCCAGCTTTCAGAACCGCCAGAATGCCAACGACCGTCTCCAGCGATCTCCTGGCCATCAAGCCTACCAGCTGATTGGGCAGCACCCCGACCGATCGCAGCGTCCGCGCCAGCCGGTTCGCCCGTTCATTCAGCTCCGCGTACGAAAGCCGCCGCCCCTCAAAGACAACCGCCGTCGCTTCGGGCACCCGCTTCGCCTGCTCCTCCACGAGCTGATGAATCGTCCGATCACGGGGATAGTCCTTCTCGGTATCGTTAAAGCTTTGCAGCAATTGAAATTTCTCGTCCTCCGACAGCATGTCCGCCCGCACGATGTCCAGCTCCAACTCGTGAAGCCCCACGGCCAGCAGGCGATTCAGATGGCCGACGACCCGAGTCATGAACTCGGAGTCATATAAGTGCTCGTTATATGACAGCGCTAGCTGTATCGTCCCGCCGGTTAAGCTGAATTCAAAGGAACAATCCGTGACCACGTTTTGCCCGATTTCGTCCAGATGCAGCTCCTTAAGAGATACTAGCGTATGGATGACGGGTATCCCGTCTGCATATTGCAGGTCCAGCTTCTCCGCCATTTTCAAGAACGGAATATGTTGGTGCTGAATCGCTTCAGGCAAGGAAGTCCTCAGCTCGCTCAGAAGCGTTTTAAAAGTCGCACCCACCGAAAGCGAGTTTTTCAAAATGACCGTATGATTAACGGATCGGCGCGTCTCCGTCGGTTTCCGTACAACCGGCATGCCGACCAGAATGTCAGAAGCGCCTGTATATTTATGCAAGAGCGACTGAACACCGGCGAGCAAAATCATAAAAGTGGCCAGCGGAGCGCCCTTGCTCATTTGAAGGACGCGCTGCGCCACTTCCTCTGAAAGCGAACCGCCGACGGTTGTCATAATGGGCGCCAGGGAGCTTGGAGCCTTGCTGTAAGGCAGACGCGTCAAGGTATAATCGTCGCTACCGAATTTTTCGTTCCAAAACAACGTTTCTTTTTCAAAAGCCATCTGGATCGTTCCCCTTTCTTCATCGGCAAAAGCAATCCGGCGGAGCATATGCCGCAGCAACGCTCCAGCCTCGCTCCCCGCCTTTTCAAACATGTGACAACAATGTCAATGGCTCTCGCCAAGTCACCGCTTCGCTTGCCCGGTTGATCGCATGCGGCAATCCTCTGCCTAGCAGCTGTCCCGCTCGGCTCCCATGCGTGAAAGACAACAAAGAGCATCGTTCTATGCAAGAGATGCGGCTGCTACCGGCTCCTCTGCTTCAATATGCTTGCTGCGGACGAGCCGCCCGAAGACGGGCTTTGGTTTAACATTGGGTTCGGAATTGGATTTGGGGGTGGACAAGGGATGTTCCTCCCATCGATGTAAGACTTGCTGTAGGGTTCCGGCCGGCCAGCACAAAGTCGGCCGTACCTCCGGATTCGGCACCGGAGCTGCCTTTGTCGAAGCTTATGTTTAAGGATATTGATACACTCTATGTACGATTTGTGTATTCCCCCGCCTGGTGTGGATAAGTAAAGATCCGGCTGCGGGGTAGTGAGCCTTTCCTGACGATTAGATGTGACGATGGTGCTGCATGAGGCTCAAAGAATGCTCCGTATGGCATGAACGGGACAGCCCTTGGATTGGCGGTGAATTCCAGCTTTTCAAAAATGCTCACGCGCTTCATCTTCCATCGGAATTGGGATAAGGTTGGCTTCATCCTTTCTGGACCTTCTGACGTCATGGAGCAACATATTCTCGACTGTCATTTTCCACAATTGTCGGTCTCCGCATGCCAGCTTGCTGGGTTGCCAGTGGACTGGTCTCTCGCGGCACAGCTTGGACAGGTATAAAAACCATCCAATTCTATTTTCTATCATAATTGGAAGGTTGACCTAGGTAGAATTATATCAAAATTTCCAATAATGTATAGTAAAACTTTAGTTAAATTGGGTCTTCCCAACATAAAGTGTTAATATTTTGCCTAAAAAGAGCGAATGGAGAAGAAACACTGGGAATGGCTTGCCATCAATCGGGGAATTCGACGCGTGTCGACACTGAGGCGGGGTGCCGGCCAATTTGGGAGATCTTCCCTGTATACATTCTCTGCTGGTGCTCCGAATCCTTGCGCTTGCGTCTATTTTCTAAAATAATCATGGATTGTAGAGTAGGCTGTATTAGATGAGTCATATCCAGTACCCACTTGGTAAACCAAATAATTCATCTTGTTCTCTTGTAACTTTCGCAAATGGTTTTTCACTTTGTTGAATAGCATAATAGAGATTATCTTCGAGACTATTTATATGGTGATTTGACAACTTATCGTTGTTTTTAGCATTATGAAGCCATTCGACATTCCTGAATAAATTGTAGTTTATCTGCCTTTCCGTAATAAGTGCCCACTCTATCTTTTGGTCTTTAAAGAACTCTTTTTCAATCTGTAATTTCTCTACAACTCGTTTTGTCAACTTGTTAGAAGGTTTGATAGAATGTGCAATAAATTTTATACTTTTTTCTTGTTTTACTGTAAGTAACATATCTGTAGTCATAATGATGGGAAGCTTATTCTTGGGGTCAGTTGGATGTTTAACTTTTATGCAATATAGAGGGTTTTATCTAGGGGTAATAAAGGAAATTGTTCGCGAATATCAATCACTTGCTCTGACCACTTCCATTTGGCAATGATGTGCCAATTCAAAGTGTTCAGACAGATAATGGTGAAGTCGACCACTTTTCCAACCAAGAATTCGAGTAACTATCCCTATTGAAGGTACATCATGTACCGTCAACCAAGGTTTATATTCCGAAAAGTGGCCTTGACCTCTTCCTTCTTTGATTTTCCGTTGAATAGATGCTATAGAGTTACTTGATCGAATTTTGCTCATTATTCACCTTCTTTTTAGAACTACTAAATCAGAGTAAAGTTCAGTTATCTTTTTCTACTCCTAAGATATATTTTAGTTTTACTTCAAAATACAAATGTAGAATATAACAACTCACAGCTTTATACAATAGCAAAGTAATATTTTTTAGCTATATTTTACTTCGTAGCCTATTCATAGGCTACTCGTAGGGTACAGTAGGGTATGAATAAGCTATAATATGGGCTATAAGTAAGTATAATTAGTAAGCAGATGGGTCGGGTAAAAGCTATTTGATTTTCTCAATAGAGATGAATTCATGAATACTTTGGAACAGCGATGTAAAAATTCGAGACTACTCCATGAATGGATACAAAAGGAAATTTCTAATAAAATCGGGGTAACTAAACAGGTTGTTTCTAATTGGGAGCGAAACGTAGCACGGCCTAAAATTAATCATTTAATATCTTTAGCAAAGGTTTTTGACGTTACAACTGATTATTTACTTTGTATTGCTAATCGAATGACGTTCCCTACTGTGTGGGCTCAATTGATACAGGTGTATCTCCAAAGATTAACCATTCTATATGGGAATTGAAGCTTTCCTTAATTGCTATAATTAAATCAAGAGAGGGTCTATATTTATCTTGCTCCAGCTCACTCAACGTTCCTTGAGAAATTCCAATTATACTTGCAAACTTTATTTAATTTAAGTTGTTTGTTTTTCTAATAGTTCGAATTCGTTGGCCTATTGTAGACATAATTGCCCTCCTAAGCTAAAAAGATCCCGATATATCATCGGGATCTTTCTTGATGTTTGTAAAATGACCAGTTCCAGACTTTTTTTACTGGTTCCACACTTTTTTATCACCAGACAATTAATGTCGGGTGATAAAAAAGTACGGAACCAATTTTGTTGGTTTTATTGGGTTTGCCGCGGCACGTGATAAACACGAGAAATAAAAAGTCTGGAACCACCACAAATTACCATGAAAAGAAAGTTGGAAACCGACTCCCAAATGCGGTCTTCCGCTTAGTTTATTCCATAATCCGCTGGTTCGCTTACATCATTATAAAGTTTAAACCCACAAACTGTCTTACCCAATTTAAGTAATGCTCTCCCTTATTAAGTTGTGAGGAGAAGAATATTTTATATCGTGATAAAGAAAAGGAGTGTCGTTTCTGCATCAAAACAAGTTTTTTTGATTATTTTGATATCGTGTAATTGGCATTATTAAATCTTCTTCATAAATTTGTTGTAGAAGATTGCCGACTGGTTTTTGATATGCTTGACGAAATTAGCAAGCTCGTCCATATTTTCAGAATCATATTCAAGCACATCCTCCCGCCGTATAAGGACTATGTCGTATCTAAAGGAGATGCTTCATTGATTCACCCTGCCTACCGCTGCGGCGGTAGGTTCTTGCTGCTCTTCACTTCCATCATAAGATATATGCTTCCTGTTCATCGTAGCCGAAGCGGGTGAGGGAATTAGTGTAGCAATAAACAAGCAACTACGAAACCTCTCAAGAGATATCATACAGAACGACAAACGCCCGATGTGTTAGCCCAAACTTTTGAATGCAGTCTTTTACAGGATGATATAAACGATTTCTCCTTTCGAGATATTTCCCCTTATATGGTAGACACTCTATAGGTAGGAATCACACACAGAAGCATAGGGCGATTATTTAATTTTGAATATGTCCATCGGAATAATATATCAATTCAATCTTAGCAGGAGTAAGAATAATCGAATTTGCTTGGCTTCGTTATCTAACGCCTGCTTAATCCAAGGAACATATCATCAAGTGGTTAGGTAGAACTCTTTACGTAATTTTCTACACTGGCAAAGTAAAAATTACCTCAAGTGGATCTTTACCTTCGAAAAAATCTTCATACAATTTTCTAACTTCCATCGAATCTAATTCTTTTTCCTGCTTATTGATTAACCTATCCAACTCTTCTAAAATACTTACTTCCTTTGATGACAGCACCTTTGACTTAATAAGCGTGTCTTTCATATTGGGAAGTAACCCTCTTGGCCAGCAATCCTCATACACACCTCTGTATGAATCGTATAAGAATGTGATCTGACTTATTCCCGCATATTTCCGAACGTGTGGATGCACTAATAATAAAAATTGAGCGATAATTCCAGAACGCTGGATTAAATAATAAGCCTCTTGTACTTCCTTCATCAAGTAAGATTTGGCTTCTACAGAATTAGCAAGAAAATTGATGTACATTTTTGAGAGTACGTTTATTAAGTGTTCTTTCTCTAAATTCTCTTCCAACTTCTTAATTATTTCTTTTTCACTAATTCCCGCTTGTATAAACCCTATTAAACAAGCTGACATTCCTTTCACATTAACAGCTTTTTCAGCTACACATAACATATATTTATCAAAGATTTCCTTAAGGTAGTTTTCACTAAATGTGTAAATGTCTAAACATTCAATGATTGTTTCTATTACTGAAGCTTGATCATACTTATCTTCTATACGCGGGAGAAGGTCTATCAAATGTTCAACAAATTCTTCTCCGTAATATTCTAGCAAGCTAGGATTATATTTTACTTTTTCTAGTAGAGCAAAAAACGTTTGATATTCTTTTGTATCATTATTTTGTGTTAGATATTTGAATAGCTCATTAATATATTTAACTTTCTCGTCCACTAGACTTTCTCCCTTTCTATTGTTAGTGTTACTTAATTTAACTTTTTACACGACTTTATATCAGATTAATGGCAATAAAAGCAATTCTACCATAGAAAGCCTAGTGCCATTGTACTACATGCCACTCAATCCCTTTAGGAGTTTGCTTATAAATAATTCGCATTACACCATTGTTTCCATGTTCATCTCGTATATATACAGAATTCCACCCTGCGTAATTCTGCCCATTACGCCTATTATCAAGAACATGATCGTTTAATGCCTCTAAACGCGCTTTAGCGCTTTTGTCACCCCGAGCTTGCGCTGAAATATCATCAAGAATTTGATTAGCTAAATTTCTCTCATGTTTAGTTAAATGACGACTTTCTGTTTTTCCTGATATACCGCCTCTTACTGGAATTTTTTGATTTAAGGAATCTCTTGGATTTAGTATATTTGCATGTTCAATTCCTAATAATTTCTCAGGTGGTATAGATTCTGGCCCCTCAGAGAGATGATCATCCTTCTTATGCGATCCTCCTGGTGAAGCACCGTCATCTTTGGAATGTTTCTTTCCTTCCTTTCCTTTCTTTCCTTTCCTTCCAACTACAAACGCAAATGCTGCTTCTACTAACAGATGGGCATTTTCTTGTTTGGAGCTATTTTTTGCTTTTTCATAAACAGCCTCTGGTTGCGTTATGACTTTAACAATTTTATCTGCTACGTCTTGTTTTCCTTTAAAGTTATCGACTACCATTTGGCTAATATCTAGATTAGGAAAGTTACGTATTCGCTCCCATGTTGCCTCTAGATATTCATGAGAGGAGTTTTTGATTTCACTCAACACAATCCGCTCAGTCTTATCCAGATCTTTCATAAAAGGACTTTCCCTAAACGGCCCATACTCTTTTCTATAATCGTCAATTGAATTCAGAAAATCAATCAAATATTTTTTCTGTTCCGTCGTGTATCCTTTCATATCGTCCCGATACTTGGAACTCATCAAAGCTCTGTCACTATATCGAAAATGGTTGTCTGTCTGCCGCTGATGCTCCATTAATGCAATTATATCTGTGGAGAGATCCTGATTATTATAATAAGCATCCAGCGCATCCTCAAACTGTTGATCCACATTTCTTTGATACCAGCGTTCCCGTATATCAGAAGGAATATCACTATAGGCTTGGACGGAAGCCTGATTGACTCCTTTTACATAGTTGATGAAATCCGATATGGATTGTACTCCTCCATATCCTCTGGCACTCGTCCACACCTTGCCCAGGAAATCCATCATCGCATGTTGTTCACGCGCCCTCTGTTCCTCCGCATGCGCCTGTAAGGTTTGGGCAGCAACCTTGGCGGTCTTCCCCAACACCACTCCCCAACCATGGGAAGGTACACTGGCGATCATGGACAAGCCTGCTGCCGCATATTTAACTATGGATGACGGTCCGGAGGAAGCGACCTCGGAACGAATCGAAGCTATTTTTTGACTTGCTGCTTTTGGAATGGCTCCCAAGACAGGAATAGACCCAGCCACATCACATACTTTCTGGGCTAGTCCCAATACACCATCCAGTAGACTGGCCTTCGGTGAGCTGGGAGTGTTTACGGCTGACTTAACGGCTCCCTCATCTTTCGATGTAGCGCCTGAATTGGAGCTTCCTCCTGTACTGCTGCTTGCTGTACTTTTCGCCGCCTGCGCCTCTGCATAGGCTTTTACAGACATTAATGGCGGTTCCCAGACCGGAGCCAGTTCGGCTACAAAAACCGGTTTTTTAACCGTCCCTTCCAGTTGAACTTTAGCGGATCGGATATCCGTTTCACCGTCCAGCATCAAACTGCTGCTGCCTGCTTTGAAATAGATGGCCTCGGCAGCTTGAATATTTAGTTCCCCATCTGCATGCAATGAAAGTGTATTGCCCGCCGACAATGACAATTCATGCTCACTGACGACCTGAACACCCGATGCATTCAATTGAATGTAAACCTGCTCCGACTTGGCCGTCATCTTCAACTCACTGGCACTTAGCTTGATATCCTTGTCATGAGGTGTCCCCCAATACTTGGTGGCTGGGTCAGCGAGCTTTGGCGAGTTTCTCCCTTGTCGTATGGAGCTTGCCGCATATCCATCCGCCTCCTGCTCTGTAGGGAACCGGACGGATACCCTATCTCCTCGTTCCGGCATGACGTACAAACCGCTATTCCCTTCGGCTGTATAACTGCTAGCATATGGAAACCACCATGCCGTTTCCCGATCCTGCTTTTCATCCACTGTAAGATGAACACGTATTCGGCCTGACTGGACCTCTAATACATGCCCTTCCAGTGAGGCTCCGGTGAGGTTCGAGTACAAAATCTCTGTTTGCTGAATCCCCTGTTCGTGAACCAGTTCATACTCGTGTAGCAGTACTCCTTTTTGCAATTCAGAAGTGACTTCCGCTACCATCCATTGCTCGCCATTCCAATCCGTCAGATCCCCGGGCCGGGCAAGCTTTTCACTCTGCAGCAAGTAGCTAAATTTTGTTTTGCTGTTGGGATCAAAACTGCGCCGAGTACGGTAAACGGGATGCTTCATTTCAACGTATTGTCCCTCCGGCATACCCAACCAGAATTTGGGCCCGTTTAGTGAAATTTCCGGGACCAGCATAGCTCCAAATCGGGAAGCGACCCGTTTGAGAAAGGCCCAATCCGTCTCCTGATACTGTAAAGTAAATGCATGCAGGGTAGCACCATTTGTTACGTTATCAATAACATCGGCCTGGCTGTACTTCTGTATGATTTGCTTGATCAAATTTCCGTAGGGCATTAAAGTATCCTGATAAGAACGAGTTACAGGTGTGATATCCAACTGAATTGTATGAGATACGGCTTCAAGCTCCACATAATAGATGCCACGCACCATCCGTGTTTCTGCATGGACCAGTAAACCATGGAACAAAATGCGTTCAGGCTGATCATTTTCTGTTTTGGTACGGATAATGACCGGTTCGTTATCCTGATCCTGTTCTATGTAATGATCTCTCTGTTCCTCATCTATCCATCCACTGATCTTTAACCGGACGTGGTCATTTAGTTTTCGTTCGATACGCAGTTCGTTTATCGTTTGAAGAGGATATGGACCTGTACATTCCAGTTCCTTATACGTTAACATCGTTTGTATGTGATCCAACTTGTACCTCCTTACTCCAGCGTCTGGCCATCGTCTGTAATCCGAATCATTCCCCCGTATAGGCACGCATTCGAACATTGGTCCAGCAAGGCCGGTTCTCCTTCCACAAGCACATCGCTTTTGCCCCCGATCCAGGGTCCGGTGATCACCGGAACACAGTTCGCTTTTTTGACCCCATAAATATCGACCATGTCACTGCTTTTGACCGCTGGATTGGCTGGGCAGGAGCAACGGCCAAAATTGCTGATATTGGTGCCGGGCAAGTAATCTCCAACATTCATTTGGGCTTTCTCCTTCACATATACGCCGTGACTGAACGGTCGTTTGAGCCGTGTCGGCTGCGTACCAAAGCTGCAGCTCAAGATGGCCCCGGCAACTACGTAGCCCTGCTTGCTTCCCCGTCCAGCCTGAATAGTTCCCTCTTCCGAATGAGATTTTTTTGCCATTCTTCTCTTCCCCTTCCCCATGTCCTTTCTTAGTTTGTTTTCACTTCGCTACCCAGAACATTGGTTATTCCACCCAACGATACGGTACTGCCTTTGCTCGTCATTTGAATTTCATCCCCGGCCGTGATTTTCACTTTACTGCCGGAATGAAGGGAGATATTCCCTCCTGCTGAAAATTGAATCTGTTTATCGCTTACAATGTGAATTCCATTTTTCTCATTTAACTGGATATACATCGTCCCCTCTTTACTGGTGATGATAATTTCATCAGGGGTTAATTTGATTTCCTTGCCGTGCGCGGTACGAAACAATTTGATGTCAGGATGTGCAAGAGCGTGTTGCCCCGCACTCCGATTCTTTTCGCGCAAAGATGTACTTGCCATGCCCTCTTCTTCTCGATGGGTAGGGAAATAGAGCAGAACGGTATCCCCGAGCTCAGGCATTACGTACCATCCGCTATGTCCTTCTGCAGTATAAGGAGAAACATAGGTAAACCAGTGGGCCTTTGTAGGGTCCTGCGCAGCATCGATATGTAAATGTAGTTTGATACGATCTCGCTCTACCTGAATGACTTTACCAGGTAAAGACAGACCGATAAGCTGCTCGTTTAACACCTCTTGGTGTCTCAATCCCTTGTGGGAAGTCAGGGTATACACGTGCTGCATCATTCCTTTTTGCATATGAGTGTCTACCTTGTACACATACAGATTTTTACCCTTAAAGGTAACGGTGCTGCCGAGCTCTAATACCTGCTCCGCCTCAACCCGGTAATCAATAAAATCATGCTCGTTTACATGTGCTGTATCATTGCCGTTAAAATAACGATAATCTCCAACTCGCTTGCTGACGGTATAATGATAATTGGTTAAGTCCAGTCCAGACTGGGTTTCCTCGACTCCAAAATAGCACTTTGGCACATCAAATACCGACGCAGGTGTGAGTGAAGTATGGTAACGCGAAGCGATCCGCTTGAGGAACTCCCAATCGGTTTCACGATATTGGACTGCTATACGGCCTAAAGCCGCTCCCCCTGTAGCGGAATCAATGATATCAAAACCGGGATAATCTGCTCCTACAGCCCGCAGCAATTCCTCAACCTTCATATTTTTGTCCTGAAACGACCTGTTCTTTTTATGAATATCCAGTTTATACGTGTGTGATATCGCCTCAACCTCCAGGTAATACACATCTCTGACCACTTTGACTTCCATATGGAGCACCGTTCCGTTAAATAGCGGTGTTGGAGTGCCTGCTTCATCTAGTTGCGACACACAAACCGGGGAATCGGCTTCGATCAACTGGACATAGCTGTCCTGTAATTCTTCAGGTAAAATAGCGGTAAAAGAGAGCCGGGTGTGCTCATTCAGCCGCTTGGTCATATGGAGTTCCTGAATGCTAACCAATTCAAATGGTGTAATTTGCAACCGATCATATGTAATGTGGGTTAATGTCATAAGAGTTGATTTTCCTTTCGCTCAGACTCTATTTTCAACGTTAGCAGCATACTGCGGGCTATTGGCTGCCAGGTTGCCATCTCTTCATCCGTACAGTTAAAAGTACACATTAGCGCACGTCCTTCCAGCACCGTAAAGAAGGATAAATTATATACACGTGCGTTCCATACTGGTGTCATAAATTCGCAGTATCCAATCCGACACTCTTCGTTCTCCAGCACTTCATGGCCAAACCATTCAGTCAACTTCTGGGTTTGCTTTACCACCTGAGCCATCTCATCCGTAAAGTACTCCAACTCTTCGGTTTGTAATGGACTCTCGGTATGCTTGAAGGTTAAGTTAATCGTGCCTGTGTTATTGGTAAAAATAAAATCCGGACGATGATGAGAAGGATATTTTAATCGTTGCTCGTGCATGGGCATATCCCGAAAGCTATTTGGCATCGTAATACAAATGCGTTCATCCAACAAATGTCGCTGAGCAAAGACCAGTCTTTCTCCGCCAATTTGCATAAGTGTTTGTAGCGGCTGTCCAAACGGCTCCTTCCCGTGAGCGTGATTCAACCCTTCATGCTCAATTAAAGATTGATCATTTTCGATATTTTCTACAGCTACTGTGTGTAGCATCGAGACTATTTTCTGATCCAGATGTTCCATACATTATCCACTCCCATCTTTATTACTGCATGACGACTTCCTGAAAGGTGATGCCACTTGTCCCCCTCCGCAGCAGACTTTCCGCCAAGGTCAGATTGACCAACGTGCAGGTTTCACGCAACCCTTGAACTTGCAATAGGGATTTCCCCTCGGTACGTTTTCGATCTACGACTAGCTTCATCAATGTTCCTCCAGGATGAAATTGACTTTGCTCACCCAAACAATCCACTAACGGGGGTTGAGTCATCCAATACAACTTTTGCTGCGAACGTTCCATATCCCGAAGCAAAGCCATGCGGCTAAACAAGCCCGGCACAAAGACCTGTAACAATTTATGCACAGCATCAGATACCATCATCCTGGAACCCATTAGAATATCAGGGTAAATTGTATAATCGTGACCATTAACCTTAAACTGTGCAGCATAAGATAGAGGCCAATTCGTCCAGCCATTTAGGTCCATCATCTCTGCATTTGCCTCTTCATCCCACACGGGTACAGCAGCATTCAACATCCGATCATCCTGCTGACAAAGGAAATACTCCACTATGCCACGCTCCCTCCATTCCCTTTCCGTTTGTCCCACATTGTGTTATCCAAATTAAGTTAGACTCTGAACGGCTGGATGCATACCTAAACTAAACCGGCTTCCATCCAGCACCGCTCCTTTGAAGCAGGCTCCCTCAAACGCTGCACCCATAAAGTCAGCCCCCTGCAATATGGCCCCGGTGAAATCTGCATCCTTCAAGTAGGCTCCCTGAAATTGAGCTCCTGTAAGATCCGCTCCTGCAAAACTTACGGGTTGAAAACCGGGTCTTTCCCATCGTTTAGACTGGTAAATTCCAGGTACAGCTATTGCATCCCGGAAAGATGCTCCCTTTAAGTTGGCTTGTTCAAAACGGGCTTCCTGAATCAAACAACCGCTAAAATCCGCTTCTTGTAAACAGGCTTTATTCCAACGGGAACCGATCAGATTTCCTCCTGTAAAAACACTATTGTTAAAAGAACTTTCACTCAAATCGGCATATTGCAGACGTATTCCCTCATAATCTCCTCGAGATCCGTCAATTCCCCGAAAAACTTCATGTATGTAGTCATATGGCTTCTTTTCCTCAAGCCAATCTTTCGTCACCGTCGAATCTTTGACACGCACATCCCGTTTATAAACGACTTCACTTTGGTCCCAATATTCTCCGACTCTCAGCTCGAACACATCTTCCAACTGTATTTCATGAGCAAACTGTATTTCATCCAACCATTCTTCTGTGATACTAAAACGCGCCAAAGCAATGATATATTGGTGAATATGTATTGCCGCGCGCAATTTCATCCTTTGAATATCATCCAAGCCGATTCTTCCACCATATTTCTTAGCATGCTTACTTAATTCCGTCTCCCACTCGTCCAAATAGCGAAAGGCCCATTCTGCATCATAAGTATTTCGGCAAGGATGGCGATCCATAAACCACGTCTTGTCCATGGCCTCCACCAAATAGGTCGCCCTTCCGTTTGCTAATTCGGTACGAAGCATGGAGTAAGATATATATCCCAACGCCTGCTTGGTACCTTCTCGCTGCATCTGCTTGACTTTCCCGAGTAGTTGCTCCAGTGAATTACGAAATGTCTTCACCAAAGCATGCTTACGATTTTGAAAAGAGGCTTCCAACGTAAATAACATTTGATGCTTTAACGGTTCGTGGACCTCATTTGCAAAATGTTGAAGAATTTCCTCACGATTCACGTTCCATCTCCTTTCTGGTTGCTGCATTTATATACTACCGTACATATTAAAATAGCTGGTTATCTTAAACCGAAATCTAATATAAATGATATGTGAAATCATAATTTTCAAGGGTATATTTAACAATAAAACATCCTTATGTATGTATCGGACAGATTAGTGATTTTGTTTACAGAAAGAACCATAATAAGTGTTATTTTCAATGTAAACAATAAAGACTTGCTATACAACTAATCTATCAAATCGTATATCTTAGGAGAGTGAGTAAATATAATTAATTCCCCCCATCTTTCCTCGTTTCATATGATGTTTACAAATCATAGTGAACCTTTAAGACTTAATAATCTCATTTCTATACTCTACTCAATAAAAAGCAAAAACCTGCTCAGAGAGCAGGATGAGCAGGTAGAGCAACGGGAGTCAAACCTCTTCCAAGAGGCAAAGAAACAGATTCTGCGGGTGTAGTGACAGGCTTCCCTTTCCCTGTCACTGAATAACTTCGAGTCTCCAGCTAGCCGCACTAGGAATCCCCCTTTGGAGACAGACGTTTGAGAATGACGTCTCTTTTGTTCATTTTATTGAATTAGCTCCGACACTTGATAAACACGAGAAAAAAAGTCTGGAACCACCAAAAATCGCCATACAAAGAAAGTTGGAAACTACTCCATTAGTGGATTTCACCAGTTAACTCAATAAGGTATAGATCAACGTTTGAATAGTACTTCTATCTGTATCCTATAATGGTTACTTCAAAATAATTCCATTTGTAACGCCTGATCTTGCGCGTCGTGCTTTTTGTCAATTGACCGTTATTACAATAGGGATTTGTACTCCAAAGTAAGAGAGCTCGTTTGTGACTTGTATGTACCAAAATTAAAATGAGTATTTCTAAGACATATCATTAAGGAGCTCTCGTGAAAGATTAGTACCGAACAATCTTCAGTTTTATAAAATCAATAATTTTATCTCTATCTTCCTTAGTAAGTTCTCGAAACAAAGAAATAAGTTCTAATTCCTGAGCTTCAATGGCTAAATTAAAAATAGCGTTTTTTGATACAGGCGTATCTCCAAAGATTAACCACTCTATATGGGAATTGAAGTTTTCTTTAATTGCTATAATTATATCAAGAGAGGGTCTGTATTTATCTTGCTCCAGCTCACTCAACGTTCTTTGAGAAATGCCAATTATATTTGCAAACTTTATTTGATTTAAGTTGTTGTTTTTCTAATAGTTCGAATTCGTTGGCCTATTGTAGACATAATTGCCCTCCTAAGCTAAAAAGATCCCGATATATCATCGGGATCTTCAGGCTGTCGAGAAAGTCTCGACAGCCTATTTTATGTTAATTTTGTTTAAGACGACACCGCGTTAATGTTGTATAATATAGGTAACTATTG